>NZ_JBIWLX010000009.1:427864-432396 GCF_044766405.1 Streptomyces sp. NPDC102270 | reverse complement strand
GCCTCCTGCACGAACCAGTCGAAGTCCTCGATCGTGCCCAGATCCGGGTGGACCGCGTCGTGCCCGCCCTCCGGCGAACCGATCGCCCACGGCACCCCCACATCGTCGGGGCCGGCGGACAGGGTGTTGTTGCGGCCCTTGCGAAACGTCGTGCCGATCGGATGGATCGGCGGCAGATAGACCACGTCGAAACCCATCGCGGCGATCGCCGGCAACCGGCGGGCCGCGGTACGGAACGTGCCGTGCGGGTGCTCCGGCGTGCCCTCCGAACGCGGGAAGAACTCGTACCACGACCCGAACAGCGCCCGCTCCCGCTCCACCAGCAGCGGCAACGTCTCCGACGCCGTGATCAACTCCCGCAGCGGATGGCGGGCGAGCACCGCGTCCACGTCCGGCGTCAGGGCCCCCGCCAGACGCGTGGCGACCGGCAGGGAGTCGTCCGCGAGCGTCTTCGCCGCGGCCAGCAGCACCGCGTGCTGCGGTCCCTCCGGGACCCCCGCGGCCGCGCGGGTGTACAGCTCGGCGCCCTCCTCCAGGACCAGCCCGGTGTCGAGACCGGCAGGAACCTTTATGCGAGCGATGCGACGCCAGGTGCCGACCGGATCGCTCCAGGCCTCGACGCGATACGTCCAGTGGCCCTCGACGTCCGGAGTGACCTCCGCGCCCCAGCGGTCACTGCCGGGAGCCAGCTCCCGCATCGGCGTCCAGGGGCCGTGCCGCCCTTCCGGGTCGGTCAAGACGACATTCGCGGCGACCGCGTCATGACCCTCGCGGAAGACCGTCGCGGTGACCTGGAACGCCTCTCCCACGACCGCCTTCGCCGGGCGCCTGCCGGAGTCGACGGCAGGGCGGACGTCCCGAACCGGGATGCGGCCGATGACCGGGGTGGAACTCATGCTCTCGCCTCCGCCGTGCTCGAGGCCGGACGCTGACTGCGCCCGGCCGGGGATCGAAGCTGCGCCGGAAGGGTTACCTCCCTGCGGGGGAACGTTCCGCGGACCTCGGCGGACCACGTCTCGCGACGGTGCCCGTGCGGGGGAGGTCGCTCTGCTCTTGGAGGTAGGCCACCACGCTGCTGCGCAGATAGCGCTCGGCGGCCTCGGCCGCCTCACGCGCGCAGCGCTTGCCCATCAGCACGCACAGCGTGTAGCCCGAGTCCTCGAAGGTGGCCCGTACATCGCGGTCGGTGGGGGACGCGAGCATCACGCGCTCCCAGGCGCGATAGCGCCGCAGTTGCCGGGCGACCTCGGCTTTGGCCGGTAGCAGCATGGCGCCGTTCACCTTTCGGACTCGGGAGGATCCAGGGCGCGGCAGGGTCCGGGCTCGGGAAGATCCAGGGCTCAAGAAGATCCGGGATTCAAGAGATCTTCACTCATGGTGCATGGATGACGACCCAACGTCTTGTTGGTTCTTCAACTACCTCGCCGGTCGCTCGTGTTGCACGAATGGCGTAGCTCTCCCACGCTGGAGTGACTCTGAAGCGATCAGCGCTCACGCTCTGTGTTTCGGGGCCCGGCCCCGCGGGGGCCGGGAGGAGCGGGAGCTTCGCCGGTGAGGAGTGACGATGAAAACCGCAGTGCCCTGCTACTACCACCTCGACGTGGAGGTCAGCCCGGAACGGGTCGGACAGGTCAGGCGCATCCTGGCCGCCCACCTACGGCTCTGGGACCTCGAGACCCTGGTCGAGCCCGTCTGCAGTGGTGCCGAACTGCTGCTGAAGGCCATCGACGAGCACGCGAGGGACAAGAACACCTCGATCGAGCTGTGGTGGAACGGCCAGCACCTCATCACCGCCGTCGCCGGGAACGACAGCGAGCTGCGCCCGGACCTGGATCTGCGCGCCTGCCTCGAGCGGATCGCCGCGATGAGCGACGGCTGGGGCTGCTGTGCCACCGACACCGGCAGCAAGGTCATCTGGTTCTCGCAGCGGGCCCGCGCCGGCGAGCGCGTCCCGCTCGTGCCGACGGCTCCCGCCCCGAGCCTGCGGGAGGTGCTCCAGGTGCCGCGCGAGATGCCGGTCGCGGCCCTGGCCGCCGCCGTCGACGGCGGGTGCTGAGCGTGCCGTCGTCCAGGAAGAAGCCGTACAAGAACGGGAAGCGGGTGCCGGCCTGGAGCGGGCACCCCTACCCGCTGGGGGCGTCGTTCGACGGCGAGGGCACCAACTTCGCGCTGTTCAGCGAGGTCGCCGAGCGGGTCGAACTCGTCCTGGTCGACGAGCGGGGCGCCCACACCGGCGTCCCGCTGACCGAGGTCGACGGTTTCGTGTGGCACGGCTACGTGCCGGGTGTCGGACCGGGGCAGCGTTACGGCTACCGGGTGCACGGCCCCTGGCAGCCCTCGTTCGGCCACCGGTGCGATCCGGCGAAGCTGCTCCTCGACCCGTACGCCAAGGCGGTGGACGGGCAGGTGGTCAACCACCCCTCGCTGTACACCCCCGAGGCCGACAGCGCCGGGCACACCATGCTCGGCGTGGTCACCGACCCGGCCTTCGACTGGGGTGACGACCGGCCGCCCCGGCGACCCTACGCCGACAGCGTGATCTACGAGGCCCACGTCCGCGGACTCTCCCGCACTCACCCGGACGTCCCGCCGGAACTGCGCGGCACCTACGCCGGTCTCGCGCACCCCGCGGTGATCGACCATCTGACCTCGCTCGGCGTGACCGCCGTCGAGCTGATGCCGGTGCACCAGTTCGTGCAGGACGGGGTGCTCCAGGACCGCGGCCTCGCCAACTACTGGGGCTACAACACGATCGGCTTCTTCGCGCCCCACAACGCCTACGCCGCCCACGGCACCCGGGGCCAGCAGGTCACCGAGTTCAAGGCGATGGTGAAGGCGCTGCACGCGGCCGGCCTCGAAGTCATCCTCGACGTCGTCTACAACCACACCGCCGAGGGCAACGAGAAGGGGCCCACGCTCTCCTTCCGGGGCATCGACAACGCCTCGTACTACCGGCTGGTGGACGGCGACTGGGAGCACTACTACGACACCACCGGTACCGGGAACAGCCTGCTGATGCGGCATCCCTACGTGCTCCAGCTGATCATGGACTCGCTTCGGTACTGGGTGACCGAGATGCACGTCGACGGCTTCCGCTTCGACCTCGCCGCCACGCTGGCCCGGCAGTTCCACGAGGTGGACCGGCTGTCGGCGTTCTTCGACCTCATCCAGCAGGACCCGGTGATCAGCCGCGTCAAGCTGATCGCCGAGCCGTGGGACGTGGGGGAGGGCGGCTATCAGGTCGGCAACTTCCCGCCGCTGTGGTCGGAGTGGAACGGCAAGTACCGGGACGCCGTACGGGACTTCTGGCGGGGCGAGCCGCACACGCTGGGCGAGTTCGCCTCCCGGCTGACCGGCTCCTCCGACCTGTACCAGCACAGCCGCCGCCGCCCGCGTGCGAGCGTCAACTTCGTGACCGCGCACGACGGTTTCACCCTGCGCGACCTCGTCTCGTACAACGACAAGCACAACGAGGCCAACGGGGAGGACGGTCAGGACGGCGAGAGCACCAACCGGTCCTGGAACTGCGGGGCCGAGGGCGAGACCGACGACCCCGCCGTCCTGGAGCTGCGGGCCCGCCAGCAGCGCAACTTCCTCGCCACCCTGCTGCTCTCCCAGGGCATTCCGATGCTCTGTCACGGCGACGAACTCGGCCGCACGCAGGGCGGCAACAACAACGCCTACTGCCAGGACAACGAAGTCTCCTGGATCGACTGGGAGTTGAGTCAGGAACAGCGTGAACTCGCCGACTTCACACGCTACGTGATCGGCCTGCGCGCGGCGCATCCCGTGCTGCGCAGGCGCCGGTTCTTCCGGGGGGAGACCGTGACGCACGCGGGGCAGCCACTGCCCGACCTGGTCTGGCTGCTGCCGGACGCCGACGAGATGGCCGAGGCGGACTGGCAGCGCTCCGACGCGCACGCGGTCGGCGTCTTCCTCAACGGCGACGCCATCGCCGAACCCGACTCGCGGGGCAACCGGGTGGTCGACGACTCGTTCCTGCTGCTGCTGAACGGCCACTGGGAGCCCGTCGACTTCCGGCTGCCGGACCGCGCCTACGGCGAACGCTGGACGACCGTCCTCGACACGGCCGAACCGCAGGGCGCCGACGAGGCCGAACACAAGGCGGGCACGGAGATGAAGGTCGAGGCCCGCAGCCTGGTACTCCTGTCGAGACCGTCCCGCGCGACCACCTGAAGGCGGGGCGTCGGCCCCTCGCCTCCGGCGTGAGGGGCGGGCTCGCGCAGCGCGGCTTCGGGGACGTTTGTCGCCGTGAGTCCTGACGGCCTTGGGGTGGGCCGCGACGCCTGCGGCCGGGTGTGGGGCGGGGACCGTGGTGCCCGCCGTCAGCGTGCCCGGTGTGGGGTCACGGTGAACCAGGCGCCTGGGGGCGCAGGGCGGCTCAGGTGGTGTCGTGCGTGAGCATGCTGTCGCCGTGGGTCTTGACGGCCTTGGGACGGGCCGCGACGTCTGTGACCGGTGTGGGCGGGACACGGGCGTCCGTCTTCAGCGTGCGCGGCGTGAGGTCACGG
>NZ_JBIWLX010000009.1:0-427769 GCF_044766405.1 Streptomyces sp. NPDC102270 | reverse complement strand
CACGGTGAACTGGGCGCCGGGGGGCGCGTAGGAACGGCGGTGGTGTCGTGCGTGGGGACGCCGTCGCGTGGGTCTTGAGGCCTTGGGACGGGCCGCGATGTCTGTGACCGGTGTGGGCGGGACACGGGCGTCCGTCTTCAGCGTGCGCGGCATGAGGTCACGGTGAACTGGGCGCCGGGGGGCGCGTAGGAACGGCGGTGGTGTCGTGCGTGGGGACGCCGTCGCGTGGGTCTTGAGGCCTTGGGACGGGCCGCGACGTCTGTGACCGGTGTGCGGCAAGGATGCGGGCGCCCGTTTTCAGCGTGCGCGGCGTGAGGTCACCGTGAACTGGGCGCCGTCGGGGTCGCGCAGGACGGCCTCGGTGGTGTCGTGGGAGAGGACGCTGCCGCCGTGGACCTCCGCCGCCTTGGCGCAGGCCGCCACGTCCGCGACCGCGAAGTGCACCTGCCAGTGCGGCCGGATCGCGGGGTCGGGGGCCGAGCCCAGCGCCCCCGACTCGATGCGCGCCACCACGTCGCCGCGGCTGCGCAGCACCACCTCGCCGCCCTCGTAGCGGACCTCGCAGCACTCGGGACGCTCCGTCGCCCAGTCGAGGACCTCGCCGTAGAAGATCGCGGCGTCGAACGCGTCGCGGGTGTGCAGTCGTACGAAGGCCGGCTGGGCCCGGTGCCACATCTCCCAGCTGCCGACGAGGTCGCCCTCCCAGACGCCGAAGGCCGCTCCGTCACGGTCGGAGAGCAGTGCCGCCCGCCCCGGTGGGAAGGACAGCGGGCCGACCGCCAGCGTGCCGCCGCGTTCCTGCACGCGTGCCGCCGCCTCGTCCGCGCTGGGCACCGCAAAGTACGGCGTCCAGGCCACCGCCATCTGCCACATCGACGCCACCGCCGCGATCCCGGCGACCGGCGTGCCGTCCGCCAGCGCGACCCGGAAGCGCTCACCGAGTTTCGCGGGCTTCCACTCCCAGCCGAGGACGGCCCCGTAGAAGTCCTCCGTGGCCTGCTGGTCGCGGCTGGTCAGGCTCACCCAGCAGGGGGCGCCGAACACATGGTGGGTGGAGACGACGTCCGCGGTCGCGGCGGGATGTCTCGGATCGTGGTTCATGGCAGTCGTGTCCCGCTCTCGTCGGCCGGCGGCCACCGGCCGGTCTTCGCCCAGTGTCCGTCCGGAACCACCTCGGGCGCCTGCCGAGTACCCCGGGGACGCCGCCGAAACGGTGGCCCCGTTCGCCTCCGCCCCGGTGGCGCGGACCCGTCCGGGTGACAGGATGGAAACGTGCCTGTCGTACCGAGCGAACCCGCCGACGAGTCGGACCGGATCTTCGCGCTGCAGGAGGAGATCGGCCAGCTCAAGGAAGCGGTCGCCTCCCACGCCGTCGTGGACCAGGCCATCGGCATGGTCGTCGCGCTCGGCAGGCTCACCCCGGACGAGGGCTGGGAAGTACTGAAGGACGTCTCCCAACACACGAACATCAAGCTGCGCAACGTCGCGGAGCTGATCCTCATCTGGGCACGGTCCGGAGAGATCCCCAGGGAGATCCGCGTGGAACTGGAGGAGGCTCTCGACCGGTACGGCCCCGCACAGGTCCCCGGGGCGTCGTCCGAGTGACTTCTCCTGAGTGACTGCGCCCCGAGGGCTCAGTCGGCGTCGGCCAGGACCTCCTCCCGCAGGTGCGCGAAGCACGTGCTGAGCAGCCGGGAGACATGCATCTGCGAGATGCCGAGTTCCTCGGCGATGCCGCTTTGGGTCATGCCCCGGAAGAAGCGCAGGTACAGGATGGTCCGCTCACGCTCGGGCAGGGCCTTGAGGCAGGGCCCTATGGCCACACGGTCGACGACCACGTCGTAGCCGGGATCCGGGCCGCCCAGCGCGTCGCCCAGGGCGTAGCCGTCGGTGCCGGGCATCTCCGCCTCCAGCGACAGCGCCGAGAAGCACTCCAGGGCCTCAGCGCCGGTGCGCACCTCGTCCTCCGTCAGATGCGCCCGCTCGGCGATCTCGGCGACGGTGGGCGTGCGGCCGGCGACCTGGGACAGTTCCTTCGATGCCTGCCGCACCCGGTTGCGCAGGTCCTGCACCCGGCGCGGCACGTGCAGCGTCCACATGTGGTCGCGGAAGTGCCGCTTGATCTCGCCGGTCACGGTGGGAACCGCGTACGCCTCGAAGGCACTGCCGCGTGCCGGGTCGTAGTGGTCGACCGCCTTGACGAGCCCGAGGGCGGCCACCTGGTAGAGGTCTTCGAGGGACTCCCCGCGGCCGCGGAAGCGGACGGCGATCCGTTCGGCCATGGGCAGCCAGAGTTCTATGAGCTCGTCCCGCAGAACCTTGCGCTCCGGACCGTCGGACAGCTGTGCCATGCGCTCGAACGCCGCGTTGGTGTCGGGGGCGTCGTCGTGCGGATGCGGCTTTGTTCTGGTGGCGACGGACATGTCGCGCACCTCCCTGAGCGGTGCTGGATGGACAGACATCGTGGGAGGAGCGCGCACTCGGACCTGCAACGAGACATCCGGGGCCGCTCGGTGGGGCTCCCACGGACGTGCCTCATGTCCGAAGCACTTCTGAGTGGATTCCCGTTCTCGGATGAAATGAAACACATGCGCCAATGGTCACGTATGTGCTTGACCGGTCCTTGGGAGAGGTTACCTCTGACTCAGAGGTAATCTCGATGGTGTGGACGAAGAGACCTTCCCCGAAGAGCTGGCCGACGTCCTCGTCGGCGTCCAGCGGCTGCTCAGGCGCAGGCTGCGCGCCGGACCGACCGTGCCACGGCTGCGCGGCGCCGAGGTCGAACTGCTGCGCCTGGTCCAGTCACGGCCCGGCATCGGCGTCTCCAACGCAGCCAAGGAGCTGTCGCTGGCCGGGAACTCCGTCTCGACCCTGGTCAACCAGCTGGTCAAGGAGGGCCACCTGGTCCGCGAGACCGACCCCGCCGACCGGCGCGCCGCCCGGCTGCTGCTCACCGAGAAGGCCGAGGCGCGGCTCAGGGACTGGAAGCAGCGGCGGGTCGCGCTCGTGAGCCGGCACGTCACCCGGCTGGACGTGGCCGATCAGGAGGCCCTGCGCGCCGCGCTCCCCGCCCTGCGCGCGCTCGCCGTCAATCTGCACGAGGAGGCCGAGGACGCATGACACCCGAAGCTGTTTCCTGTACGGGGCTGACCTACGCCTTCGGTGACACGAAGGCCGTGGACGCTCTGGACCTGGCCGTCGAGGAAGGTGAGGTCTTCGGACTGCTGGGCCCCAACGGCGCCGGCAAGACCACCGCCATCCGCTGCATCACCACCCTGCTCCCCGTCCCGGCAGGCATGATCCACGTGTTCGGCCGCGACACCGCCGCGATCCGATGGCCGTACGCCGTCTGCTCGGCTATGTCCCGCAGCAGCTGTCCGCCGACGCCAACCTGACCGGCCGGGAGAACGTCACCCTGTTCGCCCGCGTCTTCGACGTCGCCCGCAAGGAACGCGCCGAGCGCGTCGCTAGGCCCTGGCCGCCGTCGACCTCACCGACGCCGCCGACCGGCTCGCCGACACCTACTCCGGCGGCATGGTCCGCCGCCTCGAACTCGCCCAGGCCCTGGTCAGCGCGCCCCGGCTGCTGATCCTCGACGAGCCGACCATCGGCCTCGACCCGATCGCCCGCACCGGTGTGTGGGAGCACATCAACGCCGTACGCGAGGCGACCGGCATGACCGTCCTCGTGACCACCCACTACATGGACGAGGCCGACCAGTACTGCGACCGGGTCGGCCTCATGCACCGCGGCCGCGTCCGCGCCCTCGGCACCCCCGTCGAGCTCAGGCGGTCACTGGCCGAGAAGCGGGGCACCGACAGCCTGCCGACCCTGGAGGACGTCTTTCGTGACGTCGCCGGCAGCGGACTCGAAGACGAAGGAGGGGATTTCCGCGATGTCCGAAGCACCCGCCGCACCGCGAACCGTGTCGGCTGACCCCGGCTCCATCAGCCTGCTGCTCCGCCCGCCGGAGCCCCGCGCGGGCTGGCGGCTGCTGCCCGCCCGGGTCGTGGCGATGTGCGCCGTCGAGCTCCAGAAACTCCGCCACGACCGCACCGAGCTCTACACCCGCGCGGTCCAGCCCGCCCTGTGGCTGCTGATCTTCGGCCAGACCTTCACCGGCATCAAGGCGATCCCCACCCAGGGCATCCCCTACATCGACTATCTGGCACCCGGCATCATCGCCCAGTCGGCGATGTTCATCGCGATCTTCTACGGCATCCAGATCATCTGGGAGCGGGACGCGGGCATCCTCAACAAGCTCCTGGTCACGCCCACCCCGCGCTCGGCACTGACCACCGGGAAGGCCTTCGCGGCCGGCGTGAAGTCGCTGATCCAGGCCGTCGTCGTGATCGTCATCGCCGCCCTCCTCGGGGTGTCCCTGACCTGGAACCCGCTCAAGCTCCTCGGCGTCGGCGCGATCGTGATCCTCGGCTCGGCGTTCTTCTCCTGCCTGTCGATGACCATCGCCGGCATCGTGCTCAGCAGGGACCGTCTGATGGGCATCGGGCAGGCCATCACCATGCCGCTGTTCTTCGGCTCCAACTCCCTGTACCCGCTGTCCGTCATGCCGGGCTGGCTCCAGGCCGTCAGCAAGGTGAACCCGCTCAGCTACGAAGTCGACGCCCTGCGGGGCCTCCTCCTCGGCACGCCCGCCCATCTGGCGCTCGACTTCGGGGTGCTGGCCGTGGCCGCCGCGCTCGGCATCACCGCGGCCTCCCCGCTCCTCGGCCGACTGGCCCGTTGATCATGCGTGCGGAACGTGATGTGCGGCACGCCCGTGGAAGGATTTTTCCGGCCGCCTGGCGGATTCTTCCTGCGCACGGCTTGATCAGCGATCAAAGGGGGTGAAGTACCTGGCCACAGCGCATTCTGCTCATTTGACAGTGCATTGAGCACACAGATAGGAAGCAGCTCTCTGAGGTCGATGGGGTGCACTGTGTACGAGCCGAACGTGGTCGGGGACTGGCAGGAGTACGACGAGCATGCCGGTCTGCGTGTCCGCGTCCACCGTCTGGAGGCGGCCGAGCCGCCGCGTGGACGCGACGACGCCGCCGAAGGGCTCACCTATTTCAGCGTCCGGGTGACCGTCGAGAACCGCGGGGACCTGCATCCGACCGTCCATCTCGAGGACGGCCAGATCGATGTACGGATCGGCCCGGACGGCGAGAGCGCCTTCATCGACTGGCGCAACTCGCAGTTCATCGAGGGCTTCGACGTCTACCCGCTGCGCCGCGCCACCGCCGTACTGTTCGCGGCGGGACCGGAGGCGAGCCTGAATCAGATCGACGTGCAGATCCAGTTGCGGGTCGACGACGAGTGGGCCGACCGCCGGCTGTGGGCGGGCGGCATCGGACTCGACGAGGGCGCCTCGCACGTGGGCGTGAGCCGCGAGGGCCTGGCCTGCCAGATCAGCAACTTCCTGCGGGACCAGGCCGAAGAAGGCACCGCCTGATCCCGCGTGGGCCTCAGTGCGGGATGCCGTCGATGATCTCGCGGGCACCCTGACGCAGCAGCGCCACCGCGACCGAGGTGCCCAGCGTGGCCGGGTCGAGGCGGCCCGCCCACTCGTGGGCGTTCAGCCGCGTCTTGCCGTCCGGCGTGAACACACAGGCCCGCAGGGACAGTTCGCCGGCGTGGTCCACGCGCGCGTACCCCGCGATCGGGCTGTTGCAGTGGCCCTGCAGAACGTGCAGGAACATGCGCTCGGCGGTGGCTTCCCGGAAGGTGTCCGGGTCTCCCAGCGCGCTGACCGTCTCGATCAGCTCGGTGTCGCCCTCCCGGCACTGGAGCGCGAGGATGCCCGCGCCGATCGGCGGCATCATCGTCTCGGGGGAGAGGACCTCGCTGATCACGTCCTCGCGGCCGATGCGCTCCAGGCCGGCGACCGCGAGCAGCAGAGCGTCCGCTTCACCCGCTGCCAGCTTCGCCAGCCGCCGGTTGGCGTTGCCGCGGAACGGGACGCAGTCCAGGTGCGGGTGGCTGGCGGCCAACTGGGCCACGCGGCGTACCGAGGAGGTGCCGATGCGGGTGCCCTCGGGGAGTTCGTCCAAAGTGAGACCGCCCGGGTGGATCAGGGCGTCGCGGACGTCGTCCCGCTTCAGGAACGCGGCGAACGTGGTGCCCGCCGGGAGCGGCCGGTCGGCGGGGACATCCTTCACGCAGTGCACCGCGAGATCGGCCTCGCCGGCCAGCAGCGCGGCGTCGACCTCCTTGGTGAACGCACCCTTGCCCTCGACCTTGGACAGGTCGCCCATCCACTTGTCCCCGGTCGTTTTCACCGGCACGACCTCGGTGCGCACACCGGGGTAGAGGGAGGCCAACTCGCTTCTGACGCGCTCCACTTGGGCCAGCGCCATCGGCGAGTCACGGGAGACGATGCGGATCAGTTCCGGGAGGGACATGCGGGACACGATAGACCCTGCGGAGGTTCGGCGTTTGACGCTCCGGGGCCAATGGGTAAGGAGTTGCGCATCTTTTGCCCGGGGCGGACGCGTCCACCAGAACCCCCGCGCAGACCTCAGGTGAGCGGCTCGCTGAGTTCGACCGAGCGCAGAGCGGCCGCGAGAGCCTGCTCGTCGCCGACGTCCAGGGCCGTGTCGGTGAGCTTGATGACGTGTTCGTCGCCGTGGGCGAGCGCTCGCTCCACCACCTCCTCGGGAGTCAGGCGCGCGGGAGGGACGTAGGCGACCGGTGCCGTCGGCGCGTACATCGCCGTGACCGCGGCCGACGCCGTCCAGGCCGCGTGCAGGCTCGGTACCCACTGGTCGCGGGGCAGGGAATCCAGGGTCCGCAGCACGGCGTTGGGGGCCGTGGCCGCGTGTACGAGCATGGTCGGCTCGCCGTGGCCGTGGGTGGCGTAGCGGTGGGTCGCGGCGCCGACGAGTTCGGTGAGCCGCTCCTTCGCGGTGTCCGGGTCGGTGACGTCGTGCGCCCACACGGGCAGTCGGCGTACGGCGGACAGACGGTTCAGGAACCCCACGTGCCCCGGCTCGATGGCCGGTACGGCTTCCAGGGCGTCCGCGGCCCTTGTCGCACCCGGCAGTTCCACGAACCCGGACACGGGCTGGTGCCGTGCTGCCCAGTAGCCCAGCGCGTGCGCGAGTTCGGTGACCCGGGGATCGTTCTCATGGGCCGCCAGGGCGCGGACGGCGTGGCCGACCCGGATGACGGTGTGCGTGGCACCGCCGTACATGCCCGGCAGCAGGCGCGGCCACCATTCGGCGAGGACGTCCTGCCACGGGCGCTCGGCGAGCGTGCGGGAGAAATAGTCGGTCCAGTCCGTGATCCGGCGCGGATCACCCAGTGCCGAGGGCCAGTTGGCGTCCGTGACCGGGGCGGTGCGGTCGGGGAAGTCCTCCAGCCTGTCCCGGTACAGGTCCAGCCAGCGGTGCACCGAGCCGGCCTGCCCGTGCGCGGCGAGCGCCTCGACCACCATGGGGGCGTGGTTGCTCAGCCAGCCCTCTCGCTCCGGGCCCGCCGCGTGGACGCGGTCCAGGGCCTCTTCGAGGTACCCGCTGGTGTCGTTCGTATCGATCGTGTCCATGAAAGGAACGCTATGCCGGGGCGGGCCGGCGGGGATCGGGCGCGGGACGGAACCCGCGGGAGCGGGGGACCTAGGTCCGGCGCCCGATCGTGTCACCGGGTCAGGCGTTGGGGTCGAAGGAGATCCCCGACGGCTTGGCCGACGTCAGGTGGGCGGCGAAGTTGGCGTCCTTGAGACCGAAGTTGGCGCTGCCGAAGTCGTACGCGCTCAGCTTGTCGCGCAGTCCCGACGGATAGCCGTTCCAGCCGACCAGCGGCGGGTACTGCCAGGTGCCCTTGGCGTTCTCCGGCTGCTCGTCGTTGGAGTTGGCCAGCCGGAAGCAGTGCGTTCGGACGCCGTCCTTGTGGTAGACGATCTTGGCGTGCGTGCCGTCGAAGCGGACGGCGGAGGTCGCGCTCACCGTGAACCCTCCGTGGGCGGACGTCGACACGTACTGGATCGTGCCGTTCTGCACCCAGATCACGACGTGCTCCCAGTCGTGCCGGTGCCCGCCGATGCTGCTGTTCGCCAAGGCCTGGTCCTTCTCGAAGTACAGGCCGTACATGTAGGCGCACCAGCCGTTGTTGCACTTGTAGCGCGAGTACGTGTTGGTGTTGTCCAGGTCCGAGGCGTCATGGCACTCGCCGCTGAGCGAACCGGTCGGGTTCAGACCGCCGTTGATCGTGCCGTCGGGGCCGATGGCGGGCGTCGAGTAGCAGCCGTCCGTGTCGTAGTCGAAGGCCGGCTGGTAGGTGTACTCGGCACTCTCGGCGTTGGCGGGCAGCGCCTTGGGCGGGGCGGCGAACGCGGCGGAGGGGAAGGCGACGACGAGCGCGGCGGCGCCGGCCAGGCCGGTGAACCATCTCGTGCGGTGCTTCTTGAACGACGGTGACGCCACTGCGTCCTCCTCGTGGTCCGGGCGCAGCCCAACGGCTGGGGGTTACTGGGGAGTTCAGCTTCCATGCTTTTCATGTCCGCGCCAAGAGGGTAGAAGGCGTCGCTCCGGTTACGGTCCGCCCAACAGCTGGATCATGGAGGCGGGTCGGGGAGGTCGGCGGCGGAGTCCTCCGGCGCGAGGTCCGGGCGCAGCCGCAGCCAGGACGGCTGACGCAGCAACCCCGCCCGGGTACGGGTGCTGTAGCGGACCTCGCCGACCAGCCGGGGCAGCACCCAGCGCGCACCCGGGACCCGCGGCACGGGATCGAAGGGGCACACGTCCGTCGCCGCGGCGGCCAACAGCGAGGCCAGCTCCGTCCGTTCCGTCTCGCTCCAGCCGGTGCCCACGCTGCCGACGTACCGCAGCCGTCCTGCGCCCCGCTGTCCGACCAGCACCGCGCCCGGCAGGCCCGTGAGCCGGCCCTTGCCGGGCAGCCAGCCACCCACCACGACGTCCTCGCTGCGCATGTTGCGGATCTTGATCCAGGCGCGGGAGCGCACTCCGGGTTCGTACACCGAGTCGAGCCGTTTGCAGACCAGGCCTTCCAGGCCGTGTTCACGAGTGGCGCGCAGGGCCTGCTCGCCGTGGCCGACGAGGGCGGCGGGTGTGGACCAGTGCGGCCCGGCGAGTCCCAGCTCGTCCAGTCGCGCCCGCCGCCGCGCGTAGGGGAGGGCGAGGAGCGAGCTTCGGCCCAGGTGCATCAGGTCGAACAGCACGACATGGACCGGCGCTTCGGCCGCCCGGCGTGCGGCTCTGCCGGGGGCGTGGGCCAGCTGCATGCGCGGTTGCAGCAACTGGAAGTCGGCGCGTCCCTGTTCGTCCAGTGCCAGGATCTCCCCGTCGAGCACCGCGGGGGTGGTGCCGAGCTCACCGCCCAGCGACCGCAGTTCGGGATAGGCACCGGTGATCTCCTCCCCGGACCGGGCGCGCAGCATCACCTCGCCGTTCCCGGCGAGGTAGACCACCACTCGCTGGCCGTCCTGCTTGGTCTCGTAGGCCCAGCGCGCGTCCTGGGAGGCGGGCGGCAGGGTGCCGGGGGTGGCGAGCATGGGCGGGATCAGGGGGAGGGTCACGGGTGACTTGTCGACACGAGCAGTGGCGGTCACGCGCTCAGCGCCCCGGTTTCCCCTGAACGGGCGCCGCCCCGGGGGCTGCTCAGACCTCCTGGTACAGGTTGACGACGTTGCCGTCCGGGTCCCGCAGCCACATCGACCGGCGGGCCTCACGGCTGATGGTCGGCGGCTTGAGGATCTCGACACCCTGGGCAGCCAGTCGAGCGTGGCGTGCGTCCACATCGGCGACCCGGAACTCCAGGGTGAAGTTCCCGCTCGCGGCGGCCGTCGAACTGGGCTTTGTCGACTCCATGCCCCGGGTGGAGAAGAAGGACAGGACGGCGCCGGGGACCGACCCCCGGGCGAAGAGCGTCTCGAAGGTGCCGGTGAAGTGGGGCCTGCGGCCGGGCATCGCAGGGGGAAGGTCCGACACCAGCGGCGGGGAGCGGCATCGGCGCCCGCGGGGTCAGATGATGCCGCCGTTGGCCCGCAGTACCTGGCCGTTGACCCAGTGGCCCGCCGGGCTCACCAGGAACGACACGACGTTGGCGATGTCCTTCGGTGTTCCGAGCCGCTCAAGTGGGGGCTGTGCCGCCAGGCGGGCGACGCTCTCCTCGTCCTTGCCGTCGAGGAAGAGGTCGGTCGCCGTCGGGCCGGGGGCCACCGCGTTGACGGTGACGTCACGGCCGCGGAGCTCGCGGGCGAGGATCAGGGTCACGGCCTCGACCGCGCCCTTGCTGGCCGCGTAGGCGCCGTACCCGGGGAAGGCCAGCCCGACGACCGAGCTGGAGAGGTTGACGAGCGCGCCGCCCGGGCGCAGTCGGCGTGCGGCCTGCTGGTCGACGACGAAGGTGCCGCGGATGTTGGTGCGGTAGAGGGCGTCGAGCTCGGCCAGGTCGAGATCGGCGATCGGGGAAAGGGGCATCCGGCCCGCGGAGTGGACCACCGCGTCGACCCCGCCGTACGTGGCCTCCGCGAGGTCGAACAGGGCGGCGACCGCCGTCTCGTCGGCGACGTCCGCGCGGGCGGCGCGAGCGGTGCCGCCCGCCTCCTCGATGGCCCGCACGGCTTCGTCGGCGGCGTCTTTGTTGCCCGCGTACCCGACGACGACCGCGAAGCCGTCGGCGGCGAGCTGCTGAGCGATCTGCCGTCCGATGCCGCGCGATCCGCCGCTCACGATCGCGACACGCTGTTCCGTCCGGGGCTGGGTGGTCATGGCTGCATCCTCTGTTAGCGCTGCTACGACTGGCTCGTATCGACGATAACACGGGTTCGTAGCGACGGTAACCCCCCGCTCGTATCAACGCTACGAATGTCGTACGGTGGGGGCATGGATGCGAGGGAAAAGATCCTGGCCGCGGCCACCGAACTGCTGGCCGGTGCATCGGCCGCCGATGTCTCCACGCGCGCGGTGTGCGAGAAGGCCGGGGTGGGTGCGCCGATGCTCTACCGGCTCTTCGGCGACAAGGCCGGGTTGCTGGCCGCCGTCGTCGACCGGGGATTCGAGCGGTACCTCGCGTCCAAGCGGGCGGCGCGGCCGAGCGCGGATCCGGTCGAGGATCTGAAGAGCGGCTGGGACACCCATATGCGCTTCGCGCTGGAGCACCCCAGCCACTACCGCCTGATGTACTCACCCGAGCTGACCGTCCCCCCGGCCGCGGCCCAGGAGGCGCACGACCTGCTGCACGGCATCCTCGAACGCTGCGCGGCCGAGGGGCGGCTGACGGTGCCGCCCGCGCTGGCCACACAGATGATCATGTCCGCCAACGTCGGAGCGGCCCTGTCGATGCTGACCAGGCCCGAGCAGTACACGGACATGAAGTTCTCGCAGCGGCTGCGCGACGCGGTGCTGGACTCGGTGACCCGCCCCGCCGACATCGACACCGACATGGACGCGACGCGAGACGACAGCTCGGTACCCGCCGCGGCCGCCACCCTCGCGGCCCGTCTGCGTGCCGACCTGCCGCCGACGCTCACGACCGCGGAGTCGGCCCTGCTTCAGCAGTGGCTGGAGGAACTCTCCGGGAGATGAGGGATCAGCGTTCCCCGGGCGGAAGCGGCTGCACCAGACCCGACTGATAGGCCATCACGACGAGCTGGGCGCGGTCCCGGGCACCGAGCTTGGTCATCGCGCGGTGGACATGGGTGCGCACGGTCAGGGGGCTGACGAAGAGCTTCCCCGCGATCACCTCGTTGGAGTGCCCCTCGGCGACCCACGCCATCACCTCGCGTTCCCGGGTGGTGAGCCCGGAAAGGTCGTCGGCGGCCGCCAGGCGGGTGCCGAGTCCCGGCGCCGCGAGGAACCGCGTGATCAGGGTGCGGGTGGCGCCGGGGGAGAGCAGCGAGTCACCGGCCGCCACCGTGCGGATGCCGTCGAGCAGGGCCTCGGCGGTGACGTCCTTGCCGAGGAAACCGCTGGCCCCGGACCGCAGCGCCTGCGCGACGTACTCGTCGATCTCGAACGTGGTCAGGATCAGCACCCGCGTGTCCGACAGCTCCGGATCCGCGCAGATCACGGACGTGGCGGCCAGACCGTCGGTCCCCGGCATACGGATGTCCATGAGGATCACGTCGGGACGGTGGACCCGGGCCAGGTCGACCGCCGCGGCGCCGTCGGTGGCCTCCGCGACCACCTCCATGTCGTCGCACGAGTCGATGAGGATCCGGAAAGTGGCCCGCAGCAGAGCCTGGTCGTCGGCGAGCAGTACGCGGATGGTCATGGGGTCCGTTCCTGGCGTTCCGGGGCGGTGCGGTCGAGGGGGAGGCGGGGGTGCCCCACCGGGTCCGGCCGGTTGGTGCGGGGGTTGCCCTCGCCGCCGTACCGGAGCCCGGGCTGCCGCAGCGCGGCCGTCATGGCGACGACCGTACGGACATGATCGTCGGCGTAGTGCCGCGAGGGGTGCTCATGGGCTCTCCGGTCGTCCTGGAACCACGGTGCACGAGGCTCACCGGGTGCGGCCGCGGCGACCCGTCCCGGCCGAGCGGACCGCACGGCCCCCGTCCGCGGGTCCGGTCGCCAGTCTTTCCGACACCGGGTCCGTACCGCGTCGTACCACCGCCGACAACGCGCCTACTGAGAACGCAGTACGCGCCAGGGGCGGGATCCACCCTGGGCAGGACCTGACGGCCGCGGGTCGGCGGCCGTCAGACGGGGAGCGTCCGCGTCAGGACGGTGCCCCGGCGGACGTCTCCGCGGTCGGTTCGGGGACCGCCGCCAAGGCCGCGGCGCGCGGGCGCGGGATGAAGGAGGCGAGGGCGAAGGCGAGGAGCGCGGCACCCGCGCCGATCGCCATGACGGTCCTGAAGCCGTTCTCCGACGGCAGCGCGAAGCCGCCCAGATCGATCGTCATCTGCGCCAGTACGACCCCGGCGATGGCGCTCGCCGTCGACGTACCGATCGACCGCATCAGGGTGTTGAGGCTGTTGGCGGCCGCCGTCTCCGAGGCGGGCACGGCGCCCATGATGAGGGCGGGCATGGAGCCGTATGTGAACCCGATGCCGGCGCCGATCACGCAGGAGACCAGCACCAGGTGCCAGACCGCGGACATCAGCACGATGTTCAGCCCGTAGCCGGCCGCCACGATCAGCGCGCCGATCATCAGCGTCACCTTGGGACCCTTGGACTTGGAGACGGCCGCGGAGACCGGTGCCAGGGCCATCATCACCAGACCGGACGGGGCCATGACCAGACCGGCGGTCAGCAGGGACCTGCCCAGACCGTAGCCCGTCCGGGTGGGCAGCTGGAGCAGCTGCGGCAGGACCAGCGACATCGCGAACATCGAGAAGCCGATCGCGATCGAGGCGAGGTTGGTGAAGAGCACCTGGCGGCGGGCGGTGGTGCGCAGGTCGACCAGCGGCTGGGCGGTGCGCAGTTCGAAGAAGCCCCAGGCCAGCAGGATGATCACGGCCGCCGTGAACAGGCCGAGCGTGGTGCCGCCGGTCCAGCCCCAGTCGGCGCCCTTGGAGACGGCCAGCAGCAGGCAGACCAGGCCGGCGGCCATGCCGACCGCGCCGACCGCGTCGAAACGGCCGCCGGTGCGCACCCGGGACTCCGGCACGAACACCAGCACCAGGACCAGGGCTATCGCGCCCATCACCCCCGAGGCCCAGAACAGGACGTGCCAGTCGAAGTTGTCGGCTATCAGCGCGGCGGTCGGCAGCCCCAGGGCGCCGCCGACGCCGAGGGAGGCGCTCATCAGCGCGGTCGCGCCGGCCAGACGCTCGGCGGGCAGTTCGTCCCGCATGATGCTGATGCCGAGCGGGATGACACCGGAGGACAGCCCCTGGAGGGCACGGCCGGCGATCATCGGGACCAGGGCGTCGCTGAGTCCGCAGACCACCGATCCGGCCACCAGCATCACCACGCTGACCAGCAGCATCCGCCGTTTGCCGAACATGTCGCCGAGCCGCCCCACGACCGGGGTGGCGACCGCTGCCGCGAGCAGGGTCGCGGTGACCGCCCACGCGGTGTCCGAGGCCGGGGCGTCGAGCAGCTTGGGCAGCTCCGGCACGATCGGGATGACTAGGGTCTGCATCAGCGAGACGACGATTCCGGCGAAGGCCAGCACCGCCACCACGGCGTTCGGCCGCGGCGGGGCCACGGCACCCGCTTCGGTGGATCCGGCGGGAGCGTCGGACATGGAAGGGCCTCCAGGGCAGGGGAGCGGGGCCGTGAGACGGACCGCGATTAAGTCAGGTGCTTGACTTATCTTACCCCGGCCGGTGCTCGGGTCCTCCGCGGGACCGTGCGGTCCTGTGCACCGCCCCCGGCGTGCCGTTGCGTAGGCTTCCGGCACTGGAACGCGCCGCACTGTCGGCGGACCCCGGGCGGCTCCAGGGGCTGGCCGCCGGAGGGGGCAGCGAAGTCCCGGTGCGGTGGTGAGCATGGCGGGCAGGACGGTACGCGAGGAGCAGGTCCACGCGACCCGGGAGCTGATCCTGACCGCGGCCGAGCGCCTCTTCGCCGAGCGCGGTGTCCTCGCGGTGTCCAACCGGCAGGTCAGCGAGGCCGCGGGGCAGGGCAACAACGCCGCCGTCGGCTATCACTTCGGCACCAAGGCCGACCTGGTCCGGGCGATCGCGCGTAAGCACCACGTCCGTATCGAGTCGATCCGCGCCCGGCTGCTGGCCGGGGCCCGTGGTTCCACGGACGTACGCGACTGGGTCGACTGCCTGGTCCGGCCCGTGCCCGAACATCTCGCCGAGCTGGGCAGCCCCACCTGGTTCGCCCGGTTCTGCGCACAGGTCATGACCGACCCCGTGCTCCAGCAGATCATGGTCGAGGAATCCATGTCCTCGCCCTCGCTCCAGCAGATCGTCGAGGGCCTGAACCGCTGCCTGCCCGAACTGCCCGCCGACGTCCGCGCCGAGCGCGCCGAGATGGCCCGCCATCTGATCGTGCACATGGCCGCCGACCGTGAGCGCGCCCTCGCCGAGAACACCCCGACGCCCCGCGCCAACTGGCACGATGCCGCCACCGGCCTCGGTGACGTCGTGGTCGCCATGTGGACGGCTCCGGTCACTCCGAGCAGCTCCTGAAGAACATTACTTGAGTTAGGCAAGGAGACGTTAGGGTGGGGAGGAGCGCACCCTCCCCCACGAATGGGTCCCTTCCATGCACGGCACCCCCAGCCACCGGCCGGCACTCGCCCGCGGTGCCGGCCAGCGCCTCCTGATCGTCGCCGGCGCCCCGGATGTCGCCGAACTGCTCTCCACCACCCTGGAGTTGGCGGGCTACCGGATCGTCACCGTCGCGGCCGCCGCCGACGGCGTGGCTCTGCTGACCCGGGAGCGGTTCGACCTGGTGGTCGTCGACGCGACCCTGCCGGACGTGACCGAACTGGGCCGTACCCGGCCGACACTGGCCCGCCGGCCGCCGGTGCTGCTGCTGATCGACTACGAGTCCCTGGACCGGATCGTGCCCGAACTCGGCCTGGGGGAGCGGGACTACGTCGCCAAGCCGTTCCGTGTGGCCGACATCCTGGCCAGGGTGCAGATCCTGCTGCGCGGCACCGGTGCGCGACCGGCCCCGGGCCGAGCCCTGAGCTACCGCGACCTCGTCCTGGACGACGCCCTGTGCGAGGCCCGGCGCGGAGCGCGCGCCCTCGACCTCACGCCCGCCGAGTACCGGCTGCTGCGCCATCTCCTGGTCAACGCCCACCGGGTGCTGTCCAAGGAGCAGATCGGCCGGTACGTCTGGGGTCACCATCGCGGTGACAACGCCATCGAGCAGCTCGTCTCCCGGCTGCGCCGCAAGGTGGACCAGGGCCCGTCGGGCGCACCGGAGCTGATCCACACCCGGCGCGGATTCGGGTACTGGCTGGGGCGCGCGGACGGCGACGCGTAAAAGCCCTGCCCTGAAAGCCTCGCCGGGAAAGCCCTGCCCTGAAGGCCTGCCGTGCAAGCCCCGGACAAACGCCGCAACCGACGACTTCCGCAGCCGCGAGGAGCCGCGTTCCTGCACAACCCCCTTGCGTGCAACGACAGTTGACGGTGCGTCTGCGATGTGATGTGGGTCACGTCAGCTTCCCGTCAGGTTCCTGGCGGGCCGGTGTCAGGCCGGTCTGTTTGCATGTGCTCATCGAGGCCTCGACCACTTCGCCCCGGCGCTCCGCCGTCCCCTCCCGCGGAGCCCCCCCCACCACCGAGGAGAGCCATGGCCGACACCCTGGCCGGTCCCGCGCACGACGCCGCGGGTACCGCCCCCGAGTTCCCCATGCCACGCGCCTCCGGTTGTCCCTTCGATCCGCCGCCCGGCCTCAAGGAACTCCAGGAGCAGGGACCGCTGACGAAGGTCCGGCTGTGGGACGGCAGCGAGCCATGGCTGGTGACCCGCTACGCCGAGCAGCGGGCGATCCTGGGCGACGCCCGGGTCAGCGCCGACACCGACCGGCCCGGCTACCCGGCCAAGGCGAGCGCCGAGGCCGGTGAGGGAAAACTCGGTTTCATCATGATGGACGACCCCGAACACGCCCGGCTGCGCCGGATGGTGACGGCACCGTTCGCCATCAAGAAGGTGGAGGCGCTCAGGCCCGCCGTGCAGCGGATCGTGGACGGCCTGGTCGACGACATGCTGGCGGGCCCCCAACCGGTCGACCTCGTCGAGGCGTTCGCCCTGCCGATCCCTTCGCTGGTCATCTGCGAACTGCTCGGCGTGCCGTACGACGACCACGCGATGTTCCAGGAGAACACCAAGACGATGGTCCGCACGACCGCGAGCCCCCAGGAGCGCGGCGCGGCCACCCGGGAGATCGCCGGATACCTGGCCGGTCAGCTCGCCGAGCGGCTCACCGAGCCCAGGGGCGACCTGCTCTCCGACATCGCCGGACGCGTCGCAGCCGGGGAACTGACCCACGGGCAGGCCACGGAGATGGCGCTGCTCCTGCTGATCGCCGGGCACGAGACCACCGCCAACATGATCGCGCTCGGTACAGCAGTCCTCCTCGAACACCCCGACCAGCTCGCCCTGTTGCGCGAGACCGACGACCCCCGGCTGGTCGCCTCCGCGGTGGAGGAACTGCTGCGCTACCTCCACATCACGCACCAGGGGCGCCGGCGCGCGGTCACCGAGGACATCGAGATCGCGGGCCAGGTCATCAGGGCCGGCGAGGGCGTCATCATGGTCAACGAGATCGGCAACCGCGACCCCGAGGTGTTCGAGGACCCCGACCGCCTCGACCTCACCCGCGACGCCCGCCGCCACGTCGCGTTCGGCTTCGGCGTCCACCAGTGCCTCGGCCAGCCACTCGCCCGCATGGAACTCCAGGTCGTCTACGGCACCCTCTACCGGCGCATCCCCACCCTCAGACTCGCCTGCGCCCTGGAGGACGTGAAGTTCAAGCACGACGCGTTCATCTACGGCATCCACGAGCTGCCGGTCGCCTGGTGACGGCTTCCGCGCCGCAGACGAGCCACAATCACGAGAAGAGCGAGGTGAATCCCATGAAGGTGGAGCTGGAAGCCGACAAGTGTGTCGCGTCGGGGCAGTGCGTGGTCGCCGCCATGGAGGTGTTCGACCAGGACGACGAGGGCATCGCGATCCTCTTGACGGACGAGGTCGGCGAGGACCGACTCGACGACGTCAGGGAAGCCGTCGCGGTCTGTCCGGCCGCGGCGATCCGGCTGGCGCGGCAGTGAGGCGGATCGCCGTCGTCGGTGCCTCGGCCGCCGGGCTCGCGGCGGTCGAGACGCTGCGCCGCGAGGGGTACGACGGCACGATCACCCTCATCGGCGAGGAGCCCGAACCCCCCTACGACCGGCCGCCGTTGTCCAAGCAGCTCCTCGCTGCGGAGTGGGAGGCCGACCGGCTCGCCCTGCGCACCTCGGCCGACCTCGCCGCCCTCGACCTCGACCTGCGGCTCGGAGTCGCCGCGACGGGCCTCGAGCTGCACGCCCGCACAGTGCGGTTGGCCGACGGCTCCGAGGTGCCGTACGACGGACTGGTCATCGCCACCGGCGTGCGGCCCCGCCGTCTGCCCGGTGAGGGTGCGCACGTGCTGCGTACCCTCGACGACGCGCTCACCCTGCGGAAGCGGCTGTTCCCGGGGCAGCGGCTGGTCGTGGTGGGCGCCGGTTTCCTCGGCGCCGAGGCCGCCGCGGTCGCCTGGCGCCTCGGTGTCCGGGTGACCCTCCTCGAACCCGCCGCCGTACCGCTCGCCCACGCGGTCGGCACGGAGGTCGGGCGGTTGCTGGCCCGGGCCCATGTGGACAGCGGCATCGACCTGCGCTGCGGGGTCACCGTGACCGAGGTGACCGAGGAGGGCGTCCGGCTCGCCGACGGGCAGGTCGTCGAGGCGGACGAGGTGCTGGTGGCTGTCGGATCACTGCCGAACACCGAGTGGCTTGAGGACAGCGGGCTCACGCCGGGCGACGGGGTGGCGTGCGACGAGTACTGCGAGGCGGCGGAGAACGTGTACGCGGCCGGTGATGTCGCCCGCTGGTACAACCCGCTGTTCGCCACCTCGATGCGCGTCGAGCACCGCACCAACGCGGCCGAGCAGGGCATGGCGGCCGCCCGCAACCTGCTGGCCGCTCCGGGGGCACGCAAGCCGTTCGCTCCGGTGCCGTACTTCTGGTCGGACCAGTACGACATGAAGGTCCAGGCGTACGGCTTCCTGCGCGGGCACGAGGAATTCGCCGTGGTGGAGGGCGACGTGGCGCG
The DNA here is from genome assembly GCF_044766405.1 of Streptomyces sp. NPDC102270. Classification (NCBI taxonomy): domain Bacteria; kingdom Bacillati; phylum Actinomycetota; class Actinomycetes; order Kitasatosporales; family Streptomycetaceae; genus Streptomyces; species Streptomyces sp. NPDC102270. The sequence goes on along the minus strand of NZ_JBIWLX010000009.1, from coordinate 409,095 downwards.
GCGCCGGTTCGTCGCCGTGTACCGCACGGGGGACCAGGTCAGCGGTGCGCTCGCGATCGGCATGCCGCCCAGGGCCATCCGGCAGTGGCGGCAGACCATCGCGGCCGGAGCGGCCTGGCGCGACACGGTCCCCGAGGCGCAGTTTACTTGAGTTACGCAACAAGATGGTAAACTGGCGAGTATGTCCTCACAGCCGCTCCCCGACGTCCCCGCGTCCCCGGAAGTCATCGAGATCGAGCGGGCGCTCACCCGCATCACCTACCTGAGCACCCGTGCCCGGCAGCACGACCGGCTGATGGCCCTGGCCGAGGTGCCGTTGGACCGGGCCGCCGTGGCCCTGCTGCGGCAGGTCGCCGACACCGAGCCGATGCGTCCGGGGGAGCTGGCCAACCGGCTGGGGGTGGAGGCCTCCCACGTCACCCGCACCGTCCAGCAGCTGCAGAAGTCGGGGTACGTCACCCGCGTCCCCGACCCCGACGACCGGCGCGCCCAGCGCATCCAGCTCACCGAGACCGGTCGGCAGGCCATCGACCGCATCCGTGACGCCGGCGCCCGCGGTATGCAGCTGGCCCTGGCCGACTGGTCGCCGGAGGAGCTGCGGCAACTCGCCGGTCTGTTCCACCGCATGGTCGACGACTTCCTCTCCCACGCCGTCGACGACGAGACCCACGAGGCGACACCGGCCGGTACCGGCTGAGGCTCATCCCGCACGGGCGTGCCGTTCGGCGGGAGCGGGTTCGCGGGACAGCAGGACGCCGAGCGAGGACCACCCCATCCCTCTGTTGCCGCCTGACGCGACGGCCCGCGCGGCCCTGGGCGCCCGCCACCCCCGTTCCCCCTGAGCGCGCAGGCCGCCGTCCGAGGTGCTTGTACCGTCCAGTAATGTGCGCGGCAACCCCCTCACGAGGAGGAAAAAACCGTGCCACGGTCCCCACGCTCACCCCTGCTGCTCGCCGGCCTGCTGGCCACCGCGGGTGTCGCCCACTTCGCCACACCGCGCTCGTTCGACGCGACCATCCCGCCGGCCCTGCCCGGCAAGCCCCGGACCTGGACCTATGCCAGCGGTGCCGTGGAACTCGCGCTCGCGGCAGGTCTGGCGCTGCCGAAGACCCGGCGGACCGCCGCGCTCGCCAGTGCCGCCTTCTTCGTCGGGGTGTTCCCCGCCAACGTCAAGATGGCCGTCGACTGGCGCCACCGCCCCGCACCCCAGAGGGTGGCGGCCCTCGGACGGCTGCCGCTGCAAGTGCCGCTCGTGCTGTGGGCACGCGGCATCGCGAAGAACGGGAAGGGCCAGGCATGAGCAAGGCGATCGAGACCGGCGACACCGTCGAGGACTTCGAGCTCCCCGACGAGACCGGCACCGGCCGCAAGCTGTCCGAGCTGCTCGCCGACGGCCCGGTCGTCCTCTTCTTCTACCCCGCCGCGCTGACCGCCGGCTGCACCGCGGAGGCCTGCCACTTCCGCGACCTGGCCGCCGAGTTCGCCGCCGCCGGGGCCCAGCCGGTCGGCATCAGCGGTGACACCGTCGAGCGCCAGCAGGAGTTCGCCGGGCGCCACACCCTCGGCATGCCCCTCCTGTCCGACGTCGACGGGAGGATACGCGAGCTGTTCGGCGTCAAGCGCGGCTTCTCCCTGGCACCCACCAAGCGGGTCACCTTCGTCATCGCCCAGGACCGCACCGTGCTGGAGGTCGTCCGCAGTGAACTGCGGATGAACACCCACGCCGACCGCGCCCTCGAAGCCCTGCGCGCCCACCACACGTGACGGACGGGGCCCGGTTGCCCCGTTTCGGTTGATGCGGTCCGACAATAGGACCATCCTGGACGATATGGAGCACGTCTCCGCTACGGCGGTCACCGATGCCGCAGGCATTGTGACGGGGTGGAGCGAGGGTGCCCGGCGTCTGACGGGACACACGGCCGAGGAGGTCGTGGGGCGGGCGGCCCGGGAGCTGCTCGCCGAGGACCCGCCGGGATCGGCCATGGCCGCGCTGAAGGGGACCGTCGCACTGCGGCACCGCGACGGTTCCCTCCACACGCTGGTCCTGGACGCGTGCCCCGTGCTGGGCGGCGACGGCACGCCGGCCGGATACGTGATCACGGGCCGCCGACCCGGTGCCGCCGAGTCGACCCTGGCCGGGCAGGCCTTCCAGCAGGCATCCATGTCGATGTCGGTCTTCGACGCACAGCAGCACTACGTGCGTCTCAACGACGTGGCCTGCCGGGTCATGGGAGTGTCGGAGGAAGCCCTGATCGGCCGCTTCTTCGCGGAGACCGTCGAGGACGCCGAACACAGCCGCGGGTTCCTGGCCAAACTGCGCCAGGTCGTCGAGACCGGCAGACCGGCCCGCTACGAGAGCTTCACGGGCGCCCCCGCACTCAACCACGAACACGCCTGGACCTGCGAGATGTGGCCCGTCCGCGACGACGGCTCCACGGAACCGATCGGCGTCGCCCTGGCCGCCTTCGACAGCAGCGACCAGTACTGGGCCCGGCAGCGACTGGCCCTGCTCAACGAGGCGGCGGCCACCATCGGCACCACCCTCGACGTGGTACGCACCGCCGAGGAACTCGTCGGACTCCTCGTGCCCCGCTACGCCGACTTCGCCAGCGTCGACCTCCTCGAATGGGTCCTGGGCGCGGACGAACCGCCCACCGTCCTGGAAGGCGACATCGCCCTGCGCCGCGTCGCGCACGGCTCCGCCCACGAGGGCACCCCCGAGGCCGCCGTCCGCCTGGGTGAGACGGACATCTACCTGGCCTCCTCACCTCCCGCGCGTGCGGTGAAGGAGGGCCGGGCCGCCCTCAGCCAGGCCGGCGAGCCCGACTTCATGCGCTGGGTCGCCGAACGCAACACCCGCGCCCCGGCCGGCCGCTCGTACCGCAAGGGCGTCCACTCCCTGCTCGCCGTGCCGCTCAGAGCCCGTGGCATCACCCTGGGCGTCGTGGTCGCCGTCCGCATCGCCCACCCCGACGACTTCGGCGGTGACGACGCCGTCCTCGGCGAGGAACTCGCCAGCCGGGCCGCCGTCTGCATCGACAACGCCCGCCGCTTCGCCCGCGAACGCACCACAGCACTGGCCCTGCAGAACAGCCTCCTGCCGCGCGGCCTGCCTGGACAGGCCGCGGTCGAGGTCGCCCACCGCTATCTGCCCTGCGGCTCGCTGGCCGGCATCGGCGGTGACTGGTTCGACGTCATCCCGCTCTCCGGCAGCCGCGTCGCCCTCGTCGTCGGTGACGTCGTCGGCCACGGCATCCCGTCCTCGGCGACCATGGGCCGCCTGTGCACGGCGGTGCGCACCCTCGCCGACGTCGACCTTCCCCCCGACGAGCTGCTCACCCACCTCGACGACCTGGTCACCCACCTCGCCTCGGACGACCGAGAGGACGACGCCGCCGAGCTGGGCGCCACCTGCCTCTACGCCGTCTACGATCCCGTCTCGCGCCGCCTCACCACGGCCGCCGCCGGCCACCCGCCGCCCGCCGTCGTCCTGCCCGACGGCACCGCGCACCTCGTCCCCCTGAGCGCGGGGCCCCCGCTCGGCGTCGGCGGACTGCCCTTCGAGGCCACGGAGATCGAACTGCCCGAGGGAGCCGTCGTGGCCCTCTACACCGACGGGCTGATCGAGGACCGGGACCGCGACGTCGACCACGCCACCGACGAACTCTGCCGCGCGCTGACGGCGAGGACCGACACCCTCGACGACCTGTGCGACACCGTCCTGAAGGCCGTACTGCCCGAAGAACCCGGCGACGACGTGGCCCTGCTGCTGGCCCGTACCCGGGCTCTCGGCGCGGACCGGGTCGCCACCTGGGATGTCGAGCCGGACCCCGTCCACGTGGCCGCGACCCGACAGGCCGCCACCGAGCAACTGACCGTCTGGGGACTGGAGGAGGCCTCCTTCGTCACCGAACTCGTCGTCAGCGAACTGGTCACGAACGCCATCCGCTACGGCGAACCGCCCATCCAGCTACGGCTGATCAGGGACCGCACGCTCATCTGCGAGGTGTCCGACGGCAGTTCCACCTCGCCGCACCTGCGGCGCGCCCACGCCTTCGACGAGGGCGGCCGCGGGCTGCTGCTGGTCGCCCAGCTCACCCAGCGCTGGGGGAGCCGGCAGACCGGCAGCGGCAAGACGATCTGGGCCGAACAGTCCCTGGAACCGCCCGACTTCTGATCACCGCGCTCACTGGAAGGAGCAGCCGGGGTTCGGCACGTCCTCCGAGTACGGCGAGCCGTGCGGGAGCACGTACAGCACCTCCAGGACCAGCGGGGTGGTGCCTTCGTTGCGGCCGAGGTGGACGTCGCCCGGACCGCCCGGCTCGCGCACGACGGTGCCCTGCGGATAGACGCCGTCACGGGCGCAGTCGGAGTGGTAGTGGCTGAGGGTGCCCTGCTTGACGTAGCCGCGGACGACGCCGTCGTGGTAGTGCCAGCCGGTCGTCTGGCCCGGCGGGACGGTGATCTCTCTGAGGACGTAGTCGGTGTCGCCCACGGTCTTCTGGGCGATCAGCGTGCCGGTCACTCCGGGGCCGGGCGGGGTCGCCTGGGCGGTGCCGCCGACGAAAACGGTGGCCGTGACCACCGCGCCGGACAGGGCGGTACGGAGCGCGATGCGCATACGGAAGGCCTCCTGGCTCGTGTGCGTGAGCGACGACGTGTCGCAGCGTCGCTGTGAACATAGAGGCCGGGAAGGCCCGCCGGGGCGGTATTCGGTGGATCTTCCGCTCAGGCCTCCTCGGCGGCGACCTGAGCCAGAGTCCGGCCGGTCCGCACCGAGCGTGCCCGGCGCGGATCTGGGGTGCCGTGTCCGTGCGCCCGTCCGTCGGCGCTCTTCACCAGCAGCCAGTTGTCCTCCCGGAAGCGGGTGAGCGCGTACGCGCCGCGCAGCTTCGTCCCGTGCAGCCGGAAGGTGGCGTGCCCGCCCTCCAGCGACCTGGCGAAGTCGACGGGACGCCCCTTCTTGTCGTGGCTGAGCGGCTCGTAGGTCCCGCGGTCCCAGACGATCACCGTGCCGCCGCCGTACTCGCCCCGAGGGATCACGCCCTCGAAGTCCTCGTACTCCAGTGGATGGTCCTCCGTCGGCACGGCGAGGCGTTTGTCCTTGGGTACGTCGGAGGGGCCCTTCGGGACCGACCAGGACTTCAGCACGTCGCCGACCTGGAGCCGGAAGTCGAAGTGCATCGTGCTGGCGTCGTGGATCTGCACGACGAACCGGGGCGCGGCACCCATGGAGGCCCGCCGCCCTTCCGGCTCCCGCGTGCGGACGAAGTCCCGCTTGCCGTGGTAGTCCCTCAGTCGCTCACTCACCTGCGGCTCCTTCCGGACCTCCCGGGTACCCCTCCCGGTGTTCAGAACTCCTCGTGCACCTCCGGGTCCCCGCCCAGGCGCCGGTGCTCACGGTCGCCGATCGCCGCCATCTCGGCCTCGGTCAGCTCGAAGCCGAACACGTCGAGGTTCGCGCGCTGCCGCTCGGGGTCGCCGGACTTCGGGATCGGCAGGGCGCCGAGCTGGACGTGCCAGCGCAGGATCACCTGGCCGGGCGTGACACCGTGCGCCTCGGCGACGCCGGCCACCGCCGGGTCCTCCAGGAGCTCCGAGCCCCGGCCCAGCGGGCTCCAGCTCTCGGTGACGATGCCCTTGCCGGCGTGGAAGGCGCGCAGCTCGTCCTGCGGGAACAGGGGATGCAGCTCGATCTGGTTGACGGACGGCAGGACCCCCGTCTCCTTCTCCAGCCGCTCGATGTGCGCGGCCGTGAAGTTGGAGACCCCGATCGACCGTACGAGACCGTCCTCGCGGAGCTTGATCATGGCTTTCCATGAATCGACGAACCTGTCGAGGCGGGGGAGCGGCCAGTGGATCAGATACAGGTCCACGTACTCCAGGCCGAGACGGGCGCGGGACTCCTCGAAGGAGGTCAGGGTCTCCTCGTAGCCGTGATGCCGGCCGGGCAGCTTCGTCGTGACGAGGATCTCCTCGCGCGGCACCCCGCCGGCGGCCACCCCACGGCCGACCCCGGTCTCGTTCCGGTAGTTCGTCGCCGTGTCGAGGAGCCGGTAGCCGCTCTCCAGGGCGGTGGCGACCGCCCGCTCCGCCTCGGCGTCGTCCATCGGCCAGGTGCCCAGACCCAGGGCGGGGATCTTCGTACCGTCGTTGAGCGTGTGTGTCGGGATGCTGATCACGTCCGGACCTTCCCTTGACTGTGTCGTCCCCCCAGCCTCACGGATAGGGTGAGCAATGATCAACCGGACGGGCGGGACGAGGGCAGCGGACGGCATGGGCGGCAGCGACGAGAAGCGGTCGGCGGGATCCGGGCGTCCCACGTCACGGGATGTCGCCCGGCTCGCCGGCGTGTCGCACACCGCCGTCTCCTTCGTGTTCAACGGCCGCGCCGAGGGCAACCTCTCGCCCGCCACCCAGGAACGCATCCGGCAGGCGGCCACCCGGCTCGGCTACCGCCCCGACCCCGTCGCCCGCGGCCTGCGCAGCCGCCGTACGGCCGTGATCGGCCTGGTCACCGACGAGATCGCCTCCTCGCCCTTCGCCGGCCGGCTGCTGCGCGGCGCCATGGAGACGGCCTGGGACAGGGACCACCTCGTCCTGACCGTCGATTCCGGCGGCGACCGTGCCAAGGAGGACGCGGCCGTCGCCGAACTCCTCGACCGACGCGTCGACGGGATCATCTACGCGGCCATGTCCCTGCGCCGCGTCCGCGTGCCCGAGGGCCTGCACCGCACCCACTCGGTCCTCGCCAACTGCCTGCCCGAAGACGACTCCCTGCCGTGCGTCGTCCCCGCCGAGCGGGCCGGCGGCCGTACGGCGGCCCGGTTGCTCCTCGACCAGGGGCACCGCAGGATCGCGCTGGTCGGGGGGCAACAGGACATCGCGTCCGTCGAACGGCTGCGCGGCTTCAGGGACGCCCTGCGCGCGGCGGGCGTCAACCTGCCCAAGGAGTGGGTGGTGCGCACCGGCGGCGAGATCTCCAGCGGCTACCAGGGCGCCGCCGGTCTGCTCGAAGGCGTCCCCGCCGAGCTGCGCCCGACGGGGATCTTCTGCTACAACGACCGGGTCGCCGCGGGCGCCCTGCACTGCGCGGCCCGCCTCGGCATCACGGTGCCCGATGAGCTGTCGGTGGTGGGCTACGACGACCAGGAGCACATGGCCGCCTATCTGTCCCCGCCTCTCACCACCGTCGCGCTGCCGCACCGGGAGATGGGCGAGGCCGCCGCACGTCTCCTCCTCGACGCCATCGACACCGGCCGCACGCCCCCCGCCACCGCACGGCGCATCGCCTGCCCGGTGGTCGGCCGGGGTTCGGTGGGACCGGCGCCGACGGAGTGAGGCGCGCCGAGCCGACCGAACTCACCGTCCGTTGACGAGAGCCCGGCACGCGACCTCGATCCCGTCCCCCGACACCGTCAGCTCGGCGGTGTCTCCGGGCCGCCGGTACACCCGCTCCGTGACCACCGCCCGCTCCCCGGCGAAGAGTTCGAGCAGGGAACCGTCGACGAGGACGCGCACGGTCAGTTCGCCTTCGGGGACCCGCACGACCAGAGGAGCGGAGCCGTCGGGCCTAGACCGGGGCCATCCCGAGCGGTCCAGCGTCACCGTGCCCGCCGCGGGGTCCAGCCGCACCGTCAGCTCGGCTCCCGAGGCCGCCCGCAGCAGGCTCACGTCGGCGGGCGAGCGTGCGGTCACCGTCAGGTCGTACGCGTCCGGGAGCGGTCCCGGGCCCAACGGCGCGGTGGAGTGCAGGAGTTCGAGCTCCGGTGCCGGTACCATCCGCAGTGAGCCGTCCTCGTGCACGTCCACGACCCGGGGTGCCGTGAGGACCCCGGCCCAGCCCGCCCGGTCGACGTCCTGCTGCGGGCGTGCCTCCCAGGACCAGCCCCACAGCAGCGCCCGGTCCCGCTCGGTGTCCTGGAGGACGGAGGGCGCGTAGAAGTCACGCCCCAGATCGAGGCGGCCGCCGAACCGGGGGGCGAACGTCGGCCCCGCGCCCGGAAGTTGTTCCAGTCGGCCCGTCACATAGGCCGTGCCCCGTGGGTCGCCGTCCCACAATGCCACCGACAGCACCCACTCGCCGCCGGGCGTCCGCGCCAGCTGCGGGCACTCCCACCCGGTCGCTCCCGGGCCGAAGGCCTCGGCCGTCACCGGATCCCGGCCGTTCAGCAACACTCCGGCGAACCGCCAGTCGTGCAGATCCTCGCAGTCGTACACCAGCACCGACGGCGTGCCGTCCGCGTGCCCGGCGCCCACGAGCGCCCAGCGGCGTCCGCCGAAGCGGAAGACGAACGGGTCGCGGAACATCGTCACGTCCAGGCCCGTCGGCGGACCGGACACCACCGGTACCGGAACCGGCTTCCACGTCACCAGATCGTCGTCCTGCGCCACCGCTAGGCAGACCGAGCCCAGCCCCGCATGGGTGCGGTCGACACCGGTGTACACGGCTGTCGGCACACCGTCGTCGTCCACCACGCACCCCGACCAGCAGCCCGCCTCGTCCGGACCGCCGGGCGTCGGGGTGAGCGCGACCGGATGGTGCTCCCAGTGCGCCAGGTCGGGGCTGGAGGCGTGGCCCCAGTGGACGTCGGCGTGCACCGGGGCGTTCGGGTTGTGCTGGTAGAAGAGGTGGAAGCGGTCGCGCCAACGGAAGGGCCCGTTGGGGTCGTTGACCCAGTTGGCGGGCGGACGGACCCGGAAACGCGGGGCGTCGGTGTCAGGGCTCAACGGTTGACTCCTGCGGAGGTGATGCCCTCGCGGAGAGGGCGCTGGCCGACGAGGAACACGGCGACGGCGGGGATCATGGAGAGCACGACACCGGCGAGGACCACCGAGATGGAACCGGTGCCGAGGTTGCCCTGGAGCGAGACCAGACCCAGCGGCAGCGTGTAGTTCTGGCCGGAGGTCTCCAGGATCAGAGGCCGGAAGAACTCGTTCCAGTGGTAGTTGAAGGCGAGGACGCCGACGATCGCGAGTCCGGGCGTGGCCAGCGGTGCGTACACGGACCGGAAGGTCCGCCACGGTCCGGCGCCGTCCAGCATCGCGGCCTCGCCCAGTTCCTTCGGCATGCCCAGGAAGTACTGGCGCATGAGGAAGGTGCCGAAGGCCGTCGGAAACGCCGGAACGATCAGACCGAGCAGGGTGTCCGTCAGGCTCATCGACTTGAGGACGAGGAACACCGGCACGATCGTGACCTGCAAGGGGACCATCATGGTCGCGAGCACCAGAGCGAACAGCGGCTTCTTGAAACGGAAGTCGAGCCGCGCGAACGCGTAGCCGGCGAGCCCCGCGGTGATCATCTGGCCCACCGCGACCAGAGCGGTCACGAGCGTGGAGTTGAGAGCGAGCAGCCACACGTCGATCTGGTCGAAGACCCCGCGGTACGAGTCGACCGTCGGGTGCGTCGGAATGATCTTCGGGGGCAGGTCGAAGGACTCGGCCGGGGTGCGCAGGGACGTCGAGACCGTCCAGATGACCGGCCCGAGGGTCAGCAGCGCGACGGCCGCGAGACCGGCGATCCGCGCCCAGGGGGCGAGCGAGTACCGCGCACGGCTCATGGACAAGGGTGCGGGGCTGGTCTTCAGGGGCGCTTGGCTCAAGGGACTCACCCGGCTCACTGGTAGTGGACGAAACGCCGGCTGAGCCGGAACTGGAGGGCGGTGACCGCCATGATCAGCACGAACAGCAGCACGCCCACCGCGGACGCCTCGCCGAAGCGCAGCTGCTCGAACGCCGACTCGTAGATGACCATCACGACGGTGCGCGTGGAGTCGCCGGGCCCGCCGTTGGTCAGGACGTACGGCTGCTCGAAGACCTGGAGCGCGTTGATGACCCCGACCACGGTCGCCACCAGCAGGGTCGGTGACAGCAGCGGCACCGTCACGTGCAGGTGCTTGCGCAGGCCGGTCGCCCCGTCCAGGGAGGCGGCCTCGTGGATCTCCTTGGGGATGTTGTTCAGGCCGCCCACGAACAGCAGGAACGAGAAGCCGAACTGCTGCCAGACGTAGACCAGGATCACCGCCGCCATCGCCGAGTTCTCGGACGTCAGCCACGGCACGGGGGCGATCCCGATCAGTCCGAGCGCCCAGTTCACGACCCCGAAGTCCTGGTTGAACAGGTACTTCATCACCACCGAGATCGACGCCGCCGACAGCACCAGCGGGAAGAAGAACGCGGAGCGGAACACCGAGCGCAGCCACACCGGCATCCGCCCGTTCACCGAGAGCGCCAGCGTGAGGGCGACCAGGAGCTGCAACGCCACCGCGAGCACCATGAAGACGAGCGTGTTGCGGAAGGAGACCAGGACGGTCGAATCGGTGAAGACCTCACGGTAGTTGGCGGCCCCGGCCCACTCGGGGGAGTCGATCACGTTCCAGTGGAAGAGGCTCAGCACGACCGAGCCGACGATCGGCACGACCGTGAAGACCACGATGCCGACGATGGTGGGCGTCAGGAACAGCGTGGCCAGCAGGCGACTGCCGCGGTCCTTGCCCGAGGGCCGCGCGATGCCGGTGCCGTTGGCGGTCACGGTAGCGGTCGCGGGCCGCGACGGCCGTACGGTGGGAATCCGGGTGTTCGTCATACGTCACGCTCCATGGCCTTCTCCAGATCGCCCTGCATCCGGCGCAGCGCGGGGCCCACCGAGCGCCGCGAGGACAGGGCGGTCCCGGTGTGCTTGAGCAGCACCTGCTCGACCTCGGCGACCTGCGGCGGCGCGGGGATCGGCCCGGTGTCGGGGAACTTGTCGAGGGTGTCGTAGAAGACCTGCCAGTGCCGCGGGCCCATCTCCCGGTAGCGGTCCGCTGTGAGCATCGAACGGCGGGCCGGGGTCGTCTGGTTGGTTTCGAACAGCCGCATCAGGGTGTCCCTGCGGGCCGCGAACTTGATGAACTCCCACGCCGCGTCCTGCTTCTTCGAGGTGCGCAGCAGGGCGTAACCGGCGGCGCCGAACTGCATGCGCTGGGTGCGCCAGCGGGGGAAGTACTGGACGTCGAAGCTCCCGGGCTGCATGCCCGCCAGGTGCAGACCGCCCGCCCAGAAGCCGCCGGCGGGGGTGACGCCGACCCGGCCCGTGGAGAACACCCCGATGAGGTTCTGGCCGTTGCCGCCCTCGGGGCGGGTGCACAGGTCCTCCTGGATCAGGGAGGCGAGATAGTCGTACGACTCCTCGACCCGCGCGTCCGTGGCCTGCGGGGTGGTCCACCGGAAGCCACCCCCGCGGCCCTGACGCTCGGCGCTCGGGTAGAAGCCGTCCCACAGCCACGCGCCGCCCGGCGCCTTGGACTCGGCGAGCAGGTTGGTGCCGTTGGCGAACAGCCAGGGGACGACCCCGCCCCACAGACGGTTGGTCCAGAAGTACGGGGTGAACTGCGAGCCGCTGGACTTCTTCATGTCCCGCAGGAGCTCGGTGAAGTCGTCGCGGGTCCAGTCGGCCGCCGGGAAGCCCGCGCCCGCCCGCTTCAGCACCTGGCTGTTCAGGTAGACGTCGGCCGCGTTGAACTCGACCGGCAGCTGGTAGAGGCTGCCCTCGTACATCATCGACTCCACCAGCGAGGGATGGACGTCGGCGAAGTACTCGCGCAGTTCGGCGGCGTCCCGCTGCACCCACTTGTCGAGGGCGACGCCCAGCCGCCGGGCGAAGAGCTGGACGCCCTCGGTGGCGACATAGACGAGGTCGGGGGCGGTGCCCGCCGCGATCTGGGTGAGGATCTTCGCGAAGAAGTCCGACCAGTCCGTGGCCTGTACCGCGTTGATCCGCAGCTTGATGTCGGGGTGGACCTTCTTGAAGCCCTCGGTGAGGGTGCGGATCGCCTCCGGTCCGTAGGCGGGGCCGAGGGTGGCGACGACGAGGGAGCCGTCGTCGCGGCCGGGGATGTCGGCTCCGGTGAGCCGGTCCCAGCTCGCGGCGGTACCGGCGAGCGCGGCGGCGCCCGCGCCATAGGTGCCGTACCGCAACAGGGTGCGACGGGTGACGTGCGAGTCGGTCATCCACAGGGCCTAACTCGTGTTAGTCAGAGTCTGATGCCCCAGATGATGGGAAGCGGGTCATGGCGCTGTCAAGGCTCGTGAACACATCACCTTTAACGAGTTAGGTCTTTCGCCGACGAGGTCCGGGTACGGGCACTCCTCGGAGGCGCTCGGCTAGCTGGTCGACACCTGACTCGCGGCTGAGAGCTCAGCCTCCGAGGACGTGGGCGGTGCCGCCGTCCGCGGCCAGGGCGGCGGCGATCTGCCGATGCGCCTGCCGGCGCTCCTCGTCGGGCACGGGCGGCAGGAGTTCTTCCCACACCGCGAGGAGGGTGCCGCGCAGCTGCAGCAGCCCCGCGGGGCGGGCGAGCAGCCAGAAGTGGAGGTGGGCGGCTCCGTCGCCCCAGCGGTTGACGTGGACGCGGGCGACGCCGTCCAGGCCGAGCACCGCGCGTTCGGCCCGCTGGAGGAGGGGGCCTAGTTCGGCGGCTCGCTCGGTGGGCAGATCGCCCAGGTCGTAGTGGCCGCGAGGCTGGAGCATCACGACCGCCGGGAGCCGGGACTCGGTTCCGACCGCGTCCAGCCGCCAGTGATCGTCGGCCCAGAGGGATTGCGTCACCGGCTTGAGGCACGTACGGCACTCGTCGGGGCGGCTCCCGCCCTGACGAGCGGGTTCGGGCAGAACGGGAGGGTGCAGGGGCTTGACCCGTAGGTCACCCTCGAAGGGGAAGGTCTCCCAGTCGGCCACCGAGTCGGCAGGCAGGGGCAGCCGTTCGCCCGCCGGCAGGCGTCGGACGAAGGCGCTGGGGTCCTGAGGCGTTGAGGCGGTGACCACGATGGGCAGTCAACCATGGGTGACGGACCCCGTGGGGCACGTCACCCCGGACAGGTACGGACGCCGGCGAACATCGGAGCACGCATGACGACGGACAAGGGCACGGCGGAGCGGGACGCGGGCATCGAGGTGAACCCGGTCGCCGGGCACATCGGTGCCGAGATCACGGGGGTCGAAGTGTCGGGTGACCTCGACGACTCGGTGGTCGCCGCGATCCGGGCCGCGGTGCTGCGGTGGAAGGTGGTGTTCTTCCGGGGACAGCAGCTCGATCACACCGGGCACGTGGCGTTCGCTCGGAAGTTCGGTGAGCCCGTCGTCCTGCGCAGGCGCGGCAGTGCCTCGCCCGCCGGCTTCCCGGAGGTGGAGACGACCGCCGACCGCCTGGAGCTGGGCGGGAAGTTCGGCATGGAGCACGAGGAGTGGCTGCAGCGCCGACGGCACACGCTGCTGCGCGGCTGGCACTGCGACCACGGTGCCCGGATCGACCCGCCCGCGGCGACGATCCTGCGCGCCGAGACCGTGCCGCCGTACGGCGGCGACACCCAGTGGTCCAACCTCGCCGCCGCCTACGCCGGACTGTCCGCGCCGGTGCGGGAGTTCGTGGACGGCCTGCGCGTGGAGCACCGCCTCGGCGTCGGCTACCAGCCCCGGCCGGGCGACGACGCCTACCTCCGGCACCTCCTGGACCACCAGGTGGCCTCCCTGCACCCGCTGGTGCGGGTCCACCCCGAGACAGGGGAGCGGATCCTCTACGTCAACGGCTACTACGTCGAGCAGATCGCCGACCTCTCCCGCGCCGAGAGCCGGGCCGTCCTCGACATGCTCCTCGAACAGGCGGTCCGCCCCGAGTACACGGTCCGCTTCCGCTGGGAGCCGGGCAGCGTGGCCTTCTGGGACAACCGCGCCACCATCCACCTGGCGCCCGGTGACAACGCCCACCTCGGATTTCCCCGCACCATGCATCGCGTGATGCTGGCGGGGGACGTGCCGGTGGGGGTGGACGGGAAGCCGTCGGAGGCGGTGACGGGGACGGAGGTGGGGCGTTGGTGACGGGGGTGGGCTGCGGGGGTGGTGCCGGGTGGGCGGATCGGGGGTGCGGGCCGGGCGTTCGTGGGCTGTGATCGAGGTCGGTCGTGAGCTTGCGAGGCTGCGTCGCGGAGGGTGGTGACCGGGTGGGTCGGCTCAGGGCTTTGGGCGGTGCGGTCCTGAGCGATCGTGGGCTGTGCCATGTCGACGGTGGGCCAGCGAGGTTGCGTTGCATGAGGCGGTGTCGGATGGGCCGTCTCGGGGATGCCGGACGTGCGTCTCGGTGGATCAGCGGCGGCGGTCCATGACGGCCGTCGCTGGAGAGGCCCCCCTGGCAGGGGCGGTGTCGGACCGGTCGCCTTGCGAGGTCGGTGGCTCGGTGCGGGTGATGGTGGGCTGTGTGGCTCACGGTTCGCCCTGTGTCGGCTGCCGGGAGGTGGTCGATGTGCCTGTGCAATGGGGGCTGAGCGGCCCTTGGCGCCGTCGGGTTGCCAAGCCCCCTCACGGGACGGTGCCTGATCGGCCGCCTTGTGGGGTCGGCTGTCGGTCCGTGTCGTCGTCGGCATCCGAGAGGGGGCACGGCAGCAGGGGCCGGTGGCGTGTCCGATCCGTTGGTGTGCGAGGCGGCGCCCGATCGGGCGGCACCCCGGCTGAGCCGACCGCCCGTCACCCGTTCCGTCGGTCTATGCGCCCGGTCGCCACCCCAGCGCCGGGCCCAGCTTGGTCGCCATGTCGGAGAGGATCTGTACGTAGTCCTCGTGCTCGAAGGTGAACGGCAGTGCGAAGGCCACCTCGTCCACCTCACGGAACGCGGCGTGCGCGTGCAGCCGTTCGGTGATCTCCTCCGACGTGCCGACGATGTCCGGCGCGAACATCAACCGCGCCGGACCCTGCGGTGCCGCGGTACGAGGGGTGCGCTTCGCCGCGTACTCCTCGTACCGCGCCCGCTGCTCCGCCGACGCCGAATCGGTGGGGATCACCACGAGACCCTGGGACACCCGGGCCGCCTCACCGTCCGGATGCGCGGCGCGGAAGGCGCGGATGTGCGACAACTGGATCTCCGCGAAGTCGTACGGCCCCTCCGGACTTTCCGCCTTGACGACGCTGCTGGTCAGGAAGTTCATGCCGTGCTCACCGGCCCAGCGCGCCGAGCTCACGCTGCCGCCGCCGTACCAGAGCCGTCGGCCGAGGCCCGGCGAGTGCGGCTGCACCCGGTCCGAGAAGACCTCGAAGCCCTGCACCCCGCTGAAGTCGCTGGCCGGCTCGCCGCGCACGAGGTCCAGCAGCCGCCGTACCCGCTCGTAGGAGAAGTCCTCGGTGTCGGCCGTGTCCGGGTACAGCGCCCCCTTGACCTCGTCGAAGTGCGTCGGCGGACCCACGCTCACGCCGGGGTTGATCCGGCCGCCGGACAGGATGTCCACGGTCGCCAGGTCCTCGGCCAGCCGCAGCGGGTTCTCCCAGCCGAGCGGGATCACCGCCGTGCCGAGCTCGATGCGGCTGGTGCGCTGCGAGGCCGCCGCCATGACGGCGACGGGGGACGAGATGCCGTACTGGAGGTGCCGGTGGCGCAGCCACGCGCTGTCGAAGCCGAGCCGTTCGCCCAGCTCGATGATCTCCAGCGTGGACTCGTGCCCGCGCCGCGGATCCGCCTCGTCGAACAGGCCGATGGTCAGGAAGCCCAGCTTGCGCAGGGGGCGGGGGGTCGGCGGCACGGGCTCCTCCGGGTTGTTTGACGTATCAAGTACTACGGCTGTGCCAACCCGGCCGTCAGGCGTGATGTTCCCGCTCGCCGGGCCGTGAAGGTCAAGGAGAAGGTCAAGTTCGGGTCAGGGGAACGGTCACCTCGTCCTCGACCGGCGGGTCGATCTCCTGGGCGAGGTTGCCGGTGGCCGCGAAGCAGCGCAGACGCACCGCCTCCGGGGTCACGTCAAGCCGCAGGAAGCACTTGAAGAACGGTGGGCTGTACGTCGCCGAGCTCGGCGAGAACAGCTGGGTGTAGATCTTGCGCACCGGGAGGCGGAACCGCGAGGTGCGGTCCGGCCGACCGCCCGCGCCCAGGAGACTGGCCACCAGTCGGATGCGGAATGTCATGCGCGGCGCCTCGCCCGGAACGCGCGTCGGCGGGATGCCGAGGCGCTCGGCGATCACCGCGGTGGCCTCGGCCTCGGTGAGGGTGAAGAAGCGGCGCAGGTGCAGCCGGCGGCCGTAGAGCCTGCTGTAGAAGGCCAGGGAGTCGCCGCGCAGGGGGTAGCAGCGGAAGTCCTTCTCGGTGACGTCGGCGATCGAGACGTGCGGGATGGTGTGCGTGGCGTGCATGAACGCGCCGCCGCCGCCCGAGACGACGTACTGGATGGTGCGGCCGTCCACGTCGACCGGATAGCGCTGGTAGTTGTGGATGTCGCCGCCTATCGCCGCGACGTAGTGGTGGTCCGGGTCGCGCACGATGTCGTCGACCGTGCCGCCGCCGTCGATGGCGCAGGGGTGGTGCTCGCCGTCCACGTACAGGGGCGAGCCCGTGATGAGGATCTTCGGGCGCGGGCCCCGGGAGACCTCGCGCAGCCAGGCGCCCTGTTCGGCGTCGATGGTGCCGAGCAGGCCGGTGTCTATGCCGATGATGCGCAGCGGGCCGGCGTCGACGGCCCAGTACGGGCCTGGCTGGACGGCCTGTTGGGACGGCTCCGCACGCAACCGGCGTGCCTCGTCGAGGTGTTGACCGTCGTCCGCGCGCGGTCGGTGCCACAGCAGGGAGCGCAGCCAGGCGCGGGTCACGGGGCGCGGCCCGGGTTCGGGGTCGAGGGGCGGGGCGTCACCGCAGAAGATGCGCATGAAGGCGCCGAGATCCTCGTACCAGTCGTGGTTGCCGGGTATCGCGTAGATCGGCGCCGGATAGTCCCGGTACGGCCGGAAGAACTTCGTGCCGTAGTCGTCCGCGCTGCCCACCGGGTAGATCACGTCACTGGCGACGACCGCGAACCGGGTGTCCTGACTGATCTTCAGAAACCCTGGTACGACGGCGTACTGCGGGTCGTCGCCCTCGCCGGTGTCGCCTATGACCATGAACGAGAAGCGCTCCGGGTCCGCCCGCCGGATCACCTTGTCGGCGGGTGCGCCGGCCGCCGCGCGCTGGGCCACCCAGCGGCTTCGGGTACGGCCCGTGGGGTCCCCGAACCAGAAGGCGACCACGCCGTTGCGGGCGGCCCACAGCGTCCTGGGGTTCAACCACGAGATCTTCTCGACCTTGGGCGGCATCAGCCGCTTGTACTCGCCGAGTCGGGTGGAGCCCCAGCCGGCGCCTTCGGCGGTATCGCGTGAGGAGTCTGACACCGGTGCACCGTAACAACGATCTAGAACGGGCCCGGAGGGGGGAGTGCCGTACAGCACTCCCCCCTCCGGGCCCGACCGGACCTCACCGGATGCGTGGGTACTCCAGGGGGACGGCTCTCAGCTCTGCGGGGTGTGCGGTGCGGCCCACTGCGGATCCTGTGGTGCGCGGGCGTGGATCACCCGGACCTCCTGGTCCTCGACGAGCGACCCGGACGGCGGTGCGGTGGGCGCGGCCGAGGGGGACGGACGGTTCCAGTCGCCGTCGCCGAGCACCAGGAGCGGGTCGAACATGACCACCACTCCGGCCAGCAGCAGAAAGATCGCCGGTCCCAGGAGCATGGGCAGCAGCAGCGAGGTGGGCGAATCGCCCGCCCACGAGCCCCCGGTCCTGTCGTGCACATGGACGCTGACCGCGGACATGCCCGTGTAGTGCATCCCCGTCACGGCGACGCCCATGATCAGGCTGGCGCCGAGGCTCGTCAGGAAGCCCCGGATCGTGACGGCCGCCCACAGCGCGGCGGTCGCGGCGACGATCGCGATGACCACGGAGAGCGTGACGACGGCCGCGTCGTACCGGATCGTCCCGTTGACGTGCAGCGCCGTCATCCCGAGGTAGTGCATCGCGGCCACGCCGACCCCGGTGATCACGCCCGCGAACGACAGGTTCAGGGCGCTGGCGCCGCGATAGCCGACGATGAACACGCCGATGCCCACGACGACGATGGCCACGGCGAGACTGAGGACAGTGAGCCCGGTGTTGTAACGGATCCGGGTCTCCACGACCTGGAAACCGATCATGGCGATGAAATGCATCGTCCAGATTCCGCAGCCGATCGATGCGGCGCCGAGCGCCAGCCATCCCGCCTTCCATGACTGGGTGCTGAGCAGGGTGCGCACGATGCAGCGCAGCCCCAGGGCCCCTCCCAGGCACGCCATCAAATAGGCGGCCACCGGGGTCACCGCGCCATAGCGGAACCCGTCAACCGTGCCTTCCATAAGCCAACTCCCCCCAGAGGCTTGGCTGGTTGTTGAGGAAGGGTTACGGCTGGCGATCCGGTAAAGCAAGGTATTACCGGAGGTAAGCGGTTATCTCTCCAGGAGCGCTGTTGAACTTTAGTCACATGGGGACGAGTTTCGGCCAAGCGGCCTCCAGCGGCTCGCGCGTGCGCCAGAGTTGAGCAATTTTCAGCATTGCCGCGGTTCCGGCGAACCTGTTCGATCGGGAAAAAGCGGTTGTCGGTTCGCCGCCGTTCGTGAACGATTCCGCCCGTGACCCCGCGCACCGATCAGCCGTCCTCCACCGCCCGCCCCCTCGCCCTGATCACCGGTGTGGGCCGCACCGCCGGGATCGGCGCCGGCATCGCCCAACGGCTGGCGGCCTCGGGGTGGGACATCGCGTTCACCTACTGGAACCCGTACGACGCCCGCATGGCCTGGGGCGCCGAGCCCGGCGCGACCGAGGCGATCGTCAGGAGCCTGTCCGAGCGGGGCGCGGCCACCGCTGCCATCGAGGCGGACCTCGCCGACCCCGAGACCCCGGCCCGGGTCTTCGACGAGGCGGAGCGACGCCTCGGGCCCGTCACCGCGCTGGTGATGAGCCACTGCGAGTCGGTCGACTCCGGCCTGCTCGACACCACCGTCGAGAGCTTCGACCGCCACTTCGCCGTCAACACCCGCGCGACCTGGCTGCTCATCCGTGAGTTCGGCCGCCGCTTCACCGTGGAACGGGGCACCGGGCGGATCATCGGCCTCACCAGCGACCACACCGTGGGGAACCTGCCGTACGGGGCGAGCAAGGGTGCCATGGACCGCATCACCCTGGCCGCCGCCCAGGAACTCGGCCACCTCGGCGTGACCGCCAACGTCATCAACCCCGGGCCCGTGGACACCGGTTGGATGACCGAGGAGGTCCGCGCGCACTGTCTCGGTGCCACGCCGCTCGGACGCCTCGGCACCCCGCAGGACACCGCCCACCTGGTGGACTTCCTGTGCTCGCGGGAGGGCCAGTGGGTCAACGGGCAGCTGCTGAAGAGCAACGGGGGCTTCGCGTAAGGCGGTTGCAGCTCAGCCGCCGTCCCTCATGAACTCGCCCAGGAGCGGCACCATCTGGAACGTCCGCTGCATGAGGGCCATGTGCGTGGTGGCGGGCAGGACGGCCAGCGGTGCGTGCGCGGCCGCCGAGACCTTGGCGAGGAAGTCCTGGAAGCGCTCGGGGGGCGCGAGGGCCGCGTGTGTGTCGGCCATCTCCTGGAAGTCGTCCTGGCTGGGCAGTCGGGGCGAGCTGTAGTCCGGGACGCGGACCTCGTCATGGGCCCCGGTCCTGGGTGTACATGGTGGCGGCGAGCGCGCGCCGTCCCACGCGCTCCGGGTGCCGCACCGCGATCTCCGGCGCGGTCAGCCCGCCGAGGCTGAACCCGAGGAAGTCGGCCTGCGCAATGCCGAGTTCGTAGAGCAGCGCCACCACGTCCGACGCCGGACCCGACACCGTCATCTCACGGTCGGTGTCGGCGGTGTGGCCGTGCCCCTGCAGTATGGGTGGGTGCCGCCCCTTTGGAGAGGCGAGCGTACCCAGGTGCGTTCCGCTGGTGGCGGGCTCTGACCTGGGCTCGGCGGTCAGCGGTAGTAGGGCTCTCGACCGCGGCCCGCACCTCGTCGAGCAGCGCGGGGCCGTCCTGCGGCACGGGCGGTCGGCTGCTGCCCGGCCTGATGTCCAGGAGCTGTTCGTTGGACAGGGCGAACACCACTCGCCGCAGTCCTGCCCATTGGATGACGGCATTGCACATCCCGCACGGCTGGCAGCTGGTGTACATGGTGGTGCCTGCCGCCGTCTGCGCGTCGAGTTCTCTTGCGGCCCACCTCGCCAATTTAAGTTCCGGGTGTGCGGTGACGTCGTTGTCGGTGAGGGGTGGTGTTGTGCTCCTCGGCCAGGATCGTCCCGTCCGGTCCTGCCAACAGAGATCCAAAGGGTGGGTTGCCGCTCGCGCGTGCCTTGGCCGCGAGAGAGATGACCCGTCGGAGCAGGGTGTGGTCGTCGGGTGTGGTCATGACTGCTCCCTCGTGGTGCGGGGTGGGGTGCTGGACGGGAGAAGGCGCGCGGCCACGGTGGCGAGTGCCTGCCGGGCCGCCTGCGGGTGACATGTCGCGTGGGGGTCGCCCCGAAACTGCGGGACCTCGCCGTCCGGCGCCCTGTGCGCGAGGGCCCTGCGCTGGGCCACCGCCTCGGGGGGCGGATTGACCAACGGGCCCTCGGATTCCGGCGTCGACGCTGCGGATTGGGAGCCACCCGGAGCCATCCCACCAGCGCGGACGCCCCCGCCTCCGTCACCCGGTCCCACGGGATACCGAGAAACCACAGCAGCCGGAACCAGCGCTGGAGGTCGTAGCCGTAGCTCCTGACGGTCAACGGCCGGTTGTCGTCCAGGGTGAGACCCAAGCCGTTCTGCGGAAGTCGTATGCAGTCGTATGCAGTCGTATGTGAGGAAGACCCTTCGCGGCCGCGGAAGTCATCGGCGTGGTGTCATCTGGGCGGGGCGGGCACCGGCCGCAGCACCATCAGGGGGCCTTCGCGCCCCGCGAGCATCGCGAACGGGAACCGGTCGGCCTCCAGACAGAGGCCGACGTCGTCCAGGTGGACCCCCGGCAGTCCCCGCCGCGCACCCTGCGCCAGCTCGGCCGCCCAACGGGACTCTCGCGCACGACGGAGATACGGTTCCGCGTCCACCTCGGCGGACTCGACGCGCCGCCCGATGTACTCGGCGCACGCGCGATCCTCCTCGGCCCGCCCCTCCTCGCCGGTGACGACGAACGTCACCTCTCGCGCGCCAGAATCCCGCAACAGCCGCGCGGTCGCACCGGCCACGACGAAGCTCGCGCACAGCAGCAGCCGGGCGTCGGCCACGGCCAGGGCGCCCACCGTCCCCGAGGTCGTCTTCTGCACGATCGTGCGGCCGGCGAGGTCGTGCGTCGCCAGCATGGCCGGGGAGTTGAACGCGTCGAACCCAGGCGCGGGCGCACCGTCCTTGAGGGCCAGCCAGCCCGGATGACGGGCCTTCAGCTCCAGGGCCTCCTCCTCCGAGGAGGCCAGGACGATCTTCTCGGCACCACCGTCGAAGGCGCATGCGGCCACCGTGAACGCGCGAAGAACATCGATGACGACGGCGACGGCGGGAGTCCGCGTCACCTCCGGAATACCGAGGAAACGAGAGCGCATCCGGCTCATACTGCCCGAGCGCGGCCGTACGCGGTCACGAATATCACTGCGCGCACAAGCCGCCGCCACGCAGCGACGACTGGTCGGCCGCCGCCGCCATCCCGCCGGTTCGGGTTTTCGGGTCGACCGGAGGCCACTCCCGAAGCAGAGACGTTCCGACGCCGAGCAGCGGCGCGCTCAGCCGCCGCGGCGCACCTGGGCGGCCCTGCGGGCCTCTGCGAGCTTGCGGGCCTCGCCTGCCTTCCGGGACTTGCCGCCGGTGCCGCGCGAGGTGTCCTTGCTGGTGCCCAGCCCGCGGAAGGGGGTGTTGGTGTTCTTGGGCCGGGGCGCGGCGGGCCCGCGGTCGAGCGGGGTGCCGGAGGGCGCCTTGGCCCCGGTGATCCGGCTCAGCTCCGCCTCGCCCGAGCGCACCTTGGTGACGGTGGGCTCGATGCCGGCCTCGGTCATCACACGGCTCGTCTCGCGTCGCTGGCCCGACAGCACCAGGGTGACGACCCTTCCGGACTCACCCGCCCGGGCGGTGCGGCCCGCGCGGTGCAGATAGTCCTTGGCGTCGGTCGGCGGATCCACGTTGACCACGAGGTCCAGGTCGTCGACGTGCAGGCCGCGCGCCGCGACGTTGGTGGCGACCAGGACGGTGACCTGCCCGTCCTTGAACTGAGCGAGCGTACGGGTGCGCTGCGGCTGGGACTTGCCGCTGTGCAGGGCCGCGGCGTGCACCCCGCTGGTCCGCAGATGCCGGGTGAGCTGGTCGACGCCGTGCTTGGTGTCCAGGAACAGCAGTACGCGGCCGTCGCGGGCGGCGATCTCCGTGGTGATGGCGTACCGGTCGGGGCCGTGCACGACCAGGAGGTGGTGGTCCATCGTCGTGACGGCGCCCGCAGACGGGTCGACCGAGTGGACGACGGGGTCGCTGAGGTAGTCGCTGACCAACTGGTCGACATCACGGTCCAGGGTGGCCGAGAACAGCATCCGCTGCCCCTCGGGCCGCACCTGGTCGAGCACCTCCGTGACCTGCGGCAGGAAACCCAGATCGCACATCTGGTCGGCCTCGTCGAGCACGGTGATCCGCACCCGCCCCAGGCGACAGGCCTTGCGCTCCACGAGGTCGTGCAGCCGGCCGGGGGTGGCGACGACCACCTCGGCGCCCTCCCGCAGCGCGGCGATCTGCCGGCCGATCGACATACCGCCGACGACCGCGGCCATCCGCAGCCGGAGCGCCTCGGCGTACGGTGCCAGTGCCTCGGTGACCTGCTGGGCGAGCTCCCGGGTGGGCACCAGGATCAGCGCGAGGGGCTGCTTCGCCTCCGCGCGCTGCCCGGCCGTCCGGACGAGCAACGGGAGACCGAACGCGAGTGTCTTGCCCGATCCGGTACGTCCCCGCCCAAGGACGTCACGTCCCGCCACGGCGTCGGGCAGCGTGGCCGCCTGGATCGGGAACGGCTCGCGCACACCGCGCTCGGTGAGGGCGCGCAGCACCTGGTCCGGGAGTGCCAGGTCGGCGAAGGAGACGGTGGGGGACGCCGTGCCGGGGTGGTCCGGGTGGTCGGGGTGGTCCATGAGGAGCCTTCCGCAGAGGGGACGTACCGAGGAAGGCCCGGCAGGAAGTCATGAGCGCGCAAACGTTAAACGGTAACACAAAGTGATGGTGGGGTCGGGTGCATGAACGTCTAGAACGTCCGCTTGAGCAGGTCGAGCAGTGCCGCCCAGTGCCGTTCGTCGCCCTCGGGGTGGTACGAGGCGGTGTCGGCCTGGGTGAAACCGTGCGGGGCACCGTCGTAGACCTCGCAGCGGTGGCGGACCCCGGCCTCGGTCAGTGCCGCGGCGAGGCGCTCGATCTGCTCCGGGGGCAGTGACGGGTCGTCGTCGGCGTGACCGAAGTACAGCTCGGCGGTGACGTTGCCGGCCACCAGGTGCGGACTGTCCGGAGCGTCGGTCGCCAGGCGCCCGCCGTGGAAACCGGCCGCCGCGGCCACCCGGTCCGGATAGGTGCCGGCGGTGAGAAGGGACAGCCGTGCGCCCATGCAGTAGCCGGTGAGAGCGACCGGACCGTCGGTGGCCTCGGGGCGGTCGGCCAGCCGGCGCAGATAGGCCCCGGCGTCCCGCATCGCCAGTTCGGGCGTCAGTGCCTGCATGACCGGCATGATCTGCTTGAAGATCTCCGGCCGCGCGCCCGGGTCGATGAACTCGGGCAGCTCGAAGACCGGCGCGCGCCCGTGACGGTAGAACACGTTGGGCACGAGGACCGTGTAGCCGGCCCCGGCGAGCCGGTCGGCCATCGACCTCAGCTGGGGGCGCAGCCCGAAGGCGTCCTGGAAGAGCAGAACGGCCGGCCGTGGCGCACCGTCGGCCGGGTGGGCCAGATAGGCGTCGGCGGTGCCGTCCTCGGTGGGGATGTCGACGGCGGTTCCCTGTACGGAGGTCATGGGGGTACCTCTCTGCGCATGGCAGGGCGAGCAGGTCGCCGACCCGGCGGAACCGGGCCGGGGCACATGGTTGCACGCATCATCCACCCGGCCGCCGCGGCCCCCTCCCGCTTGAGCGCCGCTTTACTCGAACCGGCTGGTGTCACCCGCGCCGTGCCGGACGATCTCCGCCTCGCCGCCCGAGAAGTCGATCACCGTCGTCGGTTCGGTACCGCAGTCCCCGGAGTCGACGACCCCGTCCAGCACATGGTCGAGACGGTCCTTGATCTCCCAGCCCTGGGTCATCGGTTCCTCCTCGTCCGGCAGGAGCAGGGTGCTCGACAGCAGCGGCTCCCCGAGCTCGGCGAGCAGCGCCTGGGTGACGACATGGTCGGGGATGCGCACGCCGACCGTCTTCTTCTTCGGGTGCTGGAGCATGCGCGGCACCTCCTTCGTCGCCGGGAGGATGAAGGTGTAACTGCCGGGCGTCGACGCCTTGATCGCGCGGAACACGTCCTTGTCGACCCGTACGAACTGGCCGAGCTGCGCGAAGTCCTGGCAGACCAGGGTGAAATGGTGGCGGTCGTCCAGACGCCGGATGGTCCGGATCCGGTCGATGCCGTCGCGGCTGCCCAGCCGGCACCCGAGCGCGTAGCAGGAGTCCGTCGGATACGCGATCAGCGCGTCCGAGCGGATGCTCTCGGCGATCTGGGAGATGATGCGGGGCTGCGGGTTGTCGGGGTGCACGTCGAAGTACTTCGCCATCCGTCGAGCTTATGCGGTCGGCGCACGGCGGCGACGCAGACCCGGGGTGGCGGCGACCGGCGCCGTCGAGACTGAGCCGCCCGCCCTCCCTTTCCTTCGCACCCGCCCGCACCTCCGTACCGTGCACCGCGAGGGACCGGTCGCGTTCCCGTGGCGGATTTTCTGCCCCGGCGTGGACTGACCTGCGCACGGCGGGTACTCGTCCGGCTCCGGAACGACTACCGCTCGAGGAGGCCGGAATGACCAGCAGCACGGAGACCGGCGGCGCGACCGGCACGCCGGACAAGGACTACAACCTGATCTGGTATGTGGAGGCGTGCCTGAGCAACGCGCTGCGACTGGAGAGCTACATCGAGGACGCGGAACGCGGCAAGGACACCGAGGTCGCCGACCTGTTCCGCAAGGCCCAGGCGGACAGCCGCAAGGGCGCCGAGATCGGCAAGAAGCTCCTGCGCGCCCGCCTGAACGGCGGCTGACCCGGGAGGTGCGGAAGGGCCGGACAGACGGGTGTCCGGCCCTTCCGTCGTGCCCGGAGAACGTGTTGTCGTGCCTCCGGCCGAAACCGACGGGCAGGGGAACACGGTCGTCCCGAGTCGGGCGGCGCCCACAGCGGCCGAACAGCGGTAACCGGTCTTCCGTACCCCAGGGGGGAGGCGTACGCCGACCGGATACGGAGAGGCTCGTGCCGCGACGAGGACGACACCGCCAGGACCCGGCGGCCTCGAAGTGCTCCGCGGCGCCGCCGATGGCGACTGGCGAAGACGAGGACGCCGGTGGCCGGCCCGGCGGTCGACTGCACGGAACGGCTGACCAGTTCCTCGCCGTGTTCGTGGGAGCCGGCCTCCTCGAAGGCGATGGCCGCGTCCACCGGGCCCTCCCCGACCAGGTGGGCGAAGACGAATGCCAGGACACCGGCGCCGAGCCCGGCGAGCATGCCGCGCGCCAACAGGGTACGTACGACTGTGGAGTTCATGAGGGTCCGCCCCGCCTCAGTGGCAGGGGAAGCCGAGCAGGTGGCGTGCGTCGTGCACCCACTCGTGGACGCCCTCGCCGGAGACGAGTGCGGTGGCGCCCTGTTCGG
Source organism: Streptomyces sp. NPDC102270 (assembly GCF_044766405.1). Classification (NCBI taxonomy): domain Bacteria; kingdom Bacillati; phylum Actinomycetota; class Actinomycetes; order Kitasatosporales; family Streptomycetaceae; genus Streptomyces; species Streptomyces sp. NPDC102270. Next base: position 383,479 of record NZ_JBIWLX010000009.1, on the reverse strand, counting down.
CGCCGACGAAGTACAGCAGGACCAGCATCAGGACGCCGAAGAGGACGGCCCAGGGGACGAGCGCCCGCACCGGCAGTGGTGCGAGGGCAGGGGTGGTGGGTGTGGGGGCGGCAGTGGACTGCGCCATGGCGAGACCTCCTCGGGAACAACGCGTCCCGTGTCATGTGGGGCACTCGACGACGGCGTGGGGTCTGACTCACCACACCTCGTCGGCCGAGGGGTGGCACACAGTGGCGCGACCGTGCCGGGACTGCACCGGACTTCCGTGGCGCCGTCGTCCTTGTCGTCCCAGGTGGTAGGGGCAATGCGCGCCTCGGCCAACAGGGCGTACGGCACCTACGATGAACCACCCCAGGCGACTCGTCGAAAGGGCCCGTATGACCGTCCGGCTCACCCTGCTGTGCGCCGCAGCCCGTACGGAACGCGCCGTCCGCTTCGCCGACGACCCCCTCGACGAGCGCGCGCTGCACCGGGTGCGGGCCGTCGCCGGATCCCTCCCGCAGGCCGCCACCCGCTGCATGGCACCCTCCCGGCGCTGCACCGAGACGGCCCGGACCCTGGGCTGGGAGTCCGTCACGTCGCAACCGGCGCTGCGCGACCTCGACATGGGCTCCTGGTACGGCCGCACACTCGACGAGATCGCGGCGGGCGACGCGTCGGGGCTGGCCGGTTGGCTCGCCGACCCGGGGGCGGCGCCGCACGGCGGGGAGAGCGTGACGCAGCTCTGCGACCGCGTGGCCGCCTGGCTGGACGCGCTGCAGCCCGACGTGGGGCGCGTGCTCGCGGTGGTCGAACAGGCGGTGGCGCGGGCCGCGGTGGTGCACGCGCTCGGGGCACCTCACCAGGCGTTCTGGAGAGTCGACGTGCCGCCGCTGTCCACCGTCGAACTCACCGGCCGCGGCGGCCGCTGGAATCTGCGGATGGCCGAGCTGCCGTCCACCCCGCGTCCACCGTGGTGAGAGCCGGGTCAAGTCCCGGCGCAGGATGGTGCGCCCCTTGCCGCCGACTCCGAGGCACGGTCAGCGAAGAACGAGCTCCCGCAGGGCCTTCACCACGTCCCCCGGCGCCTCCTCCGCCATGAAGTGACCGCAGGAGACGGTCGTATGACGAAGGTCGTCGGACCAGGCCTCCCACAGCGCGGTGGCGTCGTAGCCGAGCGCGGACCCCCAGTCCTGCTGGAGCACGGTCACCGGCATGCCGAGCCGGTGCTCCGCGGCCCGGTCGGCCTGGTCGTGCTCGACGTCGATGCCCGCGGAGGCGCGGTAGTCGGCGACGATCGACGGCACCGCCTCGCGGCAGGCCCGCAGGTACTCGGCACGGACGTGGGGCGGGATCGCGTCGGGCCGGTTCGCCCACAGGTCGAGGAAGTGGCCGAAGAACGCGTCCGCGCTCGCGGAGATCATCCGCTCGGTGAGGCCGGGCGGCTGGGCCATGAGGTAGAGGTGGAAGGCGACTGCCGCCGACGTGCCGTGCAGGGCGTCCCACATGTCGAGCGTCGGCAGGATGTCCAGACAGGCCAGGTGGGAGACCGCGTCCGGGTGGTCGAGGCCCGCGCGGAAGGCGACCAGTGCGCCCCGGTCGTGGCCGGCCAGCGCGAACCGGGGGTGCCCGAGGCGGCGTGCGAGGGTGACGATGTCGTCGGCCATGGTCCGCTTGGAGTAGGTGTGGGGGCCGTCCTCGCGCGGCTTGTCGCTGTCGCCGTAACCGCGCAGGTCGGGGCAGATGACGGTGTGGTCGGCCGCCAGGTCCGCCGCGACGTGGCGCCACATCAGATGGGTCTGCGGGAAGCCGTGCAGCAGGACGAGGGGTGTGCCGGTGCCTCCTACGGCCGTATGGAGGGACACGCCCTCGGCGACGGACACGCGGTGGTACTCGAATCCGGGGATGACGGTTTTCACGGTAGGGCTTCCTTCGTTGGGGCTGTACGGGGGAGACGTCCGGGCCCGGAGTCGCCCATGTGCTCAGCGTCCGGGGAGCGAATGAGCAATGGATGAACGCGTGTACGTTGAGGTGCGTGCGCGTGGTCGAGTTCGGAGTCCTGGGGTCCGTGGCCGCCTGGGGCGAGAGCGGGGAACCGATCGCCCTCAAGGGCCCGAGGCACCGCGCCGTGCTGGCCCGTCTCCTCGTCGCCCGCCGCAGGGTCGTGCCCGTCCCCCGTCTGGTGGAGGACCTGTGGGGCGGGGAGCCGCCGGCGGACGCGGTGGGCACGGTCCGGACCTTCGTCGCCGGGCTGCGCCGCGCGCTGGAACCCGAGCGGCCCCGCCGGTCCCCGTCCCGTCTCCTCGTCACCGAGGGCCCCGGTTACGCCCTGCGCGCCGAACCCGCCCACGTGGACGCCTGGCGGTTCGAGCACGCCGTCGCCGCCTCGGCGGATCTGCTGCCCGCCCAGGCGGTGGCCCGGCTGACCGAGGCTCTGGAGCTGTGGCGTGGCCCCGCCTACGCCGACTTCGCCGAGGAGCCATGGGCGCGCGCGGAACGCTCCCGGCTCGCCGCGCTCCGGCTGACCTCCGTCGAACGCCGGGCCGAGGCCCAGCTCGCCCTCGGCGCCGCCGCCGACGCCGCCGCGGAGCTCGACGCCCACGTGGCCGAGCACCCCTGGCGGGAGGACGCCTGGCAGCTGCTCGCCCTCGCCCTGTACCGCTCCGGCCGCCAGGTCGACGCCCTGTCCGTCCTGCGGCGCGCACGGCAGCTGCTGCGCGAGCACCTCGGCGTGGAGCCGGGCCCGCGGCTGCGCCGGACCGAGCAGGACATCCTGCGGCACGCCGACCACCTGGACCCGGGCCCCTCGGACACGGCCGCACAGGTGTGGGCCGAGGCCTCCGCGTCGTACGAGAGCATGGTCCCGCCGCGGGCCCGTACCCGTCTGGAGTCGACCGCCGGGCTGATGCGTGATCTCGCCGTCACCGGGGGCGGCGGCCTGGAGGCGGCACGACGCCACCGCGCCGCGGCCGTGGCGGCGGCCGAGCAGCTGGGCGATCCGGAGCTGACGGCCCGTGTCATCGGCGTCTACGACGTCCCCGCCGTCTGGACCCGCTCCGACGATCCGGCCCAGGCCGAGCGGCTGGTGGGCGCGGCGGAACGCACCCTGCGCCTCCTGCCGCCGGGCGCGCCCGAGGCGGCGAGGGCCCGGCTTCTGGCCACCGTGGCGGTGGAGTCCCGCGGCACCCTCCCCGACGGGACACGCGCCCTCCAGGCGGCCCACCAGGCCGTGGCCGGCGCACGCCGACTCGAGGACGCCAACCTGCTCGTCTTTGCCCTGAACGGCCTGTTCATGCAGACCTTCGAACGCGCCGGACTCGCCGGCCGGCGGGACGGCATCGGCGCGGAGATCACCGAAGTGGCCGCGCGGCACGGCCTGTTCACCTACGAGGTCCTCGGCCACCTCATCCGGCTGCAAGCCCACTGCGCCACCGCCGACTTCACGGCCGCCGACCGGCACGCGGCCGCCGCCGACGCGCTCGCCGAACGCCACGCACTGCCCCTCGTCGCCGTGTTCACCACGTGGTACCGCGCACTGCGCACCGCGGCGACCGAGCCTCCGCACCTCGGTGAGTCCGCGTACCGCGCCGCCGCCAGGTTGCTTGACGGCGCCGGCATGCCCGGCCTGGAACACGGACTGCTGCCGCTGGCCCTGCTGTGCCTCCGGCTGCACCACGGCCTCCCCGTCGCCGCCGACCCGCACACCGACTGGGGCCCGTACGAGCCATGGGTACGCCCCCTGTTGGTGCTCGCCGAGGGGTGCGACCAGGACGCCGTACGCCTGCTGGCCGCTGTCCCCTCCCCGCCGGGGGACCTGCTGTACGAGGCCCTGTGGAGTCTGCTCGCCCGCGCGGCCGTCCAGGTGGACGACCGCCCGCTGATGCGGCGCGCCCAGGAGGCACTCGGCCCCGCCAGGGGTGAACTCGCGGGCGCCGCGAGCGGGTTGCTCACCGCCGGTCCCGTCGCGGACCATCTGGACGCCCTGGCCGCCGCGTTGGCGGTGCACGCATCTTGACCTTGGTCGAGACGGAGGCTTAGCGTTCGGGCGTTCACCGTGATTGAAACGATTCAATATCCATCTGGGGGCGCTCACATGCATGAAGCCATCCCGCAGCGCGGTGGGATATCCCGACGCGCGGTCCTGGCCGCCGGGCTGACCGTCGGCGCCGTCGCCGCGCTCGGGGTGGCGGTCCCGGCCGCGGCCTCGGGGGCGACCGCCGACTGGTTCGCGGCCCCGGTGAAGTCCGTGCGGCCCATGTTCCGTTGGTGGTGGCCGGACGGTCTGGTGGACCCGGACGAGATCGCCCGCGAGATCGACCAGATCGCGGACGCGGGCTTCGGCGGTGTGGAGATCGCCGCCGTCCACCACAGCATCAGGGACAAGTCGGTCCTGGACACCGCGCACCACGGCTGGGGGAGCGGACCCTGGCGGGACGGTGTCGAGGCCGCGTTGCGCCGCGCGGCGAGACGGGGGCTCACGGTCGACCTCACCCTCGGCCCCAGCTGGCCCGTCGCAGTCCCCGGTCTCACACCCGACGACGAGGCCGCCGCAAAGGAACTCGCCCACGGCCGTGTCTCGTTGACCGGCGGGAGCACCTACCAGGGACCGGTCCCGCAGCCCGTCCATGCCCCGGCCGCAGGGGTGAGCCGCCAACAGCTCCTCGCCGTCCAGGCCGCCCGGGTCGAGCCCGCCAACTCGACCCGCAAGGAGACCGGCCTCGACCTGGACAGCGTCCAGGACCTCACCGCCACCGTCACCGACGGCGCACTGACCTGGACCGCGCCCGAGGGCGGCGACTGGGTGCTCATCTCCTACTGGGTACGTGGGTCGGGCCAGCAGCCCGAGTCCGGACCCCACTCCACCCCGGCCGCCTACGCCGTCGACCACTTCAGCCCGGCCGGCACCACCGCGGTCACCTCCTACTGGCAGGACCACCTGCTGACACCGTCCCTGCGGCGCCTGCTGAGAGCCGCGGGCGGCTCCTTCTTCGAGGACTCCGTGGAGCTGGAGACCGACGGCCTGACCTGGACACCCCTGCTGCCCGAAACCTTCGAGAAGCACACCGGACGGCCCCTGCTGCCGTACCTGCCCGCCCTCGTCCTGGACAACGGCAACCAGGTCTTCGCCTTTGAGGCCCAGTTCACCCGCCAGATCCGGCACGACTTCTGGGAGACCGTCTCCGGTCTCTTCAACCGCAACCACCTGACCGCCCTGCGGGACTGGGCACACACCCTCGGCATGACCCTGCGCTCACAGCCGTACGGCCTCCAGACGGACGCCATCGCCGCGGCCGCGATCCTCGACGTCCCCGAGGGCGAGTCGCTCGGCTTCAAGAACCTGGACGACTACCGCTGCCTGGCCGGCGGCCGGGACATGGCCGGACGGACCGTCCTGTCCTGCGAGGCGGGCGCCTACAACGGATCCGCCTACAGCACCACTTGGGACCGCTTCCTGCGGACCATGGGCGGCGCCTACGCGGCCGGCGTCAACCAGACCGTCGTGCACGGTTTCTCCTACGCCACCGCCCCCGGCGCCAACTGGCCGGGGTTCGCGGCCTTCAGCCCGTACAACGGCACCGCGGGCTACGGCGAGTCGTGGGGCCCGCGCCAGCCCACCTGGCGGCACGTCGAGGACATCTCCGGCTACCTGGGCCGCGTCCACCAGGTGCTCCAGAGCGGCACCGCCAGAGCCGACGTCGCCGTGTTCCGGCAGACCGGCTACACCGCCACCGGCATCGGCGCCTCCTGGTTCACGGCGACCGGTGTCCCGCTCGGCTGGACCCACCAGTTCCTCAGCGGCCCCCTCCTCGACCTGCCCTCCGCCACCGTCTCCGGCGGCCGGCTCGCCCCCGAAGGGCCCGCCTACAAGGCGCTGTTCGTCGAGGGCGACTTCTTCTACGGCTCCACGCCCACGCTCGCCGTCGAGGACGCCCGCAGGATCCTCGCCCTGGCGGAGGCGGGGCTCCCCGTGGTCCTGTTCGGCGCCTTCGACCAGGTGCTGACCCCCGGCGTCCCGGACCAGGGCGAGACGGACCGGCTGCGCGGGCTTCTCGGCCGGTTGCTCGCCCTGCCCCGTGTCGTGCGGGTCACCGACAAGGCCGCGGTCGGCGACGCCCTCACCGCACTGGGCGTGAGTGCCGACGTGCGGCACGCGACCGCGTCCACGCTCCTCAACGCCCACCGGGTCACCGCCGACGCGGACTTCTACTACCTGTGCAACGGCAAGCACGCCGAGACGGTCAAGCCGCCCGTGGCCGCGATCGACCACGACGTCACGCTGCGCCGCACGCACGGCCGCCGGACGGTGCCGTATCTGCTCGCTCCCTGGACGGGCGAGGTGACCCGGCTCGCGCGCTACACCGAGGACGGGGACGATGTCACCCTGCGGGTGACGCTCCAGCCGGGTCAGACGATGATCGTCGCCCTGGGGCGGCCGGGCCTGTTCGGCGACCGGCACGGCGGCAGCCCCCACGCCGAGGCCACCGACGCCGACGCGGTGCTGTTCACCGAGAGCGGGCTGACCGTGCGCGCCCGCACGGCCGGTACCTGGACCACACGCCTGTCCCGGGGCCGCACCGTCACCACGAGGACCCCCGCCGTGCCCGCGCCGATCACCCCGGCCCGCTGGGAGTTGCACGTGGACGACTGGTACCCGGGCCCGGACGCCATCCGGACCGCACACGTCCGGCGCAGCCTCACCCTCGACACGCTCAGGCCCTGGTCCCAGATCCCCGAGCTGGCCGACTCCGCGGGCGTCGGCCGCTACCGCACCACGGTCACCCTGCCGGCCGACTGGACGCCGTCCCACGGTGCCGAGTTGGAGCTGGGCCAGGTCAGCGACACGTTCCGGGTGAGCGTCAACGGCCGGCGGCTGCCCGCGGCCGACCGGCTCCACCCCGTCGTCGACCTCGGCCCCTTCCTGCGGCGCGGTGCGAACACCCTCGAGATCGAGGTGACGACCCCGCTCATCAACCGGCTCAGGGTCGAGCAGCCCACCGTGTTCGGCGGGGTCGCCCGCCAGGACCACGGTCTGGTGGGGCCGGTGCGGCTGGTGCCGTACGTGCAGGTGGCCGTGCGCTGACCGACCGATGAAGGCGTACTCGCAGTCCTACGGAAGAGTGCAGTAGAGGAACACATGCGGTTCGGTGGCGCCCTCGGGGTGGTCCGGGGTGAACTCCGCGAAATGCTCGGACTCCACCGTCAGACCCGCGTCGCGTACCACGGCGGCCACGTCCTGGGCGGCGAAACTGGTCGCCCGGACGGGCTGGCCCATGAACTCGACCGCCAGGTCCTCCACGTCGGCCGGCACGGTGGCGAGTACCAGAGTCCCACCCGGCCGCAGGGCCCGGGCCAGCCGCCCCAGCACCTCGGACTGTTCGGCGCGGGTCATCTGGAGCAGCGAGAAGTACACGCAGACCGCGTCGAACGAACCCTCCTCCAACGGCAGTTCACGGATGTCGGCGCGACGGAACGTGGCCTGCGGCACCTGCCGCGTGGCGAGGTCGACCATGACGGGGGAGACGTCCACCCCCAGCACCTCGTGGCCGGCGGCGGTCAGCGTCGACGCGGTGGGCCGGCCGGTGCCGCTGCCGACGTCCAGGACCCTGCTTCCGGGAGCCAGCCTTCCGAGCAGCCACTCCAGCGAGGCCAGGTGAGCCTCCGAACGGGCGAAGGCCTTCTCGTACGCCAACCCCAGCGCATCGAAGACCGCTGCTGCCCGCTGCCCTTTGTCGGCCATGACTTCGCTCCCCCGTCGCGGTTCCCGGCATCGTAGCCCGGCGGTGCCCGGCCAGGGCACGGCTTGCGGACGAAAGCCGGGGCAGGGCAGGGTTCGACCGTGGCCACCTTGCTGATCGTGCATCACACGCCCTCGCCCAACTGCCAGGCGATGTTCGAGGCCGTCGTCTCCGGGGCCACGGCGCCGGAGATCGAGGGCGTGCGGGTCGTACGGCGCGCGGCCCTGTCCGCCACCGCCTCGGACGTGCTGGAGGCGGACGGCTACCTGCTCGGCACCCCGGCCAACCTCGGCTACATGTCCGGCGCCCTCAAGCACTTCTTCGACCAGATCTACTACCCGTGCCTCGACGAGACGCGCGGCCGTCCCTTCGGCTGCTACGTGCACGGCGGCAACGACGTCACCGGTGCCCTGCGCGGCATCCAGTCGATCACGACCGGTCTCGGCTGGCGGCGTGCGGCCGAACCGGTGACCGTCACCGGCGAACCGGGCAAGGCCGACATCGAGGCGTGCTGGGAGCTGGGGGCGACGGTCGCGGCCGGGCTGATGTCCTAGGGGTCCCGCGAGGCGCCTTCCGCGGTACCGCCCGGCGTGATCAGCCCGCTCTCGTAGGCGAGGACGACCGCCTGGACGCGGTCGCGCAGCTCCAGCTTGGACAGGATCCTGCCGATGTGCGTCTTCACCGTGGTCGGGCTGAGGAACAGCCGCTCCGCGAGCTCGGCGTTGCTGAGCCCCGTCGCCAGCAGCCGCAGCACCTCCAGCTCGCGCGGGGTCAGCCCGGACAGGTCCCGGTGCAGCTCGGCCGAGGGCACCGCCTCCTCCCGCTGGGCGAAGCGCTCGATCAGGCGACGGGTGATCGTGGGCGCCAGCAGGGCGTCCCCGGACCGCACCAGCCGAATGGCGGCCACCAGATGCTCGGGCGTGACGTCCTTGAGGAGGAAACCGCTGGCCCCGGCGGTGAGCGCGGCGTAGACGTAGTGGTCGAGGTCGTACGTGGTCAGGATGATCACGCGGATCTCGCCCGCGGTGTCTTCGGCCAGGATCCGCCGGGTGGCCTCGATGCCGTCCATACCAGGCATCCGGATGTCCATGAGGACGACGTCGGGGCGGGTCCGCCGGACCGCGGCGACCGCCTCCGCCCCGTCCGCCGCCTCCGCGGTCACCTCGATGCCGTCCGCGGTGAGGATCATCCCGAACCCGGTCCGTACGAGGGCCTGGTCGTCGGCGATGACGGCCCGCAGCCTGTCGCCGTCGAGGCCGGTGCCGGCGTGGATGCCGTTCATGCCGTCCGTCACCGCTGCCACTCCTCGCCCGTGCCGTGCGCCGACGACGCGGCCCGACCGAACCGCCGGTCCGCCGAGGAGGCCGTGCCTCGGGTTCGCGGGGCTGTCGCCGGGGCCGCTGCGCCGCTCGGTCGGTCTGGCGACCCGACAGGGTGGGCCCGGCCGTGGCCGTTCACGTCGTCCGCCACGGCACCTCCGCCCTGATTCGGAAGCCACCGGCGAGGGTCGGGCCCGCCGTCAGCGCGCCACCGTAGACCGCGAGCCGCTCGCGCAGGCCGATCAGCCCGCGGCCGTTCCCGTCCGCGGGCACCCCGTCGCGGACCGCGCCGGTGTCCATGACCTCGATCTCCAGCCGGTCGCCGGACCAGCCGACGGTGACGACGGCCTCGGCGCCGGGCGCGTGCTTGAGGGTGTTGGTCAGCGCCTCCTGGACCACCCGGTACGCCGTGAGGTCCACGCCGGGCGGCAGCGGGTCCGGGGGCAGGGAGACCGCGACGCCGACCGGGGTCCCCGCGGCCCGCACCCGGTCGATCAGGGCGTCCAACTGCCCGAGCCCCGGCTGCGGTTCGAGGCCGTCGGCGGGGGAGTCCGCACGGCCGGTGTCCGGGGCGGCCAACAGGCCCATCACGTGCCGGAGTTCCGCCATCGCGGCCCGGCCCCCGGCCTCGACCGCGAGCAGCGCCTCCTTGGACCGCTCCGGGGCCGCGTCCATGACCTTGCGCGCGGCGCCCGCCTGGATGACCATCACGCTCACATTGTGGGTCACGACGTCGTGCAACTCCGCGGCGATCCGGGCCCGTTCCTCCGCCACGGCCCGGCGGGTCGCCTCCTCGTGCGTCCGTTCCAGCGCCGCGAACCGGTCCCGGCTGGCCGCGAGGCGCCGCCGCCCGAACCGCACCACGCTGGCCAGCACCCCCGCCACCAGCAGCACCACCCCGGGACTCGACCAGCCGGGCAGCACCGGCTCCGTCGACCGGAAGGCCACCCCGGCGAGGACGGCCGCAACGACGAGCCCGGCCATCGCGCCCGCCCGGTGCCGGCTGTGCGTCACCGCGCTGTAGGTGCCGATCACGCAGGTCAGGACGTTGATCCAGGAGGCGTCGTCGCCGATGGCCAGCCCCGCGCAGAGCACCACCGCGAACACGGTCAGCGGAAACCGCCGACGCGCCGCCAGCGGCAGTGCCGACAGCACGACCAGGACCCAGGGCGGTGCGGAGACCGGTTCCTCGATCCGCACGCCCGGGAGCACGGGAGGCCGGGGCGGCACCGGCACGCCGTCCGCGTACCTCGACACGCGCACCGGCCCGTCGCCGGGATAGCGCGACGCGACCACCAGCGCGACCACCGTCAGCAGCACGGCCAGCAGCACGTCGAACCACACCGACCGCCGCGACAGCGCGGCGCCCTTCGCCTCCGGCCGCAGCGCGACACGCACCTGCCGACGCCATCCCCGCAGGTACTCCGTCTCCATGCGCTCATTGTCGCGGCCCCGGTCCCGCCGCGCGTCCGTCTCCACGACCAACACCCCGTTCTACGGGCGTACTTCGCAGGGATGACCCCCGGCCGGGTCCTCCGCACGGAGGGCCGCATGTCGGTGCCCCGGCCGACGCGCCCGCCGCCCGCCCGCCCATACCTTCGCCACGCCGACAAGGACACGACCCGACAAGCGACAGGACGGGCACCTCCCATGACCGCAGTGATCGAACTGAAGGGCGTGGCCAAGCGCTACGACACCGCCGGCGCACCCGCGCTCGGACCGCTCGACCTCTCCGTCGCCCAGGGCGAGGCCCTCGCGGTGACCGGTCCTTCCGGCAGCGGCAAATCCACGCTGCTGAACCTCGTCGCGGGCCTCGACAAGCCGACCGAGGGCACCGTGACCGTCGCCGGGCAGCAGATCGACCGGCTCGGCGAGCACGCCCTGGCCCGGTTCCGCCGGGAAAGCGTCGGCATGGTCTTCCAGTTCTTCAACCTCCTCGACGACCTCACCGTGCTGGACAACATCCGGCTTCCCGCCCAGCTCACCGGGACCTCACGGCGCAAGACGGAGGCCCGGGCACGTGAGCTCCTGGCGGTCCTGGGCATCGAGAAGCACGCCCACGCCTACCCCGGCCGGCTCTCCGGCGGTGAACGCCAACGCGTCGCCGTCGCCCGGGCTTTGGTGAACCGGCCCGCCCTGCTGCTCGCCGACGAACCGACCGGCGCCCTCGACAGCGCCTCGGGCCAGGACGTCCGGGAGCTCCTCGTCGACCTGCACCGCGGCGGCCAGACCATCGTCCTCGTCACCCACGACCCGGCCCTGGCCGAGGCCTGCGCGAGCCGGACCGTCCACCTCGTCGACGGCCATGTCGCTCTCGACTCCCGCGCCGGGGCCGTGCGATGACCGGCCCGCTCGTCCGCGTCGTACGTTCCGGGGTGAGCCGGCGCCGGGTGCAGACCGTCGTCATCTCCATCGCCACGATGATGGCCGTGGCAGCGGCCGTGGTCGCCGGTTCCCTCATGGTCGTCTCGAACGCGCCCTTCGACCACGCCTTCGCCGAGCAGAACGGCGCCCATGTCACCGCCGAGTTCGACCCGGCCAAGGTCAGCGCCGAGCAGCTCGGGGCCACCGGGAAGCTGGCGGGTGTCACGGCGAGCGCGGGACCGTACCCCACCACGATCCTGCGGGCGACCGACTCGTCCGGCCGCCGGCCTCCTGCCATGACCCTGGTCGGACGCCCCGGCCCGCAGGCCGAAGTGGACGATCTGGACCTCACAACCGGCCGGTGGGCGAGGAAACCGGGCGAGATCGTGCTGAGCTCCTCCTACCAGGGGCCCGCCTTCCAGGTGGGCGACACCCTGACGGCCTCCGGCACGACTCTCACGGTCGTCGGCTTCGCCACCTCGGCCGGCAGGACCGCCGACGCGTGGACAACTCCCGTACAGGTCACGGCACTCGCCGCGAAGGACACCCCGGTCAACAGCCAGATGCTCTACCGCTTCGACTCGGCGGGCTCGAAGGGCGACATCGCCGCGGACCGCAAGAAGCTCCTCGCCGCCGTCCCGACCGGGGCGCTCCTCGGTACCCAGTCCTACCTCGACACCAAGCGTGCCGCCGACCGGGGAGCCGCCCCGACCATCCCCTTCCTCGTCGCCTTCGGGGTCCTCGGCATCGTCATGTCGGTGATCATCGTCGGCAGTGTCATCAGCGGTGCGGTCGGTACCGGCCTGCGCAGGATCGGCATCCTCAAGGCCATCGGCTTCACCCCGCGCGAAGTCGTCCGCGCCTACGTGGCCCAGGCGCTCATCCCGGCGACCGGGGGCATCGCGCTCGGAGTCGTCCTCGGCAACCTGCTGGCCGTCCCCCTCCTCGACGACACCGAGCAGGCGTACGGCACCGCCACCCTGTCCGTCGCCTGGTGGGTGGACCTCGTGGTGCCCGCCGGCGCGCTGCTGGTCGTCGGGATCGCGGCCTTCGTCCCCGCGCTGCGGGCCGGGCGGCTGCGCACGGTAGAGGCCATCGCCGTCGGCCGGGCCCCGCGCACCGGGCGGGGCCAGTGGGCGCACCGCGCGGCGGGCCGGCTGCCGCTGCCCAGGGCGGTGACCTACGGCCTCGCCAGCCCCTTCGCCCATCCGGTCCGTGCCGTCGCGATGCTGCTCGCCGTGGCCTTCGGCACGATCGCGGCGACCCTCGCCGTCGGACTCACCTCCTCACTGAACGAGGTCAACGCGGTACAGGACCCCGAGAACCGTTCCGCGGTCACCGTCTTCACCGGCGGCCCGAGCGTCGCGGGCGGCGAGCACGTCCCGGCGCCGGGCACCCCGGAGCCCGAGCCGGCCGACCCGGCGAAGGTGAGCGCCGCCATCAAGGCGCAGTCGGGCACCGCCTCGTTCTACGGGATGGGCCAGCAGGACGCCACCGTGGCCGGGGTCTCCGGAATCGTCCGGGCGACCCTGTACCAGGGCGACTCCAGCCGCGGCGGCTACGCCATGGTCTCCGGGCACTGGCTCACCGGCGCGGGCCAGGTCGTCGTGCCCGGCCAGTTCCTGGACACCACCGGCAGCGAGATCGGCGACACCGTACGCGTGACCGTCGGAAAGGAGACGGCCACCTTAAGGATCGTCGGCGAGGCCTTCGGCACCTCCGACGACGTGATGGAGATCCAGGCGAACCTCGCGGACTTCCCCGCGACCAGGCCCCAGGTGTTCCTCGTCGACGTGAAGCCGGGCGTCTCCCCGGTCGCGTACGCCGAGAAGCTCGCCGCGCGGATCGAGCCCCTCGGCGCCGACGCCCGGGCCAACGCCCCTTCCCAGGGGGACAACTTCGTGGTCATCCTGAACGCGATGGCCGCGCTTCTCACCCTGATGCTCGTGTCCGTCGCGGCCCTCGGCGTCCTCAACTCCGTCCTCCTGGACACCCGGGAGCGCGTCCACGACCTCGGCGTGTGCAAGGCGCTCGGCATGTCGCCCCGGCAGACCGTGGGCCTCGTCCTCGCCTCGGTGGCCGGCATCGGCGTGCTCGGCGGTCTCGTCGGCGTCCCCGCCGGATACGCGCTGCACGGCTTCCTGCTCCCGGTGATGGGACACGCGGCGGGCACCGGCCTGCCCAGGTCCGTCCTCGATGTCTACGACACCCCGCAGCTGCTCCTGCTGGGCCTGGCCGGTGTCGTCATCGCCCTGCTGGGCGCGATGATCCCGGCGGGCTGGGCGGCGCAGGCCCGCACGGCGACGGCCCTGCGCACCGAGTAGCCGTCACCCCTGTCGGCGCAGGCTCAGCACCAGGTCGCGCGGCAGACCGTGGGTGTCGTGGAGGTACTCGTAGTCCTCCTCGTTCAGCGGCCCCCGGTACCGCGGCCCGGACAGCAGACGCCGGCCCCGCTCCAGCAACCCGTCGAACCGGCGTTCCTCCTCCAGCAGCACGTCACGGACGAACCCTGTCCCGCAGTCCGTGCGGAAGTGGTCCAGCGTGTGCTGGAGGAGCTCGACCGGCAGGTCGGAGAGGGTGCGGGACGGGTCGTCGCGCCGCAGGGTGGTGAGCAGGCGGCGCACGACGCGGCGCAGGACGTAACCGCGGCCGGTGTTGGACGGCCGTACCCCGTCGCCGATGACGACGACACCGGAGCGCAGATGGTCGCAGACCAGACGCAGCGACGGCCCGTCGAGTCGCCACAGGGACGGCAGCAGTCGCAGCCATGGTTCGAACAGGTCGGTGTCGTAGACCGAGTTGCGGCCCTGCAGCACGGTGACCAGGCGTTCCAGTCCCATGCCGGTGTCGATGCCGGGGCGCTCAAGGGGCTAAAGCGAGCCGTCCTCGAGGCGCCGGTAGCGCATGACGACGTGGTTCCAGATCTCCACCCAGCGCGGGTCGGTGGTGGGGGTGCCCCGCGGCGGGGTGCCGCCGGTCCACACGAAGATCTCCGAGTCGGGGCCGCACGGGCCGACGGGCCCGTTGGACCACCAGTTGTCCTCCCCGGTGAGCTCCACGGGGACCTCCAACTCCTCCCAGGTGCGCAGGGATTCGAGGTCGGGGCCCACCTGCTCGTCACCGCCGAAGACCGTGACGTGGAGTCTGTCGTGGGGGATGCCGAAACCGTCGCGGAGCAGCTCGTACCCCCAGCGCAGGCTCTGCGAGTGGCCGTAGTCGCCGAGCGACCACGAGCCGAGCATCTCGAACACCGTCAGGTGCGTGGAGTCACCGACCTCGTCGAGGTCGGTCGTCCGCAGACAGCGCTGCACGTTCACGAGACGGCGGCCCCGGGGATGCGGGCGGCCCTCCAGATAGGGAGTGAGCGGATGCATCCCCGACGTGGTGAAGAGCACCGGGTCCCCGGGCGGGGGCAGCAGTGTGCTGCCCGTGATCAGGTGATGTCCGCGCTCGCGGTAGAAGTCGGTGAAGACGCCTACGGTCCGGTCCGTGTCCATGGCGGTGGTCCTTCGGTCTCGTGGGACCGGAAACGACCACGGCAGCAGCGCGAGAAGAGGCCTTGCACCGGCGGTCCGTTTCCGGCCGCCGGGGGAGAGGGGGGAGGTCAGGCGTCGGCAGCCGGTGAGCTGGTCGCTCGCGCGTCTGCGGTGTGGGTACGGCTGATGACCTCCATGTGATCAACGGTACGCACAGGTCTCCTGCCCGTCACCCGATTTTCCCGGGGAGGGCGATGCCGGGACTCGTGTACCGATGTACCGGCCGACGATCGACCGGCCCCGTGCTCGGCCTGTGCCTCGACCAGCGCCCTGCGCAGGGCCCGGCGGATCTCCGCGGGCAGGCTGCCGGCGTCGGGCCAGCGCACGACGTGCCGGGCGACATCCCGCAGCTTGATGTTGGTGTGCTGGGACACGGTCTTGAGAACCTCCCACCCCTGCTCGGGGCGGAGACCGCTGACGGCGAGGACGACACCGATCGCCTGATCGACGACGGCGTGCGAGACAAGGGCCTGCCGGAGCTGGGCGACTTCCGCCTGGAGTTCCTCGATCTTCTCGACCAGCTCTTCGCGTTCCGTCATGTACGGCCTGTCGCCCTCTTCGCCCATTGCCCGGCGACTCCGGCGGTCGCCGCCCGTTCCAGCCTGCACACCGCTGACCGGGCCTGACGAGCCGACGGACGCACACCTCGTGACCTGCCAGGACAGAAAACGAAACGCGACCGGCAGCATCGCGGCATTCGCGGGTACGTGCGAATGAGGAGCGGAGACCGGGAGGCCCTGGCGCGATGGAGACGCTGACGTTCGACAGCGAGGATCTGGAGCGGACCGAGGAGTTTCTCAGTCATGCCTACGCGCGGATGCGCATCGGCAACGGCACCCCGGACAGCAGCCGGGCGCGGATCCACCGCAGCGCCATCGACTCGGTCAGTGTCGACGAGCTCGACCTGGACTTCGACATGAGCTACGCCGTCACCCCGCTGGGGCGGATCTGCCTGTGCGTGGTCCACGAGGGCACCATCGAGGACCACGTCTACCAAGGAGTCTCGGACTCCTTCGGCCCCGGCGACGTGGTGTCCTTCGCCCCGCCCGAGCTGTCCTACGCGGGCCGTGTCCACGCGGCCCGCTACAACATCACCATGCTGGACCCCGACCTGCTCACCCAGGTCGCGGCGACCGCGGACAACCGAAGACCGGAACCGGTCCGGCTCACCGGCCACCGACCGCTCAGCCCCGCCGCGGGCAACCGGCTGCGGGCGACCATCCGCTACGTGCAGGACCACGTCCTGGCGGACGCCGCCGTCGCCGACGAGCCGCTGGTGGCCTCCACCGCCGCCCAGCACCTGGCCGCGGCCGTCCTGGCCGCCTTCCCCAACACCGCGTCCACCGACCCCACCGGCTCCGACCGCCAGGACGCCCACCCCGCCGCCCTGCGCCGCGCCCTCTCCTACATCGACGACCATGCCGACCAGCCCCTGACCGTCGCCCAGATCGCGCAGGCGGCCCACATCAGCGTCCGCGCGCTCCAGTACGCCTTCCGCCGTCACCTGGACAGCACCCCGCTCGCGCACGTCCGCCGGGTCCGCCTGTCCCACGCCCACGACGAACTGGCGGCCGCCGACCCCGAGAACGGTGTCACGGTCACCCACATCGCCGCCCGCTGGGGCTTCTCGCATCCGGGCCGCTTCGCCACCCTGTACCGGCACACCTACGACCGCTCACCGCGCCATACCCTGCGCGACGGCTGAGGTCCGCGGCGCGCTGGAGCAGCACGGCTCGACCGGCGCACTGCCGCTGCGCACCTGGATCGACGAGTTCCACCGCGACCTCCACCTCGGCGAGCGCGGCCGCCCCCTGCAGCGAGTTCGCCACCGGCCGGCTGTGGTGATCGCGGGCGGCGGCATCGTGCCGTGGTTCTCCCGCCGGCACGCCCTGCGCAAGGTCCGCGGCACCAGCGGGCGACGCCGCACCCTCGGACTGCGCGGCAGCGGCGGCGTCCGGGCCGCGGCCGGCTTCGTCCTCCTGTCGGCGACCGTGCTCTGCGGCTGGTGACAAAGCGTCCACCGGGCCCTGCGTTCTTGTGAGCAACTCCCGAGGGCGTGGCCCGCGCCGCCCTACGGTCCCAGCATGAACACGAGTCGCAGCAGAGGAAACAGGTGGCGCACCGCAGCGCTGGCGGTGCTGCTGACCACCGGGGCGTTCACCGTGTCGTCCCCCGACGCCCAGGGAGACAGCGCGAGAACCGAGACCGCCGTGGGCACGAGCGCCGGCGTCACCGAGACCGTGGTGCGGGTGAAAGCTCCCCTGCCCGCGTCCTTCGGCGCCCGGCCCGCGGCGTGCGACTGGCTGTCGTACCTGCGCTACCGGTCCGCCGACGGCCCCGCCGCATCGGCGGACGCCGACCGGGTCCTGGTCGCCCAGCCGGGCATCCTGGAGGGCGCCGGAGCCTTCGACAGCGTCGCCCGCAACACCGTGACCCGCGCCGCCGAGCAGGGCCGGCACATCGAGTTCTGGGCCCTGGACCGGCGCTCCAACTGCCTGGAGGACCGCACCGGGATCGCCTCCGGGGACCAGCACACCGCCGTCGACTACTACTACCGTGGCAAGCAGGTCCAGGGCCGCACCTTCGCCGGGTTCGTCGGCAACGACAAGCTCGGATGGATGGCGAAGCTCGGCATCGAGCAGACCGTCCGCGACGAATACGACCTGCTCACCGCCGAACTGCCCGACCGGAGCGTCCGCAAGGACAAGGTGCTGTGCGGCGGCCACTCGCTCGGCGGTGTCATCACCGGTTACTTCGCCGCCGCCGACTTCGACGGCAACCCCGCCACCACCGCCGACGCCGGACACAACCAGTGCGCCGGCTACTTCGCCCTCGACACCACCGTCTCCACCTCGCTCGGTGACCTGAGCGGCAGCATCCCGGACGACACCAACCTGCCCGACATCGGCCTCGGGTACGGCGTCGTCCAGACCGGACTCGACAGCGGAGTGCTCCCGCGCTCCCTGTCCGCGCCCGTCCTGCTCAACCCCGAGACCATGACCCTGCTCGCCATCGCGGGCGTGGGTGCCCTGCAGAATCCGGGTGGCGAGTCCGACCTGCCGAGCTATCTGCCCGCCAACACCAATATCGAGGCCACCAACCGCTTCCTGTTCTCCAAGGACACCGCCACCTTCCTCACCGGCTCCCCCGCGGTGAAGGACTTCCGGCTCACCAACCAGGCGGTGCTCGGCTCGCTGATGGACGACCAGTCCGTACCGCTCGCCTTCCTGCAGAGCAGCGTGGGCTTCTTCGACGGCGGTCCCATCACCGACAAGAACTTCCCCGCCGCCAACGGGAGTTCGTCGCAGCCGGGCCTCTTCGGCACCGAGTACAAGGCCATCCCGGCCGTGCCCCACGGTCCGCTCTACACCTGGCGCAACTACGACCGGGTCGGCGATCCGGACGACCCCGGGTACCGCTCCGCGGACGGGACGCCGTTCACCAACGCGGGCAAGGAGGTCACCGACATCCAGGAGCTGGCGCGCAGCATGGCCGCACAGCCGCTGGACTTCACCGAGCAGTACTTCCCGACCAAGCTCGTCACCGACCTCGAACTGTCCACCTCCCCCCAGGTCAAGCGGCTCGTCGTGCACCCGGACGGGCTCACCGCCAACCCGACGCTCACCGTCCTCGCGGGCGACGGACTGCTCGCCGGGCGGGCCCCCGCCGACCTGCACCCCGTGATCGCGGACGGCTACCAGCACCTCGACGTGCTGACTGCGGCGCCGGTACAGAACAACGGCCGGCCCGAGCCGGTGTCCACCGCCCTCACCGAGTTCGCCCGCACACCCCGATAACCACCACAAGGAGGAAGGGCCCGGGAGGAGTTCCTCCCGGGCCCTTCCGTGTGCCGTCGCCCGGCTCAGACCTTGCCCGCGGCGAAGGTCGCCGCCGCGTCGGCGTTCGCCGTGTAGCCCAGATGCGCCAGCGTGTCGTTCCCACCCGCCTCGCAGACGGGGTCGCCCTTGGCACAGAAGTCGATGGTGCGGCTCTGGTACGTGCCGGTGACGCTCTTGCCGATCGCCCGGATCGGGTTGCCGAACAGCAGCACCGCGGCCACGCGTGACTCCAGCGCCGCCGGAATGGTGGCCACAATGGGACTTCCGACCACCGCACCGGCGCTGCTGATGCCGATGGAGTTGTCGACGACGTTCGCGCCCTGCGAATAGCCGACCAGAATGAAGCGCTGGTTCGGACACGAGGACGCCTGGCTGTTCACGTGGTTCACCAGATCCGCGTTGCCCTGTGCGGCCGAGGTGAGGGACAGGTCCGCGGGGTAGTTCACCTTGTAGCTGGTCAGGCTCCGGCCCGTGAGTTTCCTCTGCAGGGAGGAGTACACCGGGTCGCCGACGATCAGACCGAGGTTGCCCGGCTCGAACGTGCCGCGAGCGGAGACGACGTCGATGTCCGAGCAGGCCGCGGCAGATGCCGACGGTGCCGTGACGGTGGCCACTCCGGCTCCGCCGAGCAGCGAGAGCGCGGCGAGGTACAAGCGAATGCGCATGGGGGGATCCTTTTGCGGGTGGGGCGTGTGAAACGCCGTGGAAAGGATGTCCCGAAGGTATTCGCTTGACCAAGCACTGTGTTATGGACGGGAATTCAAGAATTCCTCGTTCTTTTGTGCGGTGGTGAGTGCCAGAATGAGATCCAGACGGGCACCGGGATCGTGCAGGGCGTCACCGAAGATTTTCTCCAACTGACGCAGCCGATAACGCACCGTCTGCGGATGGACATGGAGACGCGCGGCGACGTCGGGCACATTGCTGCCGCTGAGCAGCCACGCAAGCAGGGTCTCGGCGAGCCGCTCCCGCTGCCCCTCCGACACCGTGTCGAGCGGCGCGAGGGCCCGCGCCCGCAACTGGTCGAGCATCGGCTCGTCGCTGTGCAGCAGCAGAGTCGACAGATGGTCCGCGCAGCACACCACCCCCTGCCGGGGAAGGATTCCCCGCCCCATCAACCCCAGTGCCCGGGTGGCCCAGCGCAGCGACTGGGCGGCCTCCGCGAGCGGCACCGTAGGCCCTATCGCGGCCGGCCGCCCGCGCAGCGCGAGGCTGAACGCCCGCCCGCCGAAACGCCCCGAGCCGTCCGGGTCGGGGATCAGCATCCGGGGCGGCCGCGACTCCATGTCCACCAACGCCCCCGCGGCGGCCAGCGGCCAGTCCTCCTCCCGCCGGTCCGGGGCGGCCGCGAGCGCGACGACCGCGACCTGCGGGGGCACCGTCCACCGGGCACCGTGCGCCAGATCCTGCACCGCCGCCGGCGCGACCGGCCCGTCGCCGAGCAGCAGGTCCAGCAGGCGTCTGCGGCGCCGTTCCAGCTCGTCCGTGTTGTGCGAGCGGGCCTCGGAGTACCCGGCCGCCGCCGCCTCGGCGACCTCGTGCACGGTGCGGAAGGCGAGTTCGCCCAACGCCGTGACCACCGCGGAGTCGAGGCCGAGCTCCTCCGCGGTACGGCCCATCAGCCGCCAGGCGTGCAGTCCCCCGACCCGCAGCGCGGACTGCAACGCGTCCAGGCTGCGCCCCTCCAGGGCCTCGCCGCGCCCGAGTTCGTAGTACGTCGCCGCGATCTCGTCCCCACGCCTGCGCGGGTCGGCGATGTGGTCCACGAACAGGGTCAGCGCCTGCACCACACCGGCTCTGAGGTGTTCGCGGTAGGTCCCGTCGGCCGGGCGCGCGTACTCGGGCACCTGTCTGCGGACCTCCTCCTCGACCACGTCGGCGACGTCCTCCAGCTGCGAGCGCAGCAGTTCGGCGAGGTCGGGCGGTACGGGGGTGGCGCCGAGGTTCTCCGGAGCGCCGTGCGGGACGGGGGTGGCCAAGGGAGGCCCTCCTTTCACCCGGAAGCGGCTCACCCGCGGGCCGTTGCCCGTGGGACGAGGGGTAAGTCCTGTGTTGGACGGACGTCCCCTGCGTTGCGTTCCGTGTCCCGACGGTAGCGACTTCACTGCGGCACCCCCAGCCCTCGCGCGAGCATCGGCCACGACGCGGTGAACTCCTGCTTCCAGTAGGCCCAGCTGTGCCCTCCTCCTGGGTAGAAGTGCGTGGTGACCGGGATGCGCAGCAGCGCGAGCGTGTCGGTGAAGCTGTGCGCTGAGGGCCACAGCGCGCTCTCCAGGGCCTCCGGCAGCCAGTCACCCGTGCCCCCCGCCAGCCCGCTGCCGCTGGAGACGTACAGGGCGGTGCCGCGCAGTCCCACCGCACGGTCGCGCGGGTTGAAGTCGCGCCAGGTGAGCAGGTTCAGGAACGGATTGCCCCACAACGAGGTGGGCACCAGGTTCTCGCGGGCCACGATGGCGTCCATCAAGGTCGGCACACCGGGCGCCCTGGTGTCGAGGATCCCGCTGTAGGAGGCCGCGGCGGTGAACATGCCGGGATGCCGGGCCGCGTGCGCCATGGCACCGTAACCGCCCGTGGACACCCCCGCGACGACCTGCACCCCGGAGGCCCGGTAGTCGCGGGCGAGCAGTGCCGGAACCTCCTTCAGCTGGAAGGTCTCGTAGTCGGGGCCGCCGCGCCAGGCGGTGGGAATGCCCGTGGGGCCCGCGTCGGGCATCGCCACGATCAGGTCCCGGCCCGCGGTGAAGGCCTCGATGTCCGTCTCCCGCGTCCAGGAGGTGTAGTCGTCGTGGGCGCCGTGCAGCAGGTACAGCACGGGGTAGGTGCGGGTGGCCCGCGCGTCGAACCCCGACGGCAGGATCAGCCGCACCGGGGCGCTGCGGCCCAGCGCGGCCGAGGACACGGACACGTCGACGGTGCGGGACCCGAGCGCGGAGGCGGTCCGGGCGCCGAACAGGACGGCCAGACCGGCACCTGCCGCGGCCTTGGCGACGGTACGGCGGGACACTCCGGTACTGCGACGGTGCATGGCGGCTCTCCTCGGATCACGTTCAGTGGGTCCCTGCGGCGAGCTCGCGCCCCAGGTGGGCGGCGATCTCGTCGACGTACGGCGGGTCGAGCAGTGACAGGTGGTGTCCCTCCACCGGTACGACGGTCAGGCGCGGGCACACCTCGTCCCAGCCCAGCGCCTGGTCCTCGCGCTCGTAGGCGGGGTCGCGCACGGTGTGCGGAGCGGGCTCCGTGGCCCGGTACAGGACCACCCGCCCGTCGTACCGGCCCGGCCGGTGGGCCTCGCCGATCCTCAGGTCCAGATAGGAGGAGCGCTGGTGCTCCAGGGCGGCGGTCGGCACATCGGCGGACGCGCGCAGGATCTCCAGCACGGTGTCGATGCGTTCGGCGTCGTCGTCCATCGCGACGAGGTCGTCGTACGGCAGCTCCAGGGAGACCCCGTAGGCATCACGGACGTGGTGGGCGAACCCCTCGAAGTGGGCACGCAGCCGGCCGGCCGGTGTGCGGTCCGGCTGGGGGAGGGGCCGTACCGAGTCGATGAGCACCACGCGCTCCACGTCCCGTCCCGCGGCGGCCAGTTGGCGCGCGATCTCCTGGGCGACGAAGCCGCCGAAGGACCAACCGCCCAGCAGGCAGGGCCCGTCGGGGTGGACGGCGGTGATGGCCTCGGCGTAGCGGCGCGCCTTCTCGGCCACCGTCGGGGCGTCCTCGAGGCGTTCGAGACCGTACACGGGCCGCTCGTCGCCGAGGCGTTCGGCGAGCGTCCGGTAGACGTCGGTCGTTCCGCCGGCGGCGTGCACGAGGAAGAGCGGGGGACGGCTGCCGGTGACGCGCAGCGGGCGTACCGGGCCCGTCCGGACACGGTCGGCCACGTCCTGGACCGTGGTGGCGCCGAGCAGGTCGCGCAGCGGCAGCTCGACGGCGAACTCGCGCCGCAGGGCGGCGCGGATCCGGACCGCCATCAGCGAGTCGAGCCCGAGGTCGGCCAGCGCGGTGGCGGGGGTGATGCGACCGCCGGGGTGGCCGGTCACGGTGGCGATGTGATGGCACAGGCGGGCGACGACGGAGGTGTCCCCGGTGTCCTCGCTCTTCTCGGGCACCTCCGTCGGCACCTCGGTGCGTACATTGGCCGGCGCCTTGGACGGCATTTTGGCGGGCGACGCCCCCCGTCCGTCCGTCCACCAGTGCCGCACATGCTTCCAGCGCGGCACGGGCAGGTCGACGACCCGCCCCGGCGGCAGCGGCAGCCGCCCGCCCGCGCAGTACAGGGCCCCCACCTGGGTGAGGAACTCGGCGCATCCGCCGGCGTCCCGCCGCAGTGTGCCGATCGCGAGGGCACCGGGCACGTTGTCGGTGACGGCCCGGGCCAGGACCGGGTGGGGGGAGATCTCGACGAAGGCGGTGTGACCGTCGGCGGCGGCCGCGGCGACGGCCCGGTCCAGCCGTACGGGCCGCCGCAGGTTCGCGGCCCAGTGCGCGGCGTCGAAGACACAGTCGCCGCGCGGATCGTCCAGGACGGTGGAGTAGACGGGCACCCGAGGCGCTCTGCCTCCGACGTCGGCCAGGGACTCGGTCAACTCGGACAGCAGCGGCTCGACCTGGGGCGAGTGCCCGGCTCCGACGACCCGCATGGACCGAGCGGTCCGCCCCCGCTCCTCCAGCCACCGCACGAGTCGGGCCACCGCCGGTTCCTCACCGGTGACGACCTTCTGCCCGGGCGAGGAGTGGACGGCGACATGCACACCGGGGAAGTCCTGGGCCAGGATGTCGAGTTCACCGTCGCCGAGGTCGACGACCGCCATGGCACCGCCCCGCAGCCGGCTGAGCAGCCGGGCCCGCACGGTGACGATCCGGGCGCCCTCCGCCGCGTCCAGGGCGCCCGCGCACACCGCGGCGGCCACCTCGCCCAGGGAGTGGCCGATGACCGCGGCGGGCTCGACGCCGTAGGAACGCCACAATTCGGCGAGCGCCACCTGGAGTCCGAACAGGACGGGCTGGGCCACTTCCAGCCGGTCGAGCCCGCTCCCGGACGCGAGACGGTCGGACAGCGACAGTCCGCACTCCGCGTCGAGCTTCTCCACGGCGGCGGCGAAGGCGGGCTCCTCGGCGAGCAGCCGGCGTCCCATCCCGGCCCACTGGCTGCCGTACCCAGAGAAGACCCACACCGGGCCGGGACCGACGAGATCACCCTCGCCGGTCACGACCTGCCCGTGCGGGCGTCCCTGCGCCAACGCTGCCAGCCCGTCCGCGAGTTCGGCACGGTCCCGTGCGACCACCGCGGCCCGCGCGCCTCCGCGGCCCGTCCGTCCGGCCAGTGTGCGTGCCACGTCGGCGGGGTGCGCGGCCGCTGTCGGCAACCAGTCGGCGAGCCTGGACGCGGTGTCCCGCAGCCGCTCCTCGTCCACGTCGGACAGGAGGTGGAGGCGGGCACCGGGTTCTTCGGCCGGGTGCGAGGGCAGGACGCCGGGGCGCCATTCCTCCAGTACGGCATGGGCGTTGGTGCCGCCGAACCCGAAACCGGAGACCCCGGCGACGGCCGTACCGCCGTAGCGCGGCCAGGGCTCGTCCTCGGTGACCACGCGCAGGCGTACGTCGTCCAGGGCGCTGCCCTCGGCGCAGTGCAGGGACGGCGGGATGACGTCGTGGTGCAGGGCGAGCACGGTCTTCACCAGTCCGGCGATGCCCGCGGCGGACTCCAGGTGCCCCAGGTTCGACTTCACGGAACCGAGCAGCAGCGGCTGGTCGGGGTCGCGGTCCGCGCCGAGCACCGCGCCGAGCGCGCCCGCCTCGATCGGGTCGCCGAGCGGGGTGCCGGTGCCGTGCGCCTCGACGTAGTCGACGTGGGCGGGGGCGAGTCCGGCCCGCGCGTACGCGGTGGTCAACAGGGCCTGCTGGGCGGCCGGGTTGGGGGCGAGGAGGCCGTTGGAGCGGCCGTCGGAGTTGACGGCCGTGGCGCGGATGACGGCGAGCACGCGGTCGCCGTCCCGCTCGGCGTCGGACAGCCGCTTCAGGAGCACGGCCGCACAGCCCTCACCGCGTCCGATGCCGTCGGCGTCCGGCGAGAACGGCTTGCACCGCCCGTCCGGCGCGAGGGCCCCGGCCCGCCGGAACGCCATGGTGACGGTGGGGGAGAGCAGCAGGTTGACGCCTGCGGCGATCGCCGTGTCGCTCTCGCCGGTGCGCAGGCTCACGCAGGCGTGGTGCACCGCGACCAGCGAGGAGGAGCAGGCGGTGTCCACGGCCATGCTCGGCCCGCGGGTGTCCAGCACGTACGCCAGCCGGCCCGCGGTCACGCTCAGCGCGCCGCCCGCCGGGGCCCAGGGATCGACGGCCGCCGGGTCGGCGCCGGTGAGCGAGCCGTACTCCGGGGCGGAGACCCCGACGAAGACACCGGTGGCGGTGCCCGCGAGGGAGGCGGCCGGGACGGCGGCGTGGGCGAGGGCCTCGTGGACGACCTCCAGGAGGATCCGCTGCTGCGGGTCCATCACGGCGGCCTCGCGCGGGGTGATCCGGAAGAAGTCCGCGTCGAACCCGGCGACGTCGTCGAGGTAACCGCCGTACCGGGGAGCGTCCTCGGGCGGGAAGGGCGTGAAGTCGCGCCAACGCTCCTCGGGGACCCGTCTGATCGCGTCGACGCCGTTGGTCAGCAGCCGCCAGTAGTCCGCCGGGCCGTGCACCCCGCCGGGCAGACGGCAGCCGAGGCCGATGACGGCGACGGGCTCCGACGGGGGAACCACCGTGGCGGGCACCGGCGCCGGCGGCGCACTCTGCGACGGCGTCCGGCACAGGTGCGCCACCAGCGCCTCCCCGGTGGGCGCCTCCCACAGTAGCGTCGGCGGCAGCTCCCGGCCCGTGAGCCGGGCGAGGTCCCCGGCCAGCACGACCGCGTCCCGCGAGGACATGCCGAGGTCGGCCAGCGGCCGGTCCATCGGAACCTCCGCGACGGCCGTACCGGTCCACCCGGCGACGCGCTCCGCGACCAGCCGGCGCACCGCGCCCGCGTCCACGGCCCTCACGCGGCGCCGCCCGCCCCGTAGGCACCCGCCAGATACCGCTCACGCGTCAACGCCCGCGACACCTTGCCGCTCGACGTCCGCGGCACCGTGCCGGGCGGGACCAGGAGCACATCGGCGAGCCGCAGCCCGTGCCGCCCCGACACGGCCGCACGCACGGCCCGCACCAGAGCCGGTACGTCGATCTCGGCGAGGCTCGTGGTCCGTGCGTGCTCGGCCACCACGACCACCCGCTCACCGGAGGCGCCCCCCACCCCGAACGCGGCGAGCCGGTCACGCCGCACCGCCGGATGCGTGTCCTGGACGGTGGCCTCCAGGTCCTGCGGATAGTGGTTGCGTCCGTCGACGACGATCAGGTCCTTCAGCCGGCCGGTGACGATCAACTGCCCCTCCAGGACCGTCCCCAGGTCACCGGTGCGCAGCCGGCCGTCCGTGCCGAAGACGCGCCGGGTCTGCTCGTCCCGGTTCCAGTAGCCGCGGCCCACGTTGGGACCCCGCACCTGGATCTCACCGACCTCGCCCTCGGACAGATGGGCGCCGGAGACCGGATCGACGATACGGACCTCCTGCCCCACCGGAGTACCGCAGCCGGCCAGCAGCACGGCCCGGGGATCGTCGGGCCGCGCGGGCAGCGCCTTCCCCTCGGCGAGCGCGTCCCGGTCGAGGGCGAACCGGCGCACCGGCTCCCCGGGCCGGGCGGCGCTGACGAAGACGGTTGCCTCGGCGAGCCCGTACGACGGGCAGTGGGTCTCCGCGACGAGCCCCTGAGCGGCGAAGGCGGCCTGGAACCTGTCGGCCGTGGTGGGGCGGACCGGCTCGCTGCCGTTGATCAGCGCGACGACCCCGTCCAGCCGCAGATCCGCCTTCTGCGCCTCGGTCACCGTCGAGGCGCAGTAGTCGTAGGCGAAGTTGGGTGCCGCGCTCAGCGCCCGCGGATGTGCGGACAACAGCCGCAGCCAGCGCGCGGGTTCGTGCAGGAAGGCGACCGGGTCCATGAGCACCGACAGCACCCCGCGCACGACGGGGGCGGCGACACTGAGGACGAGCCCCATGTCGTGGTAGAGCGGCAGCCAGCCCACACAGGTCACCGGGTGGACGTCGGCACCGTAGGCGCCCAGCGCCTGCCGGGCGTTGGCGACGACGTTGGCGTGCCCGATCTCCACCCCCGCCGGGGTGCGCGTCGACCCGGAGGTGTACTGGAGGTAGGCGATCTCACCGTCGGGCGGCGGCAGTTCCCTCGCGGCGGCGTCGGGCACCTGGTCCACGGCGACGACCCGCGCGGCGGTGTCCCCGCACAAGTCCCGCACCTCGTCGAGTACCTGACTGGCCGTCACGACCACTGCGGGGCGCGCGTCCGCCAGGACGGCCGCGAGCCGGTCGCCGTGCCCGGGCAGACCGGGCGGATACATCGGTACGGCGACCATTCCGGCCGCGAGCGCCCCCAGGAACCCGGTGACGTACTCCAGCCCCTGGGGGCACAGCACGGCGACCCGGGCCCCGGGCTCGGCCTCCTCGGCGAGCCGGGCGGCCACCGCCCGCACCCGCACGTCCAGCCGGCGCCAGGTCAGGGTGCGGTGGACACCCCGCGAGTGCGGGGCGGGATGACCGACGAAGGTGAAGGCCCGGCGGTCCGGGGTGGTGTGGGCCCAGTGGCGTACGTACTCCGGCAGACTCCGGAACGCGGGGGCGAGCGGGGGACGGGGCATGTCCATCGGGCAGGTCTCCTCGCGAGGCAGATCAGAGCGGGATGTTGCCGTGCCGGCGCTCCGGCATCGGGGAGCGCTTGCCGCGCAGCGCGCGCAGCGCACGGCAGATGTGGTCACGGGTGTCGCGCGGGGCGATGACGGCGTCGACGTACCCGCGCTCGGCGGCGAGGTAGGGCGTGCCGTGCGTGCTCTCGTAGGCGTCCACGAGACGGGCCCGCAACGCCTCGGGGTCGTCGGAGGCGGCGAGTTCACGCCGGTGCAGGACGCCCACCGCACCCTCGGCGCCCATCACCGCGATCCGCGCGGTGGGCCAGGCGAGGTTGATGTCGGCGCCCAGGTGCTTGGAGCCCATCACCGCGTACCCGCCGCCGTACGCCTTGCGCACCACCACCGTCACCTTCGGCACGGTCGCCTCGGCGTACGCGTACAGCAGCTTGGCGCCGCGCCGGATGATCCCGGCCTGCTCCTGGCGGACCCCGGAGAGATAGCCCGGCACATCGGCGAAGGTCAGCAGCGGAATGCCGAACGCGTCGCAGAACCGCACGAACCGCGCGGCCTTCTCGGAGGCGTCGATGTCCAGCACCCCGGCCGCGTGCAGCGGCTGGTTGGCGACGACTCCGACGGACGTGCCCTCGACGAGGGCCAGCGCGCAGATGATGTTCGGCGCGAACAGCTCCTGCACCTCCAGGAGTTCACCGTCGTCGACGACCGCCCGCAGGATGTCCCGCATGTCGTAGGCCTGCCCGAGCCGGTCCGGCACGATCTCGTCGAGCGGCACGTCGGTAGGGGGCGGCAGCGGGGCGTACTGCGGGGGCCGCTCCAGGTTGTTGACGGGCAGGTACGACAGCAGCTCCCGTACGGTGTCCAGGGCCTCCGTCTCGTCGGCGGCGAGGAAGTGGGCGTTGCCGTTGAGGGAGTTGCTGGTGCGGGCGCCGCCCAGCTCCTCGGCGCTGGTGCGCTCCCCGGTGACGGCCTCGATGACGTCGGGCCCGGTGACGAACATGTGCGAGGCACCGTCCACCATCACGGTGAAGTCGGTGATGGCGGGGGAGTAGGCGGCCCCGCCGGCACACGGGCCGAGGACGACGGAGATCTGCGGGATCACCCCGGACGCCTGGACGTTGCGGCGCACCAGCTCGGCGTAGAGGGCGAGCGAGACGACGCCCTCCTGGATACGGGCGCCGCCGCCGTCGTTGAGCCCGATGACCGGGCACCCGGTTCGGAGGGCGAGGTCCATGAGCGCCACGGTCTTCTGGCCGAAGGCCTCGCCCATGCTGCCGCCGAAGACCGTGGAGTCCTGGGAGAAGACGCAGACGGGACGCCCGTCGACCGTGCCGTACCCGGTGATCACGCCGTCGCCGTAAGGGCGGTCGGCGTCGTCCCCTGCCGGTCTGGCCCGTACGAACAGTCCGGTCTCGGTGAACGAGCCGGAATCCAGCAGCAGGTCGATCCGCTCCCGGGCGCCGA
Source organism: Streptomyces sp. NPDC102270 (assembly GCF_044766405.1). Taxonomy (NCBI): domain Bacteria; kingdom Bacillati; phylum Actinomycetota; class Actinomycetes; order Kitasatosporales; family Streptomycetaceae; genus Streptomyces; species Streptomyces sp. NPDC102270. The sequence goes on along the minus strand of NZ_JBIWLX010000009.1, from coordinate 354,514 downwards.
ACTTGCCGCGTCTCCTCGGCCGGTCCGCGGCCACGGCCTGCGCCCGGCGGGCTTCGAGCGCGAGGACGCGGTCGGCGGTGCGGTCGGGCAGACGTGTCGTCGTCACCTCTAGTGTCACAGCCACCTCCGAAGTGGCCTTCGAATATGGCAGCGCCTCCGGCGCGGGCCGAGCCCAACGCCGTTCTGTTTGCGCGAGGTGAGTCCCGGGAGGCCGGCCTTAGTCCGTGCGTGACAAGGAACGGTGCGCGGCGGGAGTCTCCCCAGTGCACTGCATTTGAGACAACCTGGTCGGAGGAAAGGTGCAGACCTGTTCCGGAGGTCGGCCTTTTTGCTGGCCGCGGGATTCCGGGTACGTGAATCGAAGCATGCGAATGAGTCAGTTCCCTGATTCGGTTCGACCGTCCCGTTGATAGTTCAACGGGGGCGCTGCGACAATCCCGGTCCTGGCCTCGGTGCCATCCCGCCACGCGCATTTCGGATTCACGAATCCCCCACACGTCCGCACAGCGCATGACTCCGACATGCCTTTGACGCAACGACCGGCAGTGAAGAAGCGGCAGTGAAGAAGGTGCATGTGTCACGGCACTCCATGGGGCTCGGCGGGCCGCCGACCCCCTACGAAGCAGACCCCGGACCTGCGGACCGGCAGTCGGTGGCCCGCCAGCCCGCGTACCAGTCGCTGCGCGGCCGGCACCGGCGCTTCGGTGTCCGGGCCACGGCTGCCGCCGTCGGCGGCTTCCTCCTGTACGTCCTGCTGTCCAGCTTTGTGCCCGGCCTGATGAACACCTCCCTGAGCGGCCATCTCACGGTCGGACTGGCCCTGGGGCTGGGGCAGTTCGTGCTGATGGGCGTGATCGTGTGGCGTTACCTCGTGTACACGCGCACCCAGGTCACCCCGGTGGTCCGCGGGCTGCGCGGCCTGGCCCGCCACCACGAGAGCACGGAACGCGAACGCGCGGCCTTCGAGGCGCGCACGACCCCCCGTGACGAGGAGTACCGCCCGTGGTGACGCTCGGCGCCTCCGTCGTGGACCGCCTCAGCCTCCAGCTGACGCTCGTGCTCTTCCTGTCCGTGGTCGTCGTGACCCTGTTCACCGCGCTGCTGACCGCGCCCCAACGCGACGAGATCGGCGAGTTCTACCTCGGCAACCGTGCCATGTCCCCGCTGCGCAACGGGCTGGCGATGTGCGGCGACTACCTGTCGGCCGCGACCCTCCTGGGCAGCACCGGCCTGGTCGCCCTGACCGGCTACGACGGACTGCTCTACCTGTGCGGCACCGCGGTCGCCTGGATGATGGTCCTGCTGCTGATCGCCGAACCCCTGCGCAACACCGGCAAGTTCACCCTCGGCGACACCCTGGCGATCCGCCTGTCCCGTATGCAGCGCCCCGTCCGCCTCGCCCTTGCGCTGTGCACGCTGACCATCACCACCCTCTACCTCGTGGCCCAACTCGTCGGAAGCGTCGCGTTGTTGACCCAGTTCACCGGTGAACCAAGCGCCGCCACCCGCACCCTGTGCGTCGTCGTGATCGGCACCATCGTCATCGTGTACGCCGCCATCGGAGGCATGCCCGGCGCCACCTTCATCCAGGTCGTCAAGGCGGTCATGCTCATCTGCGGCGTCACCGTGGCCGGGGTGATGGTGATGCACCGCTTCGACTGGAACTTCGAGAACCTGCTCGCCGCGGCCGCCGACAACAGCGGGCAGGGCGCGCGCTTCCTGGAACCCGGGCTGCGGTACGGGGGCAGCGCCACCAGCAAACTCGACTTCTTCAGCCTCCAGTTGGCCATCGTGCTCGGCCTCGCCGCCCTCCCGCACGTGATGATGCGCCTGCTCGCCCCGAAGTCGGTCGACGTCCTGCGCACCTCGGTGGTGTGGGCCATGGGCCTGGTCAGCCTCGTCTGCCTCGTGGCCGGCATCCTCGGTCTCGGGGCCACCGCCGTCCTGGGCAGCGACACCATCGCGGAGAACGACCGCACCGGGAACGCGGCCGTCCTGCTGCTCGCGCACGAGCTGGGCGGCGCCGTCCTGACCGCCCTGCTGTCCTGCCTCGCCTTCGTCACCCTCCTCGCGGTCGCCGCGGGCCTCACCCTGGCCGCCGCCTCCTCGCTCGCCCACGACCTGTACGGCGAGGTGATCCGCAAGGGCAGGGCGACCGAGACGGAGGAGCTGGCCGTGGCCCGGCTCGCGGCGGCAGTCATCGGCGTTCTCGGCATGCTGCTCGCCCTGGTCTCCTGGGGCGTCAACTCCGCGACCCTCGCCTTCCTCGCCTTCGCCATCGCCGCGTCCGCCATCCTCCCGACCCTCGTCTACAGCCTCTTCTGGCGGCGGTTCACCGCGCAGGGAGCTCTCCTCAGCCTCTGCGGGGGACTGCTCACCTCGGTCCTCCTCGTCGTCTTCTCCCCGGTCGTCTCCTCCGCTCCCGCCTCGCTCTACCCGGACGCCGATTTCGCCTGGTTTCCCTTGCAGAATCCCGGAATCGTCTCCATCCCGGCCGGCTTCCTGCTGGGCTGGATGGGGTCGATACTCGGCCGTCCCGAAGCAAAGGAGACATACGAGGACTTCGAAGTGCGCGCCCTTGTAGGAGCCGACTAGCTGTTTAGCCCTCACTTTTCCGGGAAACGTGTGGCGAACACGTGGATATTCAGTCGACTGTGGAGCACGGCTTGCGGCAACAAGTCCCGTGCAGTAATTAGGTGATGCATGAACTTGTTCAACCGTGGCACCACGTTCCGTCGCACCGACCGCACGGAACCCGCCGACGTTTCCCAGCCCCCCACCGGGTCGTCGGCCACCGCCACAGCCGTCCTCACCGATCCCGGACTGGCGGCCCTGACCGGGGAATGGACCATCGACCCCGCGCACAGCAGGATCGGCTTCTCGGTGCGCCACGCCATGGTGACCACCGTGCGCGGGGCGTTCCTGGAGTACCAGAGCCGCCTCTACTTCGACGGCCGTGACCCGTCCCGTTCGAAGGCGGAGATCATCATCGCGACCGGCAGTGTCGACACCGGTGTGGAACAGCGTGACGGGCACCTCGTGGGACGGGACTTCCTGGACGCCGCGACCTACCCGCGCATGCGGTTCGTCAGCACCGCCGTGGAAGTAGTCGGCCCGGACGTGTACCGGATGGCCGGCGACCTCACCATCAAGGCGATCACCCGACCCGTGGTCCTGGAACTCACCTACATAGGCCATGTCACCGACCCGTTCGGCTACCAGCGGGCCGGCTTCGACGGCACCACCACCATCAACCGCTCCGAGTGGGGCCTCACCTACAGCAGCAGGCTCGCCGAGGGCGGCGCCATGGTCAGCGAGAAAGTACGCCTGCAGTTCGACATCGCCGCGATCCGCACCCCTCCGGTCGGCTGACCGGGTCCCGCGGCACAGGGCGGGCCACGAACTCCTCCGAGTCCGTGGCCCGCTGCCCTGTTCCGGGGGGCGTCAGCGCCCGCGCACCAGGCCGGCCAGGTAGCGCCACAGCGAGGAACGCGGCCGTACGGCGGACTCGTCGGCCAGGGCGGGGCCGGCCGTGGCGGGCAGGGGCGGGAGAGGGGGCACCGGCACGGCCGGCGTGCCCGAGAGCGTGTACCGCACCGGGAGCGACCGCAGACCGCGCATGAACGGCGAGGAACGCCAGGGCAGTTGATCGACCGGCAGTGACAACTCCAGCCCCGACAGCCGCTCGAAGAGCCTGCTCACGCCGATCGCCGCCGCGCCCCCGGCCAGTTCCCGGGCCGGGCACTGCCGCGGGCCGGCACCCCAGGACAGATGGGCCCGGGTGCTGATGGTCGACTCGGGGCAGACCTTCCCCGCGAAGGCCGGATCCGCGTGCGCGGCGCCGACCGACACCCACACCGGATCGCCCGCCGCGATGGTGTACTCGCCGAGCCGCATGTCCTTCAAGGGGAACCGCGGTACGAAGTTGATCAGCGGCGGCTTCTGCATCACCACCCGGTTCATGGTCTCCCTGATGAGCCCCGCCGACAGGCTGGCGCTCGCGGGGAGGTTGCCGGTGATGACCTCGACGACCGTGTTGGAGATCAGGATGCCGACATGGTCCGAGGTCATGCCGAGCAGCATCATCAGCTCGCGGGACAACTCCTCGACGCCGAGGCCGGGATGGGAGGCGAGCAGATAGGAGGGGAAGTCGTCGCCGGGCTCCTTCATCTTCCACGCGCCGAGCTCCGACAGGGTGGCCAGCAGCCGTTCCAGCGCGGGCCCCGCGTCCGGCCCCGCGTCCAGGACCCGCCACATGTCCATCAGCGCGTCGTCGTGCTGAGAGCCCGGAAAGCCGAGCAGATGACTGGCGACCATGAGCGGCAGCGGCCGCGAGAACTGCGCGGACAGATCCGCCCATCCGGTGCGCCCGCCCTGCGTGAACAGGGAGATCAGCTCGTCGGCGTCACGGGTGATCTTCGCCTTGAGCCGCTTGGCGACCGGGTGCCGGGGGTCCTGGAAGGGCCGTAGCGCCGTGTCCCAGGCCACCTTCAGCCCGCGGTAGCCCTCACCGCCCTGGATCAGCACGTGGTTGACGTCCAGCGACGGCGCGAGCGGCCAGTCCGCGGGCAGCCGTCCCTCCCTGCGGGCCCGCCAGTTCTCGAGCCCCTTCGGCCAGGCGTGGTCGTCTCGGAGGACCTCGTACGCCTCCTCGTAGCCCAGCACGAGCCAGACGGGCACCCCCAGCAGGTCGACCGGCGCGACCGGGCCGTGCGCCCGGCGCAGCCGCTCGTACACGATCGCCGGGTCCCGTTCGTAGTCGCGGGTCATGAGCGGTTCGAGGCTCATCGACTCCAGCGACTCGTGACCGGCTGCCGATCCGCTGTTCAGTTGAACCCCCATGGCTTCCTTCCCTCGCTCAGGCGCTACGCCAGAGTAATGTGACCCCCTGCGCTGCCTCCATGGCGGGGGGTGATTATCGCCCCCGCGCTGCGGGAGGCCGCGGGAACGGCGAACGGCACCGCCCGAGGACGGTGCCGTTCCTGTGTGAAGTGGTCCCCTACGGGGTCCACTTGATGTTCGGGTTCACATTGCCGGTCCAGTTGAAGACGGCCATGTTGTCCCAGCCGTTGCCGCTGTTGCCGATGTCGGCCGGGTCCCAGCCGTTGCCGCTCACCGCGTACCAGGTGGGCTCCCAGTAGAAGACCCCGATCGCGCCGTTGCTGCGGGCCGTGTTCTGCACGGCGGTGAAGTTGTCCGCCTGGCCCTGCCAGCTGAGCGGGTAGCCCGAGCAGCCCGTCGTGATGGAGTTGGCGGTGCTGTCCGCGTTGGCCGAGGTGAACGGGTAGGCCGTCTCGGCGATGATGACGTCCTTGCCGTAGCGGGACTTCATGTCGGCCACGACACTGCCCATGTTGGCGATCGTGCCGTGCCACGGGCAGTAGTAGGACAGCCCGGTGATGTCCCAGTTGACGCCCTTGGCCTTGATGCCGTCGTAGAACCAGCGGGCGTTGGCGTCACTGTCGGCGTCGGCGGTGTGGATGATCACCTGGGTGCCGCTGTTGCACGCCTTGGTCGCGTTGTAGCCCGACTTGAGCAGCAGGCTGAGGTTGGTGAAGTCGTTGTTGACGACCTTGCCCTCGTTCCACAGCATGCCGACGTTGATCTCGTTGCCGATCTGCACGCTGTCCGGGGTGGTGCCCTGCGACTTGAGGCTGTTGCAGACGTCGTACGTGTAGTTGTAGACGTCGGTCTGCAGCTGGCTGATGGTGTGGCCGGCCCACGCCGCGGGCTTGTTCTGGTTGCCCGGGTCCGCCCAGGTGTCCGAGTAGTGGAAGTCGACCAGCAGCTTCAGCCCCTTGGCCTTCACCTGCTTCGCGTACGACAGCACCTTGGCCTTGTTGTTGTAGCCGCTGGCGGGGTTGTTCCAGACCCGCAGGCGGACGTAGTTGACGCCGAGGCCCTTGAGGATGTCCAGCGGGTCCTTGGCGGTGCCGCTCGCGTCGTAGTACTTGGCACCGAGGTCGAGTGCGCGCTGGGCGGTCGACACATCGGCACCGCGCATGGTGAGCGTCCCGGCGGCAGAGGCGCTGGGCGTGGTGAGCAGGGATGCGGGCAGGGCGAGGGCCGCCAGGAGCATGGCGACCCTCACGAGGCGGCGTGGACCTTTGACGGTCATCCCGACCTCCTTGTCTGACATGACCATGTGGATTAGTTCTGGGAACGCTCACAGTACGAGGCGTGATGGGGGCTGTAAATACGTATGTCGGCAGTATTTCGGCGAGGTTAGAGAGGTTTCCATGAGGAAGATCAAGTGTGTACGTACACAGCTTCACTAGAACTCGGGTGCGCTGCCTCGGAGGCAATGGGCAGGATGCCGCCCATGGCCAACGCTCCGAGCACCTTCCACCAGCGCCTCGTCGAACAGCCCCGCCCGACCGGCCTGGCCCTCGCTCCCGACGGCACTCGCCTGGTGGCGTCGGTCCAGAGCCTCGACGAGGAGGGCTCGCGGTACGTGTCGGAGCTGTGGGAGGTGGATCCGGCGGGCCGGCGCGACCCCCGGCTCGTGACCGGGTCCTGTCAGGGCGACCGTGCCCCCGCCTTCACCGTCGACGGCACTCTGCTGTTCCTCTCCGAGCGTGGCCCGCAGGAGCCGCCGGGAGCGGCGCTGTGGGCGCTGACCGCGAACGGTGAGGCCGAGCGGATCGCCCACCATCCGGGCGGAACAACCGCGTTCACCGCCGCCTCTCGTTCGGCCACGATCGCGTGGACGGCCGCTCTCCTGCCGGGCGCCGTGGACGCCGACACCCACGCCGCCCTGCTCCACGAGCGCGACCGGCAAGGCGTCACCGCGGTCCTGTACGAGGCGACCCCCACCCGCGCCGACGGCGCGGACCTCGGCCCCGCCGAGCCGCACGCCTTCGTCCTTCGCGGCGATGCCCCGCCGATCGACGCGGGCGGCCAAGGACTCGCGGGCGCCGGCGACATGGCCCTGTCCCCGGACGGTTCGGTGGTCGCCTACACCCGGGCGCCGACGAGCGCCGCCCCGGACACGAACGTCGTCGTGATCGCCGACGCGTCGACCGGCGCGAAGCGCCGCACCTTCTCCCGCCCGGGCCACCAGTACTACGGCCCGGTCTTCACGGCCGACGGCACCCGCCTGCTCTGCGAACGCCAAAAGGAGGAGACGTACGACACCGAGTGGCAGGTCACCCTCGTCGCCCTCGACCCCGTCTCCGGCGAGGAGACGGACCTCCTGCCGGACTTCGACAACTGGCCCTGGCCGGGACGGGTGATCCCCTCACCGGTTCCCGGGGACACCACGCTGTGGTTCACCGGCGACGAGCGGGGCCACTGCCCGGTCTTCCGCCGCGACCCGGACGGCACCGTCACCCGACTCACCGCCTCCGGTGCCTACACCTCCCTCTGCGTGACGCCCGACGGAGCCGCCCTGTACGCCCTGCGCAGCGCGCTCGACAGCCCGCCCCGGGCGGTCCGACTGGACGCGGGCAAGCCCGACCAGCACCCCGTCTTCCTCAAGACGCTGGGAGACCTCGGCCCTCTCCCCGGCACGCTGACCGAGGTCCACGCGACCGGCGACGACGGCTTCGCACTCCGCGCCTGGCTGGTCCTGCCCGAGGGCGCGGGGCCCGACGACCCCTCACCCCTCCTTGTCAACGTGCACGGCGGACCCCAGGGGTCCTGGAGCGACTGGCCCGGGCAGTGGAACCCGTGGCCCTTCGCGGCCCGCGGTTACGCCGTACTCCTGCCCGACCCGGCCCTGTCCTCCGGATACGGGCAACGGATGCAGGAACGCGGCCGTGGCCAGTACGGCGGCCGGCCCTACCACGACGTCATCGCCCTCACCGACGCCGCACTGGCCCGCCCCGACCTCGACGCGAGCCGGACGGCCCTCGCCGGCTGGTCCTTCGGCGGCTACCTCGCGGGCCGCGCCGCGACCCGCACCGACCGCTTCAGAGCGCTCGTCTCCCACGCCGGGTTGTGGAACCTGGAGGCCTTCCAGAGCGAGACCGACATGCACACGTACTTCCGCGAGATCTTCGGCGACCCGCGCACCCGGCGGGAACGGTACGAGGCGGACTCGCCCCACTTCAACGCGGCGAAGCTGACGACGCCGATGCTGATCGTGCACGGCGGCAACGACTACCGGGTTCCGGTGAGCCAGTCGATGGCCCTCCACCACGACCTCCAACGCCAAGGTGTACCCGCCAAGTTCCTGTACTTTCCCGACGAGGGCCACGGCATCGAGGCCCCGAACCACCTGCGCCTCGTGTACGAGACGGCCCTGAACTTCCTCGACCACCACGTACTCGGCGCGGAGTGGAAGCAGCCCGGGCTCCTGTGACCTCGCCGAGCACGCGACCGGCGCTTCAGTCGAGGAGGATGTGGCGCAGCATCCGCGTGAGGTAGGCGGTGAGCTGTTCCGGCGGCATCGAGGCGAGCGGGTCGGTGCGCGCGATGTACCGGCTGAAGGCGACGCCGATCATCTGCGCCCCCACGAGTGCCACACGGGCGTCCAGGTCGTCGTCCGGAGCCGCCGTCCCGTCGGGGCGGAGCACGGACCGGTAGACGGCGGCACTGCGCTCCTGCATCGCGGACAGCAGGTCGGCGGCCGCGCGTTCGTCGGATGCGGCGCCCCGTACGAGGGCGACGAGCGGGTCGCCGACGGCGTCGGTCTCCATCCGCCGTACGAAGGCTTCGGCGATCCGGTCGGGCAGTGTCGCCGGGTCCCCGGCCGTCACCTGCTCCAGGTCGCGATGGCCGGGCACCGCTGCCAGGAAGAGCCGTTCCTTCGAGGCGAAGTGGCGGGTGATCAGGCCGTGGGTGACACCGGCCCGTCCCGCGATGTCCCGCAGGGTGGTGCGGGCGTAGCCGCGCTCGGCGAAGGCGTGGCGGGCCGCGTCCAGGATGGCGGCCCGGTGCCCCTCGGGGTCCCGCCGACGTCTGCGCGGCGGACTCCCCGGCCCTTCCCGGCCCTTCTCGGCACCCTCATCCATGTGATCACTCTACTTCCGGCCCGCAGCGTCGTTTCTGATCCCGCTATGATTAGTATCCAAGTGGATATTAAGAGTTGGGCGCGCCCGACCGACATCTGAGGGACGGTCCGTATGACCAGCACACTCGTCGTAGGCGGCAGCGGTGGACTGGGCGAAGTGATCGCCCGGCATTTCGCCGACCGCGGGGACGACGTCATCGTCACCAGCAGGGACAAGGCACGGGCGGAGGCCACCGCCGCCCGGATCGGCAAGGGAGCCCGGGGCTTGGCCCTCGACCTCGGCCGACCGGAGACGATCGGTGCCGAGTTGGCCGAAGTGACGGCGGTCGACCATGTCGTCATCACCGCGGTCGGCCAGGCGGCGAACTCTTTGGCGCAGTTCAACGTCACCGATGCCGTGGCGGCCGTGACCATGAAGCTCGTCGGCTACGCAGAGACCGTCCGCGTGCTGCGCGACCGCTTCAACCCCGGCGCCTCCGTCGTCCTCTTCGGCGGGCTCGCCAAGGAACGTCCTTACCCCGGCTCGACCATCGTCAGTACCTTCAACGCCGGGATCACCGGCCTGGTGCGGACCCTCGCGGTGGAGATCGCCCCGCACCGCGTCAACGCCCTGCACCCGGGCCTGATCGGCGACAGCCCGAAGTGGCGGGACGTTACCGACCCGCCGCACTCGGCGCAGACGCCGATCGGACGACTGGTGACGATGGCCGAGATCGCCGACGCCACCGAGTTCCTGCTCCGCAACACCGGCGTCAACGCCCACGACCTGCACATGGACGGCGGCCTCCTCGCCACCTGACCCTCAGCCGTCCGACGCGGGCCGCAACCGCAGCGTGAGGATCTGGAACGGCCGCAGCGTCAACCGGACACCGTCCTCCAGCGGTTGGTGGCTCGAGGGGTCGTCCAAGGGGCGCTCCAGGAGGTCGGTCACCAGGGACGAGGCCAGCGGGAAGCCGGTGGTGAGGGTGGCCGCGGCCCGCGCACCGCGGGACTCGTAGAGCCGTACGACGACGTCCCCGCTGCGGTCGTCGGCGAGCTTGACCGCCTCCACGACCACGCCCTCGTGGTCCACCGACACCAGCGGGGCGACCGTCGCACTGCCCGGCACCACCCGCTCGGGCAGGTTGAAGCGGTACCCCTCGCGCCGCGCGTCGCTGACATCGGCGCCGATCACCAGGGCGTAACCGAGCCGGTGGGTGCCCTGGTCCTGGTCCGGGTCGGGGAAGCGGGCGGCGCGCAGCAGGGAGAGGCGCACCGTGGTGGTCGTACCGCCGTCGGGGCGCACGTCACGGGTGACGTCGTGGCCGTAGGAGGAGTCGTTGACCAGGGCGGCTCCCCAGTCGGGCTCGCCGACGTGCACGAAACGGTGGGCGCACGTCTCGAACTTGGCCGCGTCCCAGCTGGTGTTGGTGTGGGTGGGCCGCTCGACGTGACCGAAAGGGATCTCGGCCGTCGAGTGCGCGGCCCGCACGTCCAGGGGGAAGGCCGCCTTGAGGAACTTCTCCCGCTCGTGCCAGTCGACGACCGTGTCGATCACCGGACCGCGTGACCCGGCCGGCAGCATCAGGGTCTGCTCGATCCTGGACGCCCCGAAGACCCGGACCACCCGGACTCCGTCGGCGGTCGCCGTGACGGACTCGGCGTCGGTGAGGTCGCGCACGGTGTTGCGGTAGAAGGCGTCGACGTCCCAGGCGTCCCACTGGTTGGGGAAGTCCTGGTGCAACTGGAGCAGGTTGCCGACCGCGCCGGGAGCCAGCGCCTCCCGGCCGGCGGTGTGGTCGTAGGCGGAGGTGATCAGACCGCGGGCGTCCAGAACGACCCGGACCAGACCGTTGTCGAGGACGAACCCGTCCCCGTCCGGCACCGGCGTCGCCGGCGCGTCGACGGGCCCCGAGCGCGGGCCCGCGCCGAACGCCGCGAGGCCGCCCCGGGCGTGCGGCGCGGAGTTGAAGACGACCGTGCCTCCAGGATCCCCGGCCAGCGACCCCTGGGCCGCACCGATCAGCTCCTCCAATTCACGGGCCACGGCCGCGTACGTCTCCTCCGCCTCCCGGTGCACCCAGGCGATCGACGTCCCGGGCAGGATGTCGTGGAACTGGTGCAGCAGCACCGTCTTCCACAGCCGGTCCAGCGCCTCGTACGGATACGGCGACCCGTGCCGTACGGCCGCGGTCGCCGCCCACAACTCCGCCTCGCGCAGCAGGTGTTCGCCGCGCCGGTTGCCCTGCTTGGTGGCGAGCTGGCTGGTCAGGGTGCCCCGGTGGAACTCCAGGTAGAGCTCCCCGGACCACACCGGCGCGCCGCCGTTCGCCTCGTACTCGTCGTGCGCGCGACGGAAGAAGTCCGCGGGCCCCTCCAGCTCGATACGCGCCGAGCCCTCCAGGTCCCGGAGCCGGTCGGCCCGCGCCAGCATCTCGCGGGTCGGACCGCCGCCGCCGTCACCGTAACCGAACGGGATCAGCGAGTGGTTTGCACCCGCCTTGTCCTGGAAATTCCTTACGCTGTGGGCGACTTCGGCACCGGAAAGCTCGCCGTTGTAGCTGTCGACGGGCGGGAAGTGGCTGAAGATCCGGGTGCCGTCGATGCCCTCCCACCAGAAGGTGTGGTGCGGGAACTTGTTGGTGGTGTTCCAGGAGATCTTCTGGGTCAGGAACCACTTCACCCCGGCCAGCTTCATCAGCTGTGGCAGGGCCGCGTTGTAGCCGAAGGTGTCCGGCAGCCACATCTCCTCGGTCTCGACGCCGAACTCCTCCAGGAAGAACCGCTTCCCGTGGACGAACTGGCGCACCAGGGCCTCGCCGCCGCTGATGTTGGTGTCCGGCTCCACCCACAGGCTGCCGGCCGGCAGGAACTGCCCGGTCTTCGCCTTCTCCTGGGCCCGCGCGTACACCTCGGGCCGGTGCTCCTTCAGCCAGGCGAGCTGCTGCGCCTGGGACATGACGAACCTGAACTGCGGGTGATCGTCCATGAGGTGGGTGACGTTGGAGACCGTCCGGGCCACCTTGCGCACGGTCTCGCGCAGCGGCCACAGCCACGCGGTGTCGATGTGCGCGTGTCCGACCGCCGAGACGCGGTGCGCGCTCGCGTGCGCGGGTGACGCCAGTACGGGGGCGAGAGCGGCCCGGGCCGCGGCCGCGCTGCCGCTGACGTCCTGCAGATCGATGGCGTCCAGGGCGCGCTCGACCGCCCGCAGGATCTGCCAGCGGCGCGGGGAGTCGGGGGACAGCTCCGGCATCAGCTGCCCCAACACCTCAAGATCCTGGACGAGTTCGTGGACCTGCCGGTCGAACACGGCGAGGTCCAGACGCCGTAGCCGGTAGAGGGGTTCACCGGGGTCGGCGGACGGGTCGCCCAGCCACGGCGCCCGGCCGCCCACCGAGGTGGGTCCGAAGGTGAGCTCGCCGGGGGCGCTGTGCATGACGACCGGATTGGCGGCGGCCTCGACGTAGGCGACGAACTCCTCGCCGCCCACGGCCCGTTCGGCCACCGGATGCCAGATGTTGCGCGGGTTGAGCGCCTTCACCGCGGTGCCGTCAGGGCGGTAGACCAGCCCCTCGGCGGAGAAGCCCGCGGAGTGGGTGGCGAACCCGAGGTCCAGCACGGCCTCGACCGTCTCACCGGCCCAGTCCGCCGGAATCGTGCCGCTGACCTTGAACCAGCTCGTCGACCAGGCCGGCCCCCACCACTCGCCGACCCGGGTCGGCCGGAACGGGGCCGCGAGGCCCTCGCCCACCGGCACCGGCTCACCGGCGACGCTCCACACCTGCACCTCCAGGGGGACGGACCGGGCATGGACGGCGGGCCGAATCCGCTCGTCGAGCACTCGGGCGAGCCGCTGTTCGGTGAGGTCACGGTCGTTGTGCATCACTTCTCCGTACAGGTGGGGGAGTCAGCCCTTGAGCGCGCCGCCGAGCGCGAAGCCGCCGCCGACCTTGCGAGCCAGCAGCAGGTAGAGCATCACGACGGGCAGGGAGTAGAGGAGGGAGAACGCCGACAACTGCCCGTACTGGGTCTGGTCGTGGGCTGAAAGGAAGGTGAACACGCTGACGGACGCGGGGAGTTTCTCCGGGGACAGCAGCAGGATGAACGGGACGAAGAAGTTCCCCCACATGCCGATGAACGTGAAGATGGTGACCACGACGACACCCGGCCGCATCAGCGGCAGCACCACCCGCCACAGCACCTGCATGGTGTTCGCGCCGTCGATGCGGGCGGCCTCCTCCAGGACGATCGGGACGCCGTCCATGAAATTCTTCATCAGCCAGATCCCGAACGGCAGCGCGGACGCGGCCAGGAACAGGGTCGTACCCGGCATCGAGTCGATCAGGTCGACCTGCACGAACATGCTGTACACCGGGATCATCACAGCGGTGATGGGCAGCCCGGTGGAGAACAGGATCGTGTAGAGGAACGGCCGCCGCGCCCGGGACCGGTAGCGGGAGAGCGGGTAGGCGCACAGGACCGACGCCACCACGGTCACCGCCGTGCCGAAGCCGCACAGCAGCAGGCTGTTGAGCATCGGACGGTAGGTCGTGTCGACATTGAGGACCGCGTCGAAGTTGTCCAGCGTCAACGCCGAAGGCCACTTCAGCCGGAAGGAGTTGGTGTCGCTCACCGAGGCGAGCACCATCCACAGCAGCGGCAGGACGTACAGCACCGATACGGCGAGCAGGACGAGGTTGACCGCGAGGCGACCGGGCCGCACGAGGCGCCCGCGTGGGTGGCTCGGTGCGACGGGCACCTTGTTCACGGTCCTGGTGGGCGGGGTGGCGACGGCGGCCATCAGTCGTCCTCCAGTTTCAGCAGCCGGATGTACACGACGGAGAACAGGGCGCCGACCACCAGCAGGACCAGGGCGATGGCGGTGCCGTAGCCGATCAGGCTGTTCTGGAAGGCCTGTTGGTACATGAAGATCGGCAGGGTCTCGCTCTTGTTGCCGGGTCCGCCGCGGGTCATGGTGTAGATCAGCCCGAAGACGGAGAGCGTCTGAAGCGTGATCAGCATCAGGTTCGTCAGGATCGACGGTCTGATGACCGGCAGGACGACCCGCCACAGCCGCTGCCAGGGGCCCGCGCCGTCCATCTCGGCGGCCTCCACCAACTCCTGCGGTACGTCGTTGATGGCGGCGGTGAAGACCATCAGCGAGAAGGCGGTGCCGCGCCACACGTTGGCCAGGCACACCGCGAGGATCGGCATCGTGTAGAGCCAGTTCTGGTCCGGCAGATGCACGGCGTCCAGAAGCGAGTTGAGCGAGCCCTCGTCGTAGAAGAAGGCGTACATCAGATAGCCGGCGACCACCTCGGGCAGCACCCAGGCGGCGATCACCACGCCGTTCACCAGGGCCCGTACCGGCTGGGTGGCCTTCTGCATCAGGACGGCCAGCGCGAGCCCGAGCGTGTTCTGCCCGATGACCGCGGAGCCGACCACGAACAGCAGGGTCAGCCACATCGCGTTGAGGAAGTCCGCGTCCTTGAACGCCCGGGTGAAGTTGTCGACGCCGACGAAGTCGGTACCGGCGGCCCCGGTGAGCTGCATGTCGGTGAACGCGTAGTAGACGCAGTACGCGATCGGACCGGCCAGGAACACCGCCAGCAGGACCACGGCCGGGACCGTCGGCAGGCCGCGCAGCAGCGAGCGGACGGCGGGGGCGGCCGCCCCGCGGGACCGGCGGGGGTGACCGCCGGTCCCGTGAGGCGCCGGAGCGAGGGTGGTCACGAAGTACCCTCCGCGGCCTTGTCGTCGCCCACCGCCGCCTTGACATCGTTATCGAAGGTCGACGCGGCCTTGTCGACGGAGTTTTGACCGGTCGTCACGGACTCCATCGCCTTCTGGATCGCGGTCGAGACCTGGTTGTACTCGGGCAGTCCGGGCCGGTAGTGGGTGTCGGCCACCAGCTCGGTGAAGAACTTGTTGGTCGGCACCGAGTTCAGGTACGCCGGGTCCGACGCGACGTCGGTGCGCACCGCGATGTTCGCGTTCGTCACGTTCCACTGCGCGGCGTTGGTCTTCGTCTGGAGCGTGGTGGACAGGAACTTCCAGGCCAGGTCCGGGTTCTTGGCCTTCGCCGGGATCGACCAGGCCCAGCCGCCCGACATGCTCGTACGGCCCGGCGCCTGGCCGTTCTGCGTGGGCATCGCCGCGGTGCCCATCACCGACTGCCACTTCGTCCACGGCTTGGCCGCCGCCGAACTCCAGTTGTTGGGCATCCAGGAGCCGTCGATGTCGATCGCCAGCTTGCCCTCGGGGATGAGCTCGGTGCCCACGGTGGTACCGAAGTTGGCGCCCAGCGCCTGCTGCTTGGACGGGCCGAGGTCCTGGCTGTAGAGGGTGTGGACGAAATCGAGCGCGTCCTTGAAGCCCTGGCTGCCCACCACCCACTTCTTCTGCGAGGCGTCGTAGAGCGACTTGTCGCCGGCCGGGGTGCCGTACAGCAGCATCTCGAAGCCCTGCATGGAGGAGGCCTCACCGCCCGCCTGGCCGGTGTAGAGGTTCAGCGGGGTCACGCCGGGCAGCTTCGCCTTGATCTTCCTGGCGGCGGCGAGCACGTCGGCCCAGGTCTTCGGCTGCCAGGGCACCGGGATCCCGGCCTTCTGGAGGAGCTGCTTGTTGTACCAGATCCCGCGGGTGTCGGTGTCGTCCGGCACGGCGTAGGTCTTGCCGTCGGAGGCTCCGGTCACCGCCGCCTTGGCGGCCTTGGCGTACTGCGACCAGTCGGACCACTTCGCGGTGTAGGAGTCCAGGGGCTTGAGATAGCCGCCCGCGATGTCGGAGTTGATGAGCGCGGTGTCCTCGTAGACGAGGTCGGGCGCGGTCGCGGGGGAGCGCATCATGAGCTGGAGCTTGGTGTAGTAGTCGTTCTCGGAGGCGACCACCGGCACGAGGGTGACCTTGGTGCCCGGGTTGGCCTTGGTGAACTGCTTCACCATCGAGGCGAGGAAGGTGGCCTGGATCTTGTTGGTGCTGTCCAGGTTCTGCCAGTAGACGACCTTGATGGACTTGGCCGAGCTGCCTGACGAGCCCGAACCGCAGCCGGTGACGGCCAAGGTGGTGGCGGCGGTGAAAGCCGCGGCAGTGACGATTCTTGAGCGCACAGTGGGTTCCTCCGGAACGCGAAACCTGAGGGAAAGCCGCGAGTTCTCAGCCTGGAGGCCAGCTCGGACGACGCTCCAGCCTCTGCGCCACCCTGCGCTGATCGGCCTCGATGGCCGGATTTTGATGGGCGCCAGCTAAATCCATTTGATGGATGAAGTCAATGCTTCCAGTATGTAAACTTTCGCCCTGGGAGCGCCGGGGCGGCGCAGGCGAGGGATCAGGTGACCGACAGGTGACGATGCTCAGCGGGACGAACCTGCCGCGGGTCGGCGGCTACAACCAGGCCGTCGTCCTGGACGCCATCCGCACCACGGGTCAGGTGAGCCGGGTCGAGCTGGCCGCCCTCACAGGGCTGACCAACCAGACCGTCTCCAACGTCGTCCGCAAGCTCCTCGACGCGGGTCTCGTGGCGGAGTCCGGCCAGGCCCCCTCCAGCGGCGGCAAGCGCCGCACCCTGCTGACCCTCCGGGCCGACGGGGCCTGCGCGGTCGGCGTCCACCTCGACCCCGACGCCGCGGTCATCGTGGTGGTCGACCTGGCCGGCGAGGTGATCGGCAGCCGGCGACTGCGGCTCACCGACCCGGGCGACCCGGCCGACGTCGTGGACCGCATAGCCCGCACCACCGGGCGCCTCCTCGACCGCAGCGCCGTGGACCGCACGCGCCTGCTCGGTCTGGGCATCGCCGCGCCCGGCCCCCTCGACGGCATCACCGGCGCCGTGGTCTCCCCGCCGAACTTCCCCGGCTGGGGGCGCGTCCCCCTCGCGGACATGTTCGCCGACGCCACCGGTCTGCCCGTCGCCCTCGACAACGACGCCACCGCCGCCGCCATCGGAGAGCGCTGGATCGGCGGCGCCGAGCGGGCCGGCAGCTTCCTCTTCCTCTACCTCGGCACCGGCGTCGGTGCCGGAATCGTCCTCAACAACACGGTCCTGCACGGTGATTCGGGCAACGCCGGCGAGTTCGGCCACATGGCCGTGGAGCCCGGCGACCGCGTCTGCCACTGCGGCGCCATGGACTGCCTCGGCCCCTACGTCAGCCCGGCCGCGATCATCGACGACCTGCTGCGCCGGTACGGCTCTGCCGCCGCCGAGCGCATCGGCCTCACCGGTACGCCCGACTCCGTGCACCACGACTGGAAGGCCCTGCGCCGAGCCGCCCGCGCGGGTGACGCCGACGCCTGCGAGGTCGTACGGCGAGCCGCGCGCCGTATCGGCGAGGCCGCGCGCGGCGCCGCCAGCCTCCTCGACGTCAGCCGGGTCGTCCTCGGCGGCGAGGCGCTGCGCGGCATCGAACCGATCATCCGCGAGGAGGTCGAGGCCGCCGTCAACCGCACATCCGTCGCCCGTACGATCCGGACGGTCGCCGTCGAGCAGAGCGTGATCGGCGAGACGGTGGGCGCGGTGGGCGCGGCGTCGCTGGTGCTGCACGGGAACTACGCGCCGGGGTGGCGGATGCTGACGGATGGGCCGGACTGAAGTGGGCGCGGTGCGTGTCGACTTGGCGGTGTGCCGACGTTCCGCGCCCGAAGTCCGGGTCAGTGGCGCGGTGGGCGCCGGCGGCGGGTCTGGTGCGTAGGCACCAGGACAGGTGACTGGCTGGTCCGGGTGCACCAGGGCAGGACGGCTGCGGAGGACGATGTCCGGCGGGGCGCCGGAAGGAAGGGTTGGAGGTGCGCGAATTCCGCGCATTCCCCCTGCCTAGCGGCGTCTGGAGTGATCGACAGGTGGCTACTTTTCTCTACCGGATCGGACGGTGGGCCTTCCGGCGGCGCCGGCTCGTGGGCGGTCTGTGGCTGAGTGTCCTGGTGCTGGCCGTCGCCGCCGCCGCCCTGGCCCCGGCCGGCGAGGACGAGGACCTCGCCATGCCCGGCACCGAGTCGCAGAAGGCGTTCGACCTGCTGGACGAGCGCTTCCCGCAGAGCAATTCCCAAGGGGCCGAGGCCCGCCTGGTGTTCCGGGCTCCGGACGGACAGCGGGTGACGGCCAGGCAGAACAAGGCGGCCGTCGAGGACGCGCTCGGCTCGCTGGACCAGGGCGAGCAGGTCGCCTCGACCACCGACCCCTACACGACCGGCGCCGTCAGCGAGGACGGCACCATCGCCTACTCGACGATCACCTACACCGCGGACGCCGTCGATCTGACCGCGTCGGCGAAGAGCGCCCTCGAGGACGCCGCGAGCCGGGCCCGGGACGCGGGGCTGACCGCGGAGATCGGCGGCTCGGCCCTGGACGCGGAAGAGGAGCTGGGCGGGACGACGGAGATGATCGGCGTGGCGGTGGCCGCGGTGGTGCTGGTCCTCGCCCTCGGATCGCTGGTGGCGGCCGGACTGTCGCTGCTGACCGCCTTCGTGGGCGTGGCCATCGCCTTCGGCCTGGTCTCCGCGCTGGCCGTTCCGCTGGGCCTGACGTCCACCGTCGCCATCCTGGCGTTGATGCTGGGCCTTGCGGTCGGCATCGACTACGCGCTGTTCATCACCTCCCGTTTCCGCGACGAGCGTGCCCGGGGCAGCGGGCCGGAGGAGGCCGCCGGCCGGGCGGTGGGCACGGCCGGATCAGCCGTGGTCTTCGCCGGGGCGACCGTCGTCATCGCCCTGGTCGGCCTCGGGGTCGTCGGAATCCCCGAGCTCACCAGGATGGGCATGGGCGGCGCGGGTGCCGTGGCCCTCGCCGTGCTCGTCGCGCTGACCCTGGTCCCCGCGCTGTTCGGCTTCTTCGGCCGGCGGGTCCTGTCCCGCGCCGTCCGCAAGGCCAGCCCTCCGGCAGACGAGCGTTCGCACCCGGTGCTCGGCGCGGCCGGCCGGCCCGGGCTCGGCACCCGCTGGGCGCGGTTCGTGCTGCGCCGGCCGGTGGCCGTGCTGATGATCGCCGGACTCGGTCTCGGCGCCGTCGCCCTTCCCGCGCTGAGCCTCGAACTCGGGCTGCCCGGAGACGAGTCCAAGTCGGTGCAGACCACCCAGCGGCGCGCCTACGACCTGCTGTCGGAGGGTTTCGGCCCAGGCTTCAACGGCCCGCTGACCGTGGTCGTGGACATGTCCAGGTCGGCGGACAGCAGGGCCACCACGGATCTGGTCGCCAAGACCGTACGGGCGGTGGACGGGGTCGCGTCGGTCGGCGATCCGGTGCTCAACCGGACCAAGGACACGGCCGTTCTCACCGCCGTCCCGCGGACCGCGCCGAACAGCGGCGCGACCAAGGACCTGGTGCACGCGATCCGGGACGCGGTCCCGGGCGTCGAGGCCGACACGGGCGCCGGCATCCTGGTGACCGGAACCACCGCGCTGAACATCGACATCTCCGAGGCCATGTCCGACGCCCTCGTCCCCTATCTGAGCGTGGTCATCGGCCTGGCGGTGCTCCTGCTGATGGTGGTCTTCCGTTCGGTCCTGGTCCCGGTCAAGGCGGCGCTCGGCTTCCTGCTGTCGGTGGGTGCCGCCTTCGGCGTCCTCGTCGCCGTCTTCCAGTGGGGCTGGGCGGCGGACCTGATCGGCATCGAACAGACCGGACCGGTCATGTCCCTGATGCCGATCCTCATCATCGGCATCGTGTTCGGCCTCGCCATGGACTACGAGGTCTTCCTCCTCACGCGCATGCGGGAGGCCTACGCCCATGGCGCGTCCCCCGGCGAGGCGATCGTCAACGGGTTCCGGCACAGCGGACGGGTGGTGGCCGCGGCGGCCATCATCATGATCAGCGTGTTCGCCGGATTCATCGGGATGAACAGCCCCACCATCCAGACGATGGGCGTCGGTCTGGCCGCCGCCGTGGCCTTCGACGCCTTCGTGGTCCGGATGGCGATCGCGCCCGCGGTCCTGGCACTGCTCGGCCACCGGGCCTGGTGGCTGCCCCGTATTCTGAACCGCGTGTTGCCGAACGTGGACATCGAGGGCGAGGCACTGAGCAGGCAGGTCCCGGCCGCCGCGGGCGAGCCGGACGCGGCGGTGCGGCGACTGCCCGTCGGGCGGGACTGAGCCGGCCATGACGAACACGGGTGGCGGTGGCCCGCGATCACGCGGCACGTGGTGGCGGGAGGCAGCGATCACGGCGACGGCGTTCGCGCTCTGTCTGCTCGGCGGCGTCGTGCAGGACGACGGCAGCACACTGTCACCGCCCTCTGCCGCCGCCTACGTCATCGCCGTGGTGTCCTGTGCCGTGCTTCCGGTGCGGCACCGGGCGCCCCTGGCCGCCATGGCGGTCACCACCGCGAGCGGCGTACTGGCGCCCTTTCTCGGTCTTCTGCTGAGCCCTCTCATCGCGGCCCCGGCCGTGATCGCCGCCTACTCCTACTCGCTCACCGCGCGCACCGAACGGCGCGCGGCGAGCGCGGTGGCGCTCATCTCCGTCGCGCTGCTCGTCGCCTCCACCCCCTTGTTCGGGGCCCTCTCGTGGAAGGACGCGAGCAGGGTGGGCGCGGTGGCGGCGTTCCCGCTGGTGGCCGGCGTACTGGGGCACTCGGTGCACAACCGGCGGGCCTACCTGGCGGCCATGGAGGAACGGGCCCTGCGGGCCGAGCAGAGCCGGGACAGCGAGGCCCGCCGCCGAGTGGCCGAGGAGCGGGTGCGCATCGCCCGCGAACTGCACGACCTGGTGGCCCATCAGATCACCCTGGCCAACGCGCAGGCCACGGTCGCCGCCCACCTCTTCGACACGCGCCCGGAGCAGACCCGCAGGAGTCTCAAGGAGCTTGTCGAGACCACCAGCGACGCGCTCGACGACCTGCGGGCCACAGTCGGTCTGCTGCGTCAGTCCGGGGACGCGGCCGCGCCTCCCGAACCGGCGCCCGGCCTGTCCCGGCTGCCCACGCTCCTGGAGTCCTTCCGCCGCGCGGGCCTGGAGGTGTCGGTGCGCCACGAGGGCACGGCCAGGCCACTGCCGCCGGGAGTGGACCTCACCGCCTACCGCATCGTCCAGGAGGCCCTGACCAACGTGACCAAGCACGCCGGCACCGGAACCGCCCGGTTGGGCCTCGCCTGGCACCGCGATCGCGTGACCGTCACCGTCGCCGACGACGGAGGGGGCGGCCATGCGGCACCGACGGCCTCCGCCGGACCGAGCGCGTCCGCGGCGGGGGACCGGCCGCCCGGCTACGGTCTGATCGGGATGCGTGAACGTGCCACCGCGATCGGGGGACACCTCTCGGCGGGCCGGCGACCGGAGGGCGGCTTCCTCGTCCACGCCCAGCTGCCCCTCCCGCCCGCCAAGGACACGGCGCGCGGAACTGACGGGGCGACAGCCGTCGAGGAGCGGACGGCCGACGCGGCGACCGGTGACGGAGCGATGGGGGACGCGCCGTGACTCTCCGAGTTCTGCTCGCCGACGACCAGGCGCTGCTGCGCGGTGCCTTCCGGATGCTTCTCGACTCCGCCGACGACATCACCGTCGTCGGTGAGGCGGCCGACGGCCGGGAGGCAGTGAGACTCACCCGGGAGCTGCGCCCGGACGTTGTCGTCATGGACATCCGTATGCCCGAGGTCGACGGCCTCACCGCCACGTCCCAGATCTGCGCGGACCCCGAACTGCGCGCCAGCCGCATCCTGATCCTCACCACGTACGAGACCGACGAGTACGTCGCCCAGGCGTTGCGCGCCGGGGCCGGCGGCTTCATCGGCAAGGGCATCGGGGCCGAGGACCTGCTGGACGCCGTGCGGACCATCGCCGACGGCGACACCCTTCTGTCCCCCGCCGCGACCCGTTCCCTGGTCGCCCGATTCCTGGCCACACCGGACGATGTCCCCTCGCACCGGCCCGAACAGCTCGCCGTGCTCACCCCGCGCGAGCGCGAGATGGTGGCCCTGGTCGCGACCGGCCTGTCCAACCAGGAGATCGCCGAGCGGATGTTCCTCAGCCCCTTCACGGTCCGCGCCCACGTACAGCGCGCCATGACGAAACTCGACGCCCGCGACCGGGCCCAACTCGTCGTCATCGCCTACCGGACGGGCCTGGTGCAGGCCACCCCCGACGGCGGCGCCGACCGCAGGTCGTAGTACCCCACTCGCTCACCGCCCGCCCACGAGAGCGCGGCGCGCTCATCAAGCATGCCCACACGCATGCCCGCAACCAAGGATGACGAGGATTCCTGTGTCCGAAGTGGTCGAAAAAGTGGTGCCCCCGGTCCGCATCGGCAGGCCGGCGATCGCTGCGCTGGGCCTCCTGGCCCTCGCGCTCGGCAGCCTGCAGTCAGTGGTGGAACCCGCACTGCCGCTTCTGCAACGCGAGTTGGGGGTCAGCCCCGGCGAAGGAGCACTGGTCGGCAACGCGTTACTCGTCACGGGCGCGGTCGCCGCACCCGTGGCAGGCAAACTCGGCGACCGCTACGGCGGCAAGCGGGTACTGGCCTGGCTGATGGCCGTCGTCTCGGCCGGTGGTCTGCTGGCCGGCCTGGCCACCATGCCGAACACCCTCGAGCTCTCCCACGAACTCGTGCTGTGGAACACCCCGGGGAAAGCCGCGGCCCTCTACGCCGTCGGCGACAACGACGAACTGCACGCCTTCCTGAACTTCCACCGGCCACAACCGCCGTTCGACGCCCTCCGCAACCCCGCCGCCCAGCGGGACCTGTTCGCCACGGTCTTCGCGGGTGCGGGATGGGAGGTCCCCCGGCATCGTCGATGTCATGCGCGACGCGGACGACCTGTTCTTCGACACGGCCGGCCAGATCCGCATGCCCCACTGGCCCAGCGGCCGTGTCGCACTCGTCGGCGACGCCGCGTACGCGCCCTCGTTCCTGACCGGGCAGGGCTCGAGCCTCGCGCTGGTCGGTGCCTACATGCTCGCCGACGCCCTGGCGAGGCACCACGACCACACTGCGGCCTTCGCCGCCTACGAACGCGGCGTCCGCGGGTTCGTGGCCGTGAACCAGGCACTGGTCGACAACGGTGCGGCCAGGCTCTTCCCCACCACGGCGCGGGCCCTGGACCAATGCAACACGATGCTGCGCAGCCTCGTGACCATGCCCACCGCGATCGCACGACCGGCCCACTCGGCCCTGACGCTGCCCGAGTTCGCCGCGCTCAGGTCAGGTTCAGGCCGCCGTCGAGCACGATGACCTCCCCGGTCAGATAGCCGCTGGCGATCACCGACGCCACCAGGTCGGCCACGTCGGCGGGTCGGGCCGGGCGGTGCATCGGCGCACGGTCCCGCCACAGCTCGTGCGCCTGTGCCCAGTCCTTCGTCATCGGCGTGTCCACGAGGCCCGGCGCCACCGCGTTCACCCGTACGTCGGGCCCGAGCGCGGCGGCGAGCAGCCGGGTCACGTGGTTGAGCGCGGCCTTGCTCGCCGCGTACGGCACCGAGGAACCCTTGGGCCGTACGCCGGCGTGGCTGGTGATGTTGACGATGCTGCCGCCCCCGGGGGACCGCCGTAGCGCCGGAAGGGCCGCGGTGCACAGCACCCAGGGCGCGATGAGGTTGACCTCCAGCAGGTGCCGCCAGTCCGCGGGGGTGGCCGCGGCGAGGTCGGCGTGCGGGATCGGCCAACTGATGCCCGCGTTGTTCACCAGCACGTCCAGCCGCCCGAAGTGGCCCAGCGCCTTCTCGACCAGCCCGCGGGCCTCCTCCTCGACGCCGAGATCCGCCTGGACGTAGGCCCCGCCGAGCTCCGCCGCCAGCGCCTGCCCGGCCTCCGTGCTGCGCCGCGAGTGCACGACGACCCGTGTCCCGTCCGCGGCGAGCCGCCGTACGACGGCCTCGCCGATCCCCGACGTGGACCCGGTGACCAGGGCGACGGGCCGGTCTCCCGCTTCGATGCTCATGACAGTGGATCTTGCCAGCTTCACCGCTACCTGTGCCTACTCCGCTCCCTGCACGCCCGTCCTCCCGCGTCCCCAGGCGGCAAGCGGCTGGAGCGCGTCGTTGAGTTGCTCACCGTCCACGGTCAGTGAGTACTCGACGCGGGGCGGCACCTCGTCGTAGGAGACGCGGCGCACCACACCGTCCGTCTCCAGCTCCCGCAGGTGGGACGCGAGCACCTTCTCGGTGATGCCCGGAAGCAGCCGGCGCAGTTCGCCGAAGCGGCGGCAGGGATGTTCGTGCAGCGCCCAGAGGATCAGCACCTTCCACTTGCCGCCGATCACCTCCATGGCGGCGTCGATCCCGCAGATGTGTCCGTCCGGCGCGCCCGGCCGGTTCAGCGTCGTCATGCCCCACTCCTTCGACGTGTTCGCTCACCCCGGGGTAACCACCCACTCCGAAGTGCGTACTTGATCGCCCACCGGCCTGTGCCCAGCCTGAACGGCATGACATACAACACCGTTGAGAAGACCCCCGTGACCCTGCTGGGCCTCGGCGCGATGGGTACCGCGCTGGCCCGTGCCTGGCTGGCGGCCGGCCATCCGCTCACTGTCTGGAACCGAACCGCGCCCCGTGCCAGGCCACTTGCCGCCGAGGGCGCGAAGGTCGCCGACAGCGCGGCCGACGCGGTCGCCGCAAGCGCCCTGGTCGTCGTCTGTCTGCTGGACGACGCCTCGGTCCAGGAGGCGCTGGCCGGTGCCGACCTGGCCGGCCGGGACCTGGTCAACCTGACCACCAGCACCCCTGCCCAAGCCCGCGAACGCGCCGACTGGGCCCGCGAGCGCGGTGCCCGCTACCTGGACGGCGGGATCATGGCCGTCCCGCCGATGATCGGTGTCCCGGAGTCCGGCGGTTATGTGTTCTACAGCGGCTCGCCGGAGCTGTTCGACCGGCACCGGGACACCCTGGCGGTCCCGGCCGGCACCGTCTACGTCGGCCGGGACGCGGGCTTCGCGGCGCTGCACGACGTGGCCCTGCTCAGCGCCATGTACGGGATGTTCGCCGGAGCGGCCCACGCCTTCGCCCTGATCCGCAAGGAGGACATCGACCCCGCGTCGCTCGCCCCGCTGCTCGCCGACTGGCTCGTCGCGATGGCCCCGGCCGTGCACCGGACCGCCGACCAGCTGCGCAGTGGGGACTACACCCGAGGTGTCGTCTCCACCCTCGCCATGCAGGCGGCCGGCACGCCGGCGTTCCTGAGCACCGCCGAACAGCAGGGCGTCAGCCCCGAACTGCTCAGTCCCTACTTCGCGTTGATGCGCCGTCGGCTGGCCGAGGGCGGCGGGGAGGAGGACCTGACGGGCGTGATCGACCTGCTGGTGCGCTGACGGCCGCTCACGGCCCGGGACACCCGGGCTGTCCGGCCGTGCGGGTGCGACCCGGCTCCCGCACGGCCGACCCCGCGTCACGGCTTGATGCCCACCCCGGTCCACAGGCTGACCTCGGCGTCCGAGGCGGTGGGCTCCTTGTCCGGGCGCCAGCGGTGACCGACCGTGACTCCCGGGTCGAGCAGGTCGAGGCCCTCGAAGAAGCGCGCCACGTCGTCGCGTGAGCGGAACTGCACCGGCGTGCCCGCGCCCGTGTAGATGTCCGTGACCTTCTGCCATGTGTCCGGATCGAAGTCGGGCGTGCAGTGGCTCAGGGCCAGCGCGCTGCCCGAGGGAAGCTCGGCCAGCAGCCGGCTCACGATGCCGTACGGGTCCTGCGCGTCGGTGAGGAAGTGCATGAGGGCGTTGAGGGACAGCGCCACCGGCCGGTTCGTGTCCAGCGCCTCGGCCAGCTCGGGCGCGTTCAGGAGCGCGTCCGGGTTGTTGACGTCGGCCTCGATGTACGTCGTGCGGCCCTCGGGCGTGTTGCGCATCAGGCGCTCGGCGTACTTGAGGACCAGGGGGTCGTTGTCGGCGTAGACCACCCGGGCGTCGGGCACCACCGACTGGGCGACCTGGTGGAGGTTCGGCTCGGTGGGGATGCCGGTGCCGATGTCCAGCCACTGACGGATGCCGTGCTCCTTCGCGAGCACGCGGGTGGCGCGGTGCATGAACGCGCGGTTCTCCCGGGCGCACGTGAAGATGCCGGGGTAGACCGACGCGACGGTCTCGGCCGCCTGCTTGTCGATGTCGAAGTGGTCCTTGCCGCCGAGGTAGTAGTCGTACATCCGCGCGGAGTGCGGCCGGCTGGTGTCGATCTCCCGCGCGGCGTGGGAGTTGCTCATCCTGTCCCTTTCAAATGGTGTGCGTGGGGGTGTCGGGCAGGTCGCTGCCGGGGGCAGGTCCGGCTCGGGTCGTTGTTCAGCCGGCCGTCAGATGGTCGGCGAGGCCCCGCTTGACGCCCGCGACGAACGCGGCGATCTCCTGCGGGGTGTAGATCAGCGCGGGTCCGGCCGGATCGGTGGACTGCCGCAGCGCCACCCGGCCGTCGGCCAGGAGTTTCGTCTGCACGCACTGGCCGCCGTTGGGACCGCTCCACGGGGACTCCCAGCCCTGCTCGCCGAGTTCGGTGGCCGGCATCCCGTTGTAGACGTGACAGTCGGTGCTGGTCATGAGTACTCCTTGCGCATGCGGTTCAGGAGTGCCTTGCTGTCCGCGTCCGAGATCAGCAGGGACATGCGGTTGTGCGCCTCCAGATGCGCCGACACGTCCGAGCGCTGGTCCAGGTACATCGCGCCGGAGAGGACCTCGGTGTAGACGATGTCCGGCAACTCCGGCTCCTCGAAGCGGAAGTAGGTGAACGGGGCGCACGCGCCCACGTGGGCACCGGCGGTGAACGGCACGACGTCGACGCTGACGTGCTCCAGCTCCGAGATCTCCAGGATGCGTTCGATCTGCTCCCGCATGACCTCGGGGCCGCCGACCATCCGGTGCAGCACGGCCTCTTCCATCACCACCCACAGCGTGGGCGCGTCGGGTCTCTCCAGCAGGCTCTGGCGGCGCAGCCGCAGATCCACCCGCCGCCCGAGGTCCTCGTCGGGCTCGCCCGGGAAGCCGCCGCGCAGGACCCCGCGCGCGTACGCGTGGGTCTGCAGCAGCCCCGTGACGTAGTGCGGCTCATAGGTGCGCAGGGTCCTGGCCCCGGCCTCCAGGCTGACGTAGGCGCTGAACCACGTCGGCAGGACGTCCCGGTACGTGTGCCACCAGCCGGGCGCGTTGGCCCGCTCGGCGAGGGCGACGAACTCGTCGATCTCCTGCCGGCCGGCCCCGTAGGTCTCGAGGAGCTTCTCCACGTAGAGCGGCTTGAGGGCGACCTCCGCCTTCTCCAGGCGCCGGATGGTCAGGGACGTCACCCTGAGCGCCTTGGCGGCATCCTCCAGCGAGGCACCCGCGCCCTGCCGCCGCTCCTGGAGTCGCCGACCCAGGATCATGCGCAGCACGGTGGGAGCACTGGCGCCGGCCGAGCCCGTACGGCCTTCGCTCACGTCCTGACCTCCTGAGGGGATGTCACCGGCCCGAGTCTGACAGCGACTTGCTGACGCCACCAGTTCGATACCGGCTTTCTGAAATTATCAGGGAGCTGGTTGCAGGTTGAACTTGGGTGCGAGCATAGTTACTTGCGTGAACCGTGCCGCCGAACGCGCGCACGGTGCTGGCAACCGCCCCCACCCCCCCGGCAGGTTGGCACTCCTGCCCCCGATGCGTCTCGTCCGGCCGCGCCGCCGCCCCCACGGAAGGCCAACACCGTGTCCCCCCACACGACCTCGTCCCGTCAGCTGTTGGACGCCGTGGACCAGGAACGAACCCACTGGATCGAACTTCCCGCGCACCGTTCCAGCATCGGCGTCGCCCGGCGCTCGGTCGGCACCCGGCTCAAGACCTGGAGTCTGCCGGGCGAGCTGTGCTCGGACGCGGTGCTGCTCCTGTCCGAACTGGCCACCAACGCCGTGTGTCACACCCTCAGCGCGCGCATCCTGTGCGGCATCGGACTGGTCACCGACGGGATCCTCCGGCTGGAGGTGCACGACCACGACCGCTCGGGCCCCACTCTGCGCCGGTGTCGTGCGGGCCTCGACGACGAGGGCGGGCGCGGACTGTTCCTGGTGGAGGAACTCGCGGACACCTGGGGGGTGCACCGGTCCAGACTCACCGGCGGCAACGCCGTGTGGGCGAACCTGATGGCCTGAACTAGCTCTTGTCGGGAGTGAGTTCGGCGAGCAGCAGGGTCCGGTCGTCCGCGCCGGCCGGATCGGAGGGGGCGTGCAGCAGCCGTCGGCACAGTGCGGGGAGCGGGTCGTGATCGACGGCCGCCGCGTCGAGCGCCTGGGCGAGGCGGGCGATCTCGTGGTCTATGTCGGCGTCCCGGGACTCCACCAGACCGTCGCTGTAGAGGACGAGCAGCGCGGGGTCGTCGATGCTCAGCACGGTCGGCTCGTAGGTGCCCGCGGCGAGGCCGAGCGGCAGGCCCGCGCCGACCAGTTGGACCGGAGCGGTCCGGCCGTCCGGTCCGCGCAGGAGCGGGGGAGGGTGACCGGCGCCCACGAGGGTGCAGGTGCGGTTCCGGGGGTCCCACTCGGCGTAGATGCAGGTCGCGAAGGACGCGCCCGGGGTGTCGCTGGCGAGCGCGTCGAGCCGTCGTATGAGATCGGCAGCGGGGATGTCGAGGCCGGCCAGCGTGCGTACGGCGGTACGCAGCTGGATCATCGCCACGGCGGACTCCGGGCCGTGCCCCATGGCGTCCCCGACGATCAGGCTGACCCGGTCGCCCGGCCGTTTCAACACGTCGAACCAGTCACCGCCGATGATCGAGCCCTGCCCGGCGGGCAGGGAGCCGTGGGCGATCCGGCAGCCCTCGACCTCCTGGATCGTGCCCGGCAGCAGGCTGCCCCGGATGGCCAGGGCGGTGCGGCGCTCGTGCTCGTAGCGGCGCGCGTTGTCCAGGGCGACGGCGGCCCGCGCGGCCAGCGACTCCACGGCGGCGATCTCCGCGGTCAAAAACGGCCCCCGGTCCGGCCCGCGCGAGCAGGCGACGAAGCCGATCGCCCCGCCCCGCAGCCGCAGCGGCGCCACGAGGAAGGAGCGCGTCCTGAGCAGCTCGCCGATGCGCGCGTCCTCACCGGCGGAGGCCGCGAGCCGCTCGGCCGTATGGGCGTCGAAGGAGTCGAGCAACTGCGCGTGCCCGTCGACCAGCGCGCGGGCGTACGGGGTCTCCCGGGGGAAGACGAGCACCTCGCCGACCGGCAGGGTGCGGTCCCAGGACTCGGGCGCGTCCGTGCCCACCCGCAGGGCCAGCCGGCGCGCCTCGATCTGCGCGGGGTCCGCGCCGGCGTAGGTGGTCTCCTCGCGCCGCCACCGCTCCAGCAGATACAGGGACGCCGCGTCGCAGAAGCCGGGCGTGAGCGCGTGCACGACATGGCTGCCGGTCAGCCCCAGGTCGAGTTCCGAGCCGATGACGTCGGCCGCGGGAGAGAAGGCCGAACGGCGGGGCTGGGGCACGGCGGTGGGGGTGTCGGCGGAGCGGCGGTGCGGTTCGTTCCGCAGGGTCGTAGTGCCTTTCCGGGTGGGGGTCCGGGTACCCGGCGGCACGATCGATCGCCGGGCGTCGCAGGGCAACTATATGATGGAGCGTCAAGTGGCCTGGTGGGAAAGGACGTTTTGGTGACCGACACGGATGCTCTGCCGCCAGGGACCGATCCGGACAAGGCGAGCGTAGCCCGGATGTACGACGCGTTGCTGGGCGGAGAGCACAACTTCGCCATCGACCGGGAGGCGGTGGCGGCCGTCACGGCCATCGACCCCCAGGTGCGCGCGCTGGCCCGCGCCAACCGAGCCTTCCTGGGGCGGGCCGTGCGCTTCCTGACCGACGCCGGCGTCCGCCAGTTCATCGACCTGGGCTCCGGGATCCCGACGCAGGGCAACGTCCACGAGGTGGCCCAGGCGGCGAGCCCCGAGGCTCGGGTGATCTACGTCGACAAGGACCCGGTGGCCGTCGCCCACAGCACCACCCTGCTCTCCGGCAACCCGCGCGCCGACATCGTCGACGCCGACATCCGGCGGCCGGCCGACGTCCTGTCCTCGCCGCAGGTACGGGAGTTGATCGACTTCGGTCAGCCGGTCGCCGTGCTCATGGTCGCCATCCTGCACTTCGTCACGCCCGAGGAGAATCCGGCCGGCATCGTCGCCGCCTTCCGGGACGCCCTGCCCGAGGGCAGCTGGCTGGCCCTGTCCCACGCCACCAACGAGGACCGCCCCGACACGGCCGCCGCGGTCACCCAGCTGTACCGCTCCCGGGCCACCTCACCGGTCACCGCCCGCTCCTACGACGAGATCCGGGGCCTGTTCACCGGGTTCGACCTGACGGAACCGGGCCTGGTCCATGTTCCGCTGTGGCGCCCGGACGAGGGCGAGGAACTCCCGGAGAACCCGTCGGAGTACTGGGTGTACGCGGGAGTCGGCCGCAAGAGCGGGTGACAGCGGGGCGGCGCGGCTGTCAGTTGCGCAGGGTGAGTGTCACGTCGGCCTTGTCGTCGGGCTGCCCCTCACTCCAATTCTGTACGTGGATATTCCTGGAAGCACTTGCTCCAGGAAAGAGGATCATATTGGCGAAAGCCTGGGCGCCGTCCAAGTCGTTGGTGTCCTCGCTGGCCCCCTCGTAAAACTCGACGAGGCCCTCGGTCACGCGGATGACGCCATTCGGATCGATGGCAAGCCTGTAGTGAACTTCGACCCTTATCGCTCCGCCGCACCGGGACGCCAGGTGGATTCCCTTGGCAGTTCCGCTCGTCACGGTGCGTGGAGTGAGCGAGAACCCTCGGTTGCAGACGGTGTTCGGTCCGAAGTCCTCATAGTCCATGATCCGCATGCTGACGTTCCCCGTCACCGTACGCTCGGCGGTCTGGGCATCCGTCGCCAGGGCGGGGACCGCGACGGCCGCTGCGGCCGGAATGGCGAGCGCCCGCCAGAGCGCGGAGCGAGAGGGCCCGCGACATATACCTTTTACCCTCACGAGGTTTCCCTCCTGTCAAAATGAGTGCGTGAGGCTGGAACACGGCCAGCCAATGACCCCCTTCATTCCGAACTACGCCTTCGGTTACCTGTGCGCATTTCCACTCGGCGCGTCAACCATTGTTGGTTGAATGGTCAGTTGGCGGCCCATACAATGCGTTCTGGACCGCTGCGACGGTACGCCGGCCCTCACCCCGCGATGGAGTCCAGTTGTTCCGCCGCCGGACGCAGCGCCCACAGGTCGCCGCCCGGCGGCGCCTCCAGCGACGGAACAGCCCTCCGCGCTCGTACGTCACCCGCGTCCGCGGCCGCGTGCACGACGTCGGTCGCCGCGTACCGCAGGAACTCCAGCTCCGGATGGGGCCAGTCGGCGGCTCCGGTCGCGGCGGGCAGCAGATAGTCCACCGCTTTGAACAGGCTCTGCCGGTCCGGGCCCCGGTACGCCCACAGATCGACCCCGACCTGCCGTCCGATGGCCGCGAGCCGGGTGTAGGCGACCAGATCGAAGGTCGAGTAGTGCCAGCTGCGGGTGCGGGTCAGCTCCAGGGGCTGGCTGCCGTCGGCCGCGATCTGCGGCGCGATGCGCCTGCTCCGGGCGTCCAGGACCGTCCGGCGGGCCAGTGCCTCGTCGCCGGTCGCGTAGGCGAGGCCGGCGAGCAGCAGGTCGTAGAAGGTGCCGTGGTTGTTGGCGGCGGCCCCCTCCTGCTTGCCGAAGTCGCTGTCCTTGAGCCAGCCGAGGAAGTCGGTGTTCCACCGGGCCATGCCGGTGGAATCCTTCCTGCTCCAGCCGGGGGCGCCGGTGTCCAGGAGGGCGAGCGCGTCGACGACGCTGGTGTACGACTGCGAGAAGTCGATGATGCCGATGGCCCGGCCGTCGTACTTGCAGGGGATGAACTGGGCGTAATCCAGGTTGGGGTTCATCCGGGTGGCCGGGGCGAGGAACCAGGTGCGCAGCACCTGCCCGGCCTTGCGCGCGTACCGGCTCTCGCCGGTGTAGTACCAGGCGAGGGAGAGGTCGTAGGCGGAGTCGAAGGTCTTCTCGACGTCCTGACGGTCGGTGCCGGAACCGACCTCGGGATTGCGCTCGCCGTCACGCTGGACGTACGGGCAGCCCCATGGGTTGTCAGCGGTGGGGCTCTGGGACGGCCACCAGTACGGGGCCTGGCTGAGGTAGTCGTGCACGTCACCGCCGGGGGCGGGCCTTGGCTTGTCGACGACCGTCCAGGGGCCCTGGTCCAGCCACTTGTCGGCGCGGGCGGTCAACGCCTTCACCGCCCGCCGCAGTTGGGGATCACCCCGATGGAGCCGGGCTTTCGTCTGCTGCAGACGGGCACCGTCCAGGACCGTGGTGTGCGGCGGGGGAGCGGTGTGTGCCGCCGCCGGTGCGCAGAGCCCGGTGGTGAGCGCGGACAGGGCGGTCAGAAGGGCGCCACACAGACGCGACCGCGCGCTCATCGGCCCACTCCGTCCAGCCGGCGCTGGGCGTCGTACAGGTTCCGTGGCCGCACCGCGCCCGGACTGCCGTACAGCTCGAGGCGCGTGTGCAGCTCGCCCGTGAAGTCGGGGACGTCGATCTGGTCGAACTCCCTGACCTCGTCCACGCCGACGGTCGCGGAGTACGGCGCCAGGCCGTCGATCTTCACCAGCCCCGCGCGGCCGTTGGTGACGCGGACGTTCCAGTGCGTGAACCGGGCGCCGAAGAGGGGGCCCGCGCTCGCGTCACCGCCGTGGCGGCCGTTGTTGTTCAGGGTGATGTCGGTGCGGACATTGGCGAAGGGCAGGCCGCGATGGCTGTCGAAGGTGCCCATCCGCATGTCGCCGCGCGACCAGACGTTGTACGACGACAGTCCCTCGACGTTGATGCCGTGGAGCTGGGTGTTCGCGGGCGCGGGGCTGGTGCGCTCCTCGATCGTGAAGTCCTCGACGAGGTTGTCGTGCGAGCCCTCGCGGCAGAAGTAGGGGTGATGGGAGCCGCGGCCCGCCACCCGCGTCCGGCGCAATGTGCACGCGGAGGCGGCCACCAGGCCGAATCCGTTGTCGACATGACGGACCGTCACATCGTCCACCCAGCAGTCGTACGCGCACTGCAGCACGACACCGTTGTGACCCTTGTCCAGCAGATGTGGCTGCTGGGGGGCGTCGGGCGCCTCCAGGGTCAGGCCCTCGACACCCGAGCCGCTCAACTCCGGTACATGCGTGGTCAGTTGTGGGGACCACTCGCGCCGCAGGTCCAGCGGGAGCGGGCGTTCCAGGGTGACCTTCCGGCCGTGGACGCGGGTGATGCGGACGGGCCACTCGTAGGGCACGTACGAGGTCAGTTTCGTCTTGTCGTCCCAGATGTAGGCCTCGGGGCCGGGCCCGCCGCCGCACATGTGCTCAAGGAGGGTGTGGTCCGCGTCGTCCGCGAGCCGGAGGAGGACCAGGGCGCCGGGACGCAGTGAGGAGGTGTCGGCGGCCGTCACCGTCCAGGAGCCCTGCCGTGCCGGGGCGAGCTCGGTGAGCGTCCGCCACTCGTCGCGCCGGTTGCCCGTCCAGCCCTCGAACGGCCACGCCCTGGCCCTGATCGCGGCGACGAGCGATTCCCAACGGGCCCTGGGAGCCAGCCAGATGAGGCCGCCCGCCCAGGACCACGACGACTTGTCCCCGCCGTATCGGGAGCCGTAGGTCCCGATCAGCTCGGTGAGGTTCTTCGTCGCGTACAACGTAGTACGACCGCTGCCGGCGCCCCTGAGCACCACGTTCGAGCGGTCCAGGCGGATCACGTCGTCGATGCGGAACGTGCCCGGCGGGAGGGTGACCGTGCCACCGCCGGCCCTTCCGGCGGCGGCGATGGCACGGTTGATCGCGGGAGCGGAGTCGGTCGTGCCGTCCGCCACGGCGCCGAAGTGCCGTACGTCGGCTACGACTCTGCGATGCGGAAGATGTGTGGCCCCACCATGACACCCCGCACGTCCGACGTACGGGATCTGCGGATGAGTGAAGGGGGTGCGGGCGAACTCCCGCCACAGTGTCGGTACTTCGCCCGCATGGGCGGTCGGCGCCGTGACGACGCCCGCCGCCACCGCGACGGCGCCTCCCAGCAGCGTTCGCCTCGTCATGCCCATGACATTCGATGGGACCATGGGCCCCGTGTGCGCGTTGCTCATGTCCGTTCGCCCTTCCCATGTGCTTTTCATGGATGTGAACGACGTTCATAACTGCGTTGAGCGGTGAGCATGCCACGCCGCTCTTCTGTGCGAAAGAGGTTGCGCACGGGTTAATGGGCCACGTCCGTGAACGGGCACCCATGCCGAACCCCGCCGACCAGATGTCTGTCGGCGGGGCTCGGTGATGCGGGGTGGACCCGGTCCTACCGTCGGCTCCGGCCGACGGAGATGATGCCGGTGATTTTCGAGCCGGTGGCGTTGTCGTAGACGACCTCACCGCCGGACTTCTTCCAGATCCGGAGGTGGAAGGTGTCCGGGTCATCCGTGGCGGTGACGCGGAAGCCGTAACCGCTCTTGCCGTTGACCGTGCCGGACCCCTGGTAGACGGCCTGTGAGCCGGTGACCACGAGCCAGTCGGAGCCGGTCGAACGGAACTTCAGCCCGGCCGGGCCGAAGTCGAGGGATGCCTCGCCGACCGGCGCCACGACTCCTGGCAGGTAGGCCGCGGCGAAGGTGAAGGCGGCCTTGCCCGTCAGGCCCGGCTTGGCGGGGTAGGCGCCGGCCGGGGAGGCGAGGACACCGGCGCCGAGCGCGGGACCGGCGGAGCGGTCGTACACGATCAGCTCGGGAAGCGTCCTGCTGTCCGCTGCGCCGTCGTCGTCGGTGACGGTGATCACCGGACGGCGGATCCCGGCCTTGGCGTAGGCGTGCTCGGCGCGGCAGCCGGACGCGGTGACCGTGCCGGACCGCGGCGCGCTCCCGTCCTTCCAGTCGACCACGCAGGTGTGGGTGTCACTCGTGCCCGGGTCGGTGAACCCGGCCGTGACGACCGCGCGCCCGCCGACCGCCACCGGGGACTGCGGACCCGCGGCGGAGACGACGACCGGTGCCGCGTTGGCCACCTTCACCGTCGCCGTGTCCCGGCTGCGGCCGCCCGTGAGGGTGACCGTGTAGGTGCCGTCGTCGGTGCAGGTGACCGTCGTCGCGGCCGAGCCGGCGTCGGCGAAGGAGCAGGGCGCTTTGGCCTCGACGGTCCACTTCGCGGTGCCCGCACCGGAGAGAGTGCCGTGCAGGGCGATCGCGTCGCCCTCCTTCCCGTCGACGTCCTCGCCGGCGTGCACGATGCTCACCGGGTCGACGCCGGTCAGGGTGGGCACGACCTTCTTGATCAGGCCGTCGGCGTCGAACTCGAGCTTGTCGACGGTCGTTTCACGATGCATGCCGTCACCGCCGGGCATGGCGAACCGGTGGTAGGCGATGTACCAGTCGTCGGTGTTCGGCACCTGGACGACCGAGTGGTGACCGGGACCCTTGATGCCGAGCGAGAGGTCCTTCTCCAGGATCACGCCCCGCTTGGTCCACGGACCGATGGGGGAGGGGCCGGTGGCGTAGGCGACGCGGTAGTTCTCGTCGCGGGTGTCGTTCTCCGACCACATGAGGTAGTAGGTGCCGTGGCGCTTGATGACGAACGAGCCCTCGTTGTAGCCGCTGGGCGTGATGTCCTTCATCTTCGTGAGGTCGAGGGACGTCATGTCGGCGTTCAGCGGGGCCACATAGGCGTGCCCGTTGCCCCAGTAGAGGTACGACTGCCCGTCGTCGTCGGTGAACACGGCCGGGTCGATCATCTGGCCGCTGAACTGGCCCGCCTTCAGGAGGGGTTGGCCCAGCGCGTCCTTGAACGGGCCGGTCGGTGAGTCGGACACCGCGACACCGATGTTGGCGTCGGCACAGAAGTAGAAGTAGTACTTCCCGTCCTTCTCGGCGATCGTCGGCGCCCAGGCCCTGCTGTCCGCCCACGAGATGTCCGGACCGAGGTCGAGGATGACGCCGTGGTCCTTCCAGTGCACCAGGTCGGTCGAGGAGTACGCCTTGAACTGCGTGCCGCTCCAGCCCTCGAAGCCGTCGGTCGTCGGGTAGATGTAGAAGGTGTCGCCGAAGCGCACGATGTTCGGGTCGGCGTTGAGCCCCGGCAGGACCGGGCTTCTCATGATCAGCGCCGAGACCGTCCAGGTGCGCTTCTTGCCGTCGGACCCGGTCACCTCGTACGTCACCGGCTTGCTGAAGTCCTGCACGCTGCCGGAGGCGGGGCTGATCGCCGCGCCGTGCGCGAGGGTGAACTCCGGTGCCAGCGAGGTGAGATCGGTGCCCTCCTTCATCGGCAGCGTGACCTTGCTGTCCGCGTTGTCGACGATGGCGTCGACCTTGAGCGCCGGGTGCGTCGCCTTGGCGATGCCCGCGGTGTTGCCGCTGAGCTCCATGACCTCCGCGGCCGTCAGGGCCCGGTCGTAGATGCGGAAGTCGTCGACCTCGCCGCCGAAGGCGGGGTCGCCCGTGTACAGGGACCTGCCGATGTAGCCGCTGTAGTCCTTGTTCGCGTCGTACAGCTCGGACGGCTTGATGGTGGTCGTCGCACGGGCCGCCTCGACGCCGTCGACGTAGAGGATCATCGTGCCGGTCGCCCCGTCGAGGGTGACAGTGACGTGCCGCCACTCACCGGGCGTGAGCTGCGAGCCGGCCGTCAGCTTCGACTCCGCCGACCAACTCGCCTTCGTGATCGCCGAGTAGAGACTGTTGCCGCCGTTGGAGGGTGTCGCGAACAGGTACTTGTTGCTGTCCGGACCGAGCCCGAACAGCCACTGGAAGCTGCTGCCGCCCTTCCACTTGGCGTACGTCGACACCGTCACGCTGTCGGCGTTCTTCAGCACGCCTCTCGGGATCTTGACGTACGGCGAACCCGTCGCGTCTCCAGACATCTTGAAGGAGCCACCCTGCACACCGGTGCCGAAGGCGGGCGTACCGGCATAGGTGCCGTGGTAGCCGTGGCCGCTGGAGTCGACCGCGATGTTGCCGCCCGTTTCGTCGAAGCCGTAGTGCAGGAGCAGGTCGGCCGGGACGTCGGGGCCCTCCTGCGAGACGGTGACCTCCGCCTGGACCGGGATCGCCGCACCGTCCGGCAGGCTGCCGGTGATCCTGAAGGTGCCCGCCTGGGCGTACTTCGACGCCGGGACGTCCTCCCAGGTGACCGCGACGGGACGCTTGACGCCGTCGGCGTACGTGGCGATCACGGTGGCCGGCAGGACCGGTGCCTGGCCGATCCGCGTCTTCACCGAGATGCCCTCGACGCTCTCGACGAGCTGGTCCGGCTGGTAGGAGCGCAGCAGCCGGTCGTACTCGGCCTGGGTGACCGGGAGGACGGTGCCGTGGCGCGGCTTGGCCGGCAGGTCGTAGTCGGCGACCGGGGTCCAGTTGCCGGAATCGAGGTCGGTGGTCTCGAAGGGGATGTATCCGCGGCCGCCGAACTCGTCGAGGAAGGCGTACCACTTGTGCTCGGTGTTCGACTTGAAGACCAGCGGCCCCTCGGCGGCGCTCATCGCGCCCTTGCCGATGCCCTCCGCTACGGCGGTCCAGTTCGGGTTCAGGATCGAGTCGCTCTTCTCCTCGAAGATGAACTTGCTGTTGGGCGTCGAGGAGCTGTTGTTGCGCTCGTCCTTCGACAGCCGGTAGTAGGTGCCGTTGTTCTGGATCATCGTGGAGTCGATGACCGAGTAGCCGCGGTCGATCCAGACCTTGGGCTCGCTGAACGTGTAGAAGTCGCGGGTGGTCGCGTACATCATGCGGTTGTACGTGTCGCCGGAGTGCGCCGCGTTGTCGTACAGCTTCGACGCCCAGAAGACGACGTACTCGCCGAGCTTGCTGTCGTAGTACGCCTCCGGCGCCCAGGTGTTGCCGGCGCTGTCGGGCGAGACCTTGACCAGCCGCTGGTTCGTCCAGTGGACCAGGTCGGTGGACTCCCAGACCATGACGGACTTGCTGCCGGTGCGCTGCGAGGCGTCCCAGTCGCCGTTGCCGTAGATCCTCAGGTCGGTGGCGATCTGGTAGAACTTGTCGCCCTCGGGGGAGCGGATGATGAACGGGTCGCGCAGGCCCTTCTCGCCGAGCGTGGAGGTCAGGACCGGCTTGCCGTCGTTCAACTCCCGCCACTTCATGGGGTCGTCACCCTTGCTGAGCGCGGCGTAGAGCTGCTCGCCGTCCGAGGTGCCCTCGCCGGTGAAGTAGCTGAACATGTAGCCCTTGAGGGCCTGTTTCGCGGGGAGTTCGGGGACCTTGGCGGTGAGGACGCGGGTGGTCTTCGCGTCGCCCCTGGTGACGGTGGCGGTCAGTTTCACGGTGGCGTCGCCGTCGCCGTGGGCGGGGCGGTGGACCACGCCGTCGTCCGCGACGACGTCCTCGTCTGCGGAGGACCAGGAGACGGCGGTGCCGTAGTCGCCGGTTGCCGGGAGGGCGAGGTTGCCGCGTACGTCGTCGATGTTGTGGACGGCGAGCGACTGGGCGGCTCGCTCGGTGGCCGTGGCGTCGTCGAAGTCCGGCAGGACCGTGACGTCGAAGCTCTTGGTGTCGGTCACAGTGCCCTTCTTCAGGGTCGCCGTGAGCGTGGCGTGGCCGTCCGGTGCACCGGCGGCGGGGCGGGTCACCTCGCCGGAGCCGCTCACCACGTCCGGGTTGTCGCTGGCCCAGGCGATGGCGGACCCGCCGGCCGTGCCGGTCTTCGGCAGGTCCAGGTCGGCCGTGACAGCGCTGGTGTCGCCGAGGCCGAGTGCGGCCTTGTCGGCAGCGACGCCCTCGGTGGCGACGGGCAGGGAGAGCTGCTCGACCTCGGAGGACGTGAGGGCCCGGTCGTAGACGCGGAAGTCGCGGATCCGGCCCTTGAACAGCTTGTCGCCGGAGTACACCGACTTGCCGATGTAGTTGGCGGTGGTCGTACCGGAGCCGATGGCGCCGGGCGTGATGGTGACCGCGGTGTTGCGGCCGACTTCGACGCCGTCCTCGTACAGCACACCGGTGGTGCCGGTCTGGGTGTAGGTCAGCTGCTTCCACACCGCGCGGGTGAGGTTGTGCGAGTCGGCGGGCTTCGTGGTCTGCTCGGTCGACCAGTTGCCGCTCGCGATCGAGGTGCGCAGGGAGTTGCCGGTGGCGAACAGGTACCCGTTGCCGTTGCCGCCGCTGGAGTTGCCGAAGCCGTAGAGGAAGTACGGCGTGCTCTGGGCGGAGTCGATCAGCACGTCCGTGGAGACGGTGATGGAGCCCATGCCCTTCATGACGTCGTTCGGCACCTTGATGTAGGTGTCGGAGCCGTTGAAGGCGAGTCCCCGCGCGGGGTCCGACCAGTCGGCGGTGCCGTTCACCGTGCCGTCGCGGCCGTTGCCGGAGGCGTCGGTGACGGTACTGCCCGAGGCGCCGTCCAGCTTGTACCAGAGGGCCAGTCCCTCGGTGACGTCCGCGGTGTCCGCCGCCTGGGCGGAGACCGCGGGCGCGGCGAGACCCAGGAGCAGTGACGCGGCGGTCAGAGCGGCGAGGCGGCCCGCCCGGCGTCTCGCGCGGGTGCGCGGACGTGCGAGATACGTCATATGGGGTTCCCTGCTGAGGCGTGGGGTGGCATGGCGGGGCCTCGGCGGTGGGCACCCTGCCGTTTCGGCTGTGTGACGTCGTGTTGCGAGAGTGTCAATCGGGCCATACGACAACGTCAAGAGGTTTCGAACGATGTCCGATTGGTCGAACGACACGTTCTCCCCACATGTATGGGGGAGTTGGGGGCATGCGGGTTGTACCCAGCGTGACTACCTCAGACAATCGAAGGGACGGGCACCATGCTCGCCATCATCTCCGCGGTCCTGTTCTTCATCTCCTTTCTGATCAACGCTGCGGACATCTCGACCAATGACACCTTCACCTCGACGAACATCATGCTGCTCGGCCTCATGGTGCTCGCGCTTCACCTGGCGGGCATCGGCAGCGGGTGGAGCGCACGGGGCCGCAGGTCCTGAGTCTCGTAACGGACGGGGCGGCTCCCAGCGGGGGGCTGCCCCGTTCTTGCGTGCGGGGCCACGGTCAGGTGGGCCGATCACCTCTCGAGCGGGCCCGTCACGATCCCTGCAACCAGGCCCGGGTGCCGAACGAGGCACACGCCCGTGAGGCCACCCCCGCCGCGGCGCGCAGGGCCTCGACGAAGGCGTACGGGGTCACCTTCCCCTGATCGGCGAGGTGATAGGTAAGTGCCCCGTGGAGGACGTCACCCGCGCCCAGTGTGTCCGCGACCCGGACGGCGGGTACGTCCACGGTGCCGGCGCCTTCCGGGCCCACCCACTCGATGGGCCGCCCTCCGCGGCTCACCGCCGACCACTGCACCCCGTGTTCGGTGAGGAACCGCAGGACGTCCGCAGGGGTGTTCGTGCCGGGCGGCCGGAAGTCGGCCGAGCAGACGGCCACGTCGATCGACGGCAGCAGCTCCTCCGTACCGGGCTTCCAACTGCCCCCGTCCAGAACGGTTCGCCGGCCGGCGGCCCGCGCGGTGCGGGCGGTCGCCGTCGCCAGCTCCATGTGGTGGCCGTCGAACTCGGCGATGTCGCAGGCGGCCACCAGCGCCTTCAGATCGTCGGGCGGCGTGAGCCGGAACCCCGTCGCGTTGGTCGAGGCGACGGCGCGGTCCCCCGTCGACTCGGTGACCAGAATGGACGACACGGCGGGCGGCTCGGCCGAATCGGCGGCCAGGTCCCGGACGCGCACGCCCAAATTCCGCAGCTCCGTCGCGACCGCGACTCCCAGCGGATGCGAGCCGATGCCGGTCAGCAGCCCGGCCGCGCCGCCCAGGTGGCTGAAGGTCACGGCCGCGTTCGCCGCCGGACCACCTGCCGCCACGACCTGCTGATGACTCGTCAGTTTCTCGTCGGAGCCGGGCACATGGTCCACCAGCTGAACGACGTCCACCGTGCACAGGCCGACGAACAGCCCCTCGGGACGTCGGCTGTTCGTCGGCCTGTGCATCGTGCGGCACCCCTTCCCGCTCGCGGTCCTCAGCCCGCCGCCCTCTTCACCAGCTCACCGATCCGCTCCTCGTCCGCCGCGGTCAGCTTCGTGAGCGCGAAGGCGGTCGGCCACATCGTGCCCTCGTCGAGGTCGGCCTTGTCGTTGAAGCCGAAGGTCGCGTACCGCGCGTTGAACTTCTCCGCGCTCTGGAAGAAACAGACCACCTTGCCCTCCTTGGCGTAGGCGGGCATCCCGTACCAGAGCTTCGGCGCCAGGCCGGGCGCGTTCTCCTTGACCACGGCGTGGATCCGTTCGGCCATGACCCGGTCCGCGTCCTGCATCTCGGCGATCTTCGCGACCACGGCGGCCTCGTCCTCCGCCGCCTTGTCGGCACGCGAGCTGCGGCGCGCCGACGCCTTGACCTCCTGGGCGCGCTCCTTCATCGCGGCGCGCTCCTCGGCGGTGAACGTCTCGGTCCTGCCGGTCGTCCTGCGCGTGCCGGCCATAACGGTTCCTCCAGGTCTACGGATGGTCGGGCATATCTTCACGCGAGAACCGCCGTGGCGTTCACCCCCACGCGCCGGCGATCTGCCGGGTCGTGGCGTTGAGCCGGTTGAACAGGTTCGTCAGGCCGATCATCAGGACGATCGCGGCGAGCTGCTTCTCGTCGAAGTAGGTGGCGGCCGTGTCCCAGACGCCGTCGGTCACCGCGTCGGGACGATCGGCGAGGCGCGTCGCCGCCTCGGCCAGCGCGAGCGCCGCCCGCTCCTCCTCGGTGAAGTAGGGGGCCTCCCGCCACACGGTGACCGTGGCCAGCCGCTCGTCACTCACTCCTGCCTTACGGGCCGTCTTGGCGCCGCCGTCGACACACGCGCTGCATCCGTTGATCTGACTGACCCGCAGATGCACCAGCTCCAGCGTCTGCCCGTCCACCCCACCGGAGTGCACGGCCTTGAAGAGCTGCTGGATGGGCTGCATCGCGTCGGACAGGACGACGGCCGGGTTCTGCATACGGGACTGCATCAGGAATCTCTCCTCTGCCGGGCTGTGCCCCGTCCCTCGGGGCGTGATTCCATCTCAGCCGAGAGGGCTTGTCAGGACGACGGTCGTGGGACACCGTGGGACAGCTGAAACGGCCTTGAGCAGGCACGATCCGGCCCGGACAGGTTCTGTCGGGGCGGGACAGGGGGGCGGGGAACAGTGGTTGAGCACGACAGGACAGGGGCCGGAGATCCACGGGAGGAACTGGCCGCCCGGCTGCGGCTGCTCCAGGAGCTGTCGAGGCGGGGCGTACGGGCCCTCGCCCGGGACGCCGGCCTCAGCTCCTCGTCCCTGTCCCGCTACCTCGGCGGCCAGACGGTTCCGCCGTGGCCCGCGGTGATCGCCCTGTGCCGGCTCGTCCAGCGCGACCCCCGCCCGCTGCGCCCCCTGTGGGAACGCGCCTCCAACCCCCTGCCGGCACCACCGAAGACCAGCCGCCAGGTACCCCCGCCCGCACCGCCCGCCGGCGCCCCGCGCCCGCCCC
The DNA here is from genome assembly GCF_044766405.1 of Streptomyces sp. NPDC102270. Taxonomy (NCBI): domain Bacteria; kingdom Bacillati; phylum Actinomycetota; class Actinomycetes; order Kitasatosporales; family Streptomycetaceae; genus Streptomyces; species Streptomyces sp. NPDC102270. The sequence goes on along the minus strand of NZ_JBIWLX010000009.1, from coordinate 312,276 downwards.
GCAACGACCTCCCTCGCGACGTGCCCGACTTCACCGGCCGCGAGGCCGAGCTCGCTGCCGTGCTCGACGGGGTGGCCGGCAGCCGGGTGATCGCCCTCGACGGCATGGCGGGCATCGGCAAGACCTGCCTGGCCGTGCACGCCGCGCACCGGCTCGCCGCCGACTACCCGGAGGCCCAGCTCTACCTGGACCTGCACGGCTTCACCGAGGGCCGCAGACCGCTCGACCCCGACCGCGCCCTGCGCACCCTGCTCGCCGCCCTCGACGTACCCTCCGAGAAGGTGCCCCAGGACGGCGGTGTCGAGGAACTGGCCGCCTGCTGGCGGTCCGAACTGGCCCACCGGCGGGCCGTCGTGGTCCTCGACAACGTCGCCGACGCCGACCAGGTCCGCCCGCTGTTGCCCGGTGCCGGCCCCTCCGTCGCCCTCATCACGAGCCGCAACCGGCTGCTCGGATTGGACGAGGTCCCGCCCGTGTCGCTGGACGTGCTCACCGAGCAGGAGAGCGCCGAGCTGCTGGCCCGCGCCAGCGGCGAGGTCGACGGCCCCGAGGGGCGCCTGGCTCGTGACCCCGGGTCCACCGCCGAGGTGCTGCGTCTGTGCGGCCGGCTGCCACTGGCCCTCAGGCTGGCCGCGGCCCGGCTGCGACACCGGCCGGGCTGGACGGTGGGCATCCTCGTCGAGCGGATGGCGGAGGGGGCGAGCGAGTTCGACACCGCCTTCGCCATGTCCGTACGGCAGTTGGACCGTGCCAAGGCCCGGCTGTTCCGTCTGCTGGGTCTGCTGCCGGGGTCGTCGTTCGACGAGCACGTGGCGGCGGCGCTGGTGGACGTGTCGCTGCGCAGCGCCCGCGCGATGCTGGAGGACCTGCTGGACGCGCACCTGGTCCAGCAGCCCGCGGCAGGCCGCTACCACCTCCACGACCTGGTCCACCAGCACGCCCGCCGCGCCACCACGGAACAGGACTCCCCGGCGGAACGGGACCGGGCCCTGACCCGGGTGCTCGACTACTACGTGCACGCGGCGGCCGCCGCGGACACCGCGATGCCGTTCCTGTCGCTGAGCCGCGAGGCCTCCGTGGACCGCCCGCCGGCCGAACTGCCCCATTTCCAGGACAAGATCGCGGCCCTCATCTGGTTCGGCACCGAATACCTCAACCTGCTGGCCGCGTTCGAGGCGGCGGAGGAGGCCGGGGCCGACCGGCACCTGTGCGAACTGCCGCGCTTCATGCGGGCGTACTTCGCCCGGCGCTGCGGCACCACGATGCTCAACGGCCTCTTCGAACGGTCCCTTGCCGCCGCGCGGCGCCTCGACGATCCCCTGCAACTCGCCGAGGCACACAGCGACTTGGGGTTCGCCCGGTACAACGCGGGCCGCATGGCGGAGGCGAGCGCCGCGTACGAGGCGGCGACGGCGCTGGTGCTCCGGGCCGGGGACGTCCGCGCCGAGGCCGAACTGACCATGCGCCGCGGCTACTTGAGATGGGACGAGGGCTACGTCGAGGAGCCGCTCGGGCTGTTCCGGCTGGCGGGCAAGCTGTACGCAGACGCCGGCTGCCCCATGGGCGCGGCCCAGGCGACCGCGTACGAGGCGTGGGCGCTGCTGCAGCTGGGGCACCGTGAGGAGGCGGCGCAGCTGGCCCGTACGGCGCTGGAGATCCCGCACGCCGACGGAGCGTGGCCGCCCACCCTGACGGCCCTGATCACGCTGGGCGTGGCCATCGCCGACGAGGACCCCGACGAGGCCGTCGGCCACCTTCACCGGGCGCTCGCGCTGGCCCGCGAGGACGGCCACCGGCACAACGAGGCATGGTGTCTGAACTGCCTGGGCGTCGCCCTGCGCCAGATGGGCCGCCACGAGGAGGCCCTGGCGAGCCACGAGCGGGCGTTCGCGCTGCTGGACGCGCTGTTCGAGGACCACTGGAAGATCCACTTCCTCAGCGCCTACGGGGAGACCTGCCGCCTGGCAGGCCTGCCCGACCAGGCCCTGCGCCTCCACCGCCAGGCCCTGGAACTGGCTCCGAAGCTCGGTAACCGCCACGCGGAGGCCCTGGCCCACGAGGGCATCGCGGCGGTCCTCGACGCCACGGACCCGACGGCGGCAGCCGAACACCGGGCGGAGGGCAGGGCCGCCTTGCCGGAGTCTGAACCAGCAGCCTGAACCAGGGGTCTGAGACGCCACCCGCCGTACGGCGTCCGCTGCGGCCGAGCGTCGTACAGGTGCATCTCACCGCGGACGAGGCGCATCCCGATCGGCACGGCGACCAGGGCCACCGAGAGCGTCCCGTGCCAAGGCACCGGCCGAGTCGATCCGGCGCATCACCGGCGAGTACCGGCAGGCGACCACGCGGACGCTCCGCATCGCCTTCATCTCCGCCTTCGCCCTGGAGTTGCTGTCCTGCCCGGCAGCCCGGCCAGGTGGTGCGACTGGACCCGCCCATCGGTGGGAGCTGCCGGCATCCGAGCCGGCCGAGGGCCCGCCTGCCTGTCGCGTGCGGCACCAGGCCGGCTCGTCCCACCGCAGCGCGGGCCGCGAGGTCGGCGGGTCAGGTCAACGGCACGATGTGGGCGGTCGGTTCCTGGCCTGGCCGCTGCCGGGCGTCGCGGCCCCGATCTTCAGCTGCCCAGCAGGCCGCGCCGACGTAGGGGGTAAAGACGTCGGCCGCGGGCGGGACGGCCAGTGCCGAGCCCCAGGCGCCCGCATCACCCGGCCGTGGCGCGTCCTGGACACCTGTCTCCGAGCAGCCCCACGGGGAAGCGTGCGTCGCTGCCATCCACCGTGCCCTCCCCGCCTTGCAAAACCGGAACCATGTTCCGTATTGTTTGCGGAACGTGGTTCCGTTTCTTCGTGACGGCGGAACGGATCCCGGCAGTCCTGCCACGCCATGCCGCACGACTTCATCCCCCGGAGGAATCACATGCAGTACCGCACCTTGGGCCGCACCGGAGTGCAGGTCAGTTCTCTCGCGCTCGGCGCCATGAACTTCGGCAGGATCGGCCGCACCACCCAGGACGAGGCGACCGCGATCGTCGACGCAGCCCTCGATGCCGGCGTCAACGTCATCGACACCGCCGACATGTACGGCGACGGCGAGTCGGAGGAGATGGTGGGCAAGGCCATCGCCGGCCGCCGCGACGACATCGTGCTGGCCACCAAGGCCGGCATGCCCATCGGCGACGAACGCAACCACCGGGGCAGTTCGCGCCGTTGGCTGGTCACCGAGCTGGAGGCCAGTCTGCGCCGCCTCGGCGTCGACCACGTCGACCTGTACCAGATCCACCGCTGGGACCCGAACACCGGCGACGAGGAGACGCTGTCGGCCCTCACCGACCTGCAACGCGCCGGAAAGATCCGCTACTTCGGCTCCTCCACCTTCCCCGCCCACCGCATCGTGCAGGCCCAGTGGGCCGCCCGCGAACACCGCCTGAGCCGTTACGTCACCGAACAGCCCAGCTACTCGATCCTCCAGCGCGGTATCGAGGCCCACGTCCTGCCCGTCACTCAGGAGTACGGCCTCGGCGTACTGGTGTGGAGCCCACTGGCCTCGGGCTGGCTGTCGGGTGCGATTCGCGCGGGCCGGGACATCACCACCCACCGCTCGGCGATCCTGCCCCAGCGATTCGACACGACCGCCCCCGCCAACCGGGCCAGGCTCGCCGCCGTCGAGCGACTGGCCGGGGTCGCCGAAGAGGCGGGCCTCACCCTCATCCAGCTCGCACTCGGTTTCGTGACCGCGCACCCCGGCGTGACCAGTGCCCTGATCGGCCCCCGCACGGTCGACCACCTGCACGCCCAACTCGCCGCCGCGGACACCGTGCTGAGCACCGATGTCCTCGACGCGATCGACGAGATCGTCGCCCCCGGCACCGACCTGGCCCCGGACGAGAAGCACGACACCCCGCCCGCACTCCTCGACCCGTCACTGCGCCGCCGCTGACCGCCCAGGGAGACCCCACGCACGAAAGGCCCACCGTCCATGCCGCACCACCCCCCGCCCAGCTTCGGGATCATGACCGCCCCCATGCAGGTCGACTATCACGACATCCTGCGCGTCTGGCGCGAGGCGGACACCATCGACGCCATCGAGCACGCCTGGCTCTTCGACCACCTCATGCCGATCGGCGGCGACCCCGACGGACCGGCCCACGAAGGCTGGACCCTCCTCTCGGCCCTGGCCGCCCGGACGCGGCGCCTACGGCTCGGCGTCATGGTGAGCAGCAACCGCTTCCGGCCACCCGCGATGCTGGCCAAGATCGCCACGACCGTCGACATCGTCTCCGGCGGCAGGCTCGACTTCGGCATCGGTGTCGGCTCGCGCCCCGACCACCCGCCGGCCCGACGCGAGTACGAAGCCCACGGCCTGCCCTTCCACGACTCCGCGCACGCCGTGGGCAGCCTCGACGAGGCCTGTACGCTGATCAAGCGCCTGTGGACCGAGGAGAAGCCCTTCGACCACCACGGCACCCACCACCACCTCACCGGCGCCTTCGGCAACCCCAAACCGGTCCAGCGCCCCCACCCCCCGGTCCTCATCGGCGGCCGCTCCTCCGCGACCCTGCGCATCGCCGCCCGCCACGCCGACCTGTGGAACATCCCCGCCGGCGACATCGACGACGTCACCCGCCGCAGCGCCCTGCTGGACCGGTACTGCGAGGAGATCGGCCGCGACCCCGCCGAGATCACCCGTTCGATCCACCTGCCGGTCTCCTACGACCGTCCGGGCGCCACCCGCGACGCGATCACCGAAGCGACCGACGCCGGCTTCACCCACATCGTCCTCGGACTGCCGTCGCCCTACCCCGCCCACGTCGCCCGATGGGTCGCCGACGAACTCGTCACCCCCACGGCGTGAGGGTTCACTTCCAGCCGTACGCGTACGCCGCCACCCAGGTGATGTCGAGCTGCGCGCTGCTTCCCGGCGCCGCACCCGGACCCTCCAGAGCGCTCTCGTTCTGGAGCACCCAGGACAGGGGACGGTCCGGCACGTCACGGGTGTCATGACCCGTCTGCCGGCCGTCGACGAAGAACCGGACATGGCCCGGGGTCCACTCGGTGGACACCGTGTGCCACCGCGTCCAGTCGTCGCTTCCCGGGAAGTAGCCCTGCTCACCACCGCCGCAGGGGTGGTGGAAGGAGCTGAGGGAGCCTGTCCACTCGCCCTCGGGGTGGTCCATCTCGCAGCCCCCGCCGTAGTGCAGCCACGCGGACTTGTAGCCGGGCGCCAGTTCGGTGACCTTGATGCGCGCGCTGTACTTGCCGTACGTCATCTGCATCACCGCACGCGGCACCAGCGCCGCGGCATGCACAGGGCCGCCGTCCGCGGGCCGCCACATCCGGATCGACATCCGCCCGTCGCCGTTCGCCGCGGGACCGACGCTCACGGTGTCCTCCGGGTGGTGGACACCCACCACGTCCGGCCCCGGCTGACGGCCGTGTCGGGCCAACCCGTCGGATAGGCCCACCAGTTGTCGCGGTACTTCCCCTTCAGGCCCCCGCAGTGGGCCGCGGAGGTGTCGACATCGTGCGCGCAGTCGCTGAACGAACCCAGCGGCACCCGGTCGCCGTTGAAGTCCTCGGCGAGGACCTGCCAGAAGGGCCCGCAGTCACCACGGGGCAGACGCGTGGCGGTGGTGCGGCAGGCATCGGCGGGAGCGGGCGCACCGTCGGCCCGGGGGAGACCGAGGAGACCGCCGGCCACGAGCAGGAGGCTCGCGGCGGTCACCAGGATCCGCTTGCGGTGGTGCGGCGCTGCGTGTGAACCCATCCCGAGGCTCCTTCAGGCGGCCGACGCCATCCGCCCGTGCCGCGCGGGGCGCCGGAAAGGCCATGAACCGCGGCGGAGCGGACCGCACTTCGCGAAAGGACATCCTCGCCCTCCGCACCGCACGGCGCCATCCCCCGGACGGGCCGCGAACCGGAAGGCCCGCTCCGCCGCCGCCTCAGAACTCGCTGTCGATGCCGGTCACGACCGCGGGGCCCAACGGGGCGTCCTCTTCCGCCAGGCCACTGTCACGCAGGGCCCGGGACACCAGCCGTACCGCTTCGGCCTCGGCCTGCAACCGGTCGGGTGCGTCGACCTCGACCCGTGCGGCGAACATGCCGTCCTCCTCCGTGGTCAGCACGCTCAGCTCCTCGCTCTCGCCGAGGTCCGTGTTCCTGGGGTCCTGAGGCCGAAGCCTCCGTCCGATGTCCGAGCGGACGCTGTCGGGCACTCCCCGCAGGAACGTGCCGGGGACGGTGATGACGTAGGTGGTCACGGGGACTCCTTTCTGACGTCCTACCCGGTTCCCCGTGAGCCCGATCGGAACCGAAGGCGTACGGAGGGACTCCGGATGTGCAGGCGGCGTGCCGCCCAGAAGGGGTTTCTGAAACCGTCCCCGCATGGTCACGCCGATCGCGGGTAAACGCGGCCAGAACACCGGAATCTCGGGATGGGCGGACGATGACGACGTCAGTGACGGCCGGCACAGGTACGGCAGTGCCGGAGGTGGCGGACCCCGCACGGGGCGACAGTGAGCGCAGCCGCGCTCTCCGGGACGCCGAAGGCCGCCCGCTCGTCCCTCTGGACCTCGCGGGGAACTGACCAGGGAGTGAAGATCGGCCACGAGGATCAGGACTGCCGAGGCCGGCCGCACGGCCCGCCCGAGGACCGACCCAGGGGTGGACATGCCGTCCACGGCCATGGGCGACGAGTGAAGATCGGATCGTCGCTCTGACCGCGTTCCCGTCGTTGTCCTGGGCAACGGCCGGCGGCAGGCGACATGGATGGAGTGGGGAGGCCGGGACGAGAGTGATCTCGGGGACTGAGGCTGCCGAGCTGGTGTCGGCGACGGCAGCCGGCGCCGAGACGGCGTGGGAGCACTGGGAGCCGTCGGTCCTCCTCGTGGAGGACGATCCCGGCGACGCCATGCTCGTGGAGGAACTGGTCGTCGACGGCGCCGTGAAGATGCGGCTGCGCTGGGTGCGGTCGATGACCGAGGCCACCGAGGTGCTGGCGACCGAGACACCCGACTGCGTCCTGCTCGACCTGCACCTGCCGGACGCCCACGGCCTCGAGGCGGTCTCCCTCGTCCAGGGCCTGGCCGAGCAGGTCGCCATCGTGGTCCTCACCGGGCTCGCCGAGGAGCAGACCGGCCTCGCCGCGGTCGCGGCCGGCGCACAGGACTACCTGCTCAAGGGCCGGGTGGAGCCCGAGCTGTTCGGGCGGGCGGTGCGCTACGCGATCCAGCGCAAGCAGACCGAGCAGGCGGCGGTCGCCCTGCAGGCCGGCGCGCTCCAGGCACAGGAGAACGCCCGTCTGGAGCGCGGACTCCTGCCCCGCCCCCTGCTGCGCGCCGAGGGCGTCCAGGTCGTCGCCCGCTACCGGCCCGGCCGCGCACAGACACTGCTGGGCGGTGACTTCTACGACATCGTCCAGAGCGCCGACGGCACCCTCCACGCCCTCATCGGGGACGTCTCCGGGCACGGCCCGGACGAAGCGGCCCTGGGGGTCGCCCTGCGGATCGCCTGGCGCACCCTCGTCCTCAGCGGAATAACCGGCGCTCAGCAGATGGCCCGGCTCGAGGAACTGCTGATGGCCGAACGGGCCCGCGACGAGGTCTTCGCGACCCTGGTGAGCCTGGCCGCCGTCCCCGGAGAGCAACACGCCCATGTGGTACGAGCCGGGCATCACGGCCTGCTCCAGCGCACCGGGACGGACGTGCAGTGGGTCGAGGTGCCCGGTGGACCGGCCCTGGGCATGGTCCCCGGCGGCGCCAGGTGGCCGACCGCACAACTGCCGGTACCGGCGGGAACGTCGGTGGTGCTCTTCACGGACGGCCTCTTCGAGGGGCACGTGAACCGTGGCACGGAACGCCTCGGCGAGGAAGGACTCCTGGCCCTCGCCCGGGAGGCGGCCGCCCTGGAGCCGGAGGCCTTCGTGGATCGGTTGATCGAGAAGGCCGAGAGCCTCGCCGAGTCGCGGGGCGGCCTGGCAGACGACGTGGCCGTCGTCCATCTGAACTGGAACTGAGTGAGCGAGAGTGCGGTGCGGGACCACATGGTGAGGCGAGGGATGGGCGCGATGCGCAGGGGAGGCCGGTTGACGGTGCAGGGCTGGTTCTACCTGCTGCTGGCCGTCATGACGCTGCTGGTGGTGGCCGGCAGCCTGGTCGGCGCCGGCCTCCTCGGCCGGACGGCAGAGGTGAGCGACCGGCTTTCGCGTCGCATTCAGCCCGCCCAGACCGAGGCGTACCGGCTGCAGGCGGCACTGGCCAACCAGGAGTCGGGCATCCGCGGCTACGCCATCGCCGCCGACCGGCAGTTCCTCACTCCGTACACCCAGGGCAAACGGGACGAGGCGGGCTCGGCCGCCCGGCTGCGCGAGTTCATCGGCGACCGGCCCGAACTGGTGGCGGACCTGCGGGCGATCGAAACCCAGGCGGCCGACTGGCGCCGCACCTATGCCGAACCCCTCGCGGTATCGGTCACGCCCGGCCGTCCGAAGCCGCTGGACCAGCAGAAGGCCGACCAGGGCAACAAGGAGTTCGACCGGCTGCGCGCACTGTGGGACAGGCAGAACACCGACCTGGCGAAGGCGGTGAAGCAGGGCCGTTCCCATCTCGCCCATGAACGCACGGTGCGCGACTGGGTCCTGGCGGGCATGCTCGCCGTCTTCCTGCTGGCCGGCCTCGCCTGCGCCGTCCTGATCCGGGTCCTCGTGACACGTCCCCTGGAGGCGCTGAGCACGGCGTCCAGGCGGGTGGCGGACGGTGACTTCTCGTACGTCATCACCGGCGCCGGCCCGGCCGATCTGGCCGCGGTGGCCAACGCCGTCGAGGGCATGCGCTGGCATGTCGTGGCCGAACTGGAGGCCTCCCGCGCCCAGGAGCAGGCGCTGACCAGGCAGGCCGCCGAGATGGACGCCCAGGCCGAGGAACTGCGCCGCTCCAACGCGGAACTGGAGCAGTTCGCCTACGTCGCCTCCCACGATCTGCAGGAGCCGCTGCGCAAGGTCGCCTCCTTCTGCCAGCTGCTGGAGAAGCGCTACGGCGACACCCTCGACGACCGGGGCCGGCAATACGTCGACTTCGCCGTCGACGGGGCCCGGCGCATGCAGGTCCTCATCAACGATCTGCTGACCTTCTCCCGGGTCGGGCGGGTCAACGACGCCCGGGTGCCCGTCGGACTCGACCAGGCGCTGGACAAGGCGCTGGCCAACCTCGGGGCAGCCGTCGAGGAGTCCGACGCCCGCGTCGACCGCCCGGAACACCTGCCCGAGGTGGTGGGGGACCCCACCCTGCTGACCATGCTCTGGCAGAACTTGATCGGCAACGCCCTCAAGTTCCGCCACCCCGACCTCGCTCCACACGTGACCATCACCTGCGCGGCGGACCCGGACGAGCCCGACAGTCTGCTGATGTGCGTCACGGACAACGGCATAGGCATTCCCGAGCCGTTCACGGAGAAGGTGTTCATCATCTTCCAGCGACTGCACGGCAGGGACGCCTACGGGGGCACCGGTATCGGTCTGGCCCTGTGCAAGAAGATCGTGGAACAACATGGTGGCAAGATCTGGATCGACACCGCACACACGGACGGCACGCGCTTCTGCTTCACCCTTCCGTCCATCGCCGAGAGCCCGGAGGCGTCCGGTATCGGCACCGAGGAGAAGGTTCTGACATGACCACCCCAGCCGCGAGCCCGATCGACGTGCTCCTCGTCGAGGACGACCCCGGCGACGAGCTGATGACCCGTGAGGCGTTCGAGGACAACAAGATCGGCAACACGCTCCACGTGGTCCGGGACGGCGAGGAGGCACTCGACTTCCTCTACCGGCGCGGCGACCACACGGACGCGCCGCAGCCCGATCTCATCCTGCTCGACCTCAACCTGCCCAAGTACGACGGTCGTCAGGTCCTGGAGAAGATCAAGTCCGACCCGGAGCTGTCCCACATCCCCGTCGTCGTCCTCACCACCTCCGCGGCCGAGGAGGACATTCTGCGCAGCTACAAGCTCCACGCCAACGCCTATGTCACCAAGCCGGTCGATCTGGACCAGTTCATCGCCGCGGTCCGTCAGATCGACGACTTCTTCGTCCAGGTCGTCCGCCTGCCGCGTCACTTCTGACGTCGCTTCCCGACCGGCGGGCCGACAGGGAACCGTCCCTGCCCCGCCCGGTCGGCGACCGGGCTCTCAGAAAACGCCCTCGCAGGCTGTCGAACTGAAGTCTGACTAACCATCGTTTGTTCGAACCTACGAACTTCTTCCGTAGTGGGTTACTGATGGCGCCGCGCACTGGTAGGAAACATTCCTAACAATCAGGTCTGCACCAATCAACTCTCCACCCCCCACCTCCGCTTGGAGCCCCCGTGGAACCTGACACAGTGCCCCCGGCCGCCCAGACGTCCCGCCGTACCGTCCTCGCTCTGATGGGCGCGGCTACCTGTGCGGCCCTGTTGAGCCCCCGCCGTGCCGCCGCAGCCTCGGCGGCCGCACCGGGCCTCGACGACCCCGCGAAGAAGGAGATCGCCATGAAGCTGGTGTCGAGCGCGGAGAACTCCTCGCTCGACTGGAAGGCGCAGTACAAGTACATCGAGGACATAGGTGACGGCCGCGGCTACACCGCCGGCATCATCGGCTTCTGCTCCGGCACCGGAGACATGCTCGACCTCGTCGAGCTGTACGCCGACCGCAAGCCCGGCAACGTCCTCGCCAAGTACCTGCCGGCCCTGCGCCGCGTCGACGGCTCAGACTCCCACGACGGCCTGGACCCGAACTTCCCCGACGACTGGCGCAAGGCCGCCCGGGACACGGTGTTCCAGCAGGCGCAGAACGACGAACGCGACCGCGTCTACTTCAACCCCGCCGTCCGGCAGGGCAAGGCGGACGGGCTGCGCGCGCTCGGCCAGTTCGCCTACTACGACGCCATCGTCATGCACGGCGACGGCGGCGACGCGACCAGCTTCAGCAGCATCCGCCGCCGGGCCCTGCGCCAGGCCAAGCCCCCGGCGCAGGGCGGCAGCGAGACGACGTACCTGGACGCCTTCCTCGACGCACGCGTGTGGGCGATGAAACAGGAGGAGGCGCACAGCGACACCAGCCGGGTCGACACCGCCCAACGCGTCTTCCTGCGCCAGGGCAACCTCGACCTGAACCCGCCCCTGGACTGGAAGGTCTACGGGGACAGCTACCACATCGGCTGACAGGCCGTCGGTGACGGCCTTGGTGCGCCACGGCGCCGGGGCCGTCACCGCTTCGCGCGGGCGCGCCGACAGCGCCACGCGATGAAAACCCTGTCGACGCAGCGTGTTTGCCGTCGAAGCGAGCGGTAACGCGATGTCCATGAGTGAATCGAACGAGCAGACGAATCAAGATTCCGCGACCACCCAGACCGCGGCGAAGGCCCGGCGCAGCACGGCCAAGGCCACTGCCCCGGCGACCAAGGCGGCGAACAAGGCCGCCGAGAAGGCGGATGACGCCGCGTCAGCGGGCCAGGAGGCGACCGAACGGACGGCCAAGACGGTGAGCGGGGCCGCGCAGACCGCGGCCAAGAGCGTCGAGGCCGGCCGCCAGACCGTCATCGCCGCCTCGGGACAGGCCGCGGCCGTCGCCAAGACGGCCTGGACGGTCATCGCCCAGCGGAAGCTCATCGCCGCGGGCGTCGGTGCGGGGCTGACCGCCCTGACCGCCACGTCGTACGCGGTCGGCCGACGCTCCGGACGTCACACGCACGGTCCGATCACCCGCTTGACCGGCGGGCGGATCTGACGGGGGAGGGGCGGGCCCCGAGACATTCCTCACCGTTCTTGACCTAACAGGTCGTTGAGGCGGGCGCCCGCCGCCCACTGCCGCAGAGCGCTGCCGTCGAGCAGACGGATCGTCCGCTCCCTGCGTGCCCACCGGAGGTCGCGGTCGGTGAAGACGCCCCGATGCACGACCAGACGCAGCGGCGACCCCTGGGCCCCGCGGTGCGGGTGAGGATGCGGCGCGTCCTCGTCGGGGAGGGGCTCCGCCACCGGCCGGAAGGCCACGTCGATACGACGGCCGGCCGCGTCCCGCGCGCACAGGCGCGGCCGGTCCGGCGCGGGCACCAGCCGCACCCGCCACCCGTCCCGGCGCAGCATCCGCGCCACCGCCAACGCCAGTTGCTGGGTGTCGAGTTCGCGCAGCTCGTCCGCGGTGTAGTAACCCAGACGACGGCGGGCGTCAGGACGCCCGTGCCGTATCGCGGCCGTGACGACCAGGGCCAGCAGGCCGACCCCGGCCACGGGGACGGCGATCCCGGCGGCGCGGTACCCCGCGGCGAGCACGGCCGCCACCGCGCACACGCCCGCCACGACACCGGCGAAGGCGGGCAGCACATCACGGAGCCCCGGCCCGTAGCGCCCCTCGGCCCGCAGCGCGCGCACGACGTGCCGTTTCCGCGACAGACGTGACGGGACGAGGCCGGACGTCCACGACAGACGTGCCACAGCCCCAGCCCTCCCCGTGCCGCCCGGTCCGCACCCGTCACTTCACTGATACCCAGCCGGTGGCCAAGTGCCGTGGAAGCAGGACGAATTCGGCCACGCACGCCCAGCGCACGGAGGCGTCATGGGGGCGCGTGGGAGGCCGTCATGGCACCCGGTCCGGAGCCCTGTCCGTGGCGGCTTCGCACCGCCGTCCTTGCCACCCGGTTGCGAGTGCTCGCTCACAGGCGAGGCTGGATACATGGGCGCCGGGGCACACGGGAAGGACAGGACGGCCCAGTGAACAGGGCACAGACCGGCACGCGGCAGCGGCCGACCGGCGAGGAGAGGAAGACATGGCAGGGGCGGAGGACACGGGGGCCGAGGGGAGACGACCCTCTACGGGGCCCACCGAGGCGCTGGAGGCCATCGGGACCGCGGCGTACGTCGTGGACGACGAGGGCCACGTCATCGCCGTGAACAGCCATGCCGAAGAGCTGCTGGTCCGCCCCGCCGCAGAGTTCCTCGGCCGTGACGCCCACGACCTCCTGCACCGGGACGCCCACGGTCATCCCTTGCCGCGCAGCCGGTGCGACATGCGACAGGCGTTCCACGCCGGGCGCACCGCCCAGGCCGAGGGGGACTACTTCGAGTGCGGCGACGGCACCCTGTTGCCCGTCTCGTGGCTGATCACGCCGTACGACCTGGACGGCGAGGACGTCGGCACGCTCGTGCTCGTCCACGCCCAGCACCCGCCGGAGACAGGCAGCCGGCCGGAGGCGGAGGTCCAGGCGATGCCGGAGCTGGAACGGCTCGCCCTGCTGGCCGAGACCACCACCCGCCTGACGTCCACACTCGACGTCGAGGAGACCCTGCGGCGGCTGGTGGCCCTGGTGGTGCCCCGGCTGGCGGACTGGGCCGTCGTCGACCTGATCACCGAGCGCGACGAGGTGTGGCGGACCGCGGTCGTCCACGCGGAGGACGACACCCTGGTGCGCCACGAGGACCTTCAGGGACCGATGCCGCCGGTCCCGGAGGAATCACCGATGCCCCTGTCCCGGGCCCTGCGCGGGGTCGCCTCCACCCTGGCAGGGCCGCAGACCTACCAGCGGGAGCCGGACTCCGGGATAGCGGTGGAACAGCGCCGCCTGTTCGAGGCCACCGGAATCCGCTCCGCCGCCATCGCCCCCATCCGCAGCACCCGCGCCGTCCTGGGCGCCCTGACCCTGGGCCGGGCCAAGGACCCGGTGGACTTCACCACCGCCGATCTCCCGCTGATCGAGGACATCGCCCGCCGTGCCGGCCTGGCCCTGGACAACGCGCGCCTCTACCAGCGGCAGCGCAAGGTCGCCGAGACCATGCAGAACCACCTGCTGCCCCAGATGCCACGGGTGCCCGGACTGCAGATGACGGCCCGCTACCTGCCCGCCCCCGACGCCTCACAGGTCGGCGGCGACTGGTACGACGCCTTCACCCTCTCCGACGGCGCCACCGCGCTGGCGGTCGGAGACGTCGTCGGCCACGACCTGGAGGCCGCGGCCGGCATGGCACAACTGCGCAACATGCTCCGCGCCTACGCCTGGGCCCACCAGGAGGCGCCGAGCCGGATCGTCGCCCGGCTCGACGCGGCGGTCATGCACATCACCGACGTCACCATGGCCACCATGATCTTGGCCCGCATCGAGGAGAGGGACGACGGTCACTGGGAACTGACCTGGACCAACGCCGGCCACCCGCCGCCCCTCCTGATCAGCCACGACGGCCTGGCCCGCTACCTCACCGACGGTCACGGCATCCTCCTGGGCACCGGAGTCAACGCACCCCGCACCGACGCGAGCGTTCTGCTGCCGCCCGGCTCCACCCTGCTGCTCTACACCGACGGCCTGATCGAGGCACCCGGCCGGTCCATAGACGAGGGCCTGCAGCATCTGAGCCGGCACGCCGCCGCCCTCGCCCACCGCCCGCTGGCCTCCTTCACCGACCAGGTGCTGCGCCGGGTACGGCACGTCCACAACGACGACGACGTCGCCCTGCTTGCCGTACGAGCACCCACCAGAACGTCATGACCCCTGACCGTGATAGACAACGCCCCTGAACCCACGGGCCGTCCGCGCCCGCCGACCCGGCGACCTCCCGACAACAGGACTTGATGCAAGTGATTCTGAAGACCTTTCGCTGGGCGTTCGCGGTCACCGCGCTCGGCCTGGCCGCAGGAGTGCTCTACGACGGCTGGGCCGCGTTCGGCATCGTGGCGATCCTGGCCGTGCTGGAGATCTCCCTGTCGTTCGACAACGCGGTGGTCAACGCCGGAATCCTGAAGAAGATGAACGCCTTCTGGCAGAAGATCTTCCTCACGGTCGGCGTCCTGATCGCCGTGTTCGGCATGCGGCTGGTCTTCCCGGTCGTGATCGTCGCGGTCACCGCGAAGCTCAATCCGTACGACGCGGTCCAGCTGGCCCTGACCGACAAGAACCGTTACGAGCAGCTGGTCACCGACGCGCACCCGGCGATCGCCGCGTTCGGCGGGATGTTCCTGCTGATGATCTTCCTGGACTTCATCTTCGAGGACCGGGACATCCAGTGGCTGCGCTGGATCGAGCGGCCGCTGGCCAAGCTCGGCAAGGTCGACATGCTGTCGGTCTGCATCGCCCTGGTCGTCCTGCTGATCACCGCCTTCACCTTCGCCACCCACGCCCACCAGCACGGCGGCGCGCACGCCGACAAGGCGCAGACCGTCCTGATCTCCGGTATCGCGGGCCTGATCACCTACATGGTCGTCGGCGGCCTCTCCGGCTACTTCGAGGACAAACTCGAGGACGAGGAGGAACGCGAGAAGGAGGCCGAACGCTCCGGCGGGACCCGTTCGGCGGTCACGCTGGCAGGCCGGGCCGCGTTCTTCATGTTCCTGTACCTGGAGGTCCTGGACGCCTCCTTCTCCTTCGACGGTGTGATCGGCGCGTTCGCCATCACCAACGACATCGTCCTGATGGCGCTGGGCCTGGGCATCGGCGCCATGTACGTCCGTTCCCTGACCGTGTACCTGGTCCGCCAGGGCACCCTCGACGACTACGTCTACCTGGAGCACGGCGCGCACTACGCGATCGGCGCCCTCGCCGTGATCCTCATGGTCACCATCCAGTACCAGATCAACGAGATCATCACCGGACTCGTCGGGGTCGTCCTCATCGGCTGGTCCTTCTGGTCCTCGGTGCGCCGCAACAAGGCGCTCGCGGCGAACGAGGGCGTGAAGGACACGGACTCGGTCCCGGCGCCGTAAGGCCCGAAGGGCGGTCCTCGCGGTCTGCCTCTGCCATGGCCACGACGAACCGGGGCATCCGTCGGGGTATGAAGGCGATGCCGACACGGCGCCTGACGCGCCTGATGGTGGTACTGGCACTGTTGCCCCTGGCCGGGGCGTGCAGCGACGATCACGACCGGGCGTCCGGTGGCCCGCCGGCGGCGGGGGCGCTCCGCGTCGCGGACTCCGGCGAACAGGTGGTCATCGCCACCGACAACGGCCTGCGGCTGCGTCCGGCCGACGGCCGCGACGTAACCGTCGACGACCGCGTAGACGGGCACTGGTCCCATCACGGGAAGGTGTGGACGCTCGACCTGTCGTGTGCCGACCGAAGCACGGGCGACGGGGACTGTCCCCGGATGCCGTACGTCGAGATCCCCGACGGCATCAGTGTCACGGCCACCGCCCGCAACGCCGGCGTCGACGTGGCGGGCGTCGCCGCCGCTTTGGACATCGCGACCGTCAACGGCGATGTGACGGTGACCCGTTCCGGACGCGACGGC
This sequence comes from Streptomyces sp. NPDC102270, assembly GCF_044766405.1. NCBI lineage: Bacteria > Bacillati > Actinomycetota > Actinomycetes > Kitasatosporales > Streptomycetaceae > Streptomyces > Streptomyces sp. NPDC102270. The sequence continues at coordinate 296,048 of NZ_JBIWLX010000009.1, read as the reverse complement.
GCCGACGTACGGCTGTCCACCCGCAACGGCTCCGTGCGCGCGACGAGCGTGGCTGCGCGGCGGGTGCACGCGGCGACCACGAACGGCGACGTCGTCCTCGGATGTACGGCCGTCCCCTCCGGTGTCAGCGCCGCGACCGTCAACGGCTCGGTCGACGTCACCGTGCCCCACGACAGCCCGCCCTACCGGGTCACCGCGTCCACCGACAACGGCCGCGCCACCGTGGCCGTCCCGGTACGCGAGGCCGACCGGGACCACACCATGACGCTGACCTCGGTCAACGGCGACGTCGGCGCCCGCCGGGACTGACCGCTGCCCGGCCCCACAGCGACTGGAACGCTGAGGATGTCATCGGTGGTTTGAGCTTCATTCGCCCGGGCAGACGCGGGTTCAGGTGCTTGGGATCACAGGCCCACCGCGGAAGCGGCCGAACGCGGCTCTCCTTGGTGCGTGCCGCCGAGGCCTCTCCCGCGACAGTCCGAGTGATACGGCGGACGCGACCGCCCTCACTCCCACTGCGCAGACGGAGGAGCGAATCATGCTCATGGCCCACCCCGCCCTTCTCACCGACCTGCTCGAGCGCTACGAGGCGCTGCATGTCCTGCACGCCGAGGAAGGCAGCGCCGGAGCGCGTCAGCGGCTCGAGGACGTGTCCTACACCTTGTGCATCGCCACGGGCACCCGCGACATCGAATCCGCCCTGGCAGCGGCCCGCCGCCAGTTGTCCGGGACCCGCCCCAAGGACGACTCGCTGGTGGCGGGCGCCTGACGTGAGTGACACGAGCCGACCGGGTACTCGGGTGATCCGCCGAACACCGGCCGGAGGCTGCCCGCTGCGCCAGGGGCCGCCACCTGCCGAGAACCCGAGAACCTGAGGAGCCCCCGATCATGACGGACGTGTCCGGTACCGGTCCCGCTCCCGCGGACGACCGCAAGGAGCTCACCAACCGCCAGGGCCACCCGGTCCACGACAACCAGAACCAGCGCACCGTCGGCGCCCGCGGGCCCGCCACGCTGGAGAACTACCAGTTCCTGGAGAAGATCAGCCACTTCGACCGGGAACGCATCCCCGAGCGGGTCGTACACGCCCGCGGCGTCACCGCGTACGGCTACTTCGAGTCCTACGGTGCCTGGGGAGACGAGCCGATCAGCCGGTACACCCGGGCCAAACTGTTCCAGGAGCGCGGCAAGCGCACCGACCTGGCCGTCCGCTTCTCCACCGTCATCGGCGGGCGCGATTCCTCCGAGGCCGCCCGTGATCCCCGCGGCTTCGCCGTGAAGTTCTACACCGAGGACGGCAACTGGGACCTGGTGGGCAACAACCTGGGCGTCTTCTTCATCCGGGACGCGATCAAGTTCCCGGACGTCATCCACGCCCTCAAACCCGATCCGGTCACCTTCGAGCAGCAGCCGCGCCGCATCTTCGACTTCATGTCCCAGACACCCGAGTCGATGCACATGCTGGTCAACCTGTTCAGCCCGCGCGGCATCCCCGCGGACTACCGCCACATGCAGGGCTTCGGCGTCAACACCTACAAGTGGGTCAACGCCGACGGCGAGACCAAGCTGGTCAAGTACCACTGGATGCCCAAGCAGGGCGTCCGCTCGATGACCGAGGAGGACGCCGCCAATGTGCAGGCCGACTCGCTCGGCCACGCCACCAAGGACCTGTACGAGGCGGTCGCCCGCGGGGAGTACCCCGAGTGGGAGCTGCTGGTCCAGATGATGGACGACCACGACCACCCCGAGCTGGACTTCGATCCGCTGGACGACACCAAGACCTGGCCCGAGCAGGACTTCCCGCCGAAGCCGGTGGGCCGGATGGTGCTGGACCGGATGCCGGAGAACTTCTTCGCCGAGAACGAGCAGATCTCCTTCGGCACCGGCGTCCTCGTCGACGGACTGGACTTCTCCGACGACAAGATGCTGGTGGGCCGGACCTTCTCCTACAGCGACACGCAGCGCTACCGGGTGGGCCCGAACTACCTCCAGCTCCCCGTCAACCAGGCCAAGAACGCCGAGGTGCGCACCAACCAGCGCGACGGTCAGATGACGTACCACGTGGACGGCGGGGGCGAGAACCCGATCGTCAACTACGAGCCGTCGATCACCGGTGGCCTGCGCGAGGCGCAGTACCCGACGCACGACGAACAGGGCCCGGAGATCCACGGCCGGCTCACCCGCAAGCGCATCCCCCGCACCAACGACTACCTGCAGGCGGGCCAGCGATACCTCCTCCTGGAGGAGTGGGAGCGCGACGACCTGGTGAAGAACTTCACCGACCTGCTCGCCCAGTGCGACCGGCCCGTGCAGGAACGCATGGTGTGGCACTTCCTGCTGGTCGAGAACGACCTCGGTCTGAGGGTCGGTGACGGGCTCGGCATCAGCCCCGAGGACGTGGCCGGTCTCGAGCCGCTGGCGAGCCAGGACCTCACCGACGAGGACCGCAAACGGCTGTCGAACCTCGGCAAGAACCCGCCGCGGGACGTCGAGGGCCTGACCATGACCCACTGTGTGCCCGACGAGCGGCACGTGGTGACCCGCTGATCCACCCGGACCAGGGCGGCGCCGGCGGCGAGGGCACATGAGATCGTTGGGCCACCGATCCCTGAGAGGCGACCCCAACGATGAACGAGGTGGAGCCGGAGGGCTCCGGCACCGCGGCGCGGACGCTGGCCCGGCTGGCCCTGCTCTGCCTGGCGGGCGTGGTCGCGGCGGTGGTGGCCGCGGGCCAGTGGCTGCTCCTGCTGCTGGGCTTCGTGGGCCTGTGCCTGGCCGCCGCCGGCATCTGGTGGGCACTGGCCCACCGGGGCCTGGCGCGTCTGTGCGGCGCCCTGCTGGCGGTGGCCGCGCCCGTCGCCGTCCTGGTCCTGTACGCGGTGTCCGGCCTGTGGCCGTTCGCGGCCTCGGCGCTGGGCCTGTGGGTGGCGGCACTGGCCTGCGCCAGAAGCGCGCTGCGCCGACTGCGCGCACCCCGCGCCACGCACTCGCGTCCGGTCCGGCCCCCTCGCAGGCCGGTCCTGATCATGAACCCGCTGTCGGGCGGCGGCAAGGTCGGCGAGCACGCACTGGTGGAGCGCGCCGAGGCCCTGGGCGCCCGGGTGATCCTGCTCGACGTGGACGACAGCCCCGATCCGGCGGCGCTGGCCCGCCAGGCCCTCGCCGAGGGCGCGGACCTGCTCGGCGTGGCGGGCGGGGACGGTACGCAGGCCCTGGTGGCGGGGGTGGCCGCGGAACACGACGTGCCGTTCATGGTCCTCGCCGCCGGGACCCGCAATCACTTCGCGATGGATCTGGGCCTGGACCGCGACGATCCGGCGAGTGGTCTCCAAGCCCTCTCGCACGGTGTGGAGATCCGTGTCGACCTGGGCGACGTGGCGGGCCGGCCCTTCGTGAACACGGTCTCGTTCGGGACGTACGCGGAGATCGTGCAGAGGCCCGAATACCGCGACGCCAAGGCGTCCACCACGCTCGACCTGCTGCCGGACCTGCTGGTCGGTGAGGCCGGCGCCCAGCTGACCGCCACGGCGGACGGCCGACGGCTCGAAGCCCCGCACGCGCTGCTGGTGAGCAACAACCCCTACGCGCAGGCCGGCCCGATGGGCGTCGGACGGAGATCCCACCTGGACGGTGGCCGGCTCGGTGTGATCAGTCTGCGGATCGAGGGCGCGGCACAGGCCGCCGAACTGGCGCTGCGGGGCGAACGCGCCAGCGGGATCACCTCCTCGACCTCGCGCCGGGTCGTCGTCGAGGCCGACGCGGAGACCATCCCGGTGGCCGTGGACGGCGAAGCGCTGCTGCTGCCCCCGCCGGTCGTGTGCGCCGTACGACCCAAGGCCCTGCGGGTGCGGGTACCGAGAGACCGTCCCGGCGCGCCGTACACTGCCCCGTCGGTCGACTGGCGCCGGGTCGTGCGCCTCGCCTTCGACCGGACTCCCTTCCCGGCCGTCAAGAACCAGGAGCAGAGCGATGCTTGACCGACCGCAGCGCGAACAGCACACCGCCCGAGAGCTGTTGCGGGATCTCGCCGCCCTCGACCAGGCGCTGTACGAGGCCGTCACGGTCACCCGGACTCCCGCTCTGGACCACGCCCTGCGGCGACTGTCGGCCGCGGCGGACCACTCCAAGATCTCCTTCACGATCGCCGGACTGCTCGCCCTGTGCCCCGGCCGGCCACGGCGCGCCGCCGCCCTCGGAGTCGCGGCCATCGGTGTCGCCTCGGCGAGCGCGAACATGCTCGGCAAGCGCCTGGTGCGCCGGCCCCGTCCGCACCGGGCGGAGAACTCGCCGTTCCCGGGGCGGCATGTGCCGATGCCCGAGTCCGCGTCCTTCCCCTCCGGGCACACGGCGTCCGCGGTCGCGTTCGCGGCGGCGGTCGGACCCGCGCTTCCCGTCGCCACGGTGCCGCTGGGCCTCCTGGCCTGCGCGGTGGGCTACTCACGGATCCACACCGGCGTGCACTACCCGGGCGACGTCGTCGCCGGTGCCGTGCTGGGCACCGGGGCGGCGGCCGCGGTCCTCGCGGCCGCCGGATGGCGCGGCGGCGGTCTCCGTCCTGCCCGGCGGACCGGCTGAACGACCCTCACAGGGGCGTCCGTCAGTCCGACGCCCCGGAGCCGCTCTCGGGCTGCGCGGCGGGGTCGCCGGCGTCGGGCGAGGTGTAGAAGACCGAGGTCCCCTGCTTGGTGCGCTGGGCCTGGTTCCTTGCCACGAGTCCTTCGAGTGTGGTGCGCACGACGGTGGCCTTGATCGTGCGCTCGGGGTGCTGCCTGCCGAGCGCATTCGAGATCTCGGCCGCCGAGCGGGGCTCCTTCTGTTCGGCCAGATGCTCTCGGACGAGGTCCACCAGGGTGGGCCCCGACCGGGTGGGCGAAACCTTGGCGGCCGCCTTCTTCGCGCTCTGCTTCCCGGCCGGTGCGGCGGAGGCCTTCTTGCGCGGAGCGGGCACCGCACCGCGTGGCGGAGCGGCGGGCGTGGCGGACGCCGGCGGAGTGCCCAGCACCTGCTGGATGTTCCGCAGGACGGTGTGGTCGTGCTGCAGTGCGGCCAACTGACCCTGGAGCGCCGCGATTTCCCCGCTGAGGCGCTCCTGTTCCTTGAGATTGCGTTCGAGGTCGTCGGTCACCTGGGTGCTGTACTGCGAGGTCAACTCGGTGGTGGTGGGAGCGGATTCGGACATGGGCTGGCACCTCTTCCTATGTCGTAGCGATACTACGCAGGACACACCTGTCCTGTTCTGTACTTGTGCCGCACCCGCTGCGCGGTCTGGAGGGCGTCGATCGGGGTACACGGGTCGGCATGACACCGACTGACGACCCGACAGCGGCCAGGGCAGCACGGCAACTGCGCCGCATACAGGCCTTCTACGCGGCCGGCGTCGTCCTGTGGACGGCGTCGTCGGCCTGGACGATGTGGGATTCTCCCGGCAGCCGGCTCATGTGGACCTCCCTGCTGCTCCTGGCCGTTTTCACGGGCCTGCTGGCCATGACCTCCCGGTGGCTGGGGCACCTGCGGCCCACCGGCTCGGCCCGGCCTTCCCACCACGCCGCGTTTTCCGGAAGGGCCGGGCGCCACGCGGTACCCAAGCCCTGATTCCCTCGCAGTCCGTGCGGCTCCAGCTCGGCGCGGTCATCAACAAGGGGCTCACCGTACGCGGCGCCCAGCAGCACGGCCGGCGCTACATGGGCGGCTGAGCTCCTCGTCGGTCGTTTGCCGCACGTGCAGGGGGAGACCCGGCTGCCCATGAGCGTGCGACGACGTCATCCACGTACACGACAGAACCGGGTCCTGCGGCTGCTCGACCGTCTGGAGCGGGAACCGCGGCAGGACCCGCTGATCGACACACTCGGGGCGCGGATACGGTCCCTGCCGCTGGGGCGCGGCCGGGACGTGCTGCACGGCACGTGGCTCGGGCATCCCGTCCATCCGCTGCTGGTGCAGGTGCCGATCGGCAGCTGGCTGTCCGCCGCGATCCTGGACCTGCGCAAGGGCCGCCCCCGTGAGGCGGGCCTGCTGGTGGGCGTCGGCCTGGCCGCGGCCGTCCCCGCCGCGCTGACGGGGGCCGTGGACTGGGCGGAACTGCGCCGCCCGCAGATGCGCGTCGGGCTGGTGCACGCCGTGTCCAACACGGCGGCCGCCGGCCTGTACACGGCCTCCCTCGCCTGCCGCCTCACCGGCCGTGGGCGCGCGGGCCGGACCCTCGGCTTCCTGGGACTCGCGGCAGTGGGCACCGGCGGCATGCTGGGCGGCCACCTGGCCTACCGGCAGGCCGCCGGCGCCAACCATGCCGAGGCCGTGCCCCATGTCGTCGGCGACCGCTGGCACCGGATCGGCGCGGTGGGCGACTTCCCGCCCGGCCGACCCGTGCGGCGCAGCGTGGACGACGTGCCGGTCCTGGTGGTGCGTGAGACCGGCGGGGCGATCCACGCGCTGGCCGACCGGTGCAGCCATCTGGCGGGGCCGCTGTCCGAAGGGACGGTGTCCGACGGCTGCGTGCGGTGCCCCTGGCACGGCAGTGTCTTCCGGCTCTCGGACGGCCTGAATGTCCAGGGCCCGGCCATCGCCCCTCAGCCGGCCTTCGACACGCGGGTCACCGAGGGACAGGTCGAGGTGCGACTGCGCCACCACGAAGAGAAAAACGAAGAGCACGAAGAGAAAGACGCGGACGGTGGAGAACCGGACCGTCACCTGAGCGAGGCAAGCCATGAGCACATCAACTGACGGCCGCATCGGACGACGGGCGCAGGCGTTCCTGCGGCGTACCGGCCGCCACTACGCGGGCACGCACGACCGGCCCCTGCGCGGCTATCTCGCCGCCATGGCGGCGTTCGGCACGTACACGGCCGGCTGGGCCACGGCCGTCCGGCTTCGCGGGCGCCCTTTGCCCGACCGGCCGGAACCCTGGGACGTGCTCCTGACCTCGGTGGCCACGTTCCGGCTCAGCCGGCTGATCAGCAAGGCGTCGGTGACCAGCCCACTGCGCGCCCCGTTCACGACGTACGTCGGTCCGCAGGGCCCCGCCGAACTGCACGAGGAGGCGCAGCCCGAGACCGGCAAGGACACCGTGGGCGAACTGCTGACCTGCCCCTTCTGCATGAGCGTCTGGGTGGCGTCGACCCTGACCGCCGGACAGCTCCTGTGGCCCCGCGCGACACGTACCGCTATGGGCGCCCTGACCGCGCTGGCCGGCGCGGACGCCCTGCAGCTGGCGTACGGCGCACTGGTCGGCAAAACCACCGACGGCTGACCGGGAAACCCGCTCATCTGTGGGCCAACTTCTTCAAACGCGCATAACCGTGCTTATCCGTCGATCTTCTGGGCACTTGGGGGTCACCCTGCGACAGGCGGGACCATCGGCACCACCTCGAGGAGCGACTGTGGCCATGCGCATCGGAGTAGAGGAGGAGTTCCACATCCTGGCAGTGGAGAGCGGACTGCTCGTGCCGCGTGCCGACGCGGTTCTGCGTCGGCTTTCCCGGGACACCTTCACCACGGAGCTGCACCAGTCCACCGTGGAGTCGAACAGCGGGGTGCACGCCTCGCTGACCGACCTGTACACCGACCTCGCCAGAACCAGACGGCGGCTCGACGCGGCCGCCTCCTCGCTGGGGCTGGCGGTCGTGGCCGCGGGCACGGCACCCCTCGCGCCCGCCGGCTCCGGGCACCCCACGGCCGGCGCGCGCTATCGCCACATGGTCGAGGAGTACCGGCAGGTCGCCGACGAGCAGCTCATCTGCGGCGCCCAGGTCCATGTGGACATACCCGACCGCGACACAGCCGTAGGGGTGATGTGCGCGGTCTCTCCCTGGCTGCCCGTGCTGCTGGCGCTGTCCGCCAGCTCACCGTTCTGGCAGGGAGCCGACACCGGCTACGCCAGCTGGCGCACGCTGTTGTGGCAGCGCTGGCCGACCGCGGGCCCGGTCGGCTGCTTCCGCAGCGCGGCCGACTACGACGCCGCGGTGGGCGACCTCGTCCGGGCCGGGGTCATCAGCGACCCGGGGATGATCTACTACGACGTTCGCCCCTCCGCACATCTGCGGACGCTGGAACTCCGTATCTGCGACGCCTGCCCGCGGGTGGAGACCGTCGTGCTCGTCGCCGGTCTGTTCCGTGCCCTGGTGGCCCAGGCCATCGAGCTGCGCGCGGCCGGTGCGGCGGAGTGCGACGGCCGTCACGAATGGCTGCGCGGCGCGTCCTGGCGGGCCGCCCGCTCCGGCCTGGAGGGTGTCCTGGTGGATCCGAGGACCCACCGGGAGGCGCCCGCCGCCGATGTCGTACGCGCACTGCTGGCCCGCTTGCGTCCCGCCCTGGAGGCCCACGGCGACTGGCAGACCGTCAGGGATCTGGCCGAGGCGGCCCTGGCCGACGGCAGTGCCGCCGAGCGCATGCGCCGCACGGCGCGCGAGGAGGATCTGCTGTCCTGCACCGACCTGCTGATCGCGGAGACCCGCGGCGAGCGGCGCCACCGCAGGCCGGCCCACGTCAGCCGCAGGAGCGTCGCAGGTTCCGTCGCGGGCGCGGCGGGCTCCGGTGCACCGGAGGTCCTGGGCAGCTGATCCGGTCCCGCGCGGGGCGCGCCCGGCTGCCCCGTCGGGCCGTCCCATATCCGACAACCCCGAGGAGAGATTTCGTCATGTCCAGCAATTCCGCCCGGGTCGCGACCGGCAGGCGCGACCCGGGGATCCCGTCCCGGCTCGTGGCCGACGGTTCCTGGGAAGGGGGCGGCGCGTCATGTGCGGTCTGAGCGGCGAGATCCGTTTCGACGGCAGGCGACCCGACCTCGCGGCCGTCGAGCGTATGACCGACCGGCTCGCCGCCCGCGGACCGGACGGCCAGGGCATCTGGACACGGGGCGCGGTGGCGCTGGGGCACCGACGACTGAAGATCATCGACCTGTCCGACGCCGGCGCCCAGCCGATGACCGACGCCGACGGCGAGATCACCGGCGTCTTCAACGGCTGCGTCTACAACTACCAGGAGCTGCGCGAAGAGCTCGGGCGCCTGGGGCACCGCTTCAAGTCCACCTCCGACACGGAGGTCGTGCTCCACGCCTACCGTGAGTGGGGAACCGCCTGCGTGGAGCACTTCCACGGCATGTTCGCCTTCGCGCTCGTCGAGCACCGCACCGGCCGTGTCGTGCTGGGCCGCGACCGGCTGGGCATCAAGCCGCTGTACCTGGCGCCGACGCCGGACCGGCTGCGGTTCGCCTCCTCCCTGCCCGCCCTCCTGGCCGCCGGCGACGTGGACACCACCATCGATCCGGTGGCCGTCCACCAGTACCTGAGCTGGCACGCCACGGTCGCCCCGCCGCGCACGGTCCTCAACGGCGTACACAAACTGCCGCCTGCCACTGTGCGGGTCGTCGAGCCGGACGGCAGCCACCGCGACCACCGCTACTGGCAGCCGTCCTACACACGGCGGGACGAGTACGCGGACATGGCGCCCGACGAGTGGCGTGACGCGGTGCTGGAGGCGCTGCGCACGGCCGTACGCCGCAGGATGGTCTCCGACGTGCCGGTGGGCGTGCTGCTCTCCGGCGGCCTGGACTCCAGCCTGATCGTCGCTCTGCTCGCCGACGAGGGGCAGCGCGACCTGAAGACGTTCAGTGTGGGCTTCGAGGCGGAGGGCGGGGAGGAGGGCGACGAGTTCCGCTACTCGGACCTGGTCGCCCGCGAGTTCGGCACGGACCACCGCCGGATGATGGTGCCCTCGGGCCGCGTCTCGACCGCCCTGGACGACGCCGTCGCAGCGATGAGCGAGCCGATGATCAGCCACGACGTGGTCGCCTTCCACCTGCTGTCCGAGCAGGTCTCCAAGGAGGTGAAGGTCGTACAGAGCGGGCAGGGCGCCGACGAGGTGTTCGCCGGGTACCACTGGTATCCGGAACTGGCCGCGGTCGCCCGCGAGGAGGAGCCGCAGAGGTACGCCGAGACGTACTTCGACCGCCCGCACGCCGACCTCGCGGGGGTCCTCCAGCCGCACATGCTGCCCGAGGACGACGTGTCGGGCCGCTTCGTCAGGGACCACATGGCCCGTCCCGGAGCGCAGACCGCCCTGGACGCGGCGCTGCGACTGGACACGCACGTCATGCTGGTCGACGACCCGGTGAAGCGGGTCGACAACATGACCATGGCCTGGGGACTGGAGGCCCGCGTGCCCTTCCTCGACCACGAGCTGGTGGAGCTCGCCGCGGCCTGTCCGCCGGAGCTCAAACTCGCCGACGGCGGCAAGGGCGTACTGAAGGAAGCGGGCCGCAAGCTCCTGCCGCGGGAGATCGTCGACCGGCCCAAGGGGTACTTCCCGGTCCCGGCCATCCGGCACATGGCGGGTCCCGTCCTGGACCGCGTCCGCGAGGCGCTCGCGGCACCCGAGGCGAAGAAGCGGGGGATCTTCCAGGAGTCGTACGTGGCGGAGCTCCTGGCGGCGCCCGACGAGCACCGGACCAAACGGGGCGCCAACGCCCTGTGGCAGGTGGCGCTGCTGGAGATTTGGCTGCAGACACACGACATCTCGTGACCGGCGAGCACACCGCCCGGCCCCCGCACACGGCGCCGCCCGCCCCGGCGCAGGGCCCTCGCGGTGCGACGCCCGGATCGGCGCCGGGGTCTGCCCATGGTGCGGCGCCCGGGTGGGTGGAGGGGCCTGCCGGTGCCGTGATGCCGGCATCGGCGGAGGGCCCGCGCGCCGCGGCGCCTGCGTCGGCGCAGGAATCCGCAGCGCCGCAGGGGTCTGCCCGTGGTGCGGCGCCCGGATCGGTAGAAGGGCCTGCCGGTGCAGCGACGCCTGCGTCGGCGCAGGAATCCGCAGCGCCGCAGGGGTCTGCCGGTGCCGCGATGCCCGCCCCGGCACGGGGGTCCGCCCGCCCCGCAGACCCCGCACCGGCACAGGGGTCCGCCCGCCCCGCAGGCCGAGCACCGGTGCGCGGGCCCGCCCGCGTCGCCGCGCCCCCACCGGTGCAGGAGCCCGCCCGTGCGGCGGCCCCGGCTCCGATGCCGCTGCCCGAGGCGGAAGGGCCACGGGACGCCGTGACCCGGCTGCACGCGCACGGCTGCTGGTATCCCTCAGCCCATCCCGACGGCACCCAGGTGGCCTTCATCTGCGACCGGGGCGGCGTCCCCCAGCTGTGGGCCGGGCCCGTGGACGGGGAGGGCGTCCGGCTGCTCGACTCCTCCCCGGACCCCGTGAAGGAGGTGTCCTGGTCACCCGACGGCCGCTGGATCGCGTACACCACCGCACCGGGCGGCGGAGAGCACTCACGCGTGCTGTGCGTGCGTCCCGACGGCACCGGTCGTCGCCTGCTGGCCGGTGCCGACCCGGACAGCTCCGCCTACCTCGGCTGCTGGGCCCACGACGGCTCGGCCGTCGCCGTCACCCTCGCCGCACCGGCCGACACCCCCACCCGGGCGGACGCCGCCCCGGCCCACTGGACGGCGCGGGACGGCCGGGCGACCCTCCTGGGCACCACCGCTTACGCCGTGGGGCAGGGAGGGACACCGGCGACCCGGCCTGGCGCGGGCCTGTCCGCCTACCTCGTCGATCCGGACGCTCTGGCCTCTCCCGTGCTGCTCGCCACGGAACCGGACGCCCCCACCCTCCGGGTGTGCGACCTCAGCCACGACGGCAGGCTGGCGCTGCTGCGCCGGGGGCCGCGCGGGCGGCGGGAGGCGTTCGTCCGGCGCCTCTACGACGGGGCGACCACCTTCACCCTGCCGGTCGCCGACGGTGACCAGTGGATCGGCCGGTTCTCGCCCGACGGGCGGACGCTGTGGCTGCGCAGCGACGCCGACCGGGAGTACGCGGCCCTGTTCGCCGTCGCTCTCGACGCCGACGGCACACCGCTCGGCAGAACCGTCGTCGCCGAGCGCGAGGACTGCGACCTCGAACTGCTGGCGATGGCGCACGACGGCAGGACGGCCGTACTCGCGTGGAACGTGCGGGGCGCCTGCGAACTCGACGTCGTCGAGACCACCCCCGGGTACGGGGCCGCGGACACCGCCGGACCGGCGCGGCCGGTGCCGCTGCCCCACGAGGTCGTCACGCGGATCGCGCCGGCCGGTGCCGGGCGCCTGCTGCTGGCGCTGTCCGGTTCACAACGCCGCCCCGGCGTGTGGTGGGCCCACGAAGGCGTGTCCCTGCTGCGCACCCCGTGGTCCTCCCGGGACGAGGACGCCGTCCCACCCGGCCGCCCGCCCGTACGCCCCGTCCTCTCCCGCCTCACCGCCCGGGACGGCCTGCCCCTCAGCGGCTGGTACTACCGCGCTCCCGGACGCGCCCCGAACGAGCCCGCGCCCTGCGTGATCCACCTGCACGGCGGCCCCGAGGACCAGGAACGCCCGGTGTTCGACCCGCTCTACCACGAGCTGCTCGGGCGCGGACTGGACGTCTTCGCCCCCGATGTCCGCGGCTCCGGCGGACACGGCAGGTCCTTCGTCGACGCTGACCTGGGCACCGGCCGCTTCGCCGCACTCGACGACGTCGCGGACTGCGCGGCCCACGCGGTCACGGCGGGCCCCGCGGACCCCACGCGGCTGGCGGTGATGGGACGCTCATACGGCGGCTACCTGACCTTCGCCTCCCTGGTGTGGCACCCGGACCTGTTCCGCACCGGGGTCGCCGTCTGCGGCATGTCCGACCTCCTGACCTTCTTCGCCGGCACCGAGCCCTGGATCGCGGAATCGGCCGCTCACAAGTACGGCCACCCCGAACGCGACCGCGAGCTGCTGCACGCCCTGTCCCCGATGAGCCGTATCGACGCGCTGCGGGCGCCCCTGCTCGCCGTCCACGGCGAGCACGACACCAACGTGCCGCCGGGGGAGTCGGAACAGTTCGTGCGGGCCGCGCGGGAACACGGTGTGGCCGCCGAACTCCTCGTCCTGCGGGACGAGGGGCACGACTTCCTGCGCGCGGACAACCGGCGCCTGTTCCGCCGGGCCGCCGCGGACTGGATGGAACGGCACCTGCACCCCTCCTGACCCCCGGACGGCGGCTCCGGGCGTTTCGGACGGCGTCAGCGGTCAACACGGTGTTCAGACCGGTAGGCATACGACGTCGACACCGGACCGGGCGGGACGGACTTGGGAGGAACGATGGATCACTCGCGGGTGCCGGTACTGGAGGCGCTGGAGGAGTTCCGGCGTCGCGGAGACACGGTCTTCGGCCCGCCCGGCCACAGGCAGGGCCGCGGTGTGGACCCGCGAGTTGCCGAGATCGTCGGGCTCGACGTGTTCCGCTCGGACGTCCTGTCCCTCAACGGCCTGGACGACCGCCGCCAGTCCCAGGGCGTGCTCAGCCAGGCGCAGGAACTGATGGCGGACGCGGTCGGCGCCGAGCAGGCGTTCTTCTCCACGTGCGGCAGCTCCCTGTCCGTCAAGACGGCGATGCTGGCCGTGGCGGGCCCCGGGGAGAAGCTGCTGATCTCGCGCAACGCGCACAAGTCCGTGATCTCGGCCGTCGTCGTCAACGGCGTCGAACCGATCTGGGTCCACCCCAAGTTCGACCGCGAGCGGCACATCGCCCACCCGCCGGAGCCCGACGACGTACGCCGCCGCCTCCAGGAGCACCCGGACGCCAAGGGCATGCTGCTGATCACCCCCACCGATTGGGGGACCTGCGCCGACATCCGGGGCGTGGCGCGCGTGTGCCACGAGTTCGACGTACCCCTCATCGTCGACGAGGCCTGGGGCGCCCACCTGCCCTTCCACCCCGACCTGCCGGCCTGGGGCATGGACGCCGAGGCGGACCTGGTGGTCACCAGCGTCCACAAGATGGGCGGGGCGATCGAGCAGAGCTCCGTCTTCCACCTCCAGTACGACCGGGTCTCGCCGGAAGCACTCAAGCAGCGGGAGGACCTGCTCGGTACCACGAGCGCCTCGTCCCTGGTGTACCTGACCCTCGACGGCTGGCGCCGCCAGATGGTCGAGCAGGGCCACGACCTCCTGGACGCCGCGCTGCACCGCGCGGAGCGGATCCGGCTGGCGGCCGGGGACCTGCCGGGACTGCGGCCCATGGGGCAGGAGATCGTGGAGGAAGGGCTCGCCGCCGACTTCGACCCCCTGAAGATCGTGATCGACGTACGCGAGCTCGGGATCAGCGGCATGCAGGCCGCCGAATGGCTGCGGGCCGAGCGGCACGTGGATGTGGGCGGTTCCGACACCTGCCGGCTCAGCGCGTCGATCACGCACGCCGATGACGACGAGACGGAGAAGGTGCTGCTGGACGCCCTGCGCGCCCTCACCGAGGGCGCCGAGTCCATCGAACGCAGGCCGCCGGTACGCCTGCCCGAGCCCTCGGCCCTGGAGCTGGAGCAGGCCATGCTGCCGCGCGATGCCTTCTTCGCCGCGGTCGACCATGTCCCCGCCGAGCGTGCCGCCGGGCGTATCTCCGCGGAGATGATCAGCCCGTACCCGCCGGGCGTGCCGGCGGTCGCTCCCGGTGAGGTCATCACCGACGAGGTCCTCGACTACCTGCGCAGCGGCGTCGAGCACGGCGTCCTGATCCCGGACGCCGCCGACCCCTCGGTCAAGACGCTGCGGGTGGTGGCACGGCACTGAGCGGGTCTGCTGTGAGGAGGCCCTTGCCGGCGATCGCCGCCAGGGACAGCGTGCGGTAGCCCATGGACTCGAACAGCACGGTGATCCGGTCGCCCTCCTCGCTCATCACCGTTCCGTCGCCCCATTCCGAGTGCCGCACGCGCGTGCCCGCCGGATAGGAGTCGGCAGGCGCCTGCGCGTCGGAGTCGTCGCTCGTGTCGCCCACCCCCTCGACGACGCTGTCCTCGGACGGGGCGGGCGCGACGGGCGCACACATGTCGCACGCCCCGCACGGCGCCTCGTAGGGCTCCCCGAAGTAACCGAGCAGGAAGCGGCGCCGGCAGCCGGTCGTCTCGGCGTACCCCAGCATCATGGCCAGCCTCGACTCCTCCAGCCTCCTGCGTGACCGGGCCTCCTCCGCCGCACGCGCGGCCGCCTCCTCGGCCGTCGTCCCGGCAACGGCACGCACCCGCCCGTCGTCCTCGGTGCGCACGGCCCCCCCTGCTCCAGCCGATTGACGGCCGCCGTCACCCGTCTGCGCGAAAGCCCCGTCTCCTTCCCGATGCCGTCCGGCTCGGCGGGAGCGTCGCGCTCGTGGACGTACTCAGCGACCGCGCCGAGGGTGTCCTCGTCCGGCGTGCGGGTGGCGAAGAGGCGCTGCAGGCCGCTGTCCTGCGGCCGGTAGTGCAGGACGGCGAGCGCGGGCCCGCCGTCGCGGCCCGCACGGCCGATCTCCTGGTAGTAGGCGTCCAGGGAGCCGGGTACGGAGGCGTGCAGCACGAACCGTACGTCCTCCTTGTCGATGCCCATGCCGAAGGCGGAGGTGGCGACCACGACGTCGGTCTCGCCGGCCAGGAAGGCATCGTGGACCCGGGAGCGCTCACCGGCTGTCAGCCCGGCGTGGTAGGCGTCGGCCGACAGACCCAGCGCGGCGAGGTCGGCGGCGTAGGCCTCGGCGTCCCGGCGGGTGGCGGTGTAGACGAGGCCCGGCTTGGGCTCCGCCGCGGCACGCTCCACGACCACCCGGCGCTTGTCCGTGTCGTCGAGGAAGCGGCGCACCTCCAACGCGATGTTCGGCCGGTCGAAACCGGCGACGACCAGTTCCGGATCTTCCATGCCGAGCCGCTCCACGATCTCCTCGCGCACCGGCGGAGCGGCCGTGGCGGTCAGGGCGAGGACCGGCGGCCTGCCCATCCGCTGGGCCGCCTGGGCCAGGCGGAGGTAGTCGGGACGGAAGTCGTGGCCCCAGGCGGCGACGCACTGGGCCTCGTCGACGACGAACAGCGAGGGCGCGGCCTCGGCCAGGCGCTCGACCACCTCGTCCTTGGCGAGCTGCTCGGGGGAGAGGAACAGGAACTCGGCGTCGCCCTGCCGCACCGCGTCCCAGGCGGCCTCCGCCTCTCCGGCCGCCTGGGCGGAGTTGACCGCGACGGCCTCCGGGGCGTCGGCGTGGCTGAGCAGGCCGGCGATCTGGTCCCGCTGGAGGGCGATCAGCGGAGAAACCACCACCGTGGGCCCGGGAAGCAACAGCCCGGGCACCTGGTAGACCGCCGACTTCCCGGCGCCGGTGGGCATCACGGCCAGGGTGTCCCGGCCCCGCATGACCGCTTCCATCGCGGTCAGCTGCCCCGGCCGCAACTCGCTCCAGCCGAACACGTCGTCGGCGGCCCGCGCCAACCGCTCCGGGACGCCGGGACTTCTCGTGGCGGTCATGCCGGCTCCCTTCACGGCCTGGGGTCGGTGCGGTGCCACTGCGGCCGTGCGTCGCCGCCGCGACGTCCCGCCACGGAGGCACAGCGCGGACACAGGCGCCGCACCCGGTCGGCCGCGCCCCCGGACTCCGGGAAGGTGTCGGACCAGGCGACGTGCGGGAACCGGATCAGCTGGGAGCGGCTGAGGGAGAGCCCGCAGACCGTCTGGTTCGTGCCCGGCTGCCCTGCGTGGACTTCTCCGGACGGCAGTCGTCGGCGGCCCTCCTCCTCGTCCGTCCACTGGCCGGACGAGGCGGCGGCGTACTGCTTGACACGTGGCATGGCGGCTCCCCGATCGTCTGGGGCACCGCGTTCCCCGTCTGCCCGGACACAAGCCCGGTTCCTGCCTCAGGCCACCCGGATCCCCACGATGCAGGTGTCGTCGTCCGTGTCCGACTTGCTGTGCGTCAGCAGACGGTCCAACTGCTGGTCCAGCGTGGGCGGGACGGCCCGAGCGACCGTCAGGAACTGCGTCAGGGACTCCTCCACGGACCGGTCCCGGCGTTCGATCAGACCGTCCGTGTACATCAGCAGCGTGTCGTCGACGGCCAGCTGGACCTCGTGCTCCTCGTACGTCGCCTCCGGTACGGCGCCCAGCAGCAGCCCCGTCACCAGCGGCAGCGGTGCCGCCTCGGAGCCGCGCACCAGGACCGGCGGCAGATGCCCGGCCCGCGCCCAGCGCAGAGTGTGGGTCTCGGGGTCGTACAGGCCGCAGACGGCCGTTGCGGTGACCGCTCCGGTCAGATGGTGGGCCACCATGTTGAGCCAGGACAGCAGTTGGCCCGGCCCGGCGCCGGTCACGGCGAGCCCGCGCAGCGCGTTGCGCAGGACGACCATGCTGGTGGCCGCCTCTATGCCGTGCCCCGCGACGTCGCCCACGCACAGCAGCACCAGCCCGGACGGCAGCACGACCGCGTCGTACCAGTCGCCGCCGACGAGATGCTGGGTCTCCGCGGGCCGGTAGCGCACCGCCACGTCCAGTCCCGGAACCGCCAGCGGCGCCTGCGTCGGGGGCATGATGGCGTGCTGCAACTGGAGGGTCAGCCGGTCGCGTTCGCTGGCCTGCTGCTCGCTGTGGGCGAGCTGGTCCCGGGTGGCGGCGAGGGCGACCTCGGTCCAGTGGTGCGAGGAGATGTCCTGGTAGGCGCCGCGCAGCAGGTACAACTGACCGGCGGAGTCCAGGGCCGGCTCCGCCACGACCCGGATATGGCGGGTGACCCCGTCGGGGCGTTGCAGCCGGAACGCGGTGGAGGCGGGACGGCGCTGGTGGAGCAGGGTGCGCAGGAACCGGCCGATGGCGACGGCGTCATCGGGGTGGGCGTGGGCGGCCAGGTCCTCCAACGGCACGGGGGCGTCGGAGGCGGGCCTGCCGTAGAGGTGGTAGAGCTGGCCGTTCCAGGTGATCTCGCTTGTCAGCAGGTTCTCCTCGAAACCGCCGATGCGGCCCAGGCGCTGGGCGTGCTGGAGCAGGCTCGCCAGGCGGGCCGTCTCGTCCTCGATGCGCCAGATCAGCAGGACGCTGCCGCCGTGCCGGCTGACGTTGATGTCGGCGACCGCCGCGAGCGTGACGTCGTCCACCAGGGCGGTGAGCCGCATGCGGTGGGCGCGGAAGGGCTCGCCGGTGGCGTAGACGCGCTCGATCCGTTCGAACAGCTCGCTGTGGCCCGCGGCCATCGGGTACGCCTCCAGCAGCAGCGCTCCGTTCACGGCGCCCCGCGGCCGGCCGGCCGGGTCGAGGAAGCGGCTGTTGACGTGGTGGATGCGGAAGTCGACGAGCTGCCCGTCGGAGCCCAGGTGCGGCACCAGTACCAGGGCGGGATCGTGGAGCCCGTCGGCCAGGTCCATCAGCTCGGAGACGTCCGGCAGGACGCGCGGGCTCGTGGCGTCGTCGGGATGCGGGAGCGCGTTCGTCTCCAAGGTGTGCGCGCACAGCTCGGCCAGCGCCTCGATCTGGCGGACGATCGCCGCGGGAGGGGGCTCCAGCGCCGTGGACCAGACGATCTCCAGTACGCCGTGGATGCGCCCGCCGGTCTCGGCGGGTACGGCGACCCGGCCGCCGTCGCGGTAGTGGTGCTGCCCGATGGACGGCAGGCCGGTCTCGGACAGACTGCGGATCCATTCCCCCCTGCGCTCGGTGAGCCCGCGCCGTGCCACGGTCGTCACGCCCGGCGGCACATGGCGCCAGCGTCCGGCCTCGGCCGTGGAGAACCCGGCGCTGCCCGCCAGCGCGAGGGACCCGTCGGCCCCCAGGGCCCAGATGGCCACCGCCTCCGCGCCCAGCGGGGTGAGCGCGTGTTCCAGCAGCGAGTCCGCGACGGCCTGGGTGTCGTCGGCGGCCAGCACTCCGCTCTCCGCCGCACGCAGTCGTACGGCGGAGGAGTGCCCGTCGGCCGGATCGGCAGACGCGGTCGCCGCGAGGAAGGCGCTGGTCACCTCGGACATCCGGTCGCGCGAGGCCTGGTTGATCACCTCGACGGCGAACTCCAGTGGTGTCAGCCCCGCCTGCTCGGCGAGCTCGGCGAGCTGCCGCGAGGCCTGCGCCGGACCGCACCCCAGCCGCTCGACCAGGATGCCCTTGGCCAGTTCGATCAGGGCCCGCCCTTCCGCCTCGGCCTGCGCTGCCCGCACCTCCTTGCGCAGCCGCTCCACGGTCGCCGCCAGCCTGCCCACGGGGGAGGGCTGCCCGTCACCGTCGCCGTCGTCGACGGCGGGCTGGTCTGGCACGGAGGCGTTCTCGGGCTCGGAGGGCTGACGGAGATCACTCAAGGTGGGCCTGTTCCTCGGCTGGGACGTCACGCGGTCGGCTGGTGGGCTCTGCGTGCGCTCACCCCGGCAGCCACCGTCGGACGCGGGCGATCAGGTCGCCGGTGTCGACGGGCTTGGTGACGTAGTCGTTGGCACCCGACGCGAGGCTCTTCTCCTGGTCGCCCGGCATGGCCTTCGCGGTGACCGCGATGATGGGCAGCTCCGCGTACTGCGGCATCGAACGGATCTCCGCGGTGGCGGCGTAGCCGTCCATCTCCGGCATCATCACGTCCATCAGGACCAGCGAGATGTCCGGGTGGGCGAGGAGCATCTCGATGCCCTTGCGGCCGTTGTCCGCGTGCAGGACGTGGAAGCCGTGCAGTTCCAGCACCCCGCTGAGCGCGAAGAGGTTGCGCGCGTCGTCGTCGACCACCAGGACCGTCCGGCCGACGAAGGAGTCGTCCACCACCTGCGCCACAGGCCGCTGCGGGTCCTCGGGACGCACCAGCGACAGCACGTCGCCAGGCTGCTCGGCGGACAGGTGCAGGGTGATGCGCTCGCGCAGGTCGTCCAGGCTGGACAGGAAGTCCAGCGGCCGGTCGCCCGCCAGAGCCCGCAGACCCTGCTCCTGGCCGAGGTTCACCCGATGCCCGGTGTGGATCAGGACCGGCACGCTGGCCAGCGCCGAGTCGCCGCGCATGGCCTCCAGGAAGTCGGCGCCCTCGTCGTGCCGCATGCCCAGTTCGAGGACGACACAGTGGCAGGGGTCGGCCGCCAGCGTGCTCGCCGCCTCCTGCGCCCCCACCGCCGTGATGATGTCGATCCCCCCGTGCGGATCGTCGGAGTCGTACGCGAGGTCGGCGACGGCCCGCTCGGCGACCAGCGTGAGCAGACCCCGCGGGCGCTCCTCGATGACCAGCAGACGGCGCCTGCGGTGCTCGGGGGAGGGCGCGGGAGCGGCGAGCTGCCGGGGCTCGGCCGGCTCCCCGGCGGCCAAGGTGTCCTGCGGGTGTTCCGCGGGACGTCCGCCGCCCTCCACCAGTTCCGCGAAGTCGGCGCGTGCCACGGGCAGGTACAACGTGAAGGTGCTGCCCTGGCCGGGAGTGCTGTCGACGGTGACCGCGCCGCCCAGCAGATGGGCGATCTCCCGGGTGATGGACAGACCGAGCCCGGTGCCGCCGTACTTGCGACTGGTCGTCCCGTCGGCCTGCTGGAACGCCCCGAAGATCGTCTCCAGTTGCTGCTGCGGGATGCCGATACCGGTGTCCTTGACCCGGAACGCCACGACCGGGCCGCCGCGGTGCACGCCCGGCGGTACCTCCCGGTCCGCGGCGGGGTCGATCCGCAGTTCCACACCGCCCTGCTCGGTGAACTTCACCGCGTTCGACAGCAGGTTGCGCAGGATCTGACGCAGCCGGGAGTCGTCGGTGAGCAGATCGGCCGGGGTGCCGGGGGCGGTGGCCACCGTGAACTCCAGGCTCTTCTGCGACGTCATCGGCCTGAACGTCGCCTCGACGTACTCCAGAAGCTGGCGCAGCGGGACCCGCTCGGGCGCGACGTCCATCTTGCCCGCCTCGACCTTGGACAGGTCGAGGATGTCGTTGATCAGCTGGAGCAGGTCCGAGCCGGCCGAGTGGATGATGCCCGCGTACTCGACCTGCTTCGGCGTGAGGTTGCGCGAGGGGTTCTGCGCCAGCAACTGGGCCAGGATCAGCAGGCTGTTGAGGGGGGTGCGCAGCTCGTGGCTCATGTTGGCCAGGAACTCCGACTTGTACTTGGAGGCCAGCGACAACTGCTGCGCGCGGGTCTCCAGTTCCTGCCGGGCCTGCTCGATCTGGAGGTTCTTGGCCTCGATGTCCCGGTTCTGCGAGGCCAGCAGGGAGGCCTTCTCCTCCAGTTCGGCGTTGGAGCGCTGGAGTTCGTCCTGCTGGACCTGCAACTCCTCGGAGCGGGCCTGGAGTTCGGCGGTCAGCCGCTGGGACTCGTCGAGCAGCTCGTCGGTGCGGACGTTGGCGACGATGGTGTTGAGGTTGACACCGATGGTCGGCATCAGCTGCGTCAGGAAGTCCTGGTGGATCTGCCTGAAGCGGCTGACGGAGGCCAGTTCGATCACCCCGAGGACCTGCTCCTCGACCACGATCGGCAGCACCACCAGAGCGGAGGGCGCGGCGTGCCCGAGACCCGAGGAGATGGTGACGTACCCCTCGGGCAGCTCTTCCACGGTGACGCTACGGCGGTTGCGCGCGGCCTGCCCGACCAGCGAGCGCCCGACCGGGATGCGGGTGGGCCGCTCTTCGTCGTCGGGATAGCCGTACGAGCCCACCAGCCGCAGTTCGTGCCCGCGCGGGGTGTCCTCCGCCAGGTAGAAGGCGCCGTACTGGGCGGCGACCAGCGGGGTGAGCTCGTCCATGATGAGCTCGGCGACCACGGGCAGGTCCCGGTGGCCCTGCATCAGGCTGGAGATCCGGGCCAGGTTGGTCTTCAGCCAGTCCTGTTCCTGGTTGGCCCGGGTGGTCTCGCGCAGGGACTCCACCATGGAGTTGATGTTGTCCTTGAGCTCGGCGACCTCGCCGGAGGCCTCCACGTTGATCGACCGGGTCAGGTCGCCCTCGGCGACGGCGCTGGCGACCTCGGCGATCGCGCGGACCTGCCGGGTGAGGTTCCCGGCCAGTTCGTTGACGTTCTCGGTGAGCCGCTTCCAGGTGCCCTCGACGCCCTCCACCTCGGCCTGTCCGCCGAGCCGTCCCTCGCTGCCGACCTCGCGGGCGACGCGGGTGACCTCGGCGGCGAACGACGACAGCTGGTCGACCATCGTGTTGATGGTCGTCTTCAGCTCCAGGATCTCGCCCCGGGCGTCGACGTCGATCTTCTTCGACAGGTCGCCGTTGGCCACGGCGGTCGTCACCAGGGCGATGTTGCGCACCTGCCCGGTGAGGTTGTTGGCCATCGAGTTGACGTTGTCGGTGAGGTCCTTCCAGGTGCCGGCCACGTTGGGTACGTGCGCCTGTCCGCCGAGCCGTCCCTCGGTGCCGACCTCGCGGGCCACGCGGGTGACCTCGTTGGCGAACGCGGACAGTGTGTCGACCATCGTGTTGATGACGTCCGCCAGGGCTGCGACCTCGCCCTTGGCCTCCACGGTGATCTTCTGCGAGAGGTCGCCGCGGGCCACGGCGGTGGCCACCTGGGCGATCGAGCGGACCTGCCCGGTCAGGTTCGACGCCATCACGTTGACGTTGTCGGTCAGGTCCTTCCAGGTCCCCGACACGCCTCGGACGATCGCCTGTCCGCCGAGGTTGCCCTCGGTGCCGACTTCTCGGGCGACGCGGGTGACTTCGTCGGCGAAGGCGGAGAGCTGGTCGACCATCGTGTTGATGGTGTTCTTGAGTTCGAGGATCTCGCCGCGGGCGTCGACGGTGATCTTCTGGGAGAGGTCGCCCTGCGCCACCGCCGTGGCCACCTGGGCGATGTTGCGGACCTGGGACGTCAGGTTTCCGCCCATGAAGTTCACGGAGTCGGTGAGGTCGCGCCAGGTGCCCTTGACGCCCTTGACGTCGGCCTGACCGCCCAGCCGGCCCTCGGTGCCGACTTCTCGGGCGACGCGGGTGACTTCGTCGGCGAAGGCGGAGAGCTGGTCGACCATCGTGTTGATGGTGTTCTTGAGTTCGAGGATCTCGCCGCGGGCGTCGACGGTGATCTTCTGGGAGAGGTCGCCCTGCGCCACCGCCGTCGTCACCTGGGCGATGTTGCGGACCTGGGACGTCAGGTTTCCGGCCATGAAGTTGACCGAATCGGTGAGGTCGCGCCAGACGCCGCCCACTCCGGGTACCTGGGCCTGACCGCCGAGGCGCCCCTCGCTGCCGACCTCGCGGGCGACGCGGGTGACCTCGTCGGCGAAGGCGGACAGCTGGTCGACCATCGTGTTGACGGTCTCCTTCAGCTGAAGGATCTCCCCGCGCGCGGGCACGTCGATCTTCTGGGACAGGTCGCCCTTGGCCACCGCGGTCGCCACCTGGGCGATGTCACGGACCTGGGTGGTCAGATTGCCCGCCATGGCGTTGACCGAGTCGGTCAGGTCCGCCCAGGTGCCCGAGACCCCCGGGACCTCCGCTTGGCCGCCCAGCGTGCCCTCGGTGCCCACCTCGCGGGCCACCCGGGTGACTTCCGACGTGAACACGGACAGCTGATCGACCATGCCGTTGAAGACCGTGGCGATGTCGCCCAGCAGACCCTCGCCGTCGGAAGGCAGCCGGGTGCCGAAGTCGCCGTCGCGCACGGCGGTCAGCCCGGCCAGCAACTGCAGTAGTTCCTGTTCGCCCGGGGCCTGTTCCCGGGCCTCCGTCGACGTGCTGGTCATGCGCACCCTCGTTCCGCTCCCCACGAGCCCCCGCACCGAGGACTCGGAACCGTGCCGGGCTCGTGAAGGGCCCGCTCACCAGCAACAATCCCGCACCCCACGGAGCTGCGCGATGAGAAATCCGATGAAGATTAACCCAGGTGCCGAGCAGCGACAAAAGGTTGACCGAAGCATGGTGACATGGCGAAAAAAGGCTTCGTGAGGGTGGCATGAGGGAGGCGGCCTCGGGTACTCGGCACTGTTTTTCACTGGCCGGGGTATGCCGGCGCGAGGGCGTCCTCCAGGGTCGGGTGGAAGGGGATGACGGTGTCGAGACCCACGAGCTGCAAGGTGCGCAGCACGGCGCCCGGCACCACCACGAGCCGCAGCCATCCTCCCGTGGCCCGGGCGGCCTGGAAGGCGGCGATCAGGGCGTTGACACCGCTGGAGTCCATGAACGTGACCCGGCTCAGATCGATGACGACCCGCCGCTCCGCGGAGGCGCCCGCCGGGGCCAGGGCCCGCGTCAGGCCGCCCACGCTCTGGTGGTCGATCTCTCCGTCGAGGCCGAGGACGGTGATGCCGTCGGCGTCGGTCCGGGACACGGACAAGCTGCCGCGACCCGCTGCTTCCCGCTTCTCTGCCACTTGCGTCCTCTGCGCACTCGATGGGACCTGCCACGTCCTTGGTGCCACCGTTGCCCCAGAAGTCCCGGCGCGATGCGTGAGACAGCACGTGAGTTCGCCCGCAGCACAGGAACAGCGGGGCACAGGCGTAAGGCAGGAGACACGGGGTAGGCGCGCGCTCATGAACGGGGTACTGGAGATGGTCGGCGGGGTGCGGGTCCTGCCTGAGGAGTGTTCGCGGATGCCGGAAGCCGCACCTGCCGAGGTGACCGTGGCCCTGGACGGAGCGGACGGCTGTATCGCCGACGCCCGGGCCCAGACGTCGAAATTCCTGACGCGGGTGCAGGGGGAGTACGGGCTGCCGGTGTCGGCCCGCACCATGGATCTGGGGCAGCTGGTGGTCAGCGAGCTGGTCACCAACGCGTTGAAATACGCGCCCGGGCCGGTGCTGCTGCACCTGCGCATCACCGACGGCATGCTGGAGATCGAGGTGTGGGACACCGATCCGACACTTCCGCTGGCGCGCGCCGCCGACGCGGGGCGGGTGGGCCAGCACGGTCTGGAGATCGTGATGGCGGTCGTCCAGGGGATCGAGGCGCGCCGAGAGCCGGTCGGCAAGTGCGTCACGGCCCGCCTCACGTTGTTCGACGATCCGATGTAGACGACCCGATGCAGTGGTCGGACGAGGGGCGGTGAGCAGTCACCGCGGGCACGAGGGTGCGCGGCGCCGGCGCCAGGCCGACCGGCATCCTGCCCGGATCCAGGTTGTGGCCATCCTCGCGCACCGGCACGCTGTTCTTGGACATGGGCACTCCTCATCGGTCGAGCCGCAACGGGCGCTCGCCGACCTTCCGGGAGGGCGGTGCATCCGGCCGAGGGATCACGAGGGAAGTTCTCTGCACACACAGTCTGGGAGGCATCCGTGGCTCGTCGCCATCGTCTGATCCGAGTCAGTCCGAGCGCCGTGTGGGACATCCTCGCCGACGGTCACCGCTACGCGGAGTGGGTCGTGGGAACCAGCCGGTCCGAGCCGGTCCGGGGGAAGTGGCCGCACCAGGACGCGGCGATCCGTTTCCAGATCCGGCTCGGCCCGGTCCGACTGGAGAACGAGACGGTCGTACGCCACTGCGAGGAAGGCGCCCGGCTGGAGCTGGAGGCCCACGCCGGAGTGCTGGGCACCGCCCGCATCGCGATCGAGCTGCGGCAGTGGGGCGAGCACTGCCTGGTCATCGTGGACGAGCACCCACTGCAGGGAGCGGGCGGCCGACTGCACAACGTCGGCTTCGACGCGCTGATCCAGCTGCGCCACCGCACCATGCTCGCCCGACTGGCCAGGCTGTGCGAGAACCGGGACCGCGACGCCCTGCGTCCGGTGCCGATCAGGTCGGTGGCACCGGGCGCGGAGGGCGCCGGTCATGCCTGACGCCGTGGTGATCGGCGCGGGCCCCAACGGCCTGGTCGCCGCCAACGTACTGGCGGACGCCGGCTGGAGCGTCGAGGTGCTGGAGGAACAGCCGGAGCCGGGCGGCGCGGTGCGCCACGACCACGGGGTCGATCCCGCCTTCGTCAACGATCTCTTCAGCTCCTTCTACCCGCTCGCCGCCGCCTCCCCGGTCCTGGCCGCACTGCGCCTGGAGGACCACGGACTGCGCTGGAGCAACGCGCCGAGCGTGCTCGCCCACCCCCTCACCGACGGCAGCTGCGCCCTCCTGGACCGCGATCTCGACATCACCGCCGGGTCCCTCGACGCCTTCGCGCCGGGCGACGGGGACGCGTGGCGGAGGCTGCACGATGTGTGGCTGAACCTGCGCCCCGACCTCCTGGACGCGCTGTTCACGCCCTTCCCCCCGGTCCGCGCGGCGGCCCGCCTGGCGTGGCGGCTGCGGGCCGCGGGCGGTCTGCGGATGGCCCGGACCCTGGTCCTTCCGGTACGGCGGATGGGGGAGGAGGAGTTCCGCGGCCAGGGCGGCCGGCTTCTGCTGGCGGGCAATGCCCTGCACGCCGACCTCGCCCCGGAATCGGCGGGCAGCGGCGGCTTCGGCTGGCTGATGGCCATGCTGGGCCAGACATACGGCTTCCCCGTCCCCGTCGGCGGCTCCGGCGCCCTGACCCAGGCCCTGGCCGGCCGTCTGCGGGCCCGGGGCGGGCGGATCCGCTGCGGGCAGCGCGTCGAGGAGGTCGTCGTCCGCGGGGGCCGGGCCGTCGGCGTGCGGACGGCGACCGGCGACGCGGTGCGGGCCCGCCGGGCGGTGCTGGCGGACGTGTCGGTACCCGCCCTGTACGGGAGCATGCTCGACCCCGAGCACCTGCCCGCGCAGCTCCTGGACGACCTGCGCCGGTTCCAGTGGGACTTCGCCACCTTCAAGGTCGACTGGGCGCTCGACGGCCCGGTGCCCTGGCGGGCCGAGCAGGCGTCCCGGGCCGGTACCGTGCATCTCGCCGACGGCGTCGACGAACTCACGCGGTTCGCCGCGCAGCTCGCCATGCGGCAGGTCCCGGACCGCCCCTTCCTGCTGTTCGGACAGATGACCACGGCGGACGCGACCCGCTCCCCGCAGGGCACGGAATCGGCCTGGGCCTACACCCACGTCCCCCACGAGATCGGTGCCGACGCCGCCGACGAGGGCATCACCGGCCAGTGGGACACCAAGGACCAGGAACTCATGGCCGATCGGGTCGAACGCCAGGTGGAACGGTTCGCGCCCGGATTCCGTGCCCTGATCCGCGCCCGCCGCGTCCTGGCGCCCCCGACCCTCCAGGCGCTGGACGCCAACCTGAGCGGCGGCGCCATCAACGGGGGCACGACCGCACTCCACCAGCAGCTCGTCTTCCGGCCCGTGCCGGGCACCGGACGCCCGGAGACCCCGGTCCCCGGCCTCTACCTGGCCTCCTCCGGCGCCCACCCGGGCGGCGGCGTGCACGGGGCGCCGGGCGCCAACGCGGCACGGGCCGCCCTGCACCGCCACCGGCCCCCCGGTCTCAACCGCGCCCAACGACTCCTGACCCGCCGCGACCGCACCGGAAGCAGACGCTGAGCCACGGCGCCGCCCGCTTCGGGATGCCGTACCTGTCGAGGAGGAACAGTGAACGAACACGAGCAGGCCCTGGGCGGCCCCGACCGTGACCACCGGCGCCCCGCCGGTGTCGACGACACGACCGTCAAGGCCCTCGGGGCGCTGTCCAAGGCACTGGAGACGACCGAGCGGGCCAGGGGCCGGCTGTACGACTTCCATCAGCTGACCGGTACCGCCGATCTGCAACTGGACGATGCCGTACGGCTGTTGGAGGAGGCAGGTCACCCCGAATGGGCCGAGAAGGTCCGCTCGCAGGTCCTCGGGCGCAATGTCATCCCCGGACACTGGACGTTCCAGATCGTCGAGGCCTACAACGCCACCTACTACCGGCCCTTCCAGCAGCTGGAGCTGAGCGCGGTGCAGGAACTCGCGCAGGGCAGTGACCACTTGTTCGAGGCGGAGATGAAGGAGGAGCGCCGCACGCCCGGGCACCCCGACCACACCCCGCGCCCGCCGGCCTCAGGGACCTGAGCCGGGGCGTTCGTTCGACGCAAGGAGAGTCCATCCGTGCGCAGCAGTCCGCTCATCGGCCGGACGGTGGCCGTCACCGGAGCAGCCCGCGGTCTGGGCGCGGCTCTGGCCCGGGAAATCTCCCGGCGAGGGGGCCGGGTGGCGCTGCTGGGCCACGAGAAAAGCCTCCTGGACGCGGAGGCCGCCGCCCTGCCGGGGCCGGCCCTGGCCATCGGGGTGGACGTCACGGACCCGGACGCGCTGGCCACCGCGGCCCACGCCGTGCGGGCCCGACTCGGAGCTGTCTCGGCCGTGGTGGCCAACGCGGGCATAGCCGAAGGCGGCCCGTTCCAGGCCTCACCGCCGGCCGCCTGGAGCCGCGTCGTGGACGTCAATCTCACCGGCAGCGCCCACACGGCCCGGGCGTTCCTCCCGGACCTCCTCGACACGGCGGGCTACTTCCTCCAGATCGCCTCGCTCGCGTCGATCGGCGCGGCCCCGATGATGAGCGCCTACTGCGCCTCCAAGGCGGGGGCCGAGGCCTTCGCACACGCCCTGCGGGCCGAGGTGGCACACCGGGGCGTCGGGGTGGGCATCGCCTACCTCAACTGGACGGACACCGACATGATCCGGGACGCCGACCGGCACGCCGTCCTGCGGGAACTGCGCGTGCACATGCCGGGGCCCGCCCGCCGGATCCACCCCGTCGACACGGTGGCCGCCCGCCTGGTCACGGGCCTGGAGCGGCGTCGTACAGCGGTGTACGCACCGGGCTGGCTGCGCCTGGTCCAGCCGGTGCGCACGGCCCTGCCTCCCGTCGTACTGCGCGTGTCGCGCCGTGCGCTGCCGCGCATGGAGGCCGAAGCGCCGGTCGAGTACACCGGGCCGCTGGGCGCCGGTGGCCTCGCCGACCGCGCGGCGCGTCACGAGAACTGACCCGGCGCCCGCCCGTTAGCCGCGACGGCAGTTTCACCGCAGGCCGTTTGTCCCGCCCGAGCGGGTGTGTCCGATGCCTGAGGTGAAACTGCCGGATGCCTCACCGCGTGGCGGTGCCGGTCAGGAGCGCCGTGCGCGGCGGGTGCCGTAGAGCGCGGCGGCGCCGAGGGCGATCACCGCGGCCGCACCGCCCGCTATCAGGCCTACCGGCGCGCTGGAACCGGTCTCGGCCAGCGGCGGGGTGCTGTCGCTGGGCGAGGGCGCCGGGGTGGTGGGGGGCGTCGACTCCAGCGGAGGGACGTCCGGGGTGGTGGGCGGAGTGCTGGAGGAGGGCGGCGGGGTGGTGGACGTGGCCGGCGGAGTCGTCTCGTCCGCGGGCGGTTGGCTGGCCGGCGGGGTGCTCGGGCTGTCCGGCGTGGAAGGGGAGGCCGGGGGCGTGGGGGAGTTCGGCTGCTCAGGGGCGCACGACTTGTCGCCGCCGTTCCACGCGGCGATCAGGTGGTTCGGCGTGACGACGTTGTCGGGCTGGTAGGGCGCGGGCCCGTGCCCCTTTCCGGAGCCGCCGTCGTAGATGACGTCGTCGCCGTACAGGTCGATCTGGCCGTAGCAGTCCGGCGTCTTCACCGTGAGCTTCTGCCAGGTCCGCTTGGCGTCGTCGGCGCCGGGAAGGTCCGCGGCGCCGAGATAGACGGTGGCGTGGTCGACGAGGGTCTGGAGACCGGAGGTCGGCCAGGTGGGGCCCTCGGTGGTGTATTCGGCCAGTGAGACCGGGTACGTGCAGCCGTCACCGACCGTCTGACCCGGAGCCAGCCGCACCTCGACGGTGCCGGGGGCGGCGGACAACTGGTGGAAGCCGCCCTGCGAGGTCCAGTCGGCGTCCGGCTTTCCGGTGGCGTCGACGATGCGGTACTGCACCGTGGCGGACTGGCAGCCGCCCGCGGGTGTGGCACTGGCGGCGGCGGCCCCGAACAGCGGAGTGGCAGTGGCGAGGAAGGCGGTCGCGGCGACGGCGGCCGACGTTCTGGAGCGTGAAAGGCGCGTCAAGATATGCCCTAGCGGTTTCGTGAGTGTGGGAGGTGGCAGGACGCGAGCGGCCGCGGTGGGCGGAGAAGACGAAGGCAAGCCGTGGCGAGCCACGCGCGTCACTTCGCTCGCTTCAGTCACAGCGAGCGAGCCGCATTCTTGTCGGTCTTCACAACTCCCGTCAATCTTTCACGAGTTCAGCACGCGGAGGCGTCCTGGCTTGGGAGTTCTGCCCCGGTATTCGCAGGTCCTGTGGTCGGCTCGGTCAGTCCGTCGCCGGTGCGGGTCCGGACGGGCCCTGCCCTGAACTGAGCCCGTCCAGCAGGAGGTCGCCCAGCTCGGAGAAGGCGTCGCCGGCGGTCAGGCCGGTGCTCTCCAGAAGGACTCCC
Organism: Streptomyces sp. NPDC102270; assembly: GCF_044766405.1. Taxonomy (NCBI): domain Bacteria; kingdom Bacillati; phylum Actinomycetota; class Actinomycetes; order Kitasatosporales; family Streptomycetaceae; genus Streptomyces; species Streptomyces sp. NPDC102270. The sequence continues at coordinate 266,193 of NZ_JBIWLX010000009.1, read as the reverse complement.
GACTGGACCGCGTCGATGGTCACCGCCACGACCTGAGCCGCGAAATGCCCGTTGAGCGCGCGGAAGACACCGGTCTCAACGCCTTCTTCGATCAGCTGGTGGACCCGGTGCGCCGCGGCCGCGGAGTTCTTGCGGTAGATCTGTGCGGTCGGCTCGTACCCGACCATGTCGTCGTAGAAGGCGTGGGAATGCCGGCGCATGGCCGTGCCGACGCCGGCGAGGTAGACCCGGATGCGCTGCCTGGGGTCGGGCTCGGCCTGGACGGCCTGTTCGATCTCGACCGTCGCCTCCCGGAAGAAGGCGCGGGTGACCGCCAGGACCAGCTGTTCCTTCGTGGGGGCGAGGCTGTAGAGCGTCGCCTTGGAGCACCCGAGCCGCTGGGCGAGCTCATCCATGGTCACCGCGGTGAAACCCTCGGCCAGGATGATCGCCTCGGCCTGGCGCAGCAGCTCGTCGCGTCGGCGGGTGTCGACGACCCGCTTGCGTGCCGTCCGGCGTGGGCGTCGGTCGCGCGAGTCAGTTTGGGCCGTCACCGCAGCATTCTCCCACGCCCGCCCCCGCCGGAAGCAGCGGGTGATCCCACCGCCGTCGCGAGCGGGGAAGCGGCGTCACCTGATCGAGGAGCCGATGGAGATGCCGCCGTCCACGTCCAGGACGACGCCGGTGATGTAGCCGGCGGCCTCACTGGCGAGGAAGGCGGCGGCTTCGGCGATGTCCTCGGGCCTGCCGGTGTGGCGCATGGGGATCTTGTTGGTGAGTTTGTCGCGGGCGGGGCCGTTCATGGAGGCGAGCATGGGGGTCTCGATGAGGCCGGGAGCGATGGCGTTGGCGGTGATGCCGTGCCGGGCGCCCTCCAGCGCGAGGGTGCGGGTCATACCGACGATGCCGGCCTTGGCGGCCACGTAGTTGGTCTGGCCGAAGTTCCCGCGCCAGGACATGGACGAGAAGCTGATGATGCGTCCGTAGCCCTGGCGTTTCATGGGGGCGAACGCGGCGCGGGCGCAGTGGAAGCCGCCGGTGAGGCTGACGTCGATGACCGCGTGCCAGTCCTCGTCGCTGATGTCCTCGACGCGGTTGTCGCGAATGATGCCGGCGTTGTTGACCAGCACGTCGAGGCGGCCCATAGCGTCGGTGACGCCGTCGATCCAGGCGTTGACCTGGGCCGATCTCGTCACGTCCACCACGTCGGTGCGCAGTTGCGCGTCGTGGGCGTCGGTGAGGGTCCTGGCGGCGTCGGTGAGGGCCTGTGCGTTGACGTCGGCCAGTGCGACGGTGGCGCCCTCGGCGGCGAACCGGGCCGCCATGGCGAGGCCGAGACCTTGTGCGGCCCCGGTGATGGCGACGACCCGTCCCTGGTAGCGCTTCACTTGTTGTCCGCTTTCGTGGTGGGAGGAGCGAGGAAGACCCGCAGGGCGTCGGCCACCGAGCTCGCCGGCCAGTTGTCGGCGAAGGTGGCCAGCTCCTCGCGCAGGGCCTGCTCGGGGGGCATGCCGTCGATCCGGTGCAGCAGCGTCTTGAGGCGTTGCTGAGCCGGGCTGTGACGGTCGGCCAACTGATGGCAGAGGCGGGTGGCGGTGGCGTCGAGGTCGGCCTCGGGCACGATCGCCTGGATCCAGCCGGTGTGCGCGAAGGCGGTCGCGGGCAGCAGTTCGCCGGTGAGCAGGAGCCAGCGTGACAGGCCGCGTCCGACCGCGCCGGGCAGCCGGACGCTGGACCCGCCTGCCGGCACCAGGCGCCGGCCCAGATGACCGTCCCCGATGAGCGTGGTGTCGGCGGCGACGACCACATCGCAGGCCAGCGCGAGTTCGAGACCCCCGGCGACGGCGTGACCGTGCAGCACGGCGACCCATGGCTTGGGGCTGGCCGCGATACGGCTGAAGCAGGCCGACACGTCGGTCAGGAAGTCCACCGGGTTGTCGCCGCGGTCGTGCATCTGAAGGAACTGGTGGAAGTCCCCGCCCGCACAGAAGCTCCGTCCCCTGCCTGCCACCGCGATCACCGCTGTGCCGGGATCGGCCTCGGCACTGGTGATCTGCTTGTCCAGGGCCTCGATGAGGGTGACGTCCAGGGCGTTGCGTCGCTCGGGGCGGTTGAGCAGCAGCCACCGGACGGGGCCGCGTTGCTCGACGAGCAGAGGTTCGGTGTCGGTCAACGTGGCTCCGGGGTGGCGAGTTCGGTTTGCCGGCGTCTGCGCAGCAGGTAGCGCTGGGTCTTGCCGCTGGGCGTCTTGGGCAGGGCGTCGATGAAGTGGATCCGGCGCGGGTAGGCGTGGGCGGCGTAGCGGGTCTTGACCAGCAGCTGGAGCTCGGTGGCCAGTTCCGGTGAGGCGTCGATGCCGTCGCGGAGGAGGACGTACGCCTCGATGACCTCGCCGCGGACCTCGTCGGGTGCGCCGATGACACTGCACTCGGCGACGCCGGGATGCTGGGCGAGGACGCTCTCGATCTCGAACGGCCCGATCCGGTAACCGGCCATGATGATGACGTCGTCGTCGCGGGAGGAGAAGAAGAAGTCGCCGTCCGCGTCGATGCGCCCGGCGTCGCCCGTGAGGTACCAGCGGCCGTCCGCGGTGAACTTGGCGCCGGCCTGCCCGGGGATCTGGTAGTCGCGGAAGGTCATCAGGGGGCTGGCGGCGACGTCGATCGCGACCCGGCCGAGCACGCCCGGTTCGACGGGCTCGTCCTTGTCGTCGGCCAGGACGGTGAGGCTCCAGCCGGGCACCGGCCGGCCCATCGATCCCGCCTTGAGGGGACGGGCGAGTTCGGGATGATGGTGGTTGGCCAGGGGCATGCCGACCTCGGTCTGGCCGAAGTGATCGTGCACGGCCAGGCCGAGCGTGGCCCCGGCCCACTCGTTGACCTCGGGAGTCAGGGGCTCACCCGCGCTGGACAGCCGCTCCAGCCGCAGGTTCTGCGGCACCGGCACCGACGAGGAGCGCAGGCCGCGGTACACGGTGGGGGCGGCGGTGAAGTCGGAGACCTGGTGGTCGACGAGGGTGCGCCAGGTCGTCTCCGGGGAGAACCCGCCGGACAGCAACAGGCTGGGAATGCCGGCGGCCATCGGAGCGACGATGGCGGAGTACAGCCCGTAGGCCCAGCCGGGGTCGGCGGCGCACCAGTACCTGCTGTCCCGGGTGACACCCAGGCCGTACTCCAGGTAGACCTGCCATCCGGCGATGTAGGAGACGGGGTGGACGACCCCCTTGGGCTTGCCGGTGGTGCCCGAGGTGAACATGTGCACCAGGGGTCCGTCCCCGCTGGTGGTGACGGCGGGCACGGGCTCGGGTGGCGCGGCGGCGAGGAGGTCGCCCAGCGAGACGTCACCGTGCTGCGCGCCGGTTCCGGTGACGACGACACGGCGCTGAGGGTCGTCCGGCATGTCGGGGCCCGGGTCGAGCTTGTGGCGCTGGTCCGGGTCGACGACCACGACGTGCGCCCCCGCACCCTCCAGACGCAGGGCGATGGCCTGGGGCGCGAACGCGGTGAACAGCGGGACATGGACCGCGCCCAGCCGCCAGATCGCCAGGATGACGGTGACCAGGTCGGTGCTCTTGCCCATCAGAGTCGCCACCCGGTCACCCGGGCCGACGCCGAGCCCCTGCAGCGCCCGCGCACAGCGGTGCGAGTCCGCGGCCAGAGCACCGAAGGTCAGCGTCGCGGCCTTGCCGTCACTGTCGACCACGGTGAACGCGACGTTCTCGGGGGCGTGCCGGTCGCACAGCAGCCAGGCCACGTTCAGGGAGGGAGCCGTGAAGACCGAGGTCAGTTCGGCGACCCGGTCGGCGGCGCTCACCGCTGGTCCTTGCGGTCGATGACGGGCAGGACCAGGCGGCTGGGGTGGTTCGGACCGTGGTGGATGTGGTTGACCGCGGGAATCATCTGTTCCTCGCTCTCGCGGGCGATGAACCCGCCGGTGTTGGTGTTGCGGTCGTAGCGCGGGAAGTTGCTGCTGGAGACGTCCACGCGGATGCGGTGGCCGGGAAGGAACACGTTGGAGGTGGCGGTCATGTCGACGGTGATCTCGTAGACCGTGCCGGGCTCCATGAGTTCTTCCGTGGCGAGGCCGTCCCGGTAGCGGGTGCGCAGGATCCCGTCGCACAGGTTGATCGCCTTGCCGTCGGGGAAGACGTCGACGAGCTTGGCGGTGAAGTCGGTGTCGACCGCCGACGAGGACACGAACAGGGTCAGGCTGACCGGACCGGTGACCTCCACGGGCTCGTGCAGCACGGGGCCGGCGAAGCACAGCACGTCCTCGCGGGCGGCGACCGCCCGCTGGTCGACGGGGCCGCAGAACCCCTGTGTCGTCGGCATGGACGCCCCGCCGGCCGAGGGAACCGGGCGGCGCGGGTCGTAGAGGTAGGTGTCGCGCTCCGCGTGGGTCGGCGGCTCGGTCGTCAACGTGCCGTCGCCGTCCGCCGTGTTGGCGTGGCCGGCGCTGGTGAGGTGGAAGTCGGTCCAGCGCGTGTCGGGCAGCGGCCACTCCTGCTCGTCGCGCCACTGGTCGATGCCCATCACGAAGATCTTCACCGGGGCCACGTCGTCCAGAGCGGTGGTGTCGCCGCGGAGCCAGCGGTCGAAGAACTTCACATGCAGACCGGTCAGGCCCAGCATCTGGGCACTGGCCAACGGACCGAAGGAGCGGTCGGGGTAGACGCCGGTCGTGGACATGTGGTCCCACGGACCGATGATCAGCCGCTGCCCGTCACGGGCCTGCTCACTGCCTGCCTTCTGGCGGGCGGTGGTGTAGGTACGCACGGTCTGGCCGATGTAGAGGTCGTACCAGCCGCCGATGTTGAGCGCCGGAGCGGTGACGTTCTCGAGCTCGGGCGTGAGCTCAATGGCGTCCCAGTACTCGTCGTGGGAGGGGTGCGCCATCCAGTCGTCCCACCACTTGCCGTACGCCGCGAGGACCGGAACCTCGGCCGTCGGCAGCACGTCGTTGAGCGCGTCCGGAGACAGGAGTGCCTGACCGAGCTGCTGCAGCTGAGCCACGGAGCCCTCGCCGGCCGCCAGGGACCGCTGCGCGTCAGCCATGTACATCATGGCGTTCCACATCGTGACCAGGCTCAGTGAGAGGGCACCGCCCGGGCCGTACCAGGGCGACTCGTAGTTGTCGATCGAGGTGAGGGCGGGCGCGATCGCCCTGAGGGCGGGGGCGCCGGTCACGGCGGTTTCCCACTGGACCATGCCCAGGTAGGACGGCCCGAACATGCCTACCGTGCCGTCCGACCACGGCTGGTCGGCGATCCAGGCGACGGTGTCCTCACCGTCGGCCCGGTCGGCCATATGGGGAACGAACTCGCCCTCCGAGCGGTGGGTACCCCGGCAGTCCTGTACCACCAGCGCGTACCCGGCCTGCACCAGAGCCAGGAAGTCGGGGACGGCCGATTGGCCGAAGCCCATCACGTCCTTGCCGTACGGCAGGCGAACGAGCAGCGTCGGCGCCTCCCCCTGGGCCGGATGCCACACGTTGGCGGCGAGCGCGACGCCGTCACGCATCGGGACCCGGACGTCTATCTCGTACAGGTGCTGCATCGGTACTCCTCGTCGAGCCGACGGCGTGGTTCAGGATGTGGGTACGTTAGGCAGTACTTTCGTACCCTGTCAATTACCCCGAGGTGTCCCGGGCTCCCGGATCGCCGGGGGCGGCCGGGGTAGGCATCGGGGGGACCAGTCGGCCTTCGGAGGAGATGAACCGGTGAGAATCGTCGTGACAGGTGCGTCCGGTTTCCTCGGACGACTGCTGGTCGGCGCGTTGGCGCGGACGGGGACCTTCGGCGGTGAGCCGATCAGCCGTCTGGTGCTGGTCGACCGCGTGGGCGGCCCCGGCACGGCACACGGTGACGAGGTGCCCGTGCAGGTGGTGCACGGGGAACTGCCCGAGCACCTGGACGCGGTGTTCGCCGAGCCGGTGGACGTGCTGTTCCATCTCGCCGCCGCGGTGTCGGCGGAGTGCGAGGCCGACTTCGACCTCGGGATGCGCGCCAACGTGGACGTCACCCGCGCGCTGCTGGAGGCGGCCCGGGCGCAGTCCGGCTCGGGCGGGCCGGTGACGCGGGTGCTGTTCGCCAGCAGTGTCGCCGTCTACGGCTCCCACCCGGCACTGCCTCTGCCACCGGCGGTCAGCGAGACGACGGTGCCGGTACCGCGGTCCAGTTACGGCACCCAGAAGCTGATGTGCGAGCAGCTGATCGCGGACTGCACCCGACGCGGCTTCGTCGACGGGCGTGTCGTGCGGCTGATGACGGTGGCGGTACGTCCGGGCAGGCCCAACGCGGCCGCCTCCGGATTCCTGTCCGGCATCGTCCGCGAGCCGCTCGCGGGGCTGCCCGCCGTCTGCCCGGTCGATCCCGCTCTCGAAGTGGCACTCTCCTCACCCCGGCGCACCATCGAGGGCATCCTCCGTGTCGCCGAGGCCGAACGCGGCACCGGACCGGGGTACTTGGAGGGCCCGCTGCCGGTGAATCTGCCCGCCCTGACCGTCTCGGTCGCCGACATCCTCGCCACCCTGCGACAGGTGGCCGGTGACACGGTCGCCGACCGGGTCACCCTCGCTCCGGACCCAGCGGTCGAGGCGATCGTCGGCTCATGGCCGGCCGTCTTCGACCACCGGCGCGCCGCCGCACTGGGACTAGGTCCCGACCCGAGCTTCCTCTCGGTCCTCCGGGACTACCTCACCGATCACCCCGACGCGGTCACCGCCCCGCCGGACTGAACCGCGGAAGGCGGTTCGGTCAGCCGGGGAAGCGTCCGGTGGAGCGCAGCAGCCAGCGGCGTTCGGCGTAGGCCAGGTCGTCACGCCACAGCCGTCCGGCACCCGCCGTCATCAAGCGGCGCAGGACAGGGGCCGCGGTGCGGGCCACGGCGAAGCCAGGGCGCGCGGAGGAGGCCACGACCGCCTCGACGACGGCGGTACGCGGCCGGCCCAGCTCGTCCGGGCCGAGCGGGGTCACGTGCGTCTCGACCACGGAGCCCAGGCCCTCGCCCTCGGTGATGCGCATGAGGACCGTCCGGGGTTCGGGCGTGGTGAACACCGCCCGTACCGGCACGACGAACCGACCGGCGACCTTGAAGGACACGTCCACGGTGAACCCGTCCTCACCCGCCTCCTCGGCGCCGGGTGTGCCGACCACGGTCAGATCGACGAAGGAGTACGGGTGGAACCACGCCCCGTGCCACGGGTCCAGCCGATTGGCCAGGACATCCTCCGGCTCGCAGATCCCCACCCCGCTGTAGACGGCGGCGACGGAGCGCGACAACTTTGGCCGGGGCGGAACGACCGGTGCCGGTGTCGGCGGTTCACCGCCGGCCTGGTCCAGGCGCACCCAGACCAGCACTCCGTCGTCGTGCACGGGCAGCGGCTCCCAGCCGGCGAACGCCCCGCCGTCCAGGGCGAGTCCGTGCCAGTGGCAGACGAGGGTCCCGCAGCGCACCGGGCTGTCGGCGAGCGGTGCCCCCAGGTGCGGGCAGATACCGGGACCCGCCGCGAGCCGCCCGTCGGCGGTGCGCCACACCACCACTTCCCGACCGGCCACCGTCGCGGACAGCGGCCGGTCTCCGCGTACGTCCCGGGCGGCACCGACGACGTACCAGTTGCCGGACGGGCGGGCCTGGGCCCGCTTCAGTGCCTCGGCGATCAGGCCGGGCCGGGCCTGCCGCCACGTCGGCTGCTGCCTCTCCCAGCGCACCGGGCGGCGCCGCAGGGCGAGTGGGAAGCGGGCACGGCCCGCAGGTCGCCGCGGTGTCATGCGATCCTCCGCAAGGGTGAGGGAGTGCCGGCCGCCGTGTCCGGTACGGGTGCCGCCCGGTTGCCGGCCGTCCGGTGCCGCAGCCGTGCCGCGCCGACCCGGACCAGGCCGTCGAGGGCCACGACGGCGCGGCGGCGTCCCGGGACCACGGCACGGCGCCGCACCGAGCGGTACCCGTCCGCGGCGACCGCGTCCAGGATGCCGCCGTACAGCACGAACGCGGTGCGGATGCACGGGCGGGAGACCGCGTCGAGCATGGCCAGCCCCGGAGTGGCCGCACGGTACAGCTCGCGGGTCAGCCGCTCGAACTCCCGCAGGGCGGCGGTGATCCGGCGGTCGGGCCGTCCGGTGTCCCGGCTCCAGCGCAGCAGATGCCGGTCGACGCCGTGGGCGGCCAGCAGGTCGGCGGGCAGATAGACGCGGCCGCGGTCGAGGTCCTCGCCCACGTCCCGCAGGAAGTTGGTCAGCTGGAACGCCACGCCCAGGGCCGCCGCGTGCGGTGCCGCCTCCTCGCGCGGGACGACCGTGCCGAGCACCGGCAGCATCTGCAGGCCGATCACCTCCGCCGAACCGTAGGTGTAGGTGCGCAGGTCGGCGTAGGTGGCATAGGCCGTGGTGTCGAGGTCGGCGCGCATCGCCGTCATGAAGTCGGTGAAGTGGCGGTGGTCGATGTCGTAGCGCAGCGCGGTGTCGGCCAGGGCTCGGACGACCGGTTCGGCGCTGTCGCCCCTGCTCAGCCCTCTCTCCAGCTGGTGCTGAAGACGGGCCAGCCGCTCCGCGCGCTCGGCGGGGGTGGTCGTGCCGTCGAGCGTGTCGACGATGTCGTCGGCCCAGCGGGCGAACCCGTACAGCGCGTGCACGGCCGGCCGGCGTGCCGGCGGAAGCAGGCGGGTGGCGAGGAAGTACGTCTTGCCGTGCTGGGCGTTGAGCCGCCTGCAGCGGGTGTACGCCTGCCGCAGTGCCGGATCGGTGACGCCTGCCGCGTCGAGTTCACGGACGGTCATACGGGTCTCCGTTCGCGGGGTTCACGTACTGCGGGGCGCGGCCGCCCGGGGCGGGTACCGCCGGTGATGCGTGCGGCGGCGAGCTTGCCCGACAGCAGGACGGTCGGCACGCCGACGCCGGGGGTGGTGCCGCAGCCGGCGAGAACCGCGTTGACCGTGCCCCGCACCAGGTTGCGCGGCCTGAACGGCCCGGTCTGCGCGAAGGTGTGGGCGGCGGAGAAGGGCGAGCCGGCTGCATGGCCCTGGGCCTGCCAGTCGGCCGGAGTGACCAGACACTCCTCGTCGATGGCGGCGGCGAGACCGTCCAGGCCGCGCCGTTCCAGTTCGGCGAGCAGGCTGTCGCGGTAGCGCGGCCCGAGTTCGCCCCAGGCGGCCGGCCCGGGGCCGAGCGCGGTGTTCGGGCAGGGCGCCAGGATGTAGTGCAGATGGCGGCCGGGCGGGGCCAGGCCCGGATCGGTGGCGGTCGGGCGCGTGATGAGCAGGGACGGATCGCTCATCAGACGGCCGGTCTCGGTGAGTTCGGAGAACGTCCGCCGCCATGCCGCCCCGAAGGAGAGGGTGTGGTGGGCCAGCCAGGGCCAGGTGCGGTCCGTGCCGGCGTGCAGGATCACGGCGGAGGGCGAGAACCGCAGACCCACCGGCCGTCTCGGGGCGCGGCCCAGCAGCCGGTAGGCGACGGGAAGGTCAGTAGTGAGGACGACGGCGTCGCAGGCGATACGGCCGGTGTCGGTGACCACGGCGGTGATCCGTTCCCCGGAGCGTTCCAGACGGGTCACCGCCTCCCCGAAGCGCAGGTCGGCGCCCGCGTCCGCGGCGGCGTCCGCCATCGCCCGGGGCAGGGCGTGCATACCGCCGCGCGGGAACCACACGCCCGCCACCGTGTCCATGTAGGCGATGACGGCGTACGCGGCCAGGGCGCGTTCCGGGGCCACCCCCGCGTACAGGGACTGGAACGAGAAGACGCGCCGTAGCCGCTCGTCGTGCAGGAAGCGTCCGATGCGCGCGTCCAGACGCCCGAACCCGCCGAGCGCGGCCAGGCGTGCGAGGTCGGGGTGGAGCAGGCTCAGGGGCGAGTCGAAGTCGGCGTCGATGAAGCGCCGCATCTGCACCCGGTACAGCCGCTCCAGCCAGGCACGCAACCGCCGGTATCCGGCGGCTTCGGCGGCCCCGGCGAAGCGCTCGATCTCCGCCTCCATCGCCTCGGCGCCGGTGTGCACGTCCAGCGTGCTGCCGTCGGCGAACCGGGCCCGGTAGGCCGGGTGCAGCGGCACCAGATCGATCCGGGCGCGCAGGCTGTCGCCGACGGCGGCGAACGCCTCGTCCGCCAGGTGAGGCATCGTCAGCACCGTGGGTCCGGTGTCGAAGTGGTAGCCGCCGCGGACGATCCGCCCGGCACGCCCACCGGGTGACGCGTCGCGTTCCACCACGGTCACCCGGCGTCCGGCGCCGAGCAGATGCAGGGCGGCCGCAAGCCCGGACAGACCGGCGCCGACGACCACCACATGGTCGGTGCGCCCGGGCACGGTCCGGGTCATCGGCCGGCCCCCTCGCCGGTCGCCGGGACCAGGGGGAGGGCGACCACGTCGGAGGCCGTGGTGCCGGTCACGCCGCCCGCGGAGCGCAGGAGCCCCTGCAACCGCCTCGCGGGGCCGGGTTCGAGCGCGGCGGTGTCCAGGTGGCGCAGGCCCTGGGCGACCAGCCCGCGGATCTTGTCCTCGACGGTGTCGCGCGCGCCCGTGGACACGAACACCTGGCGTACCGCGGCGAGTTCGGCGTCGGAGGCGTCCGTACGGCCGAGCGTGTCGCGCAGCAGGTCCTGGGCACGTCGGTCACCCGAGGCCTGCGCCCGTGCCTGCGCGACGGCGGCGAGGTAGGTGGGTTTGCCGCTGCGGATGTCGCCGCCCCGGGGCTTGCCGGTGTCGTGCGGATCGGCGAAGGCGTCGAGGAGGTCGTCGCGCAGCTGGAAGGCCAGCCCGACGCGGCGGCCCGCCGAACACAGGGCCCGGGTGGCGGCGGGGCCGGCGTCGGCCAGGGCCGCGCCGAGCGCGAGGGGGCGTTCCACGGAGTACCGGGCGCTCTTGAGGCAGGCGGCGCGGATCGCCCGGGCCTCGGAACGCGCCGAGGTGGCCTCACCCTGCACGTCCAGGTACTGCCCGGCCACCATCTCCGTGCGCAGGGCGCTCCACAGCACCCGGACCCGCCGCGCGGTGGGGCGCGGCATCTCGGTGTCCGCCAGCACGTCGTCCGCCCAGGCCAGGGCCAGGTCACCGGCGAGGATCGCCGCGGCCTCCCCGAGGCGCGCACCGCGCCGCGGGGCACACGCGCCCGCGTACTGGGCGGTGACGTCGACGTGCAGGGCAGGCTGTCCGCGGCGCAGCCGCGCGCCGTCCATCACGTCGTCATGGACCAGGGCACAGGTCTGGATGAGTTCCAGGGCGGATCCGATCCGCAGCGCGGCGTGCGCCTGCCAGGGCTCGCCGCCGCCGCAGGCCCGCAGGGCCCACCACACGAACTGGGCACGGCCGAGTTTGCCGCCGCTCCGCGTGAAACGGACGACCCGCCCGGCCAGGTCCTCGCCGAAGAGCGGATCGACGGCCTCGGCCGCGGCCATGTGATGGTCGAGCAGGCCACCGAGTACCGCGCGCACGGCGTGCGGCACGTCCGCGTCCACGGCGCGCGGGTCGTCGTACGCCGGGGGTGTGCCGGGCGGGGAGGCGCGCTGGTGATCACCTCGGCCGTGGTCCGTCTCCGCGGCCGTCCGGTGCGCCGGAGCGGGGGACACCTGCTCGGCGGTCGGGGGTGCGCACGGACTCCGGTCCGCGCGGTGGTCCTTTGTCACGGTGGAGCTCATGCCGCTTCCCCTCGTCGAATGCTCGTGCTCAGAGCTGGCGTCGTCATGACCGGTTCGCCTCGGATGGCGGAGACGGATGCGGGGCGGAACGGGAAGGAATGGAAGCGACCGGGCCCCACGGGGGTGCGTTTTCCCCGCCGCCTGCTCGATTCGATGCGAAGTCGATGCAAGTTGCCTCATCCGCGTGGAATCCGCACGGTGGAAGGGCCGCGGTCGCTCCAGGCGACCACCAGGCCCAGCGGAGGAGTGACGATGAGGACCGCACAGCGAACCGGCGGGGAGAGGGACATCGACGAGCGCGAGCTCGTGGAGGGGTTCCGCAACGGGGACGAGGCATGCCTCGCCGTCGTGCACCACCGGTGGGGTCCGCTCGTCCACGCCCTTGCCAGGCGCTCCCTGGGCGATGCGAGGGAGGCGGAGGACGTCACCCAGCTGGTGTTCCTCGCCGCGTGGCGGGGCCGCGCCGGATTCGCCCCGGACCGCGGCACCCTGCCCGGCTGGCTCACGGGCATCGCCCGCCGGAAGATCGCCGACGCGCTCGCCGCCCGCACCCGGCGCACCGAACTCGTCGCCGCCGTGGGCGCCCAGTTGCAGCTGCGGGCCCACGACGAGGCGGTGCTGCCGGAGACCGCCCTCGACCGTGTCCTGCTCGCCGACGAGATGTCACAGCTTCCGGCACCACAGCGCCGGGTGCTCAACCTCGCCTTCTACGACGACCTCACCCAGACCCAGATCGCCGAACTCACCGGCTGGCCGCTGGGAACGGTCAAGAGCCACGCCCGACGGGGCCTGCGCCGCCTCGCCGGCCGGCTCCGCACGGACGATCTCGTCGAGTGCGCCGCGTGACGACGCGGAATCGATCCGCGGCTTCACGGGTGGCATCCGCATCCGGACGGGTACTGCGACCGGAACACCGACGACACGGCACGGCGAGGGTGCGGAGGGAGTGACCGGCCATGGACGAGGTGGACGTCGCCATCATCGGAGCGGGAGCCGCGGGCCTGTCCCTGGCCCACCGCCTCTCGCGCCCCGCGCCAGGCGCGCGCCTGTCCGTCGTCCTCGTGGACGCCCCGCCCGGCCCGCTGCGCCCGCCCCGGCGCACCTGGTGCTTCTGGGAGACCGGCCGCGGACCCTACGACGCCGCGGTCACCAGGTCATGGCAGCGCCTGCGCGTGCACCCGCCCACGGGGGAACCGATCGAGCACGACATCTCCCCCCTGCGCTACAAGATGATCCACTCGGACGACTTCGAGTCCCTGATCGAGCAGGACCTCGCCCGCAGCGGACACGTACGACGCCTCGAGGCCACGGTCGAGAGCGTCGAAGGACTCCCGCAGGGTGCGCGCATCGACGCCCGCACCGCGGCCGGGCGCCCCGCATCCGTGCAGGCCCGCTGGGTGTTCGACTCCCGGCCGCTGGACAGCCTCCCCGCGGCCCGTACGACGCTGCTCCAGCACTTCCACGGCTGGTTCGTCCGCACCGGCCGTCCGGTCTTCGACCCGGCCCGCGTCGAGTTCATGGACCTGCGCACGTCCCAGCCCGCGAAAGGCCTCTCCTTCGGCTACGTGCTGCCCACCCGCCCGGACCAGGCCCTGGTGGAGTACACGGAGTTCTCGCCGGCCGTCCTGTCCGCGGACGCGTACGACAAGGCCCTGGACCACTACACCGGCACCGTGCTCGGGCTGCGGGACTTCGAGGTGACCGGCACCGAGACCGGCGTCATCCCGATGACCGACGCCAGGTTCGCACGGCAGACGGGCGCGTCGGTCTTCCGTATCGGAGCGGCCGGCGGAGCCACCCGGCCCTCGACCGGCTACACCTTCGCCGGCGCCCAGCGGCAGACCGCGGCCGTCGCGGCAGCCCTGCGCCGAGGCCGGCGACCCCTGCCCCCGCTGCCGCACTTGCCCCGCTCCCGCGCCATGGACGCGGTCCTGCTGCACGCCCTCGACAGCGGCCTCGTCGACGGCGCGGACTTCTTCGCACGACTGTTCACAAGGATCCCCATGACCCGGCTCCTGCGCTTCCTCGACGGCGGCACACGACCGCACGAAGAACTCGCCATCGGTCTGCGCACCCCCGTCCTGCCCATGCTGCGAGCCGCCGCGCAAGTGCCCCGACTTCCCCGACGCCCCTTCCCCGGACCCTGACCCGCTGTGCGGCCCGATCCCCCGACTCCCCGACGACCCGCACCAGGAGGCAGCGTGACCGTGCTGCGTGACGCGGACCTGGCCGCCGCATTCGACCATGCGGCGCACAGGTACGACACACTCGTGGCCGCCAACCCCGGCTACCACGCCCAGCTGCGCCGCTCGGCCCGGCGGCTGGGCCTGCCCCACCGGGGCACCGGGCTGCGCGTGCTGGACCTCGGCTGCGGCACCGGCGCCTCCACCGCCGCGCTCGCCCGCGTCCTGCCCGACGCCGACATCACGGGCGTGGACGCCTCCGCCGGGATGCTCGACCGTGCCACGGCCAGGCCGTGGCACGGCAGGGTCAGGTTCGTGTGCGCGCCGGCGGAGGCTCTCGCCGAGGCGGGCGTGGCCGGGCCCTTCGACGCGGTGTTCGCCGCCTACCTCTTCCGCAACGTCGCGGACCCGGACGCCGTGCTGGACACCGTCCACGACCTGCTGGCCCCGCACGGCCGGCTCGCCGTGCACGAGTACACTCTCAGCGGCCGCCCGCTCGACCGGGCCGTCTGGACGGCCGTGTGCCGGGGCCTGGTGCTGCCCGTCGCCAACGCCCTCGGCGACGGCGACCTCTACCGCCACCTGTGGCGCAGCGTCGTCGGCTTCGACACCGTCGACCGGTTCACGGACCGTGTGCGAGCCCGGGGGTACGACCGGGTACGGGCCCTGCCCCTGCCCGGCTGGCAGACCGGCATCACCCACACCGTCGTCGCCCGCCGCGCCGCCCCGCCCGCCCGGGGCGGACAGTGACCGCCGCCACGGCGGGTCCCCGCCCCGGGCGGGACCGGCACGCCGTCCTCCTGCCCCCGCCGCCCGGAGCGACCCGGGTCGGCGGGCCGCGCAGCACCGCCGTCGTCGGCGGCGGCATCGCCGGCCTCGCCGCCGCCACGGCGCTCGCCGAACGCGGCGTCGACGTCACGCTCTACGAACGCGAGGCCTACCTCGGCGGCCGCGTCGGCGGCTGGAGCACCCACCTGTACGACGGCACCACCGCCACCATGAGCCGCGGCTTCCACGCCTTCTTCCGCCAGTACTACAACCTGCGCAGCCTGCTGAGCCGTACCGATTCCCGTCCGGGCCGCCTCACCGGCCTCCCCGACTACCCGCTGCGGCACCGCGACGGACTGCGGGACAGTTTCCGCAGAGTGCCGCGCACGCCGCCACTGAGCGCACTGGGCTTCGTGGCGCTGAGCCCCTCCTTCCGCTGGCGGGACATGGCGCGCATGAGTCCCGCGCGGGCCCTTCCCCTGCTGGACGTCCGCGTCCCCGACGTCTACACCGAACTGGACGCCGTCAGCGCCCACGACTTCCTCGCGTCCCTGCGCTTCCCGGCGGCCGCACGCCACCTGGCCTTCGAGGTCTTCTCCCGCAGCTTCTTCGCCGACCCCCGCGACCTGTCGGCCGCCGAGATGGTCCTGATGTTCCACATCTACTTCCTCGGCAGCTCCGAGGGACTTCTCTTCGACGTGCCCGACGACCCCTTCCCGACCGCCCTGTGGGACCCCCTCGCCAAGCACCTCGGCCACCACGGCGTCGACCTGCGCCTGTCCACCTCCGTCGAGAACGTCTCGCCCACCGCGGACGGCGCCTTCACCGTCGCCACGGACCGCGAGGAGAGGCGGTACGACACCGTCGTGCTGGCTCTCGACACGGCGGGCCTGCGCTCCCTGGTCGGCCGCTCGCCCCGGCTCGCCGACGCGGCCTGGCGTGAACGCGTCGGGCGGCTCCGCACCGCCCCGCCCTTCCTCGTCTCCCGGCTCTGGCTCGACCGCCCCGTCGACGCCGGCCGGCCCGGGTTCCTCGGCACGGCCGGATACGGCTCGCTGGACAACGTCAGCGTCCTGGAGCGCTGGGAGCAGGAGGCCGCCCGCTGGTCCGCCCGCACCGGCGGTTCCGTGGTCGAACTCCACGGCTACGCGCTGCCCGAGAACGCCGACCCCGACGCGCAGGCCCGGCACCTGAGCGCACAGCTGGGCAACGTCTACCCCGAGACCCGCCACGCGCGCGTCCTCGACGCACGGCACGAGTGGCGCCAGGACTGCCCCCTGTTCCCAGTCGGCGGATACACCGACCGCCCCGGCGTACGCACCCCGCAGCCCGGCCTGATGCTCGCGGGCGACCTGGTGCGCACGGACCTCCCCGTCGCCCTGATGGAACGGGCCGCCACCAGCGGCTTCCTCGCCGCCAACGCCATCCTGCAGTCGTGGGCGGTACGGGGCCACCCCTTGTGGACGGTGCCCAACGGCGGCCGCAACCGCGTGCTCCGGGCCCTGGCGGGCGCCCGTGCATGACAGGGGGCGTCACGAGGTGCGCATGCAGCTTGAGAGACTGCTGGGTATGGACATCGTGAGCAGAAACCATGTGACCGTCACCGGCAACGCGCAGGGACCTACGGTCGTGCTGGCTCACGGCTTCGGCTGTGACCAGAACATGTGGCGGCTGACCGTGCCTGCTCTGGCCGACGACTACCGCGTGGTGCTGTTCGACTACGTCGGTTCGGGCCGCTCGGACGCGTCCGCGTTCTCGGCGGACCGGTATGCCTCTCTGGACGGGTACGCCCGGGACGTGGTCGAGGTGTGCGAAGCCCTCGACCTGCGCGACGCGGTGTTCGTGGGCCACTCGGTCAGCGCGATGATCGGCGTACTGGCGGCCGGCATGGCGCCGGAGCGGATCGGCGCGCTGGTGATGGTCGCGCCGTCCCCGCGGTACATCGACGACGAGGGCTACCGGGGCGGGTTCAGCGCCGAGGACATCGACGAACTGCTGGCGTCCCTGGAAGCGAACTACCTCGGCTGGTCGGCCGCCATGGCCCCGCTGATCATGGACAACGCCGACCGGCCCGAACTGGGCGACGAGCTCAAGAACAGCTTCTGCGCCACCGACCCGGACATGGCACGCGTCTTCGCCCGGACCACGTTCCTGTCGGACTCCAGGGACGACCTGAAGAAGGTGAGCGTGCCGACACTGGTGCTGGAATGCACCCAGGACGTGATCGCCCCCCGTGAGGTCGGAGCCTTCGTTCACGAGACGGTTCCCGACTCGACCCTGGTCACCCTCGACGCCACCGGACACTGCCCGCACCTGTCCGCGCCCGAGGCCACCAACCGGGCGATCGTCGACTTCCTGGCGAGCCTGTGATGATGTGCCGCGCCGGCCAGCAACCAGACCCACGGGACGCCGACCGCGACAACGCCGCGGACGCGGCGTTCGCCGCACTGCTGGAGGACAGCGTCGAGGACCTCTACGAGAACGCCCCCTGCGGATACCTCTCCACGCTGATGGACGGCACCGTCGCCAAGATCAACGGCACCCTGCTGGACTGGCTCGGCCTGGAGCGGGAGGCCGTGGTGGGCCGGATGCGGTTCACCGACCTGCTGAGCGTCGGCGGCAAGCTGTACCACGAGACGCACTTCGCGCCGCTGCTGCGGATGCAGGGCGAGATCAGCGGCATAGCCCTGGAGATGAAACAGACCGGCGGCGGCCGGATACCCGTGCTGGCGTCCTCCGTCGTCAAGAACGGCACCACCGGTCAACCCCTCCTGATCCGCACCACGGTCTTCGACGCCCGGGACCGCCGCGCCTACGAAGTCGAACTCCTGCGCCGCCGTGAAGCGGCCGAGGAAGCACGCCGGCAGGCGGAGGCCGACCGGACCCGGCTGCAGGAGGCGCTCGCCGTACTCCAGCAGTCGCTGCTCCCGGACACCCTGCCGCCGGTACCGGGCGTTCAGACGGCCGCCCACTACCACACCGCCTCACCCGACCGGCTGGGCGGCGACTTCTACGACGTCTTCCCCCTCGACGGCAAACGCTTCGGGTTCTTCCTCGGCGATGTGTGCGGCAAGGGACCCCAGGCCGCCGCACTCACCTCGCTGACCCGCTACACCCTGCGCGCCGCCGCACTGCACGACCCCGACCCCGTCTCCGCCCTGACCATCCTCAACACGGCGCTCCACGAGCGGTACGCCGGCAGCGGCGACCCCCGCTACTGCACCGCCGTCTTCGGCACCCTCGAACCCGATCCGGAGACCGGGCGTCTGGCCGTTCACCTCGCCGCAGGCGGTCACCCACCGGTCGTCGTCGCGCGCGCGGACGGCACAGCCGACTTCCTGCCCACCCCCGGCGGCCTTCTCGTCGGCATCCTGCCCTCCGCGCGCTTCGCCGACGCCCGGACCGTTCTCGGCCCAGGCGACACGCTTCTTCTCTACACGGACGGCCTCACCGAAGCCCGCACCGGCCAGGACCGCACCGGTCTCTACGGCGACGAGGCGTTGCTCGCCTTCGTCACGGCGCACGCGGGCAAGCCGCCGCAAGCCCTCATCCAGGCCCTGACCGGACTTCTGGGCAGCTTCGGTGACGGCCTCGACGACGACACCGCCCTGCTCGCCATAGGTGTCCCCGCCTCCGACCCACAGACGAGAAACGAACCATGAGCCCGTTGAAAATCACCACCCGAGACGCCGCGACCGGCCCCGTTCTGAAGCTTTTCGGTGAACTCGACTACGCCAACGTCGGCGAACTGCGCGCAGTGCTCGACGGCCTCCCCCTCCGGCCGGGCCAGTGCCTGGTCCTGGACATGAGCGGACTGGAGTTCTGCGACTCCAGCGGCATCACGGCTCTGATCGCCGCGCGCAGCAACGCACAGGCCGTCCAGGCGGACGTCGCCCTGGCGGCCGTACCGCCGAACACCCTGCGCGTGCTGCGCATCGTAGGTCTCGATCAGATCTTCACCATCCACCCCGACGACGCGAGCGGCGCTCGAACCTGAGCCGATCGGCCGCCACGGTCAGTCCAGGATCTCGATGTACCCGTCGGTGCCGTGCACGCGGATCCGCTGCCCGTCCCGGATCCGCCGGGTGGCCTGCTCGACGCCCACGACGGCCGGCAGGCCGTACTCCCGGGCGATCACCGCGCCATGGGTCATCAGGCCGCCCACCTCCGTCACCAGGCCCGCGATGCCGACGAACAGCGGTGACCAGCTGGGATCCGTGAAGGTGGTGACCAGGATGTCGCCCGCTTCGAGATCGGCGTCCGCCATGTCGAGGATGACGCGGGCCCTTCCCTCGACGGTCCCGGTGGAGACCGGCAGGCCCGCCAGGGCGCCGGCCGGCACGTCGTCGCGCCGGTACGCCCCGCTGAGCGCCTCCCCGTCCGAGGTGAGGACCCGGGGCGGCGTGAGCGCCTGGTACGAGCGGAACGCGTCCTTGCGCTGCTGCACGAGCCGGTCGTCGACCTGCTTCGAGTGCACGACGTCGCGGAACTCCTCGAAGGTGAGGTAGGAGACGTCCTCCTTTTCGGCGAGCACGCCCGCCTCCACCAGACGCTCGGCTTCCGCGAACAGGGCCTGCTTGTAGACGAAGTAGCGGCTGATGATGTCGTACTTCGGGTACTCCCGGTAGCCGATGAAGGTGCGGACCCGGTCGATCATGCCCTTGGTCTCGTCGGCCTTCCGCTCCCCGTCCGGCAGGGCCCGCAGGCGTGACAGCACGCCCTGTTCCTTCTTCTGCGCCTGTTGGCGCCCTTGCTCGAAACGCCGCCGCGCCGCGCCCGGTTCGAAGTTCCTCACGTGGTCGAGGATCACGGGCACGAGCGTGCCGGGGCGCTCGCGCCACCGCGGCCTCGTGATGTCGATCTCGCCGACGCAGCGCATGCCGTACCGGTCGAGGTAGGCCTCGATGGCGCCGCGTGCCTCGGTCCCGCCGGGGAGCTTCGCCATTTCGTCGAGGAAGCCGTCGTCCCCGACGCCGCCCTCCAGGAACGCGACCACCTCCCGATGCGGGCGGATCACGTCCGCGACGTCGAGCAGCGCCAGTCCCATCTCCGAGGTGACGTTGCCGGGGGCGGACAGGGTCAGCGTGTCGGCCGCGTTCTTCTCGCCCAGCCACTCCTCCAGCTTGTCGTTGAGCCACCAGGTGGCCTCCATCCCCGCCATGATCGCCTTGAAGTTCAGGGGATCGGTGAGGACTCGTTTCTGTTCCTCGAAGGCCTCCAGCAGGAACTCGAACAGCTCCGCGCCGCTCTTCGTCCGGGCATCGCGCCGCAGGGCCGCGAGGGACGCCCGGCTGCGCTCGATCAGCCCGGTGACGACGGCCGGATCGGTCTCGACCGGGTCGGACGCGCCGCCGGCCCGCGGCCCGCCGGCAGGCGCGTCCGGGAGCGACGGAACGAAGTCCTCGCGCTCCAGGACGGTCTCCAGCGCGTCCCTGACCAGCGGATCGCCCCTCCCCATGAGGTCCAGCAGGGCGGCCCGGCTCGCGGGCGAGGCCAGACGCCGGGTGACGTCGACGAACAGCCTCCCGCCGGCCTCGTGCATCTGCACCATGGCCGTCAACTGCCACATGGACAGGCCCAGGGGCTTCATGGGGTCGGTCATCATCTGCTGGTGGCCGACGGAGACGTAGACGTGATTCTCCTGGTCACCGCTCTCCGGGACGGGGAACAGCGTCGTGATCGGGCGGCTCTGCACGATGTGGAAGTCGTCGCCGACCAGGCACCATTCGATGTCCTGCGGGCGGCCGAAGTGCGCTTCGATCCGACGCCCGAGCTCCACGAGCCGGACCGCCTGCGCATCCGTCAGCGCCGGCTGCTCCTGCCGCTGCGCGTCGATCGCCACTTCCCGCGTGCCCCCGGCGGGCAGGGCGTGTACGGCACGCTGCTTGGCGGAGATCGTCCTGGCGACGACCTCGCCGTGCCGCACGGTGAAGACGTCCGGGTTCACCAGACCGGAGACAAGGGCCTCGCCGAGGCCGAATCCCGCGTCCAGGGTGGCAACCGTCCGGTTGCCCGTGACGGGGTCGGCCGTGAACAGGATGCCGGACGCCTGCGGGAGGACCATCTGCTGCACGACGACGGCCATACGGACCGTACGGTGGTCGATGCCGTTGCGCCGGCGGTAGGTCACGGCCCGTTCGGTGAACAGAGACGCCCAGCACCGGCTGACGTGCCGGAGGATCGCCGCCGGACCCACGATGTTCAGGTAGGTGTCCTGCTGGCCCGCGAAGGAGGCGGTGGGCAGGTCCTCAGCGGTCGCGCTGGACCGGACGGCGTAGGCGGCCTGCTCGCCGGACCGAGCGAGCGCACCGGTGATCGCCTCCGCCAGCTCGTCCGGGACGGCGATCCCCTCGATGGTTTGGCGGATCTGCGCGCTGAGCGTACGGATCGCCTCCTGGTCGTCCGGGTCCACCCGCGAGAGCTGATCCAGCTGTGCGTCGAGCGACGGCATCGACTCCACGACCCGCCGGTAGGCGTCCGTCGTCACGCAGAAACCCGCCGGCACGCGGATGCCCTCCATCCGTGACAGGCTGCCCAGGTGCGCCCCCTTGCCGCCGACGACGGCGACTTGACTCCCGTCGACCTCCTGAAGATCCAACACGTACTGCTCGGTCAGGTCTGACGACACGTAGTTCCCCCATATCCGCAGGTTGTGGCCTCGGCCGACGATTGTGCGCGGTGACCGGGGGCTTGCCGCAAGCCCCCCTTCGCGCTATAACTTGGGTAACGGCAAGGAGAGTTCTCTCCTTGCCCTTTCTTTTTGCCGTCCTCCGGAGCGGCCCCACGTGCTTGCTCGACGGCGCATCGGGTACCGCGTTTCAATGAGGGTGGTATCTGCATGGCCAAGCGATTACTGAAAGCGATGGGTGTGTGACTCGTCTCAGTGGCTCGGGGGACGACCAGTCGGGCGGACCGGGTGACGACCCACTCTCCGTCGCGCTGGAGGTCGCCGATGCCGTGGACGGTCTCGCGAACCTGTGGTCGGTGGCCGCCCAGGGAGCGAGTCTGAGGCTGTCACCGCACCAGCTGAGAGCACTGCGGATCCTGGAGTCGGAACCGGGCCTCAACCTCACCTCCCTGGCGGAGAGCATGGAGATAGGCCCGCCGACCGCCAGCCGGCTGTGTGACCGGCTGGAGGCCGCCGGCCTGTTGGAGCGTCTGCTGCACCCGCACCGGCGGCGTGAGGTGCAGCTCGTTCTCACGGTGCGCGGCCGGCATGTGCTCGACGAGGTGGCCGCGCGCAGATCACAGGCGCTCGCCGCGGTCCTCGCGGCCATGGGACCCGGCGAGCGGGCGGCGCTGAGCGGGGGGCTGCGGGCCTTCCTGAGCGCTCAGGGCGACACCGACAAGGACAACGACGACCCCGGACGCTGACCGCGGGGTCAGCCGTGGCGGCCGGTCCAGTCGAGGCACACCACGGCGGCGTCGGACAGCAGTTCCTTGCTGCCGTAGTGCTCGATGAGCCCGCCGACGACCGCGCGTGCCGTCTCGTGCGGCGGAGTGGCACGGGTGGCGCCGAGGACCTGGCGCAGGACCCGCTCGCCGAACAGGTCGCCCGTCGCGGAGCGGGTGCCGTGGACCCCGCTGCTTACCGCGATGAGACGGTCGCCGGGCTCGACCTGGAACGTCTGCTCCGTGTAGAGGGTCTCCTCGAACATGCCGAGCGGCATCTGCGCCTCCAGCTCGACCCGCTCGGTGTGGCCGCCGCGCTGCCGGAACAGTTGCGGGGAGCCCGCGTCGACGGCGTGCACGAGGCCCGTGGCCAGCTCGAAACTCAACAGCAGGGTGGAGGCGTACGCCTTGCCGCCGTACTGGGCGTAGACGGCCTGGTCGGCGAGACACGCCTGGTCGGCGAGGCCTATGCCGGCGCGCCGGGCGTTGCGCAGGGCGCCGGTCGTGAGACCGGCGAGCAGGGAGGCGTCTATGCCCTGTCCCATCCCGTCGGTGATGGTGAGGACGAGGTGGTCGGCGCCGGTGGACCAGTCGAAGGTGTCGCCGCCGATGGCATAGGCGGGTTCGAGGTGGGCGCCGATGACGAACTCCTCGCGGGCGCAGCCCCGGCCGGGCAGAAGCTGCCACTGCATCTCGGCGGCGAGGGTCAGCCGACGGGTGCGGCGGGCCTGGAGGTAGAGGTCGGTGTCGCGGCCGGCGGTGGCGATCTCGTGTCCGAGCGCCGTGGCGAAGTCGCCCAGCTGGAGCACGGTGCGCGGGTCGACGGCGCCTGCGGGCAGGTGCACGGACAGGACGCCGAGACGGTCGCCGCGCACCGTGATGGGCAGATGCGCCAGCTGGCCGGCCGGGTCGGGCAGGACTTCGAGCACCGGTTTCTGGGTGAGGAAGGCGCTGCCCGCGGGCCCCTCGTGGGCGGAGACCGGGGGGCCGGTCCGCGGCAGGTGCGTGACCGGCTGCAGGACGGTCAGGCCGTAGTCGGCGAGGAGCACGCTCACCTCCTGAGCCCCTACCCGTTCGGCGAGCAGACGGCGGGCGGTGGCCACCAGCGCGTGCGGCGAGGCCGCGCGCAGGTGTGCTTCCGCGGACGGCTGCGGTTCAGAGGCTTTCACCAGATCCACCCTCTCGCCTTGTGTCCTTCACGCTACCGCGAGCGGACGGGCCGACAGGCGGTTCGCTTTCGGAAGGCGAGCGGTCGGATGTGCGGGGCCGCTCCCGCGCCGCGACGGTCACGGTGTGGCACAGCAACAGGCAGACGTCGTCGTCCCGTTCGGAGTCGTACAGGAGGGGCTTGAGCAGGGCGTCGGCGGCGGCGTCCAGGTCCTGTTCCAGCTCCGGTGTGCCCAACGCCTCCAGGGCGCGGCACAGGCGCCCGATTCCGGGGTCGATGCCCTGCCCCCGGCGTTCCACCAGGCCGTCGGTGTACAGCACGAGGGACGAACCGGGGGGCAGGTCGGTCCGGTGGTCCGTGTACACGTAGGGCAGCGGGATGCCCAGCATCACGCCGGGTTTGGCGTCCAGGACCCGTACGGTGCCGTCGGCGGCGCGCACGACGGCCGGCGGGTGGCCCGCCGAGGCCCAGACCACTTCCGGTTCGCCCGGCCGGAAACGGGCGATCAGCGCGGTGGCGTACAGGTCCGGCTGCAGGTGGCCCAGCATGTGGTGCAGGCGCGTGAGGATCTCGCCGGGGGTGGCGTTCTCGACGGCGTAGGCGCGCAGGGCGGTGCGCAACTGGCCCATGACGACGGCGGCGTGCAGCCCGTGGCCGGTGACATCCCCTATCACGGCCAGCAGGCTGCCGTCGGGCTGGAGGAAGGCGTCGTACCAGTCACCGCCGATGTTCATGCCCCAGGTGGCGGGGAGGTAGCGCGCGGCGAGCAGCAGTCCCGGCGGCGTGGGCAGGTCCGTGAGCTGGGCGCGCTGCAGTGCTTCGGCGGTGTTGCGGGACCGCTGGTAGCGGTGGGCGTGGTCCAGGGCGACACCCACGCGGCGGGCCAGCTCGACCAGCATCAGGGAGGTGTCCTCGTCGAAGCGGGGACCGGGGGCGGTGAGGGTGAGGACGCCCAGCAGGCGCTGTGCGACGAGGGGGATGGCCAGCAGCGGCCGCTCGGGGGACAGGGCGGAGGGCGGGAGATCGTCGACGCCGGGAAGGCTGCCCGGGTGGGCGGCGGCGTGCTGGGGGCGGCCGGTGCGGGCGGCGGCCACGGCGGCCGCCGAGTGCTCCCGGACGCGGTGCGCGCGTTCGTCTTCGTGGCCCTCGGACTCCTCCTCGTCGAAGAGCCAGACGTCGAGGCGTTCCGCGTACTCCGGCACCAGCACGTCGAAGAGGCGGCGCAGGATGGCCGTACGGCTGAGGGACGACGTGATGGCGGCGCTGGCGTCGCCGAGGAAGGTCAGCAGGCGGCGGGCCTTTTCGGCCGCGGCGCGTGCGGTCCGCTCGGCTTCGAGGAGCTCTTGCTGAGCGCGTGCCGCGGCCTCCAGGTCGGCGTGCAGCGCCAGGACGCCCTGGTTGGTCTGGTGCAGTTCCTCCCGGTGCAGCCGGACCAGGTTCTCCTGCTCGTCGAGGAGGCTGAGCACGGCCGCGGTGTTCTCGTCGGCGCTCAGCAGGGCCTGCGGCAGCGAGGGGGCGCCGCGGCGAGCCATGCGGACGGGCGCGTGCGGCAGCGGGCAGGTCAGTAACGGCGTCTCGTCCTGAGGATCCGGCTCGCGCTCGCCGACCGGGCTCAAGGACACCTCGAGCAGACCGGACTGCCGGATGTGGAGGCGGAGTTGCCACTCACCGCCCTGGCCGAGGCAGTGGCGCAGGCGTGCCGTGAGCGCCGTCAGGAAGCGGGCCCGCTCCAGCGCCGGCGCCCCGCCGTCCGTGGCGATGCGGTCGACGGCGGCGCGGGCCCGGGCGGCGTCGGCCACCGACGCGATCTTCCAGACGTCAGGGGGTGCGGTCATACGGGTCCGTCCGGGGGTCAGGGGCCAGGACGGCCACACTGGCGTCGTCGCGCAAGGGGCGGGCGGCGCTGCCGGCGTCCCGCAGGACGACCGCGGCCACCACGGCAGGATCGTGGGCGGCGAGCCGGGGGTCACCGGGGGGCTCCCAGCGGCCGGGGAGCCCGTCGCTGTGCAGGACGAGCAGACTGTCCGGCGTCCAGGCGCTCTCGCGCAGGGGCACGGTGGCGGGGAAGTGGGCGCCGACGATGCCGGGGTGGGAGATGAGGGGCTGCCACGCGCCGTCGGTGCGCAGCCTGGCGCCGATGTTGCCGACCCCGGCGAAGGAGAGCCGGCCGCTGTCCTCGTCCAGCTGTGCGACGCCGACGGCCGCGCCTCGCGTGGCCCGCAGTGCGGTGTGCAGCCGCCGCAGGATCTCGGCCGGCGGCAGATCGGCGCAGCGGCGCAGTTCCTCGACGGCGGCCGTGGACGCGTCGGCCGCCTTGTCCCCGTGGCCGAGGCCGTCCACGAGCATCAGCGTGACGCGTGGGCCGGAGCGCACCCGGCTGAAGGCGTCTCCGGAGTGCTCGGCATGGGCGAGGGAGGTGGTGATCCCACCGGCCCGGGTGCCCGAACCCGACCTGGCCTGCCGGGGGAGAGGGCGGCCGGGGCCCCGCACCGGGGTGATGCGGGCCACCGCGACGGTGCCCCGCCCCGGTCTGCTGTGCAGGTCGAACTCGCCGGCGACGCGCCGACAGGTGCCCAGGCCCGCACCGAGGGACGACGAGGCGGTGGTGTGACCGTCCCGCATCGCCGCCGGGACGTTGTCGATGCCGGGTCCGTGATCGAGCGAGACGATCTGGACGCAGGGCACGTCCTCGGCGAGCGTGTCGGCGGGGGCGGCCAGGTTGATGAAGAGGCGGCCGCCCCCGGCGTGCTTGACGAGGTTGGTGCCCAGCTCGGTGGCGACCAGCGCCGCGACCGCCGTGGCGTGCGCGTCCAGGCCCGCCGCGGCGCAGGCGGCTTCGGCGGCGACCCGTACGTCCCGGACGCGGGTGCTGTCCTGGACCGGGATGTCCCAGACCCTGCTCACGACGCACCTGTGCGGGGCGCGGGCAGGCCGGAGACCCAGTCGGTGATGGTGACGGTGGTGCCCTGGCCCGGGCGGGTGTCCAGAGCGAACTCCTTGACGAGCCGCTTGGCCCCGCTCAGTCCCAGCCCCAGGCCGTTTCCGGTGGTGTAACCGTCGGTCATGGCGAGCTCGACGTCCCGGATGCCGGGGCCCGCGTCGACGAAGGACAGCCGCAGTCCGCGGCGGGTGCCTTCCGCCAGCACGCTCATCTCCATGTGCCCGCCGCCACCGTGGACGAGGGTGTTGCGGGCCAGCTCGCTGGCCGCGGTCACCAGCTTGGTCTGCTGGACCAGGTTGAAGCCGAGGTCGGCAGCGCTCTGGCGCACCTGTTGGCGGACCCAGGACAGGTCCGCGTCCGAGGCGATGGGCAGGCGCATGGTCGAGGCGATGGGGGCATGCATCATGCACCCTCTTCCGGGTGTGCGGTCGGAGCTGCCGAGGGCGCGCGGCCCAGCAGGGACAAGGCCTTCTCGACGTTCAGGGCAGTCCCCAGGCCGGGCAGGGTGAGACCCATCTCGACCAGGGTGATGGCCACGACGGGACGCATGCCGGCGAGTACGGTCCGAGCGGCCAGCAGGCGTGAGCTCGCGGCGATCTCGGCCAGAACGCGGCCGAGGAAGGAATCGACGATCTCCACCCCGGAGATGTCGATCACGACACCGTTCACCGGCGTCGCGCCGGACGCGATCCGCTGGGAGATGTCGTGCTGGAGCTGTTCGGCCAGCCCGTCGCTCAGCTCGCCCTGCAGGGTGACCAGCAGGACGTCTCCCAGTGCCAGTACCGGCACCGGGCCCGGGCCGGAATGCGTGGCGAGGAAGTCGGTCACCGCGGACTCGCTCCCGTCACCGGGCGGGCGGAGACGACGATGCCCTGCTGGGCGAGCGCGTAGGCCAGCGCGTCGGCGAGACCGGCCCGCGTGATGATCGAGCCCAGGTCGATGCCGAGATGGACGATGGTCTGCGCGATGGCGGGACGGATCCCGGAGACGATGCACTCCGCGCCCATCAGCCGGGCCGCGGCGACCGTCTTCATCAAGTGCTGCGCCACGAGCGAGTCCACGGTCGGGACGCCGGTGATGTCGAGGATCGCGTACGCGGCCCGCTGGTCCACGATCGCTTCCAGCAGGCTCTCCATCACCACCTGGCTGCGGGCGCTGTCCAGGGTCCCTATCAGCGGTACCGCGACCACGCCCTCCCACAGCTTTATGACGGGTGTGGCCACCTCCAGCAGCTGCTGGCGCTGCCGGGCGATGAGCTCCTCGCCCGCGCTCACCGTCGTCTCCATGATCACCAGGCGGAGCGTCGCCGTCAGGACCGCCAGCGCCTGGACACACGCGTCCCCTCGCCTGCCGTCGACGGCGTCCTCGAACTCGGAGCGCAGCAGTGCGGTCACCGGCTCGCGCAGCTCCGCGACCTCTCCGGCGATCTGCACCGGCGTGAACCCGGCCCGGGCCCGGGCCGCGGCCATCCGGGCGAGCTGGTCCCGCACAGTACCGAAGCCCGGAGCGTCGACATCCTCGAGACGCCCGGAGCAGGCCACCTCGGCCAGGGCGTCCACCACGGCTTTGCACGCCTCGACCGCCTCGTCCCGGGAGACGGTGAAGACCGTACGGAACAGGGCGGCGTCCGCCCAGCGCTGGGCGATCCGCTCACGACGCCGCTCCAGGAAGGCGCCCAGCTCCTTCGCCGTCTCGAGGGCTGTGTCGTGCTCCGCCACCTGCATCGTCTCCCTGCCTGCGAGCCCGTTCGGCCCGCCGAGCGGTCAGGCCACGTGGCAATTATTGCCGCATGGCAAACGTTAACGCGAGCGTGTACGGCGAACAACATGCCCCCGCCGCAGCGCCCGGACTCGCCGGTCAGCCGGACTGCTGTGGCCTGCCGTGCCAGTCCAGACACACGATCAGCGCGTCGTCGTCCGGCATGGCTTCACCGCGGTGGCCGGTCAGCTCCCGCAGGACGGCGCGCGGCACCTCGGCGGCGGGCAGCAGGCGCGTGGAGTGGATGGCCCGGGCGAGAGCCGCTTCCCCGTACGCCTCGCCCCTCGGGGAGGCCACGGCATCGACGCCGTCGCTGACGAAGACGAGCCGGTCGCCGGGCTCCGCGTGGAAGTCCTGCGCGAGGTAGTCGGTCTCCTCGAACATGCCCAGCGGGAGCTGGGCGTCGAAGGCGACCCGTTCCACGGTGCCGCCACGCAGCCGCAGCAGCTGGGGGGAGCCGGCGTCCACGACACTCGCCCGGCCGGTGGCCAGGTCGAAGTCGAGCATCAGGACCGACAGATAGCAGCGCCCCCGGTAGTGGGCGTAGACGGCCTGGTCGGCCAGGGCCGCCTGGTCGGCGATGGACAGCCCGGCGCGCCGGGCGTTGCGCAGCGCGTTGATGGCCAGGTTCGTCAGCAGGGACGCCTCTATGCCCTCGCCCATGCCGTTGGTGACGTACAGCGTCAGCCGGTCGGCGGTGGCAGACCAGTCGAAGTTGTCGCCGAAGATGGCGTAGGCCGGCTCCAGCTGCGCACCCAATTCGTACTCGGGGCGGGAGCAGGCGCGGCCGGGCAGCAACTGCCACTGCATCTCGGCGGCCAGCGTCAGCCGGTCCTTGCGCCGCGCCTGGAGGTACACGTCGGTGTCGCGCTCCGCCACGACCACCTCGTGCCCCAGTACGTCGGCGATGTCGGCCAGCTCCGACTCCCACCGCTGCGTGGCGTCGCTGTCGGACAGGGTGACGGACAGCACGCCGAGCCGGTCGCCGCGCACACTGACCGGCAGATGCAGACGGGTTCGTCCGCTCCGCCCTTCCTCCCGGTACGGCTTCTGCGAACCGAAGGCCCGCCCGGCCGGAGTGTTGTGCACGGACACCGGCTCCAGCGTGTGCGGCAGGACCGACACCGGCTGGAGCACGGTCAGGCTGTAGTCGGCCATGAACAGCTCGACGTCCTCCGCGCCGTACTGCTCGATCAGTACGGCGCGGATGGCGTCGAGCAACTCGTGGGGGGCCGCTGTGCGCAGAGCGCGTTCAACGGCCAAAAATCTCTTCATGATGACAAAACACCTGTTCCTTCGCCGGACGACGTACGGGTCTCACTCACGAGGCCGGCTCGCTTCCACCGTCCCGGTCCTGTGCGGTCGGCGCGCGCCTAGTACGCTGACAGGCACCCCGGTGCCTGCGAGAGTGTGATCGTGACTGCCTTCCGTCGCCGCTCAGAGCCTGATGAGGTCGCACGCGTGACCACCACGGCCGCCGAGCTGCTGGAGGTCGTGTGGGGCCGGGCCTCGACCTCGCCCACCTCCGCGTCGCAGCTGCGGGTGCTGCACATCCTCGAGCACCACGACGGCATCAACCTGCGCACCCTCGCCGAGTGCCTCGCCTCGACCCCGCCGTCCACCAGCCGGCTCTGCGACCGGCTGGTGGCGGCCGGGTTCGTCGAGCGGATCGTGAGCGAGGAGAACAGGCGTGAGGTGCGGCTGCATCTCAGCGGCCGGGGCCGCGCCTTCCTCGGCGACCTGCGCGCCCGCAGGGAGAGGGAGTTGCAGACCGTGCTGGCGGACATGCCCGCCGCGAAGCGGGTCGCGCTGCTGGAAGGGCTGGAGGCGTTCTGTTCCGCCGCGGCGACGCAGATACACGACGACCCGGCGGAGTCCGGCCACCGGACCGCCTGAACCGAAGAGCGCGCCGACGGCACCTTTGTCACCTCTCGACATGGGTGACCAGCACACGGAGTGGTCTCCGTCCACCGGAGCATTCCAGGTCCTTCCCCGTACGTCCGACACGGCTACTGTGTTGCGTCCCGGCTTTTGTTGTCAAACGGCAACAGTGCGCGGGTGGCTTCCTTACGGGAGCTCGGGTACCCCGCCGCGGCGAGTTCTTCGGCGCGTGTGCGCTATGTCTCTCGAACGAGGGAAGCCGGGCATGCCCGGAGCCATGTGGGGAAGGAGCTTCTGCTCAGCCGAACCGCAGTGTCCGCGGGGCGAAGGTGCCCTCGGGGCCGTCGGCGCGACCGACCGACCACACCGTGTCGGTGCCTGGCACCGGCGCCAGCCGCAGTGTCCGGGAGTCTCCCTCGCCGGCCACCGCCGGTTCGTCGTACTCGGTGAAGGACCGACCGTTCCAGGCGAGGAAGTCCGGCCCGGAGACCAGCGGCGGAGAGCCCGGCGGGCCCCACTTCTGCGAGCGGGCCACCGCGACCCAGGCCAGCTCGCCCGAGGCGGAGGCCGCCAGCGAACTGATCGAGCCGAAATCGGTGGGCACGCTCACCCGGCTCCACGTCTGTCCGTCGAAGCGGAGCAGCAGCGGCGGAATCGGCCGTCCCGGCGGACCGCCGATGAACCCGGCCGTGCCGCCCGCCCACACCTCGGTCGGGGAGACCGCCAGCACACTGCCCACGGCCGACCGCGGGGACGCGTCCACGATCGTCTGCTGCCACGCCTGCCCGTCCCAGTGGGACACGGCCGCACCCGAGTCGGTGGCGCCCGCGGCCCAGACGTCGTCGGCGGCCTTGATGTGCAGGCCGTATACCGCTCCCGGTGGTACGGGCACGTCCAGCCAGCCGTCCTCGTCCCGGCGCAGCAGTGCCTGGGCGCCGCCGCGCGAACCGATCAGCCAGGTCTCACCGCCGCCGCCGACGACCTGGGTCGGCACGACACCGGGCGGGGGCCGGCTCTCGGACCAGGCGGTGCCGTCGAAGCGGAGCAGACGGCCGCCGCCCGCCGCGTCCCGGCCCACCGCCCAGACCGCGGCCGGGGAGGTCGCGGCGACGGACAGCAACTCACCCTGCCAGCCCGCCCCGGGCAGGCTCTGGCGGTGCCATTCGGTTCCGTCCCAGCGCAGCACCAGCGGGAAGCCCGGCGCCTCGCGACCGACGGCGTCGGCGCCCACCGCCCAGGCCAGGTCCGGGCCGAGTGCCACGGCCTCGTTCAGCGCGGCCTGGGGGCGGACCTGGGCCGGGACCGGAACGTGCAGCGAGGACAGGGGTTCCGCCGCGGCCGAGCTCATCACGGCGATGAGGGTCATGGCGACGGCGAGGGCCGCGACGAGAAGTCTGCGTGCCATGGTCAGCCTCCCAGCCGCTCACTCATCAGATTCGGTTTCGAGCCGTAGATCTCGACGGTGCCGAAGGACAGCAAGGCCGCCCCCGCCCTGGCCAGCGCACGTGGTTTGACGTCGATCGCGTTCGTGCGCTCCGGGCCGTAGGAGAAGGTGGTGCGGGGGCCGTCGACGCGCGCGTACTTCGACTGGAACGCGCGGTCGCTGCGCACCGGCAGCCACAGCGCGCCGTCCGGGCCGCGCACCATGGCCTCGGTGGAGGTGTCGCCCAGCGGCGGGTAGGTGGTGCGCCAGGCGTGCCCGTCGAAGGACATCAGGTAGGTGCGGCCCACGCCGTCGGTGTACCGGCTGCCGCCGATCGTGATCCGGCCGGACGGTTCGAGCAGCAGGGTGTGCACGTTGCTGTTCGGCGGCAGCGGTACCTTCGCGTCCCGCCATGCCGTGCCGTCCCAGTGCAGGACAGTCGTCCCGTTGCTGGTGTCCGCCCAGGCCCAGGCGTCCGTGGCGGTACGCGCGGTGATCCCCATCAGGTACAGCACGCCGTCCGGGGTGGCCTGCGTGGTCCAGCGGGAACCGTCGTAGTGCAGCACCTTCAGTCCGGTGTCGTCCTCACCGACCACCCAGGCGGCCCCCGGTACGGCGGTGAAGTCCTGGTAGGTCCACAGCGTCTGCGGCAGCGGGACGGTACTCCAGCCTCCCGCCGACCGGCGCAGGATCTCGCCCTCGCCCGCGCGGTTGTGGAGGATCCACACGTCCGTGCCGACGAACTGCACCTTGCCGAGCCAGCCCGGCTCACCGGCACCGGGGAAGGAGGTGTCCCGGCTCCACGCCGTGCCGTCCCAGCGGTACAGCATCGGCCGCAGGCCGTCGGCGGCCTGCTCGTACCCGGTCGCCCACGCCTCGCGCGGCCCGCGGGCGGCGAGGTCGGACACCGTCACGGGCGGGGCCGCCGCCGGCACCGGCAGCGCCGACCAGCTCGGCGTCACGCCCTTGGCAGGCGTCACGGCCGCGGCCGGCGACACCACCGCGGCACACGCGATCACCAGGCAGACGACGACCGCACGGAGACCGTTCACGAGACCTCCCAGAACGCGCAGGCCGCACAGGTTATTGGCCGTCACGCCCCGTGGACAGTCGGCATTCGGCCGATCGTGGCCCGTGGGAACACAGACCCTGCGCCCGCCTCACTGCCCGCCCCGCCTTACTACGCCGTGGTGTTCACCGCCGTGCGGACCGCCGGCGACAAAGGCTAAGAGGACGCTGACGAGCGGTTGTTCGAACTGGCCGCCGAGCAGCCGGGATTCCTCGGTGTCGGTCGCTTCCCGTCCTTTTCGGCGTGCTCCTCAGGCGGAAGCCGGAGTAGCCCGGTCGGACGTGGGTTCCAGGCGGACGACGAGTCCCTTCGACGTGGGCTGGTTGCTGATGTCGGCGACGCTGTCCAGCGGCACCAGGACGTTGGTCTCGGGGTAGTAGGCGGCGGCGGAGCCCGGTGCGGTGGGGTAGGGGACGACCTCGAAGTCCCGGGCGCGGCGCTCGGTGCCGTCCGCCCCGACGCTCACCAGGTCGACGTGGTCTCCCTGGGCCAGGCCGAGTCCGGAGAGGTCGGCCGGGTTGACGAGTACGACGTGGCGGCTGCCGTGGATGCCGCGGTAGCGGTCGTCGAGCGTGTAGGGGACGGTGTTCCACTGGTCGTGCGAGCGCAGGGTCTGCAACAGCAGGTGACCCTCGGGCGCCTTGGGGACCACCCGCTCGTTGCGGGTGAACAGGGCCTTGCCGACCGCGGTGTTGAACACGCCCTCGTTGACGGGGTTGGGCAGCTGGAAGCCACCGGGCCGCGTCACGCGCGCGTTGAAGTCGTGGAAGCCCGGCACGATGCGGGAGATGCGGTCACGGATCGTGCCGTAGTCCCCTTCGAACCGGTCCCAGGGGATGTCCGGTTTGCCGCCGAGGGTGCGGCGGGCGAGCCGGCACAGGATCGCGACCTCGCTGAGCAGCAGGTGAGAAGCGGGCTCGAGACGCCCCTGGGAGGTGTGCACCTCGCTCATGGAGTTCTCCACCGTGACGAACTGCTCGCCGTCGGCCTGGACGTCTCGTTCGGTGCGGCCGAGCGTGGGCAGGATCAGCGCCGTGTCACCGCAGACGGTGTGGGACCGGTTCAGCTTGGTGGAGATGTGGGCGGTCAGCTGGCACGAACGCATCGCGTCCTCGGTGACCTCGCTGTCGGGAGCGGCACGCACGAAGTTGCCGGCCAGGGCGAGGAAGACCTTGACGCGTCCCTCGCGCATCGCCTTGATCGCGTTGACCGAGTCGAGCCCGTGCGGGCGCGGCGGGTCGAAGCCGAACTCCTTCTGGAGGGCGTCGAGGAACGAGTCCGGCATCTGTTCCCAGATGCCCATGGTGCGGTCGCCCTGGACGTTGCTGTGCCCGCGCACCGGGCAGACACCGGTACCGGCCCGCCCCAGGTTGCCGCGGAGCATCATGAAGTTGACGATCTCCCGGATGGTGGGCACACCGTGCTTGTGCTGGGTGATGCCCATCGCCCAGCACACGATGACGCGTTCGCTGCGCAGGACCTCGTCGCGGACCTTCTCGATCTCCTCGCGGGTCAGGCCGGTCGCCGCGCGCACGTCCTCCCAGTCGACGGCGCGCGCGTGCTGGGCGAACTCCTCGAAGCCGGAGGTGTGCGCGTCGATGAAGTCGTGGTCCAGGACGGTGCCGGGCCGGGCGTCCTCGGCTTCCAGCAGCAGCAGGTTGAGGGCCTGGAAGAGGGCGAGGTCGCCGCCGGGCTTGATGTGCAGGAAGCGGTCGGCGATCTGGGTGCCGCGTCCGATGACCCCGCGTGGCTTCTGCGGGTTCTTGAAGCGCCGTAGCCCCGCCTCGGGCAGCGGGTTGACCGCCACGATGCGGGCGCCGTTGCGCTTGGCCTCCTCCAGGGCGGACAGCTGGCGCGGGTGGTTGGTGCCGGGGTTCTGTCCGACCAGGAAGATCAGGTCGGCGTGGTGGAGGTCGTCGAGACTGACGGTGCCCTTGCCGGTGCCCAGCGTCTCGCTCAGGGCGAAGCCGCTGGACTCGTGGCACATGTTGCTGCAGTCGGGCAGGTTGTTGGTGCCGAAGGCGCGGGCGAAGAGCTGGAGGACGAAGGCGGCCTCGTTGCTGGCCCGGCCCGAGGTGTAGAAGACGGCCTGGTCGGGGGAGGAGAGCGCGGTGAGTTCCTCCGCGAGCACGCCCAGGGCGTCGTTCCAGCTGAGGGGCTCGTAGTGGTCGGAGCCCGGTCGCTTGATCATCGGCTCGGTGAGCCGGCCCTGCTGGTTGAGCCACATGTCGGAGCGGCCGGCGAGGTCGGAGACGCTGTGCTCACGGAAGAAGTCGGCGGTGATCCGGCGTTTCGTGGCCTCGTCGTTGATGTGCTTGGCGCCGTTCTCGCAGTACTCGTTGCGATGGCGCCGGCCCGGGGCCGGATCCGCCCAGGCGCAGCCGGGACAGTCGATCCCGCCCACCTGGTTCATGGTCAGCAGGTCCACCCCGGTCTTGCGCGGGGACGTCTGCTCCAGGGAGTACTCCAGCGCGTGCACGACCGCGGGGACCCCGGCCGCCCACTTCTTCGGCGGTGTCACGGAGAGGGTGGTCTCCGGCTCGTCGTCGGGCGGGTTCTGCATCGCATCGCCTTTCTCTTGCCGCGACTCGCTGGCCGCTGGGTCCTGCCGCGTCCGGTACGAGGGTCAGCCGACGGGCCACTGGGCCACTCGGCTCCTCGGCGGTTCCGGGTGGTCGTGCTGTACTCGGCCGTTGCGGATGGTGCCGCGCCAGGCCCCGCCCTCCTGCCCCAGCCCCTCCATGAACAGCTTGAAGTTCTGGAGCTCGCGGCGCACCAGCCGGGTGATCACCTGGGTGACCCTGGAAGAGCCGGTGAGCCGTTTCGCGGTGCCGCGTGGCTCCAGCAGCATCCGGACGGTGATGGCCGTGCCGCCCGACTCCGTCGGCCGGAACTCGACCTCGCCCTGGTGGGAGGGGCGCTGCTCCAGGCCGCGCCAGGCCAGGTAGGCGTCGGGGTCCTGCTCCACGATCTCCACCGCGAAGCGACGGCGCAGCGGCCCGTAGCCGATGGTCCAGGTGGTCACGGTGGGCCTGGCCTGTTCCACACCGTGCACCACGTTCGAGAACCGGGGGAACGTCTTGAACTGGGTCCACTGGTTGTACGCCGTCCGCACCGGCACCGCGA
Organism: Streptomyces sp. NPDC102270; assembly: GCF_044766405.1. Classification (NCBI taxonomy): domain Bacteria; kingdom Bacillati; phylum Actinomycetota; class Actinomycetes; order Kitasatosporales; family Streptomycetaceae; genus Streptomyces; species Streptomyces sp. NPDC102270. The sequence goes on along the minus strand of NZ_JBIWLX010000009.1, from coordinate 230,882 downwards.
CCTCTACGGTCTCCTCGACGTGCCGCCTCCGCAGCGGCCGCCGGCGCGTGACGCCGTCGGCGTCGGTGCGCATCCCCGGTGTGTTCGGGACGGCCTGCTGGGAGTCGTGTTCACGCGCCATCCTGGCCTCTCCTCCGATGAGCGAGCCGGGGCGTCGCACCCGGCCCCCTTCGTGCGTCAGGGCTTCTCTACCGGTTCCCACATCGCGGTTTTCGAGTCGCTCCAATGCGCCGGCTTCCAGGCGTGGTGGGCTCGACTCCCGGGGCTGGTTCCAGCCGTTCTCGGCGTAAGAGTCCCGTCAAGGCGGCGGGGGCCGGCGTAAGGGAGCCGTCAACGGGTGACCGCATCCGGTGACGTGCGGGGTTTGCTCTCCCTGTCCGTTTTTCTTCCGAACCTCTTCCAGGAGTTCGTGATGGCCGATCTGGCCTTCGTCGTCACCACGGTCGCGGTCTTCGCGCTGGTGGCCCTCGTCGCCAAGGGGGTGACGAGGCTGTGACCGCCGAGAACATCGTCGGCCTGGTGGTGGCCGTCGCCCTGCTGGGCTATCTCGTCCTCGCCCTGATCTTCCCCGAGAGGTTCTGAACCAGCACATGGGTCCCGTACTCGCCGGCGTCCTCCAGCTGCTGGCCCTCATAGGGGCGCTGGCGCTCGCCCACATCCCCCTCGGCACCTACATGGCCCGGGTCTACTCCGCCGACCGGCACTGGCGCATCGAGAAGTGGATCTACAAGTCCATCGGCGCCGATCCCGACACGCAGATGCGCTGGCCCGCCTACCTGCGCGGTGTCCTCGCCTTCTCGGCCGTGTCGGTCCTCTTCCTCTACCTCATCCAGCGGCTCCAGGGCGTGCTGCCGCTGTCGCTCGGCTTCAAGGCCGTCAACCCGGACCAGGCGTTCAACACCGCGGTCTCCTTCGTGACCAACACCGACTGGCAGTCGTACTACGGCGAACAGGCCATGGGCCACATCGTGCAGACCGCCGGTCTGGCCGTGCAGAACTTCGTCTCGGCGGCCGTCGGCATGGCCGTCGCCGTGGCGCTGGTGCGCGGGTTCGCGTTCTCCCGCTCCCGGCTTCGCCCGAGCGGAGGGACCACCGTCCGCACCGGTGAGCTGGGCAACTTCTGGTCGGACATGGTGCGCGGTGTCACCCGCGTCCTGCTGCCGGGCGCGTTCCTCGCGGCGATCGTGCTGGTCGCCTGCGGCGTGATCCAGAACTTCGCCGGAATCCACGAGGTGGGCCAGTTCATGGGCGGCTCGCAGCAGTGGAACGGCGGCGCCGTCGCCTCGCAGGAGGCCATCAAGGAACTCGGCACCAACGGTGGCGGCTACTTCAACGGCAACTCGGCGCACCCGTTCGAGAATCCGACGCCCTTCACCAACCTCTTCGAGATCTTCCTGCTGCTGGTGATTCCGTTCTCCCTGACCCGCACCTTCGGGCTGATGGTCGGCTCGGTCAAGCAGGGCTACGCGATCCTCGCGACCATGGCCGTCATCTGGGTGGGCTTCGTCGCCCTGATGATGTGGACCGAATTCGCCCACCACGGACCGGCGTTGCAGATCGCCGGTGGGGCGTTGGAGGGCAAGGAGGTCAGGTTCGGCGTCGGTTCCTCCTCGATCTTCGCGGTGTCCACGACCCTGACGTCGACAGGTGCCGTGGACTCGTTCCACTCGTCCTTCACGGGGCTCGGCGGCGGCATCACCATGCTGGGCATGATGCTGGGCGAGATCGCGCCCGGCGGTACCGGCTCCGGGCTCTACGGCATGCTGGTCATGGCCGTCATCGCGGTCTTCATCGCCGGCCTGATGGTCGGCCGTACGCCCGAGTATCTGGGCAAGAAGATCGGCACCCGCGAGATCAAGCTGGCCGCCTGCTACATCCTCGTCACCCCCGCGCTGGTGCTCGTCTTCACCGCCGCCGCGATGGCGCTGCCCACGCCGGGCAACTCGATGGCCAACACCGGGGCGCACGGCTTCTCCGAGATCCTCTACGCCTACACGTCCGCCGCCAACAACAACGGCTCGGCCTTCGCCGGACTGAACGCGGACACGCAGTGGTTCAACACCACCCTGGGCCTGGCCATGGTCCTCGGCCGCTTCCTGCCCATGGTGTTCGTGCTGGCGCTGGCCGGCTCGCTCGCGGATCAGCAGCCGGTGCCGGCGACGGCGGGCACCCTGCGCACCGAAAAGCCGCTGTTCACCGGGTTGTTGGTGGGCGCGATCCTCATCATCACCGGTCTGACGTACTTCCCGGCGCTCGCGCTTGGCCCGCTGGCCGAGGGGCTGGCGTCATGAGCACTCCTGCGGGGACCGCTCGCAACGAAAGCGAAGAGATGTCCACAGCCACTCCCACCCGAGTACCGCACAGCGACGTACCCACCGGGCGCCGTTCTCCCGAGGGCCGGGTCGGCGCGGGCCTCTTCGACCCCGGGCAGCTGCTGACGTCGCTGCCGGACGCCTTCCGCAAGCTCGACCCAAGGGTGATGGTCAAGTCGCCCGTGATGTTCGTGGTGTGGATCGGCTCCGCCCTGACGACCGTCTTCTCCTTCGAGGACCCCGGCGACTGGTTCGGCTGGACCATCAGCGCCTGGCTGTGGCTGACGGTCCTGTTCGCCAACCTGGCGGAGGCGGTCGCCGAGGGCCGGGGCAAGGCGCAGGCCGACACCCTGCGCAAGGCCAAGACCGACACCGTCGCCAGGCGTCTGGCGGGTGACCGTGAGGAGCACGTCCCCGGCACCGGTCTGGGGATCGGGGACCTGGTCGTCTGCGAGGCAGGCGACATCATTCCCGGCGACGGTGACGTCGTCGAGGGAGTCGCGTCGGTCGACGAGTCGGCGATCACCGGAGAGTCGGCACCCGTCATCCGGGAGTCGGGCGGCGACCGCTCGGCGGTCACCGGCGGCACCAAGGTCCTCTCCGACCGGATCGTCATCAGGATCACGACGAAGCCGGGCGAGACCTTCATCGACCGGATGATCAACCTGGTCGAGGGCGCGGCCCGGCAGAAGACGCCCAACGAGATCGCCCTGAACATCCTGCTGGCCTCGCTGACGATTGTCTTCCTGCTGGCCGTGGCCACGCTGCCGCCGCTCGCCGACTATGCGGGCACCCACCTCACGATGGTCGTGCTGGTCGCCCTGCTCGTCTGCCTCATCCCCACGACGATCGGCGCGCTGCTCTCCGCGATCGGTATCGCGGGCATGGACCGGCTCGTCCAGCGCAACGTCCTGGCGATGTCCGGCCGGGCGGTCGAGGCCGCCGGTGACGTCTCCACACTGCTGCTCGACAAGACCGGCACCATCACCCTCGGCAACCGGCAAGCGGCACAGTTCCTGCCGGTGCGGGGTGCCGGCGAGGCCGAGCTCGCCGACGCGGCCCAACTGTCGTCGCTGGCCGACGAGACGCCGGAGGGCCGCTCCGTCGTCGTACTGGCGAAAGAGAGGTACGGGCTGCGTGAGCGCCACCGGGGCGAACTCGCCGGCGCCGAGTGGATCGCCTTCACCGCGCAGACCCGCATGTCCGGCGTGGACGTCGACGGCAGGAGCGTGCGCAAGGGCGCGGCCGGTTCGGTCATCGCCTGGGTCGAGGAGCGGGGCGGCGCGGTCGCCGAGGACGCCGGGACCCTCTCCGACCGGATCTCCGAGGCCGGCGGCACTCCGCTGCTGGTGGCCGTCGAGGACGATCGGGGGGCCCGCGTCCTCGGGGTGGTCCACCTGAAGGACGTGGTCAAGGAGGGCATGCGGGAGCGGTTCGAGGAACTGCGCCGCATGGGCATCAGGACCGTCATGATCACTGGTGACAATCAGCTGACGGCCAAGGCGATCGCCGAGGAGGCGGGCGTCGACGACTTCCTCGCCGAGGCCACTCCCGAGGACAAGATGGCCCTCATCAAGCGGGAACAGGCGGGCGGCAAGCTCGTCGCGATGACCGGTGACGGCACCAACGACGCCCCGGCCCTGGCCCAGGCGGACGTCGGCGTCGCGATGAACACCGGTACGTCGGCCGCCAAGGAGGCCGGCAACATGGTCGACCTCGACTCCGACCCGACCAAGCTGATCGAGATCGTCGAGATCGGCAAGCAACTCCTCATCACGCGGGGCGCGTTGACCACGTTCTCCATCGCCAACGACGTCGCGAAGTACTTCGCGATCATTCCGGCGCTGTTCGCGGCGGTTTACCCCGGCCTGGACAAGCTCAACATCATGGGCCTGTCCTCGCCGGACTCCGCGATCCTGTCCGCCGTCGTCTTCAACGCGCTGATCATCATCGCGCTGGTGCCGCTCTCCCTGAAGGGCGTGCAGTACCGGCCGGTGAGCGCGGACAAGCTGCTGCGGCGCAACCTCGGGATCTACGGCCTCGGCGGGCTGATCGCGCCCTTCGTCGGCATCAAGATCATCGACCTGCTCGTCTCGCTCATCCCCGGGATCGCGTGAAGGACATGAACAGCTCCTTTGTGAACACCGCCCGTCTGCTCGGCGCGGGCCTGCGGGCACTGCTGGTGTTGACCGTGCTCACAGGCATCCTCTATCCGCTGGCCGTCACAGGTGTGGCCCAGGCGTTCTTCCCCACCGCGGCCAACGGCTCCGAGACCAGGGCGGACGGCAAGGTCGTCGGCTCCTCCCTCATCGGTCAACAGGGCTACAGCCTGGACTACTTCCAGTCCCGGCCGGCCAACGGACTGGGAAAGAACTCGGTCAACACGCAGTACGCGTTGATCCTGTCCGGCGCCACCAACCGCTCCGCCGACAACCCCGAACTCGTCACGTGGGTGAAGGAGGCCAAGGCCGGAGTCGCCAAGGACAACTCCACCGCCGACTACAAGGTCAAGCCGTCCCAGGTGCCTGCCGACGCGGTCACCTCCTCCGGCTCCGGCCTCGACCCGGACATCTCCCCGGCGTACGCGCAGCTCCAGGTCCACCGGGTCGCCGAGCGCAACGGCCTGTCCGTCGCACAGGTCGAGAAGCTGGTCGAGGACCACACCGACGGCCGCACGCTCGGCTTCATCGGAGAGCCCCGGGTCAACGTCCTCGAACTCAACATCGCCGTCAGGAAACTGGTGGGGAAGACCTGACGCGGGGCTGATGGTGGAGGACGACCCGCAGCTCGTACGGGGTCCTCGTCATCACTCTTCAGGCACGCCGGTACGGAGTCGACACGGCCCCGACGGCGCCACCGCGCTCAGCCCGGCTGCCCGAGGTGGCACTGCTCGGCCTCGGGCTGGCCGATATGGACGGCGTCGATGTCATCAAGGGGCTGCGGGCCGGGCCCGGGCGCCGATGCTCCAAGCGGCCGTTCATCCACGGCGCGCAGCGGGCGGCGTTCTGCTGGGCCCCGGAGGCATGGTCGGTCTCGGCTTCGGGGAGGACCTGCGCGGCGGGTCATGGCCGCCCCGCGGGGTCCTCCAGGCCTCGTACGGGTGCGGGTGTGCCGTCGCTGCGGGTCTCCAGGGCGTGCAGGACGGCCACCATGTCCTCGTCGCCGTGGCCCTGTGCGACGGCCTCGCCGTACAGGGCGTGGCAGGCGTCGAGCAGCGGGGAGGCCAGACCGGCCTTGCGGGCGGCCTCGGCGATCAGCCGGTTGTTCTCCAGGACGTTGGTGGCGGCGGCCTGCACGGTGAAGTCGCGGGTCAGCAACTTGGGCCCCTTCACCCGTGAGACGGCACTGGCCATCGGTCCCGCGTCCAGGACGTCCCGGAGCAGGTGCTGGTCGAGTCCGTGCCGGTCGGCGAAGTGGAACGCCTCGGCCAGCCCGGTGACGAGGGTGATCAGGAACAGGTTCACCGAGAACTTCATCAGCAGCGCGCCAGGGACCGCACCGCAGTCGAACGTCTCCCGGCACATGGCGGCCAGCAGCGGGCGTACGGCGGCGACGGCGTCTTCGTCCCCCGCCGTCATCCCCACCAGTTCACCCTGCTCGGCGGGAATGCGGGAGCCGGAGACCGGAGCCTCGACATACCTTCCGCCCGCCGCCCGGACGGCATCGTGCAGACCGGCCGAGTACTCGGCCGAGGTCGTGCCCATGTGGACGACGGTCCGTCCGGCCACGCAAGGGGCGAAGGCCGGGGTACCGCGCCCCAGCACGGCGTCCACGGCGGCCTCGTCGGCCAGCATGAGGAACACGGTCCCGGCCCGGGCGAAGACCTCGGCCGGGCTCCCGGCGACCTCCGCTCCGGCGGAGCGCAGGGCCTCGCTCCGGCCGGGGGTGCGGTTCCACACCACGAGAGGCGTCCCGGCCCGCGCGAGGTTGGAGGCCATGGGCTGCCCCATGGTTCCGAGGCCGATGAATCCCACGTACACAAGGCACCGCCTTGTCCGGCTCACGCCGAAGCCGAGCCGTTGCCGCACGCTATGACAGCGGTCATAGTAAGCGCAGCTATGACGGCGGTCATAGAGTGAACCCCCAACAGAATCCGGACGTGGAGGTCGGCGATGGCGGTGTCCGAGAGGGGAGCTCGGGAGCGGATGGTCTTCAGCGCGGCCCAGCTCATCCGGCGCGACGGGGTCGCGGCCACCGGCATGCGCGAGGTCGCCGCTCACGCCGGTGCGCCGCGCGGTTCGCTCCAGCACTACTTCCCCGGCGGCAAGGAGCAACTGGTCAACGAGGCGGTGGGGTGGGCCGGCCGATACGCGGGCAACCGGGTCTCACGTTTCCTCGCCGCCCTGCCCGAGCCGACACCGAGCGGGCTGTTCGCCGCGATGGTGCGCCAGTGGACCGAAGAGTACGAGGGTGCCGGGTTCGCGGGCGGCTGTCCGGTCGCCGCCGCCACGGTGGACTGGGCGGAGTCCACCGCGTCCACGCGGGCGGCGGTGGCGGAGGCGTTCGCGACCTGGACCGGTCCGGTGGCCCGGGCGCTGGCCGACATGGGCGTACCGGAGGAACGCACGGGAGCGCTGGCCACTCTCATGGTCAGCGCGCTGGAAGGAGCGATTCTCATGGCCCGGGCGGAGCGGGACACGCGTCCGCTGACGACCGTGGCCCGCGAACTCGGCCCCCTCCTCGACGCCGCGGTGAGCCGGGAGCGCTGACCGGTTCTGCTACGGCGGGAAGGAGCACAACTCCCTACGCCGACGGCGTCACCGGAGCCCACATGCCCATCCACTGTTCGGCGTCCCACTTCACGAACCGTCGCACCTCGACGAAGCCCAGCTTTGCCGCCAGCCGCATCGAGCGGGCGTTGGCGGTCTGGGTGTAGAGCACGACCGGCACCCCGGGAAGGGCGTCCGCGAACCAGTCGAGTGCCGCTGCGCATGCCTCGGCAGCGTACCCGCGCCCCCATGCCCGAGGAAGGAACAGATAGCCGATCTCGGCCTCCCCGGCGTCCGGCCGGACCTGACCCCGACGCTCCGCGTCGCGCCGGCTGACCTCGACGGTTCCGATCATCGCTCCGTCGAGCTCGATCACGAAATGGCCGGGGCGCTGTCCGGGCGTCTCGGGCACCGAGCGCTCGAGCTCATCGCGCGGTTGAGGGCCGCCGAGGTAGGTGTGCACCTCCGCTGAGGAGAGCAGCTCGACGAACGCCGGACGGTCCCTGGCCTCGGACGCGCGGAGCACCAGCCGCTCCGTTCTGATCGGGGCAACTGGCCAGGAGACAAGGGTGAGTTCAGTCATGGCGGGCAACGTGTCGTGCGTTGCTCACCGGGTTCGTCAGGAGGGCGCTCGTGACCACCTCGAAGAGGTGTTCTGCGCGGGCGGCGAGCGAGGGCTGATCGCTGAGCCAGGCCAGTGACCCGGCCAGCGCGAACAGGTCGGTGCCGTCGATGTCGCCTCGTGCCAGACCCTGCGCCTGGGCGCGGGTGAGGAGGCGTGTGCCGGCGGCGCGCATCGCGACGCACGAGGCGTGCAGCGCGGACTCCGGGTCCTCGATGGCCGTCACCATCAGCTCCACGACGCCGCGGTAGTTGTGCGCGCAGGCGACGAAGTCGCGCAGCCACGACATCAGCGCGTCGTCGGGCTCCCTCGACGTCTCGAGGACGCCCGCCTTGACCGCCAGTTCGTCGAAGTTCGTGCGCAGCAGCGCTTCGAGCAGTGCCTCGCGAGTGGGGAAGTGGCGGATCAGCGTGGCGAGTCCCACGCCCGCCCTGCGGGCGATGTCCCGCAGCGATGCGTCGACGCCCTGCTCGGTGATGACGGCGCCCGCAACGGCGAGCAGGTGGTCGTGGTTCTTCCTGGCGTCGGCTCGCATCTGCCTCACTTGACTATCCGGATCAGCGATCCATATATTCGGATCAGTGGTCCGGATATATGGACCACTGATCCGGACAAGCGTATCCCGCCGCACGACCAGAGGAGAAAACGATGCCGACACGCACGATGAAGGCGATCCGTCTGCACGAGTTCGGCGGCCCCGAGGTGCTGCGCCACGAGGAGGTGGCGGTCCCCGAAGCGGGTCCCGGCGAGGTGCTCGTGCGCGTACACGCGATAGGCCTCAACCCTCCTGACTGGTACGCGCGCGGAGGAATGCCCGACGTACCTCCCGAGCTCAAGCCCCCGTTCGATCTCCCCCTGATTCCGGGGACCGACGTCTCGGGCGTCGTGGAAGCCGTCGCCCCCGACGTCAACGGCTTCGTGGTCGGAGAAGAGGTGATCGGTCTTCTGCGCTTCCCCGCCGCACTCCAGGGCGGCGCCTACGCCGAGTACGTCACCGCCCCGGCGTCCGACCTCGCGCGCAAACCGGCTTCCGTCGACCACGTGCACGCCGCCGGTCTGCCCATGTCGGGGCTGACGGCGTGGCAGTTCCTGATCGAGCTCGGGCACGACCACCCCTCGCCGTTCCAAGCGGCCCGGCACCGCCCGATGCGGCTCGACAGCGAGACCACGGTGCTCGTCAACGGCGCTGCCGGTGGCGTGGGGCATCTCGCTCTCCAACTGGCCAAGTGGAAGGGAGCCCGCGTCATCGCCGTGGCGTCCGGCGCCCACGAGACGTTCCTGCGCGAACTCGGCGCCGACGAGTTCATCGACTACACCAAGGACCGGCCGGAAGAAGTCGCCCGTGGCGTCGATCTCGTCCTGGACGCCGTCGGGGGCCCCGGCAGCAGGCGCTTCCTGCACACCCTCAGGCGCGGCGGGGCCCTCTATCCGGTGTACTTCGGAGAGTTCGACGAAGACGAGAACAAGAAGCTTGGCGTCACCGTCACGGCCACCCAGGTCCGCTCGAACGGGCCGCAGCTCGCCGAACTGGGGCGCCTGGTCGACGCGGGCACGGTCCGCGTCGCGATCGACAGCACGTTCCCGCTCGCGGACGCCCGGGCGGCGCACGAACGCGCCGCCCGGGGACACATCCAGGGCAAGATCGTGCTTACGGTCCCAGAGAACTCCTGACGAGAGGGCTCCCGGCGGCCGGGCGGACGGATACCGGCGCCACGTGGTGCGCCCGGCATGACAAGCTGTGCTTCCCACTGCCCGAACCCAGGAGGTCACGATGACCGAAGAAGCTGCATCACCAGAAGGTTCGGAGCCGGCTGAGCCCGAGACGTCAGCGCTCGCGCCCGACAGCGACGGCAACTACGACCTCAAGCGCAAGTTCCGCGAGGCATTGGCACGCAAGCGCGGTGCCCAGGCGGAGGCCGCCGACGCTGCCACCAACCCCAACGCGTCGAAGATCCGCGGGGCACACGGCCCGGCGTCGAGCCAGCGGTCGTTCCGGCGCAAGAGCGGGGGCTGAGTCGGAGCGGTAACGGAATGCGGGCGGGGCGCTCGATGTCTCTGCGACCGCCTCCGGGCACCTCACGCCCTGCCGTCGGCTGAGGTGCCCGGAGCGTGTTCGAAGGCCCCGGCCCGATACACCGTTGATCGATGTGTCAGCGCCACATAGGTTCCGGCGTATGACGAACGTACGGATCGGTGTGATGTACGACCGCGACTGGGCCCCCGAGGGGCTGCCCGAATTCGCTCGGCAGGCCGAGGCACTTGGCGTGGACGACGTATGGGTGGTCGAGGACCTCGGGTGGAACGGCGGGGTGTCGGCGGCGGCCGTGGCCCTGGGAGCCACGGAACGCATCAGGGTCGGCATCGGCATCGCCCCCGCCCCGTTGCGCAGCCCGGCGCTCCTGGCGATGGAACTCGCCACGCTGGCAAGGCTGTTCCCCGGACGGCTGGTGGCCGGGATCGGGCACGGGGTGCAGGAGTGGATGGCCCAGGTGGGCGCCGCGGCAGGCTCGCCGCTGGCCCTGCTGGAGGAGACGATCACCTCGGTACGCGCGCTGCTGCGCGGCGAGCGGGTGGAGCTGGCAGGCCGTGAAGTCCACCTGGACGGAGTCCAGTTGACGCACCCGCCGGCCGAGGTCCCGCCCGTGGTCGCGGGTGTGGTGCGCTCCCGTTCCCTGGAACTGTCCGGGCGGGTCGCGGACGGCACCGTCATCGCGGAGGGGCACGGCCCGCAGGACCTGGAGAACGCCCGCGCGTCGACCGCCAAGGGCGGTGCCGCGTCCGACCACACCCTGACGGTCTTCGCCTTCGCCTGCGTCGGTGACGACCCCGACGAGGTGGCCCGGACCCTGCACCCGCACATCGAGGGCCACGGCGCCTGGCTCGGTCGCCCGCCGCACGAGGTGTTCACCGTCTCGGGCCCCGCCCCGCAGGCCGCCGAGCACATCCGCGAGCTGGCGACGGCCGGTGCCGACACGGTCGTACTGCGGATCACCGGCCCGGATCCGCTGCGGCAGCTGAAGGCCGTACTGGAGGCGGCCGGGCAGCAGAGCTGAGGAGCAGTGGTGAACCCACCGCGGTGAGGCATGCTGGAACCCGGTGGACCCGGGCCGGGAGGTGCGCAGATGCGACGAGGATGGGCCGTGGGGTGGGTGATCGCGGGGATGGTCGTCCTGATGGCGTGCGGCGGTTCGTCCGGCGGGCCGTCCGGGAGCGGCTCCGCGACGCCGTCGACGGGGGCGCCGACGTCCGAGTCCGGGGCGCCGCGCACGACCCCCGCCGCGAGCCCCTCTGTGTCACCGACCGCGAGCCCGACCGGACGGAGTCCGTCCGCGTCGGCCTCCGCACCCTCCTCGCCGAAGACCTGTGCCACCGGGCACGTGGACGTCACCGTGTCCCCTGACGATCCGCCCCGGCAGCAGGTGTGTGTACGGCCCGGGACCACCGTGTCGCTCGTCCTGCGGCCGCGCACGGACGGCAAGCGGTGGACCGCCGTACGCAGCTCCGCGCGGGTCTTCGTCCTGCCGTCCGGCTGGCAGCTGGACGCGGACGGCACCGCGAGGGCCTCGCTGCGGTGCGCGGGCACCCGGGGTGGCGCCGCCGACATCACGGCCCTGGCGAAGGAACCGGATCTGGCGGGCACGGGCAGCGTGGCCTTCACGCTGCAGGTGAACGTGGTGCCGCACACGACGGCGGGGTGACCCCGGAAACCGGGATCACCCCTTCACCGAGACGCCGATCCGTTCCTCAGTCGCAGTCCCGCACCTGGATCGTGTAGATGCCGCGGCCGTGCGTGGCCGCGTACAGCGTGCGCCCGTCGGGGCTCAGTTTCACCTGGAGCACGGCGACGGCCGGCAGCGAGCCGACACGCTGCCAGCTCGAGCGGCCGGGCGCGCGATAGACGACGCCGAGGTCGGTGCCGACGGCGAGGCCGCCGTTCGGGGTAACGACCGCGGAGTCGGCCGGCACGTCGGGGAAGTTCTTCGAGATGTCCTTCCACGTGGTGCCGCCGTCCTTGGACTCGAAGACGTGGCCGACGCCGGCCCCCGGCCCCTCGGTCCACTGCCGGGAGAACCCGTTGACCGTGAGGTAGACGTGGTCGGCGTTCTTCGGGTCAACGGCGAAGCCGCTGAGGTAGCGGTTGGGTACGGTACCGTCCGCGCCGGTGGCCGGCAGGGCGATGTCGTGCCAGCCGGTGCCGTCGGCGTTCCCGACGGCGATGCCGCGGGCGAAGCCCTGGTTGTTGCAGGGGCCGCACCAGGCCGCGTACACCTTGCCGCCCGAGGCGGCGACGGCGGTCGCGGTGTGGCCTTCGCCGAGGTCGTAGACGCTCTTCCACTCGTCGCCGCTGCGGATGGCGTAACCGTGGGTCTGCACCCAGACATGGCGGCCGCCGGCGATCCACGTCGAGCTGTTCTTCGCGTCGGCCGCGAGCGGGGCGATGAAGCGTGCCTCACCGGTGGCGTTGTCGGCCGGAGCGACGCCGTACGACGTGGCCTTGCTCGGGTCGGTGATCCAACTGCCGTCGTTCACGGCGCAGTTCTGCGTCACCTGAACGGCGAGGTAGACGTACTCCTCGGCGATGTTGCAGCCGTTGGCGGGGTCGGTGAGGGTGGCGCCGCCGTCGCCGCCGAAGTTGGAGCCCATCACCTTGTCGTTGCTGCGCAGGACGGACTGGCCGTTGTCCTGCAGGCCGCCGGTGACGGAGACGCCGCCGTGGTCCAGGTCCTTGCCGACACCGACCGAGTAGTACTGGAGGGTGTCGATGGTGCCGTCGTTGAGCGAGGTCCAGTCGGTGGCGTGCCCGGAGGAGTCCTGGGAGCCGTTGACGGGGCGCTTGTAGACGCCGCCGTCGTTGCCGACGTACACGAAGCTCTTGCCGTGGTAGCGGCCGATCGCGACACCGTGCTGGTCGGAGTGGGTGGTCGGGTTGCAGTCACCGGTCTGCTTGGCCGGGTCGATGCTCCAGCAGGAGAAACCGAAGTTCCAGTACGGCCCGACGGTCGACCAGCTGCTGCCGCCGTCCTTGGTCTCGTAGACCTCCTCCAGACCCGCGTACACGTGCTCGGGGTCGGCCGGGTCGACGGTGAGGAACTGGTTGTACCAGGCCTGCACGCCCGGCATGTAGCCCGGGGAGGTCAGTGCCGAGCCCGCGGCGGCCAGGCCCTGGTAGTCGGCGATCTTCGTCCAAGGCCCGCTCGGAGAGCCCGACTTGGAGACGTAGATGCCCTTGAGACCGCTGTCCGGATTGGTGTTCAGCTGCTCCGGCGACTGGTCGATGGCGTAGTACCGTGAGCCGTCGGCGGAGCGGGCGAAGGTGACGCTGCCGACGTCGTCCGCGTCGGTCGGCAGGTCGCCGAAGCCGCTGCTGATCCTGGTCCAGGTGCCGTTCGCCCTGGTGTAGAAGCCGTTGTAGTCGTCACCGCTGCGCCAGCCGACCGCGAGCACCACCTTGGAGGGGTGCTTCGGGTCGATCGCGATGTCGTTGGTGATGTTCTTGTACGGGGCGCTGGGATCGTCGGCCTTCGAACCGCCGGGTAGGTAGTCGGGGTTGGGCGCGTACTCCAGCTTCCAGGCACCGCCGAGCTTCTTCGCGGAGTGGCTCCACACGCCCTCGTTGGTCGCCGCCCACACCTTTCCCCCGCCGAAACGCAGCTGGTGGACGGTGGTGGACTCCAGTTCCTTGCCGCCGACCCGGCTGCGCGTGGAGAACGTGCCGTGGTGCGGGTCGGACAGGACGTAGACGCCACTGCCGAGGTAGGCGTCCGCGTTGGTGGTCGCCTCGCCGGTGCCCAGCCACAGCCGTCCGCCGCCGTCGAGCGCGAGCGCGCCCGTGGACTGTGCGGGAAGCCGGTCGCTGATCGGCTTCCAGTGCCCGCCGCCGCCTCGGGAACGCCACACGCCACCGCCTGCGCTGCCCGCGTACACATAGCCGTCGTTGTCGGCGGCCATGGCGGCCATCCGACCGGTGACATTGCCCGAGCCGCCGCTGGAGTTGGAGTCGATGTCGCGGTAGCGCGGGTCGTCGGAGTTGTACGGCAGGTCGGTGACATTGCGCCAACTGCCGCCGGTGCTGGGCAGTTTGGTGAGGCTGCTCCATGCGGCCCCGTACGCTCCCGGGGCGACGATGCCCGGCGAGGTGCGGGCCTCGGCGTACTGGTCCGCACCCTCGGCTATCTCGTCGGCCTCATTGCCGTCGTCGCCGTCGTCCTCCTTGACCTTGGGGCTCATAGCGCCCACCGACTGCGCGCGCTCAGCGGCGAGTTGGGCGAGTGTCCGGGCTCCGAAGGGGCTGCTGCCATGTGTGCCGGGCGCGGCGCTCGCGGGTATCGCGACGAGTCCGGCGGTTGCGGTGATGGCGCAGGTCGTGAGCCATCGTCTTCTACGAGTTGGTGCTGACACCAGGTCCTCCCAAGCGGGCGGTGATACAGCCGTCGCTGGAGACCCGACCACGAGGGGGAGGCACCATCCGGAGGTTTGGTCAAGCCTTGACCGGAACCTGCCACTGACGTACCCGAAGCGTGAAGGAACGTTCCGCGGACGAGGTGCGGGGGGTCATGACGTTGCCGACACCGCCGACGGGGAGTTCGGTGTTCCATGAGGGCTGCCGGGCTCCGGAGCTCGGCATTTTCCGACCTCGGTCAGGTACTCGCTCATCGCGTCACGATTGCGGGTGAGGACGTCGATCCGCTCGGTGAGCCGGTCCCGCTCGGCGGCCAGCATGGCCAGCATCTCCGGTGTCGCGTCGGGAAAGTGGATGGATCGAGGTTTGTCCAGGCACGGAAGGATCTGCTTGATGATGCGCGTGGGGAGCCCCGCGTCCAGCAGGCCGCGGATCTGGTTGACCCGGTCCACATAGCGGTCGTCGTACTCCCGGTACCCGTTCGCGCCCCGGTCCGGGACGATCAGTCCCTGCTCCTCGTAGTAGCGAAGCAGCCGGCGGGAGGCACCCGTCCGTCGTGACAGTTCACCGATCCTCACACCGCCGAAGCTACTCGGCACAGGCCGACTTGACCATCACATCTATGTGAGGGTTTCAGGATGCGGTCCATGACCGCCACGTCTTCCGACGCACGGTCCCGGACGCGACAGGCCGGCCTGCCATGGTCGGCGCTGTTGGCGCTGGGGACCGCCGTCTTCATCACGAGCTTGACCGAGACTCTGCCCGCCGGTGTGCTGCCCGACATGTCGGCCTCACTGGGCACCAGTTCGGGTGCCACCGGCCAGGCCGTCACCGTCTATGCGGCCGGGACGGCGTTGACCGCGATCCCGCTCGCCACGGCGACGGCATCGGTTCGGCGGAAACCACTGCTGCTCGGCGCCATGGCCGTCTTCCTGGTGGCCAACACGCTGACCGCGGCCGCACCGGGGTACATCGTCCTGCTCGCGGGCCGGTTCCTCGCCGGTGTGGCCGCGGGCCTGGCGTGGGCGATCCTCGCCGGTTATGCCCGTCGTATCGCACCTGCCCGCCTGGAGGGCCGCGCCATCGCCGTGGCGATGACCGGGATCCCTGTGGCGCTGTCCTTGGGGGTTCCGGCCGGCACGCTGATCGGTGAACAGGTCGGCTGGCGGGCGGCGTTCGGCGTTGTCTCCCTGGTCACTCTTGCCGTCATCGGCTGGATCGGCGTGTCCGTCCCCGGTGTGGGGCAACGCGCCGTCGAACAGGCTGACAGCAACCGTCCGGACTCCGCGCCACAGCCGGTGAAGTCGCCTCTGTTGCAGACCCTGCAGGTGCCCGGTGTCGCGGCCATCATGGTCACGGTCACCACGTTCGTCCTCGGGCACACGATTCTCTACGCCTACATCGCCCCCTACCTGCAGCACGCCGGGCTCGGGTCGGCGACCGACGCGGTTCTCCTTGTTTTCGGTGTCGCGTGCCTGGTGAGCGTTTGGTACGTCGGACGCCATGTGGACCACCGGCTACGGGCGCTGATGGTCACCGGCGCGGTGCTGTTCACTCTCGCCACCGCGGCTCTCGCCGTCACCACGACACACGCCATCGTCTGGGGCGCCGCTGTTCTGTGGGGCCTGGGGTGGGGCGGTGCCCCGACCTTGCTGCAAACCGCGGCCGGACAAGCCGGATTGCGGCGCAGCAGCGCTGCCGCCGACACCGCGCAAGCCGTCCTCGTCACCCTGTGGAACGCGGCGATGGCCCTTGGCGGCATCGTCGGTGGTCTGCTGCTGCAACGCTCGGGCGCCACCGTGGTCGCCGTGGCAGCCGCCGCCCTCGGGGCACTGAGTGTGCTCATCGTCGCCGGGGCCCGACACCACGCATTCCGCACCTCTCAGGCCACGCCATGACACGCGCCAACGCTTCTCCATACGGTCCAGGCACGGAGCCGAGTCGAGCCAAGGGCCGTACCGGCGCAACGTTGCCCGTCCGGTGCGAAACCGGGGACCTCAGCTGCCGGTGCGAACCGGGGACCTCAGCTGCCGCCTCGCATCTCCGCCTCGACCAGGGCACGGAAGCTGCGCGGAGCCCGGCCGGTGAGGCGCTGGACCGTGTCGGTGACGCGGTCCTCCGCCCCCGCGGCGATGGCACGGTCCATACCGGCCAGCAGGGCGGCGAACTCCACCGGGACCTCAGCCGTGAGGCGATCGCGCATCTGCTCGTAGGCCAGGCGCCGGTGGGTCACTGGCCGACCGGTGACCTCGGTGATGATCGTGGCGATGTCGTCGTGGCTGAGGGCCTCGGGCCCGGTGAGGACGAGATCGGTGTTGGGGGCCTGCTCGCCGGTCAGAGCGCGGACGGCGACGGCCGCGATGTCCTCGGCGTCGACGAAGCCGACCCGGCCGCTTCCGGTGGCGGTCCAGATGCTGCCGTCGGCACGGATGCTGCGACCGTGGGCGTGCGCGCCGGTGAAGTTCTGCATGAACCACGAGGGCCGCAGGACGGCCCACTCGGTGAACAGCCCGGGCAGGGCCTGGTGCACCCTTCCCACCGCCGGGCCGCCTTCGGGAATGGCCGAGGAACTCAACAGCACCGCACGGCGCACGCCGGCGGAGCGGGCCCGCTGGAGGAACGGCAGCATGACCGCCGCGGGATCGGAGTCGCCCACGGGCGGGATGAGGTAGACGCGGTCGGCACCGGCGAGCGCGGCAGCGTGGGTGACGGGGTCGTGCCAGTCGAAGGGGACCGGCACGGCGCCGGCCACCGGGGCGCCCCGACGGCTGGCGGCTTTGACGCGGTGGCCGGCGGCCGTCAGCTGTGCGGCGGTGCGGCCGCCGGTGGTTCCGGTGGCACCGATGACCAAAGTGGTCCCTGCGCTCGTCATCGGCCGCTCTCCGCGAAGTCGGTGCCGGGTGCCTGGACGGCCAGGGGATTCCAGTAGTCACGGTACGAGGTGATGCGCCCGTCGCGAACGGTCACGACGGCGATGTAGGTCATGTCGAAGGGAGCGCCGGTCTCCACCAGTCGGCCGACGCCGCGCATCTCCACCACGATGGTCTGCGGATCGGTCGTCCGGTGGATCCGCAGGTCGGGGAAGTCGTGCAGATCGATGTGGTCGGGATAGTGCCGCATGTAGTCGGCGACGGCCTCCTTGCCCTCCAGGCGCTGGGGCCAGCCCGGGGGAGCGAAGGGAAACTCCATGAGGCCGTCCTCGGCCCACAGGTCGACCCACGCGGGAATGTCCTTGTCGAGCAGCAGTCGCAGGCTGTGGCGGTACAGATCCACCGGCGAAGTCGGTGCGGACATGGGTATCCTCCAGTTCAGATGATCCGGACCTCGGGTCCGCTTCGACGATACGGACCGCGGGTCCGCTTTGCAAACGAGGGAGCACCATGCCCGAGCGCAAGTCCCGCAAGGACGCCGTCCGTAACCGGGAAGCCGTGCTCAAAGCCGCCGACGCCCTCTTCGCCTGCCGTGAAAGTCCCGAGGACGTCACCATGGCCGACGTCGCAGCGGCGGCCGGCGTCGGCAAGGGGACGCTCTTCCGCGCCTTCGGTGACCGCGCCGGACTGCTCCGCGCGTTGTACGAGGCACGGCTCGAACCGGTCCGCGAGGCCGTGGAGACCGGCCCACCGCCGCTGGGGCCGGCGGCTCCTCCGCAGGAACGCGTGCTTGCCCTGCTCGACGCCCTCCTGTGTTTCAAGCTCGACAACCGCCGACTCGCGCTGGCGCTGGAAGGGGGAGGAGTGAGCAACAGCCCCTACCAGCCGGAGCATTACGAGCGGTGGCACGGCATGCTTCAAGCCGTACTGGAGCAGATCCCCGGCCTGACCGACAGCGGCTTCGTGGCCCACGCCCTGCTCGCCGCCACGCGAGCGGACCTCGTCGAGCATCTGGCGGGAGCGGAGCGCGTGCCGCGGGAGAGGATGCGGGCACAGTTGGCGAACTTCGCCACCAGGGTCCTGGCCCCGGGCTCGGCGTGACCGCATGGGTCCCCCAGCTTCGTCGCCTCCTGGTCGATCCGATTCGTTCATTGCCAGATGTCGCGCCCTCCGCCCTGGCGAGCGCGGCTCACCCGCTGGTCGCATCACGCCATCACGCCATCACGCCATCACGCCGTCACACAGCCCACCCACAGATCTGGCAGCGCACCGCAGGGGAAAGCGATTGCCGGAGACGGTCGTTTGATTGCTTCGAATAAGACAACCTTTGCCAGAGCCTGAACGTCCAAAGAACAACAGGAGACACGTCGTCTCCGTTTAGGGGGAGCGTTCATGCTCAAGGTGAGCATCGTGGTGCCCGTGTACAACGCCGGTCGCTACATCGACTTGTGTGCGCCGTCACTTTTACAACAGACCCTGGGGGAGGACGCGTACGAGGTCATCTACGTCGACGACGGTTCGACCGACGACTCCGCGCAGCGGATCGATGAGTTGGCCGCCAAGCACGCGCATGTGCGCGTGATTCATCAGGAGAACTCCGGCTGGCCGGGCAAGCCCCGCAACGTCGGCATCCAGGAAGCCCGCGGTGAGTACGTCCAGTTCGTCGACCAGGACGACGAGTTGACCCCGGCGGCCCTGGAACACCTGCACCGGCTGGGCTCCCGCAACGGCTCGGACATCGTCCTGGGCAAGGTCGTGGGCACCATGGCGGGCCCGAGCAACGTCTTCAAACGCACCGTGGAGCGCTGCACGGTCGAGGACGCGCCTCTCATGGAGAGCCTGACCCCGCACAAGATGTTCCGCCGTGACTTCCTGCTCGCCCACGATCTCAGGTTCCCCGAGGGCCCGGTGCGCCTCGAGGACCAGCTCTTCATGGTCCGAGCCTATGTGCACGCCAAGACGGTCTCGATCCTCGCCGACCATCCCTGCTATGTGTGGAATCGCCGCGACGACGGCGGCAACAACAGCAGCCGCGCCGTCACCCCGGAGGACTACTACAGTCATCTGCGCACGGTCGTCGAGGCCATCAAGCAGGACACCGAACCCGGGCCCCTGCAGAACCACTTGCTGCGCCGCTCCTACCGCGTCGAACTGCTGCGCCCGGTCAACGAACCCCGTGTCCTGCAGCGTACCGGCAAGGACCTCGAGCGCCACTTCGACGTCGTACGCCGTATGGCCCTGGAGTCGTATCCGCCCGGTGTCCGCGACGGACTGCCCGCCCTGACCCGGCTCCGGGCGCACCTGTTGGAGGAGGGCCATCTGGACTCCCTCGTCGAACTCGCGCGCCGCACCCGGCGCATCAGGCCCGAACTCACTGTCGACGACATCCGCTGGCGCGACGGAAAACTCCATGTCACCACCACGATCGGCATGCGCCACGCCAACGGTGAACCCCTCGTCCTCGTCGAGCGCTACGGCCGTATGCTCCTCGACCCCGACCTGCTGGCCGGCATCAAGGGCGCCGAGGGCTGGGAGGCCCCGCACCCGCTCGGCCACGCCTACGGCGAACTCCTGGTCCACGACACGGCCCGGAACATGTGGTGGTTCCCGGACGCCGATCTGATCCCGTGCACCCAACCACTCGGCGGTGGCCGCCACCGTGTCGTGGTCACCGGGGAGACGGCCATCGACCCCCTCACCCTGGCCGGCGGCCGGGCGATGGAAACCGGCACCCACGTGGTGTGGGCGAGCGCCCAACTCCTCGGCGTCGGCCGCAGGGCGAGAGTGACACGCAGCGACGACGCCACGCGCGGTGCCGCTCCGGACCTCGGTCTCGGCGCGGGCCTCGGTGTCGGCTTCGGCTCGGTCAGGGTCGGGACCCCGCCCCACCTGGTGATCCCGGCCTGGGCCGGGGCGGCCGGCCAACTCCGCCTCTCCGTCCGCCCACCGGGCCAGGCCACACTCCCGCACCGCCTCTACCTGCGCACCACATCGGCCCCGCCCCTGCGCCGGGCAGCCCGCACGGTCCTCCACCGCCTGCCCCCGGACGTACGGCGCCGGGCGAAGAAGCTGGCGCGCAGGGCGGACCCCTGGAGCGGCGCCTGAGAAGAGGCGAAGGGGGGAGGAGAGCAGGCCTGCCGGCCCTCGCTCCGATCTCTCCTCACCAGTGCCGGCACCGGGCGACGTTCGCGTTGTCTGGTGCCCGGCAGAGGTGGCTGTGCAATGCACAGGGACGTGCGCCATGACTTTCGGCGGCGGGTCCGGTCTGCCCTGGCATGACTCGGATCAGTGCTGACATCTCTGTCTCGCTCGACGGCTTCGTCACCGGACCCGCCGCCGGCCCGGAGAACGGGCTGGGCACCGGTGGCGAGGCTCCACACACATGGGCGCTCTCCGACGACCCCGATGATCTCCGGGTCCTGTGCGAGGGGACGGACCGCTCGGTCAGGACGGCTGGACCTGGTCGAAGAGGGCGACGGCTTCGGCGGGGTCCGGGCTCACCAGGCGTTCCAGACCGGCAGCCGTGATCTTCGCCCACCTGCCGGCCCGTGCCCACATGCGTTCCTCGAAGGCGCGGACGGCCTTGTCCAGATCTCCAGATCCGGCAGCGGCGATGGACTCGGCGAGTTCGGCTCCTTCCAGCATCGCGAGGTTGGCGCCCGCCCCCAAGGGGGGCATCAGGTGCGCGGCGTCGCCCAGGAGCGTCACCCCGGGCACGTGGGTCCAGGTGTGGGACACGGGCAGGACGTGGATGGGGCGGTGGACGAAAGCGGCGCCGTGGCGGAGGAGGTCGAGGACGGGGGCGGCCCAGCCGTCGAACAAGGCCAGCAGGCTCGATCGCGCGGCCTCGACGTCGTCCAGGTCCAGGTTCGTGTGCCAGTCCAGCGGCGCGCGGAACTTGGCGTACACCTTGACGTGGCCGCCGCTGTTGCGCTGTGCGGTGAGGCTTCGGTTCACGCCGTACACAGACAGGGAACCGTCACCGATCAGCCGGGCGAGGTCAGGGTGGCGGGTGTCGACGTCGTCGAGGGAGGTCTCGACCGAGGTGACGCCGGTGTAGTGGGGCGTCACCGACGAGACCGCCGGGCGGACCCGGGACCAGGCACCGTCCGCGCCGACCACGAGGTCGAACGCCTCCTGTCGTCCGTCCGCGAAATCGACCCGTACGCCATCCCGAGTCCCCGGCACCACCTGCGTCACGCCCCGGCCCCACTGGACGGCGAGAGGGCCGAGCAGCAGGTCACGCAGTTGTCCGCGGTCGATCTCGGGATTGGCCAGGTCATCGGGACGGGGTCGCCAGTCGCGCAGGACGGTCCCGTCGGGGTCCAGGATGCGCATGGCCTGCCCCTCGGGACGAGACAGCGCCTGGAACTCCGCCAGCAGGCCCGCCTTGTCCAGCGCGAACTGACCCAGCCCCTCATGCAGATCCAACGTGCCGCCCGGGGGTCGGGCGTCGGGGGAGGGGGCGCGTTCGAGGACGGTGAACGGGTGGTCGTGGCGGTGCAGGACGCGAGCGAAGGTCAGGCCGGCAGGGCCGCCCCCGACCACTGCGATGCGATGTCTCATGTCGATACACTGTATTGGTCCGGTACAGCGCATCACAACGGTACGGTGTGAGCATGACTGTGTGGGACCGGCCGGAGCCGCTGCCTCGCCCTGTGCCGCTCGACCGAGCGCGGATCGTCGCCGCCGCCGTTGCGCTGGCCGACGAGGGCGGGCTGGAGGCCGTGTCGTTGCGCAAGGTCGCGGCCCGCCTGGATGCCGGCCCGATGCGGCTGTACAGGTACATCTCCACCAAGGAGGAGCTGTTCGACCTCATGGTGGACGAGGTCCAGGCCGAAATTCTCCCCGAGGAGCAGCCCGGTGACTGGCGGGGGGCGCTGCGCGCCCTCGCCCATCGCACCAGGCAGGCCGCTCTTCGTCATGAATGGCTGGCCGACCTGCTCGGCGGCCGCCCGGCTCTGGGCCCGAACGGCCTCGCCGTGACCGAGGCCACGCTGGCCGCCCTCGACGGCCTCGCTGATGTCGACACCGTCATGCGCGCCGTGGAGACCGTCAGCGCCTACTTCATCGGCGCGATCAGGCGCGAGATCGCGAATCTGCGGGCCGAGCGCGCCACGGGCCTGTCCAAGCGTGACTGGCAGCGCGCCCACGGCCCGCGCGTGGCGAGCATGTTGGCCACCGGCCGCTTTCCGGCGCTGGCCAAGGCTGTGTACGACGGCACCGACGTGGACGCCGAGACATCCTTCGCAACCGGCCTGGACTGGGTCCTCGACGCCGTGGCCACCAAACTCACCATGCCGTCGGTATAACGCTTTGCTCCACGTGGACGTTGGCCGGAATTCAACTGGACTCTTTCTGGCGGAGTCTTGCGCAGGTGACTGAAATATGGCCTGAAGCTGGTCATACGAAAAAGTGGAGCGCATTTTCGCGAGATTTGGGCGCCCGATCCTGGCACGCTTGCGGCGGCGCAGGCAGCCGGTACGAGCTGTCGCGTCAACGCATTCATTGTCGATCGGAAAGAGGAACCCATGCGAACTTCTCTGACCAGGGCACTTGTTGTCGCGAGCGCCGTCGTCGGCATGGCCGCCGGAGGACTCGCGGGTGCCGGTGCGAGCGTGGCGGCTCCCCAGCACGCCACCAAGCCTGCGGTCAGCAGCCCGCGTGCCTCGATCCTCGCGGTGAACAACCTCGGTCTGAACACGGCCCGGGCCAAGAACTGGCAGAACTGCCTGAACGCCTGGGGCTTCAACGCCGGTACCGAGGACGGCCAGCTGGGCACCAACAGCTGGAAGGCCGCACAGAGGATGCTCAACGCCTGGGGCTACAACGCCGGCACCGTCGACGGGGTCGTCGGATCCAACACCATCACGGCGCTGCAGAAGTTCTTGAACGCGGTCGGAGAAAACGCGGGAACTCCCGACGGAATCGCCGGACCGCAGACCAGGGCGGCGTTCTGGAATTACAACGCCACCGGCTGCTGAGTAATCCCGCATATCGCGTCGGGCTGGTCGATCGGGGAATTCCCTGATCGACCAGCCCGGAAAGTGAACGGTCAGGGCCGGCCATAATCCAGGAGCTGGTCGGTCTACTGGCTGCGTACGACGGCTTCCAACATCTCGTGGACGGTCTTCGCGGGGCGACCGATGGTGGCCTCCAACGTGGGAGCGGTGGCGTCGAACTCGCCATTGCGTGATGCCGCGAACATCGTCAGAGAGAACTCGGCAGCCGGCCGCGGCATCCCCTCGGCGACTGCCGCGGATGTCCACTCGTCGTCGTCCATGACGACTCGGGTGATGGTCCGGCCGGTGATGCGGCTGAGGATCTCGGCGACATCGGCGAAGTCCAGCGTGCGGGGTGCTGTCAGCGGCGGTGTGATTCCTTCGAGCGCACCGTCGTCCGCCAGGGCGGAAGCCGCGGCTTCTGCCAGGTCCTCGTGGGCTGTCCAGGACACCCGGCCGTCGTGCGGCACGGCCAGCTTGCCGGTTTTGAGCGCTGCGCCGACGTACAAGCCCAAGGTGGAGCCGTAGAACCCGTTGCGAAGAGCGGTGTACGGGACTCCTTGCCGTCGGAGATGCTCCTCCGTGGCCGCGTGGACCTTCTGCGGCGGGAAGAGAGAGGTGGGGGACGCGGCCTGGTGGCTGGTGTACAGGATGCGCTGGGCGCCCGCTTCCCGTGCTGCGTCGATGGCGGCGGTGTTTGCGGTCAACGCACCGCTGCCGCGTATGGACGCGGAGATGACCATGACGCGCTCGGCGTCCTCGAACGCGTGCTTGAGAGTGCCGGGTTCGGTGAAGTCTCCCGCCCGGACTCGGACGCCGCGCTCGGCGAGGTGGGCGGCCTTGCTCACGTCGCGCACACTGACGCCGATCCTGTCGGCCGGTACCCGTTCCAGGAGGCGGTTGACGATCAACGCCCCGAGTCGGCCGGTGGCTCCTGTGACGATCAGCATTGGTGGCTTCCCATCTGACGATGCCTCCAGTGGAACGAAATAAACGGTATCACTGATACTATCACTGGTAGCAGCGGGCGGTTGTTCAGCGGCGTGCTGCGATATCACCGATAACATCGCCTGTCTCACATGGGCGGTACCATCGGCCCCATGGCATCGAACGCGCAGCGGCGAGACATCACCCGGGACCGCATCGTGAAGGCTGCGGCGAGCCTGCTGCGCGACCAGGGGCCGGCCGCTGTGACCACGCGGCGCGTCGCCCAGGAGGCCGGACTGCAGCCTCCCGCTCTCTACCGCCTGTTCCAGGACAAGGACGCCCTGCTGGATGCCGCCGCTGAGCATGTCTTCGCCGAACACGTGGCGAGCAAGCAGACCGTCGCGCCCTCGGACGACCCCCTGGAAGACCTCCGCGCGGGATGGAACACGCAGATCGGCTTCGGCCTGGCCAACCCGCATGTCTACGGCCTGTTGTTCGACCCGGCCCGTGCACGCGACACCCCGGCCCAGGACCAGGGAGTGCGGATCCTGGCCGAGCGTGTGCACAGGGTCGCCGCCGCCGGACGGCTTCGGGTGAGCGAGGAACGCGCCGTCAACCTCATCCGCTCGGCGGGCACCGGAACCGTCCACACCTTGCTGACCCTGCCGCCGGAGCAAAGCGACCCGCACCTGGCCGATGCCGCCTTCGACGCGATCGCTCGCGCCATCCTCGCCGATGAACCCGCTGTTCCCACCCGGGACCCGGCGGCTGTCGTTGCGGCCTTCCGCACTCTCCTGCCCGAGCTGCCCAGCCTCACCGAAGCTGAGGCCGCGCTGCTGGATGAATGGCTGCAACGTTGAGCCGACACCAGTTCTCTGAGAGCCCATCAGCTCGATCCGGTGCCAGTGGCGCAGATCACTGAGTCCTCCTCACATCGGTCTCGTCCGACCCGCAACCCCAAGGGCCTTCGGACGTCTGTCCGGGTGGAGGCGCCTCCACTGCAGGGCCGCCGCACGGGAAACCGCCCGTGACGGACGGCCCGCCACCAGACCTCTACGATCCCTGTCACGGCCCACGCCGCATCCACCTCGTCGAACGCCCCCGCCGATTCGCGGAAGGCGCGCGCAGCCTCTCCGGCGAAGTCCACTTCCACCGGTAAGCACGCCAAGCCCTACGTGTCCGGCTCGGAGACGCCCGTTCCGGGTTCGGTGGAACCGGATCTACGGCGTGGGAATCGCGCCCTGAGACCGGGATCCGAGCGCACGACGCCGACACCAGGGGTTGGCTGAAACATCAACTCATCACACCTGAAACGCAGTTGTCGTACAGCCCTCTGGTTGGCAGACTCACCTCGCCGACCAAATTATGCGGACATGTGTGCGAATCCGTGCGCGGAAGCATCACGTCGGCGAACCGGAATCACATGACCAGACAGGGGGAACTTCCTTGAATCTCAGCATGCCCAGACGCGTCCTGGCCCGCGCCACCGCCACCCTCGGGCTGGCGCTGGCCATGGCCATCGGCACCACCGGCCTGCTCTCCGGCACCGAAGCGCACGCCCTGCCGGTCGCCCAGGGCTCCTTCAGCTTCAGCGGCGACGAGGGCGACTACATCAGCGGCGGCCAGTCCTACGCCTACACGACGGCGTCCCAGGACCGCATGAACGTCTCCGGCAACACCGACAACAGAGTGGTCTCCGTCTCCGTCGACGGAGCGAACGGCGACTGGTGGTACCTGGACCTCGCGGCGCCGGCCGGCAAGACGCTGACGCCCGGGACGTACACGGGAGCCACCCGCTACCCGTTCAATGACGCGACCGAGCCGGGCCTGTCGCTCAGCGGCAACGGCCGCGGCTGCAACCAGCTCACCGGCACCTTCACCATCTCCGCGGTGGAGTTCGGCCCCCAGGGCTATGTGAAGAAGCTCGACGCCGACTTCGTACAGCACTGCGAGGGAGGCACCCCGGCCGCGCGCGGCGAGATCCACATCGAGAACCCGGCCCCGCCGGCCGAACTCGGCCTCGACCTCGACATCGCCCTGAACGGCACCGCGAGCTCCCTCAACGGCAAGGCCACCTTCAACGGCACGGTGAGCTGCAACAAGCCGGTACAGGTGACCGTCGCGGGCGACGTCACCCAGGTGAAGAAGCGGGACCTCATCCGCGGTTCCTTCTCCACGTCGGTGTCCTGCACCCCGGGCGCCCCGGTCGCCTGGACCGGTACGGCCGTCCCCACCGGCTCGGTCCCCTTCCAGAAGGGGGACGTCGAGGTCGAGGGCCGTGCGACGGCGACGGACCCGGACTACGACCGGCCGTTGACGGTCAGCGAGACAGTGGCAGTCCGCCTCACCCGGGTCTGACCCACGCGTCGTAACGCACAGCCAGCCACAGCCACACCGCCTGGCGCGGGCGGTGTGGCTGAAGGCAACACCGATCGTCTGCCGCAAACGGAGCTACGGCCAGACGGTGGCCTGCGCCTGGAAGACCTCGGGATCACTGTCCACGGGCACCACGCAGACCAGATGCCCACCGGGTACGCGAAGAACGTGACACTCCAGCCACTGTGAGATCTGCTCCGCACCCAGACCGATCAGGCGCGCGGTTTCCGCCTCGACATCGTCGGTCTCGATGTCCAGATGCATCCGGGGCGCGTCGTCGACGGCCTGCACGGAGGTGATCAGTCCCGGCAGAGCCTCATGGAGCGTGGTGAACTGCGGTGCCGGTGGAAACGGTTTGGCGACGACGCCGAGAGCCGCCGACCAGAAGTCTGCCGCCCGGGCGGCCTCGGCTTCGGGCGTGTCGATGATGACCGCGTATACACGACTCCTGTGCACGTACAGGACCTCCCTCAGGGTTTGCGGGCGAGGGCGGCGGCGATGAGGTGTTCCCAGACCGTGAGTTGCCGTTCTCCGCTGTTGTTCCAGGGAGTCTCGGTCTGGTCCGGGCGCCACAGGGGCGCCGGGACGATACCGGGGTCGAGGATCTCCAGGCCGTCGAGGAGGGAAGCGATCTCCGCGTCCGTACGCCACCGGCCGCGGCCGAACGTCTGCTGCAGGACCTTCTCGGCCTCCTGCGTCTCCGGGTTGTTGCCGGAACGGAAGTGGCTGACGAAGAAATAGCTTCCGGACGGCACGCTCTCGCGCCAGTAACGCACGATGCCCGCCGGGTCCTCGTCGTCGTTGACGTGATGGAGGATGGCGCTGAACACGACAGCGACGGGCCGGGTGAAGTCGATCATGTCCCGGGTGTCGGGGTGCGTGCGGATGGCCTCGGGGTCGCGTACGTCGACCGCGACGACCCGGGTCCGGTCGTCCTTCTCCAGCAGCGCACGCCCGTGGACCAGGACCTGGGGGTCGATGTCGACGTAGACGACCCGGGTGTCGGGGTCGTGCCGCTGCGCGACCTGGTGGACGTTGTCGGCGGTGGGCAGGCCGCTGCCCAGGTCGATGAACTGCCGGATGTCGGTGGTTCTCACGATCTCCCCGACCGCGCGGGTCAGGGCCGCGCGGTTGGCGAAGGCGATGGCCACCGAGCCGGGCAGGTCCCGTTTGAACACGTCGCCGATCTCTCGGTCCACGGCGTAGTTGTCCTTGCCACCCAGCAGGTAGTCGTAGACACGGGCGATGCTGGGCCTGGACGGGTCGATGGAGGAGCCTTCGTACGTCATGCCGGCCATTTTTCCCTGCAACGGCCCCTGCTGACCACGGTTTTCGGATCCTGGACCGACTCCCGTGCGGGCGGCCAGGTTTTCCTGCCATGTGGGAACGGTGGGGGGTGCGCGCGGTCGTGGTGATCCGGGGCGATGTGCCGTGGCACGTGCTTCTCGACGTGGCCGGGCAGAGGGCTTCGTCGGCCCAGTCGGCCCCGTCGGTCACCGTCCGCGCCGGACAAGCTGCCGGCGTGCTTCAGCACGGACTGTAGTGCGACGGCGGTCCGGCCGGCACGGCGCTTGCCGACTTCTCGGTTGCCGGGGGTGGGGTGATGTTGCCGCTTCGGGGCATTCGGGAGGTAACACGTCAGCCAACACCAGGAGGAACGTCATGATCGCCCTCGGCATCATCCTGCTTGTCGTCGGTTTCCTCACCGGCATATCGATCCTGTGGACCCTCGGCATCATCCTCGCCGTTCTGGGTGCCGTTTTCTGGGTCCTGGGGTCCATGGGGCACGCGGTCGCCGGCCGACGTCACTACTGGTGACCGGGTCTGACCTCGAACGGCGTCTGACTCAAGGCCTGCCTGTCAAGAGAAAGGCTTTCGCAGCTGAACAGCCTCGGCGGCTGGGCCGACCAAGGCGCAAACCCCCTGATGCCCGGGCCGGCCGCCCGGGCATCAGGGGGTTTCGTGTACGAGCAGCGCCTACTGATAGCAGGGAGTCCCGCACCGGACCGTGACGGTGCCGATCTGTCCGTCTGTGGCGGCCGGGACTGTCGGGACGGCTGGGACCGCTGGGACCTTGCTGGCTTCCCACTGCATCGGCACCGCCATGGCGGGCGTACCAAGGCCACCGAGGGCGGCCTCTAGCGCACCGTGATCGTCACGCGCTGAGCCGGTGTCGACCCTGCAGCCAGGACAGAGCAGCAGCCGAGCACCAACAGTGCGATCAGTGCGGCCTTCACGGCACGCCCCATGTGGATCCCCCCGTAGTTCAACGGTTGCGAAGACAGTGCCACGCACCTGTACGAGCCGCTATGTTTTCGATCCCCTTCGAAACGTCGTCCCCGTGCCGGCGAGAAGGTTGAGTGCCAGAGACGTCGCCGTGTGCTCGACGTGCTTACCGTCGCGCCTGCTGACGACGAGTCCCGCCCCGCGCAGTACGCCTATCTGATAGCTCGCGCTGGCCGGTGCGAGTTCGAGGGCCTGCGCCACCTCGGTGGTGGTCCGTGTGGAATGGCCCGCCACGTCGACGAGAACCGCACTCCTGGTCCGGCCGAGCAGTCGCTCCAGCCGTTCCTCGCCGGCACGGGCGAGGTCGAGCGGCTGCTTCCTGACGGGGTAGACAAGGACGGGATCGAGACCGGGATCGGCAAGCGCTGTGGGCCTGCCCCAGCAGAAGTACGACGGTACGAGCATCAGCCCCCGCCCCTCCAGCCGCAGCTCCCGGTCGACGGGATAGTCGACGTCCAGATACGGCGGGTTCCACTGGGCGAAGGGGCGCAGGCCGCCAAGGAGGGCGGCGGTGCCTCCGTCCAGGACGGCGCGGGTGCGGACCGAGATGTCGTCACCCACGGCTGAACGGACATGCCGCCAGTAGGGCTCCAGCAGTGCCCGGAACGAGGCCCGCAGCGCCTCGGAGACCAGCTTGAGCGAGGAACCGGGCCGTTCATGCGGGCCATGCATCCAGCTCGGTAACGGTCGCGAGCCGGCGAAGCGGCTCAGTTCCGCGGCCAATCGGTCACGGGGCGTCGCCCGTAGCCTTTCGAGCCCCGCGTCCAGGCACTCGCCCGTGACCGGGGGCGTCAGGAAGTCGGGGATGTAGCCGGAGGCCGGGATGATGGTGCGCAGGGTGCCCAGGGCATGGGAGGCTCGACGGTCTCGCGACAGCCGCTGACCTGCCTCCCGGCGCCAGTGCCCGAACTCCACGACCCCCTGACGCGTCTGGAGACGGCAGACCGCGCACATCAACTCCCACAGGGGATCGGGCTGTTGAGCGACCCGGATGTTCTCGAGATCGCGCCAGCCGAAGTGGATACGAAGCAAGTGACTCCTCGAGAAGGGCGCTGCGGGCACAACCGCCGTCGCCCATCGATCCTGATGGACTGGGCCCGGCGGGGAAAGATGAGCGCGAGAAGAGGATGACCGCCTTGTCGATAACCTTTCACCTATGAGTGCCGGTGGCGGATCCAGTCCTAGGCGAGAGCCGAGCCTCCACCAACTCCGACTCTTTCTGGTCCTGGCCCAGGAGCTTCACTTCGGGCGCGCGGCAGCGCGGGTCTACGTCTCTCAGCCCGCCTTCAGCCAGCAGATCAGGTCACTGGAACAGCGGCTCGGAGTCGTACTCGTCGAGCGTGGCAGCCGGAACGTGCGGCTCACCGCGGTCGGCCAGTCCATCGCCGAGGAGGCCAGGACCGTGGTGACCGCCATGACCCGACTGCGGCAGGCGGCCGACCGGCATGCCGGCACGGCGCGTGGGCTCCTGAGGATCGGCAGCCTCGGGGCCGAGGCTGCCATGCCCTACGCGCAGGCCGCCCTCGCCCACCTCCGCGGTCACCACCCCGAACTGGAGATCGAGGTCCGCAACCTGACCTTCGTCGACATGTTCAGCACCCTGCTCAGCGGGGAGGTCGACGCCGCCTTCCTCCGCGGTCCCCTGCCCGGCGGGGTCCAGTCCCTGCGCCTGGCGTCCGAGACACGGGTGGTCTGTCTGTCCGACGACGACCCGCTCGCCGACCGGGACATCCTCACACTCGGCGACCTCGCCGATCGCAGAGTCGTCGACATGCCGCCGGAAGTACCCCGCTCGTGGTGGAACCACCTGACGGTCAATCCCCGCCCCGACGGCACCAGGGTCCGCTTCGGGCCTGTCGTCAGAGATACCGAGGCCATGGTCCTTGCGGTCACCCAGGGCAGTGCCATCACCTTCCTGCCCGCGGCGGCCCGGCGTCTGTACCCGCGGGCCGGCATCACCTACGTCGACTGCCCGGAGCTGGGCCTCTCGACGTCCGAACTCGCCTGGCTTCCCGGCAACCGCGACGAACCGTCCGTCTCCGCCTTACGCGAGGCGGCCCGCGAGACCGTCCGGAAAACCGACGGCCCGGTCTTCGACTCCACGTCCGGCGACTGAGGGGGCGGGTCCGCCGGAGAGACAGTGCGGGGCGTGAGGATCACGGCACGACCGGACGAGCTGCCGCCAAGGGGGACTGCTTCGCGGGCGTCTGGATCGTCCTGCGGTGGTGGGGATGGCTGCGCGCGAGTGGCGTCGCGGTGCCCGGCGCCGCTGGTGGCTGGTTCTGCCGATGCTCGTCACGGCCTGGTCCGGCAGGTCCTTGCCCCGCTCGGCCCGATGCGGGCGGCGATAGGCGTCGGACTCCTGTTCCGGACGGGACTGACGGCGGCCGAGGACGCGGGGCGCATGCGCAATTCCGCGACGGCGTAACTGATGCTCGTGTCCGGTGCGACGTCGGCAAGCCTCCGGCCTGCTGACGATCGCTGCGGGCGGCAAGGCCGACGTCCCGGAGTCCGGGATGCCGACCTTGCCGCAGCAGCTGGATCAGGCGGGACGGATGTTCTCCGCCTGCGGGCCCTTCTGGCCCTGGGTCACGTCGAACTCGACCTTCTGGCCTTCCTGCAGCTCACGGAAACCCTGGGCGGCGATGTTCGAGTAGTGGGCGAAGACGTCGGGGCCGCCGCCCTCCTGCTCGATGAAGCCGAAGCCCTTTTCGCTGTTGAACCACTTGACAGTGCCCTTGGCCATAACCGTCTCCTTCGAGGGAAACCGGGCCCGCGACCTGCGCGCCCGGAGGTGATCGCCCTGGTCCGGAGAGGCGCTGACACGCAAGAACGCCCGTGACGGCGATCACGGGCGAACAGGACTTCGGAACCACGACTGCTGAATCATGACGCTACACCCGAGAAGTGGCAGCCGCCACCGACACGGCGTCGGACTCACCATCAGCTGAGCGAGCCGGCGCTGCTCCATGATCGCTGAACCTGACTGTGGCGGGTCAGTAGTACTGGACCAGGCAGAATTCGTGCTCCTCGGGATCGGCCATCACGACGACCACACCTTCGTCGTAGTCGTGGCGTTCCCCGGTGAACCGGCCCCCGAGGGCGATGACCTGCGCGATGCCCTGGTCGATGTCGTCGACCGCGACATCGAGGTGCAGGCGTACCTTGTCGTGCTTCGGCTCGGTCACGGGCTGGAAGGTGAGGCGGGGCTGCGGGTCGCCGGGGCGGCCGAGGTAGACCCAGCCGGGGCGGGACGGCAGGGGCGGGCGGTCCAGCAGTGCGCTCCAGAATCTCGCGGTCCGTTCCACGTCGAGACAGTCGATGGTCACTCCGACCCAGCGGTTCGTCATGTCGTCAGCTCTCCTGTCGTTGTTCCTGGCGAACGCGCTGCTGGGCGAGTTCGCCGGCCGCGTCGGCCGGTGTGATCCCGTGGGTCCGGGCCGTGCGGAAGACGTGTCGGAGTGTCGTCGCGATGCCGGAGAGACGCCCGGTCAGCTGTTCCTCGGATTCCCCGCGCAGGTCGACTCCGGTGGCGTGGATGACTCCCCCCGCACTGACGACCACGTCCGGCGCCCAGAGGATGCCGCGCGCGGCGAGCAGGCGGGCGGTGGCCGGTTCGTCGAGTTGGTTGTTGGCCGGACCGGCGACTGCGGCGCAGCGCAGCAGCGGTACCGTGCGCGCGGTGAGGAGGCCGCCGAGTGCGGCCGGCACGAGGATGTCGACCTCCGTCGCGAGTGCGTTGTCCGGGTCCACCCAGGTCGCACCCATCTCCTCGGCCAGATCGCGGGCGGCAGGGTTGATGTCCGTCACGACGAGGCGCGCGCCGGCACGACTCAGGAGCCGGGCCACGTGGGCACCGACCGCACCGAGGCCGATCACACCGAACGTCCGGCCGGCCGGCTCCGGGGAGCCGAAGGCCTCGTCGGCCACCGCGCCCAGCGCCGCGAGGGTCCCGCGCGCGGTGTGGAAGGAGGAGTCGCCGCTGCCGCCGTCCTCGACGGGCCGACAGCAGACATGCGAGGTGCGTTCGCCGATCACCGACATGTCGACCGGGCCGCTCCCCACGTCCGGGCCCGCGATGTAGCGGCCGCCGAGCGACTCGATCGCGTCCCCGAGGTCGTGGAGCAACGCCGTACGCTCCGCGCCGATGGGCCGAGCCGCGGTGGGGAGGGCGACGACCGCCTTCGCGCCACCGTGGTCGAGACCGGCCAGCGCGTTCTTCTCGGTCATCGCAGCGGCCAACCGCAGCGCGTCCTCGATCGCGGCGGCGGGGTCGGGGTAGTGAGCGATCCGGCACCCGCCGGCGGCCGGGCCGAGCGCGGTCGAGTGGACCGCGATGGTGATCGCGAGTCCACTGCGGCGGCCGCGCACGACCTGCACCAACTCGTGCGAAGGTTCCCGGACGTGGGGGGCCAGAGCTTCCGTAAGTGCGACTGTCATAGGGCGAAGCTAGCCATTCCGGCGAGGGCCACGACCATCCACCGAACGAAATTCGGCAGGACGGCCATAATCGCCGTATGGACGAACTTGATTCGGCGATCGTCCGGCACCTGCAGCGCGATGCGCGGCAGACCAACCGCGACCTCGCCCGCACCCTCGGCATCGCCCCCTCGACCTGCCTGGAACGCATCCGCGCCCTGCGCGCACGCGGAGTCATCACCGGCTATCACGCGGCCGTCGATCCGGCCGCCCTCAACCGCCACGTCCAGGCACTCATCCACTTCCAGATCCGTCCCCTCAGCCGAGCGGTCATCGAGGCGTTCAAGACCTATGCGGCCGGCCTGCCCGAGGTCAGCACCGTCTATGTCGTCACCGGCGGCGACGACATGATCGTCCACGTCTCCGCGCCCAGCGTCGACCACCTCCATGGCTTCCTGATGGACAAGTTCACCGCACGCCGGGAAGTCGTCGGCTTCCGTACCTCGGTGATCTACCAGCACACCCACAACCAGGTACTCGCGCCCCTCACACCCTGACCGGACGCGGCCTCCCCTGCTGTCGCCGTTTACACTCCACCGGTGGGAGATACTGGGAAGCAAGACGCGGGCAAACAGGGGTGACGGCGTGGACAGTTCAGGGGAGGCGGACGCGCCGTCGGCTTCGCCGGCCCAGTCGGCGGGAGCTCTGCGCGTGCTGCCGCTGACGGACCGCCCGGGCTGGCAGGCGGTCGGCGAGGTCAGTCTGCTCACTCGCCCGGCCTGGGAACAGACGCTGCACCGCCTTGCCCGGAGCGACGAAGAGACGTGCCACTTGGAACTTTCCGCCGTTACCTTCGTCGATGTCGCCGGCGTCTCCGCCCTCGCGATGACCGCCCAGGGCCTTCCACGGGGGCGACGCATCGTGCTCGAAGAGCCGCCTGCCACCCTGCAGCGCGTACTGGACTTGTTCTGGCCGGACCTGCTCACTGTCGAGGTGATGGGGCGATGATGGAGCCCAGCACCGAACCGTTTGTTCATCCCGCTTTGTTCTACCAGGGCGAGAAGGAGTACCTGCACGGCACGGTGCCTTTCATCCGCGACGGTCTGAAGGCCGGGGAGCCGGTGGCGGTGGCCGTGCCCGGGGCGAACCTCGCCCTCCTCAAGAGGGCCCTGGGCGAGGACGTCGCCCGGGTGAAGTTCCTCGACATGACCGAGGCGGGGCGCAACCCGGGACGGATCATCCCCAGGGTGCTGCGTGCCTTCGCGGACTCCCATCGCCACCAGCGGGTGCGGATCATCGGAGAGCCGATCTGGGCCGGGCGCAGCACGGTGGAGTACCCGGCCTGCGTCCAGCACGAGGCACTGATCAACCCGGCATTCCAAGGGCGGGACGTCACCATCCTGTGCCCCTACGACGCCGACCGCCTCGACGAGCAGGCACTCACCGACGCCCACGCGACCCATCCCGTGATCATCTCCGGCGGCAGGGAGCGGCCCAGCACCGCCTACGCGCCGGAGCATGTGGTCGCACGCTACAACCAGCCCCTGGAGCGGCCGGCGACGGCCGAGGAACTCGACTTCCGGGCCGGCGAACTGCCGACAGTCCGGCAGTTCGCGGTCGAACAGGCCGCGCGGTGGAACCTTGCGGGTGTCCGTCTGGAGGACGTGGCCCTGATCGTGGCCGAGCTGACCACCAACAGCGTGGTGCACGGCGGGGGTTTCGGCACTCTGCGGGTGTGGGCCGATGACGGCCATGTGGTGTGCGAGGTACGGGACAAGGGGCACCTGAACGATCCGCTGGCCGGCCGTCGCCCGCCCGCACAGGACAAGCTCGGCGGCCGCGGTCTGTTGCTCGTGCACACCCTCGCCGACCTCGTACGCATCCACACCGCCCCCGACGGAACGACCGTTCGCTGCTACATCAGTCAGCACTGATCCGTTCCGCCGGGTGGTCATCGCCCCGCCGGTCGCCGCCCGTCACTGCGACCCGGTGGCCACCAGTGTCGCGGTGATGGGTTCGAGCTCGGCGACCAGCTCGTCGAGCTCGGCGGGGGACAGGGCCTCGTACGGCGGGGCGGCGAGCTCGTCGGTGACGGCTTCGATGCGCTGCTTGGTCTCGCGGCCGGCGTCGGTGAAGCGGCCGTCGGCGTCGACGAGCCCGCGTTCGCGCAGACCGGCCATGACCGTGGCCAGCCTTTCCTTCGGCAGGTGATGGACGCGCCCGAAGGACTCCGGGGGGTGGATGCCCATGTCCAGCGCGGAGAGGATGTGGGCCTCCGTGGCACCGACGCGCGCTCCGACGAGGGCGGCGACATGTCCGTCACCGCGGTGCTCGCGCAGCATGGTCGCCGAATGCCACAGCCGGGTGACCGGGTCGCCCGGGACCGCGAGGGCGCGCATCCCGGCGTACATCACGCGGCCTTCCATGGGTGCGCTCGTCGCGGCTTTGGTGGTCAGGTCGGCGGCGCGCACCAGGCCCGGGGAGCCGGCCAGTTCGGCGCCGAGGATCCGCCGCAAGGAGGCCGCGCTGCCCCGCTCCCGCGCCGCGACGGATGCCTCCGGCGGAATCTTTTCCCACGCGCTCGGGATGTGCCGCGCGGCCTCCCCGTCGGCGAAGCTGTAGAACGCCGCGTGCACGACCTGCGCCGGTACCCGCCCCAGCGGCGCGGCGCGGCTGGCGAAGTAGCCGTCCCAGTAGGTGCGGTGGCCGAGCGCGGCCAGCTCCTCATTGCACTCGTCGGCGAAGAAGGTGACCAGGCAGATCGGCTCCAGAAGCTCGAACATGCGGCGGGCGCTGTGAGTCATTGCCACATCATGCCTGCGCTCACGGCCCCGTGGACCGGTACGGGCCGAGGCCCACGACCGGGTCGGACCGATCCCCCTGCACGCTACGGACTCACGCATGTCCTCGGCGTATCGAAAACCGCATACGGACCGGCAACACCGCCCTGTATTGGATGGCGGGACGTCCTACGCGAATCAGGGGAGGGCCCACCAGTGAGTCGAACCACGCCCCAGCGGGGAGCCTGGGCCGCGGGCGGGACGCTGAGCGTCGGGCCGGTCAGCGCCGCCGAGCACTCGGCGTTCGTGCGGGCACAGCGGTCGGTCAGCTTCTTGCAGACCCCGGCATGGGCCCGCGTCAAGACCGAGTGGCGTGGCGAGTCCCTCGGCTCCAGCGCTTCACACTGGCCTATCTGCCCGAGGGCCCGGTCATCGACCGGACCGGTGAGATCAACGCCTGGCTCGACCCGCTGGCGGCCCATCGCAAGGCACACGGGGCGTTCGCGATCCGGCATCGACAGGTCCGACATGTTCGAGAGGGGATACGTGGCCACCAAGTCGGGTCACAGTCGGGGCAGCACCGTCGACGTGACGCTGTATCACCTGGACACCGGTGAACTCGCTCCCATGGGCGGGGGCCATGACCTGATGGATTCCCGCTCCCACCATGGGGCAACGGAAATCGAGCAGGCCGAAGCGCGAAACCGTGAGCACCTGCGTTCCGTCATGGAGGACTGCGGCTTGAGCTCGTACGCGTGCGAATGGTGGCATTACACACTGCGGGACGAGCCTTATCCGGACACCTACTTCGACTTCCCCATCACCTAGATCGGCGAGGGCCCCGGGACGTTCTGCCCCGGGGCCCCGATCCGACAGGTCGCTCCTCACACGAAAGCGCTCTGGCCGGTGATCGACTTGCCCACGATCAGGGTGTTCATCTCGCGGGTGCCCTCGAAGGAGTAGATCGCCTCGGCGTCGGCGAAGAACCGGGGGATGTCGTGGTCCAGCAGGATGCCGTTGCCGCCGAAGATCTCCCGGCTCCAGCCGACGACCTCCCGCATCCGCGAGGTGACGAACGCCTTGGCCAGCGAGGAGTGTTCGTCGCGGAAGATGCCGGCGTCCTGCAACCGAGCGAGCTGCACCAGCATGCCCCAGGACGCGGTGATGTTGCCGAGGCTCTTGACCAGGAGGTCCTGCACGAGCTGGAAGCCGCCGATGGGGCGGCCGAACTGCCGCCGTTCCCGGGCGTAGTCGAGGGCCAGTTCGTAGGCGCCGGTCATGACACCGAGCGCCTGCCAGGCCACCCCGGCGCGGGTCGCGCGCAGGATCTCGGCGACGTCGCGGAAGGAGTTGATGTTCTGCAGGCGGTCGGCTTCCGGGACGCGGACGTCGGTCAGGGTGATCTCGGCGTTCTCGACGATGCGGAAGGCGAGCTTGTTCTGGATCTTCACCGGGTCGAAGCCGGGTGTGCCCTTCTCGACGACGAAGCCCTTGACGTGGTTGTCGTCCTCGTCCCGCGCCCACACCACGACGTAGTCGGCGAAGGTGGCGTTGCCGATCCACTTCTTGGCGCCGTTCAGGACCCAGGTGTCACCCTCGCGCCGGGCGGTGGTGCGCATGCCGCCCGCGACGTCGGAGCCGCCGAGGGGCTCGGTCATCGCGAACGCGCCGATCTTGTCCATCGCGGCCATCGCCGGCAGCCAGCGGTCACGCTGTTCCTGGTCGCCGCCGGAGTGGACGGAGTACATGGCCAGCCCGTTGTGGACGCCGAAGAAGGTGGCGACCGACGCGTCGGTACGGCTCATCTCCATGGCGAGCATGCCGGTCAGGAGGTTGCTCGCGGCGGGCTTGTGTGCGCCGTAGCCCTCGTAGGGCAGTCCGGCGAGGCCGCTGTCGCGGAACAGGCCGATGAGTTCCCCGGGGAACTCGCCCTTGGCCCAGTTGGCGTTCACGAGCGGCTTGACCTGGTCGCGCATGAGGGAGCGGGCGCTGAGGAGGATCTTGCGCTCCTCGTCCGGGAGCAGCGACTCGTAGTGGTAGAAGTCGGCGGTCAGTTCGTCGGCGACGGGGCCGGGGGTGGTGGGTTGCGCGGTGGTGGTCATCTCAGTTCTCCTCCTTCGAGGTGGTCGTCCCGGCGCTGTCCAGCGCGTCCAGGACGGCCAGTTGCTTGCGGTCGCGCGTCTCGGCGAGTTCCGGGTACGTGGCGGAGCCGTAGGCCTTCTCCACGGCTTCGATGAGCCGTTCCCGCTGGTCGGGGGTCTGCGTGGGGCGGCCGAGGCCGTCCCCCATGTCCTGCATGGAGGCGCCGATGTGTTCCATGAGGTGCCGGTAGCCGCCGGGGCCGCCGCCCAGGTGCGAGCCGAGGAACGGGCCGACCGTGGCCCAGCGCAGGCCCAGGGAGTTGGTCACGACCTTGTCGAGGTCCTCGGGAGTCACCACGCCCTGCTCGACGAGGTACACCGCCTCGCGGCTGAGCGCGTTCTGCAGGCGGTTGCCGACGAAGCCGGGGATCTCCTTGCGCTCGACGACCGGGGTGCGCCCGACCGAGGCGTAGAAATCCGACGCGGCCTGTACGGCGTCCTCGCCGGTGCGTTCGCCGGGGACGACCTCGACCAGCGGGACCAGGTGCGGCGGGTTGAACGGGTGGCCGATCAGGACGCGCGCGGCATCCTCGTCCGCCAGCTCGCCCGTGAACGCGGTCGCCGGGATCGCGGACGAGGAACTGAGCAGCAGCGCGTCGGCAGGTGCCTCACGGGCCAACACGGCGAACAGGTCCTTCTTGAACTCGACACGCTCCGGACCGTTCTCCTGTACGACGTCCACGTCCCGGACCGCATCGGTCACGTCGGCCGCGATGTGCACCCGGTCGGCAAGGCCGGTCACGTCCAGGCCGCGGGCGGTCAGGTGCGGCGCGTACTGCGCCAGGGAGTCGGCGACGGCCTCGGCGAGGTCCTCGCGCGGATCGCTCACGCGGACGGTCAGGCCGTACGCCGCGAACAGCGCCGTCCAGGACAGTCCGATGGTTCCGGCGCCGATGACGGCGGCCGCACGGACGGGGCGGGTCATGAGGATGCGCCTCCCTCGAGGTAGTCGTGGACCGGCTCGACGCCCGACAGCGTCAGGTCGGTGAGGATGTGGCCGGCGGAGACGACCTCCAGCACCGGCAGGTCCGCCAGCGGGGCGAGCACGTGCTGGAAGAGCTGGAGCCGGGCCGGGCCGGTCCAGGCGCCCTTGACGGTGAGGTCGGTGATGCGGGTGCGGACCAGCTCCTGCACGCGCGGCAGGCCGTCGTAGCCGGGGATCGTCTTGAGCATGAACGTCGGTACGGCGATCTGTGCTTCGGCCTCGCGCCGGTCCAGCTCGTGGTGCTTGTAGCCCATGGTGGCGGTGGCGACCCGCAGGGTGCCGTAGTCGAGAGTGCCGACGACCGCGCCGCAGTCGACGTAGAGCGACGGGGAGCCGATGACCTTCGGGTAGGCGGCGACCTCGCGGCCGGAGGCGGTCGCCGGGAAGTTGTCGAGGTACATCGCGTGCAGGTACTCGCCCTGCTCGCCCTCGAAGCTGACGGGGATCGCCTGCCCTGCCTCGGTGTAGGGGCCGTAGCCGCTGACGTCGCCCATCTTCATGACCTCGAAGCGGACCAACGGCTCGTCGATGCGCAGCGGTTCGGGGACGACGGCCCGCAGTGCGTCGGGGTCGGTGCGATAGACGATGTTGAGGTACTCGCGGTCGGTGAACCGGGGGACCATGGGCGCGAACGCCGGGCTGGTGAGCGGAGTGGTCAGGTGCTGTCGTACCTCCTGTGCACGCATGGCCGTCACCGCCCCGTCCAGCGCGGGGCGCGGCGCTCGGCGAAGGCGGTCATGCCCTCGCGTACGTCGTCCGAGGCCATCAGGGTCTTCATCTGCGTGCGTTGGAAGGCGAACGCCTCGGTGTCGGGGGCGCCGTCGGCGGCACGGACCACGCGCTTGACGGCCGAGAGGGCCAACGGGGCGTTCTCCGCGAGGCGTTCGGCCAGGCGGAGGGCCTCCGCGACGGCCTGCCCCTGGGCGGTGACGCGGTTGGCCAGGCCCAGGTCGCCGGCGCGGCGGCCGTCGATCGGCTCACCGGTCAGCAGCAACTCCATCGCGAGGTGGTGCGGGATGCGCTTGGGCAGGCGGATCACTCCGCCGCCCGCGGCGATCAG
Organism: Streptomyces sp. NPDC102270; assembly: GCF_044766405.1. Lineage (NCBI taxonomy): Bacteria > Bacillati > Actinomycetota > Actinomycetes > Kitasatosporales > Streptomycetaceae > Streptomyces > Streptomyces sp. NPDC102270. Next base: position 190,993 of record NZ_JBIWLX010000009.1, on the reverse strand, counting down.
ACCGCGCTTGACCTCGGGCAGGCCGAACCGGGCGTCCTCGGCCGTGACGATCAGGTCGCAGGCCAGGGCCAGTTCGAAGCCGCCGCCCATGGCGAAGCCCTCCACGGCGGCGATCAGCGGCTTGGTGGGCTCGGCCTCGGTCAGGCCGCCGAACCCGCGGCCCTCGACCTCGGGTGACTCGCCGCGCAGCGCGGCCTTGAGGTCCATGCCGGCGCTGAACGTGCCGCCCTCGCCGGTCAGGACGCCGACCCGCAGTGTGGGGTCGGCCTCCAGTGCGTCGAGTGCGTCGGCCAGGGCGGAGGCGACCGCGGCGTTCACGGCGTTGCGGGCCTCGGGACGGTCGAGGGTGATCAGCAGGGTGGAGTCGATGCGCTCGGTGCGGACGACGGTGGGTGTGGGGGTGCTCATGCTGGTTCTCCTGTGACGGCTGACGGCTGACGGCTGACGGCTGACGGTCAGCGGGTGGCGGCGTCGAGTTCGGCGAGGACGTCCTCGGTGTCCTGGCCCGCGACCGGCGCGAGCCGGCGGATCGAGCCGGGGGTGGCGGAGAACCGCACCGGGATGCCGATGGTGCGGACCGTGCCCTCGGTCGGGTGCTCGACGCTGTCCAGCAGATGGCCGTCGCGGACGTACGGGTCCTCGTGGGCGCGGTCCAGTTCCAGCACCGGGGCCATCGGGATGCTGTGCTTGGCGCACACCTCCGCCCACTCCTCGGTGGTCAGCGCCGGGGCGCAGGTCTCCAGGAGCGCGGCCAGGTCCTCGTGGTCGGCGCTGTCGATGGCTTCCCCGTTGACGCGCGGGTCCTCGGCGAGGTCCGGGCGCCCGGCGGCGGTGAGGAAGTCCCGGTAGTTCTGCGGGTTGTACGGCATGACGCAGGCCAGGCCGTCCTTGGTGCGCACCGCCTTGTGGCCCTTGAGCATCGACAGCGGGAAGCCGGTGGGGCCCGTCTCGGGCACGTGGGTGTGACCCGCCAGGTGCTCGACCAGGTTGAACGCGATCAGGGTGTCCGTCATCGGGATCTCGACGAGCTGGCCCCGGTCGGTGCGGTCTCGGTGCAGCAGGGCGGCGAGGACGCTGTAGGCGATGGTCAGCGAGGAGACCTTGTCGCCGATGATGGTCGGCAGGTAGACGGGCTCGCCGAGCGCGCGGTCGGCGATGTCGACGAGGCCGGAGGCGGCCTGCACGGTCTCGTCGTACGCGGCGTTGCCGGCCCGGTCGGAGTCGCTGCGGAACCCTTGGGCGTGCGCGTAGACCAGGCGGGGGTTGCGGGAGGCGATGTCGTCGTAGGACAGGCCCAGGCGGTGCAGCGCGCCGGGACGCATGTTGGTGATCAGCACGTCCGCCGTGTCGATCAGCTCGAGCGCCCGCTCGCGGTCGGTGTCGTCCTTGAGGTTGAGGGACACGCTGCGCTTGTTGCGGTTGACGTTGAGGTTCAGCGGGGTCATGCCCGGCGTGGTGCGGTAGTGGCCGACGCGGACCGTGTCGGCGGGCGACTCGATCTTGATCACGTCGGCGCCGAGGTCCCCGAGGATCTGGGCGGCGTAGGGACCCATCACCACGGTCGACAGGTCGATCACGCGGATGCCCTCCAGGGGCCCGGTGACGGTGACGGTGTCTGCGAGGTCCGTCATGGCTTTCCTTCACTCCTTCTTCCGCGCTTTCCGTGTATCTGGAAACTAAGTTACAGCGAAAGGTGTCGGAGAAGAAAGCTCAGGGAATGACCGAATAAGGAAAGGCGGTATGACCGCAGTGGTCATACCGCCTTTTGTGAAGGTTTCCCGGTGATTATGAGTGGAGCGGTTCGGTGAACACCTCGCGGGCCGCCGTCACGACTTCCTCCAGGTCACCGCCCTGAGCTCGGTCCTTGCGCCAGATCAGCCCGGTCTCAAGGCGGGGATGGAAATCGGAGAACGGGAGAATGGTGACATTTTCCAGGTGGTAATTCTGGACGGGGCTTCTGGGGTCCAGCATGGAAATGGAGAAGGCGAGCCCGCTGGACACTATCTCGGAAATTCCTTCGAATGCGGCACTGTTGATTTCGATGCGTTTCTTGATGCCGAGTTCGGACAGTTGCTGGTCGAGCCCGCGGAAGTAGGCGTTGGTGACTGCCGCCGGGGAGACGACGTAGGCGAGATCGGCCAGTTCCGTCAGGGCGACGGACTCGCGCCCGGCGAACCGGTCCTTGGGGACGACCGCGCCGAGCCGTTCCGACATCACCGGCAGCAGCTCCAGCGCGGGATCGCCACCTGCGGGGAGGCGGGCCAGGGTCAACGCGAGTCTGCCGTCGCAGACGGCGTCGACGAGCCGGTCCGTGCCACCCGGCCAGCGCTTGATCTCGAACCGGTCGCGGACCCGCTCGGCCAGGGCGTCCATCCGCTCCCGCAGATCCGGATGGATGCCGCTGGGCACACCCAGCAGCATGGTCGCCCGCCGCGGCCGGGCCGTCTCGTCGAGGCGCCACTGGATGGAGTCCACCTGCTCCAGCACGCCCCGCGCGATCGGCAGCAGGGCGTTGCCGGCCTGAGTGAGCGTCACATGGTGGGTGTCGCGGTCGAACAGTCGGTGTCCGAGTTCGTTCTCGAGATCCTTGATCCGTCTGCTCAGCGGGGAGGCCGCCATGTGCAGCTTGCGGGCCGCCACGGAGAAATTCAGTTCCTGGGCGACAGCGACGAAGTAACGCAGATGCAGGAGTTCCACGGTGCCCACGTTAAAGGGCCGACCGGTGGCTGTGATCAAGGCCTCGGCCGAGCCGTGAGTGGGGTCGGAGACTTGGGCGGGCTGGCGAGGCTGTGGTCAGAACCAGTGCAGGCAGTGCGGGGGGCGGTCGGTGCGGAAGAGGGCGTCAGCGACGGTGGCCGCGTCCGGGCGGTGGGCCCGGATGTGTCCGGCGCGCACGAGCGTGCTGGGGGCGGTGCCGCCGAGGTAGACCGAGCCCAGGTCCCTCACGTCCAGGGACAGGTCGGGCTCCCGGTCTGTCGGGACGCACTCGGCCTTGCCGTCCTGGACGGTCAGCAGATAGCGGCCGTGCTCCCCGAGGAAGGGATCCTCGACGTCGAGGACGAGCTCGCCGTCCGTGAACCAGCCGCGCGCGGTCAGCGCACGCGGGACGTCCAGCAGCCGTACCCAGAGCCAGTCCATGTCGCCGCCCACCTCGCCGGCACGGAAGTCCGCGAGCTGCAGGCGCAGCGGATGCTGGGGCGGGACGTGGTGGAACACGACCTGGGAGACCAGGTCGTGGCCGAGCACGAACCGGGCCAGGGCCGTGAAGACGGCGTCGTCGCCGGTGATGGTCTCGTCCACGGTCAAGGTCCGGGACTCGTCGACGGAGTAGCTGGCGTACCCGTCCGGTACGCCGTCGGCGTCACGGTGAACGGCGACGTAACGCGGTGCCGGCGAGATTGGCGGCTGCCCCGCGCGCAGGGTCCACCAGCGGTGCGGCCGGGACAGCGCACCGGGCTGGGCGCGGCGGTACCGGTCGTAGACGTCTTCCAGGATCTCGCCGCACTCGGCACGACGCAGCACCTCGACCGAGCCGTGGTCCGGACCCGTCACCGGTGCGTCGGCCGTTCCGCGTGCCCGGGGGAGGGCGAGGGCGGCCCGGTGGCGCTGCACTGTGAGCCGCTGCGTGTAGGTCGCCGGTCCGTAGCCGAACCTGCCGTAGATCGAGGCCTCGGAGGCCAGCAGCACGGAGAGGAACTGCCCGTCGGCCCGCAGCTCGGCGAGCTGATGCCGCATCATCGCGCCGAGCACGCCCTGACGTCGGTGGGAGGGCAGGACGCCGACGGCGGTCACCCCGGGGGCCGGGACGAGGGTTTCACCGGGCAGGGTGAGCTCGAAGGGGTACGTGGCCGCGGTGCCGACGGGCCGCCCGTCCGCCGTCAGCGCGAGCAGACAGCGGTCCATCTCGAGCGCCGACCACCAGAGCCCGCCGCCTTCGACCGGGGTTTCCGGGAAGCGCCCGAACGCGGCGTGGACCGTGTCGACGAAGACGTCGAGATCCTTGTCGGTCGTGGGACGTATCTCCATCGCTGCCGCTGCCTCCTCGCAGTACCGGCACCACGACTGGTGGCGGCTGGCCACAGTGCATCCTCGACCCGTGTCCAGGTCAACCGAATTACGCCTCAACTCACGGCAGGTCACGGCACAGTCGGCGGACAACGGGAAACGGCCTGCGGCCCCGAGCCGTCACCAGGCTCACCGCCCAGCTCCTCGTACCTGTTCCAGATGCGACCGGTGCGGGACGTAGAGCCAGTCCGCATGCGGTCCCAGACGCGCGTCGACCGGTTCCTCCCCGCGCCGGAGCGCGTCGATGTAGGCACGATCCGCGGCGAGACGAGCCGCCACCTGGGGACCCTCGGCAACGGCGCCATGGCCGGGGACCAGGACGTCGACGCGCCCGGCGGCCTCGTCCAGCCGGTCGAGTGCCGCCTCGTAGGCGTTCACCTGATCGTCCTGGCGGATGTCGAGGAGCGGGATCAGTACGTCGGAGAGCATGTCGCCGGCGATCAGGACGCCACGGTCGGCGAGAAGGATCGCGGCGTGGCCGACGGCGTGCGCCTGATGCTCGATGACCTCACCCGGCACAGGTCCGCGATCCGTGGGCAGCGGGGTGAGGAGCCCGATCAGCTCGAGGGGGATGCCGGGCGCGCTCTCCGCCGCCATCGCCTGGGCCCGCTCCCGGGCCACACCGGCCAGGACGGCGGCGGGGGTGGAGTAACGCGGCACGTCACCGAATCGGTGATGCCAGAGCAGGTGGTCCCAGTGCGGGTGGGTGCAGAATCCTGCGATCACCGGGATACCGAGTCGGTCCACGGCATCGGCGAGCTGGTCCAGCTCGGAGCCGTTGATACCGGGATCGACGATGATCAGCCCGTCGTCTCCGCGCACCACGACGGAGTTGTTCCAGACCTATTCGCTCTGCCGGACCCAGACGCCGTCGGCCACGTCAGTCAGCTTGTCCATCTCCACTCCCGTCGGTCGGTCACAGTGCTGAGACTGTGATCCGTGGCCGAGCTCATCGCAGGTGCCGGGGTGAGGCGTGGTGATCTTTGCAGTAGGCCGGTGGGCCGCGGCGCACGCAGGCTCGGTCCGCTCACGTGTCCCGTGCCGTCTGCCGAGTCGTGTAGGCGGCGGGCGTGAAGCCGGTGTGGTGACGGAAGAAGCGGCCGAAGTTGGCGGCGTCGGTGAAGCCGAGGTGGGCGGCGATCGCGTGGGCGGTCCACTGGGCGTGGTCGAGGAGACGGCGGGCTTCGAGGAGTCGCCGTTCGTCGGTGACCTCTCGTGCTCCCTTGCCGACGGCGGCCCGGGCGGCCCGGCTGAGAGTGCGTACCGAGCAGCCGAGCACCTGGGCGGGGTCCTCGACGCGGAGCAGCTCGCGGAAGTTCAAATCCAGGGCGTCCAGGAAGCGTTCGTAGGTGGGGTGGCTTCCACTGCTGCCTGAGGCGTCGGCTCCGGGGGCGTGGGCGAGGCGGAGCAGCAGGGTTTCGAGGAGGCTGCACCGCAGGGCGTGCTGGGCCGGGAGCGGGCGCCGCCCCAAGGCCCGGTGTTCGTCGAGGAGTTGGAGCGAGGTCTGCTCCAACCAGGGCACGTCGTCGGGATGCGGGGTCAGGACGGCGGCGGGGGCGTCGTGCGAGGTGAGCGGAGCCAGGAGGCGGGCCGGTGTCGGGCCGGAGCACCTCCGGTTCGAAGAGGATGAACGGCCCTCGTGCGGTACGGGGATCGTGCCGGCACTGCACATGCCCGGCACGTACCCACAGCCACTGCCCGGGCGTGACGGTACGGGTGATGTGGTCGACATCGTGCCGCAGTACCCCCTCCGTGACCAGGATCAGGTTGTGGAAGGTGGCCAGGCACGGGTGGGTTCCAGGGCCAGTCGTCGTGGTGGACGCAGAAGTCCTCCACCGTGGTTACTTCCAGGCCGTACGGCGTGCCGACCGGTGGCAGGAAGCCGCACAGCGGGACATCGGCCGAGGGCCGGCCCGGCTCCGGTCCCGGTGAGTGTCACCTGGTGACCATCATGTGTCCGCAGTCTACGGACCGGATTGTCGACCTTGAGGACAGGATCAGGACGGGAGGACACCCGCGCGAACACACGAATGCACGAAACCACGAATGCACGAATGAAGGAGCTCATCCCCCATGGACGCAACAACGTTGCTCAAGACCGTGGCCGCCCACACCGAGGAACTGCCGGGAAGCGGCTTGGAGCATCCCTTCGGCCCCGAATGGGAGGTCTACAAGGTGCGCGGCAAGGTCTTCATGCTGATGACCGAGGTGCCCGGCCGCCCCGTCGTGATCCTCAAGTCGGACCCGGGCGAGGCGAAGGCACTGCGCGAGGAGAACGCGCACATCACCCCCGGCTTTCACATGAACAAGAAGCACTGGATCACGCTGGAGGGCGGGGAGGGCATCGACGAGGCACTGCTCAAGGAACTCGTGACCGAGTCGTACCGTCTTGTGGTCACCCAGCTCCCCAAGTCCCAGCAGCCCGTGGACCCGCACACGTACGGCCGTAGCGGCTGACCCGACGACCGCGACGAACTCGTCCTTGCCCTCAAGGCGGAGCCGGAGTACGGCCCGACCAACGGGCGTCCGTCCTGGGACGCAGCGAGCCCTGGGGCTCGAACGCTGTCACGGACCCGGTCAGGGGGCCGTCTGTTCCTCCGCGGGAAGGTGCAGCGCGTCTGCGACCGAGGACAGGGCGGGGCCCAGCGGGAGGCCGACGCGGGTGTGGGCGAGTTGGTCGCCGCGGGTGGGGTCCCGGTTGATGATGAGGACCCGTTTGTCCTCCTGAGCGGCTTGGCGGACGAACCTGAGACCGGACATCACCGTGAGAGACGAGCCCAGAACCAGCAGTGTGCGCGCCGCACGGACCAACTGACGGCAGTGCTCGATCCGTTGCGCGGGCACGGTCTCACCGAAGAACACCACGTCGGGCTTGAGGATGCCGCCGCAGTCCGCGCAGGGCAGGACCCGGAAGCCGGCGACCTGTTCGTCGGAGAGGTCGGCATCACCGTCGGGATTGACTCCCGCGGCCACCGGCTCGAATGCCGTATTGGCCGCTTCCAGCCGTACGGCGAGATCACGGCGCGAGCTGATGGCGTCGCAGGCCAGGCAGCGAACCCTCGCCAGGCTTCCGTGCAGTTCCACGACCCCCTCCGCGCCGGCGGCCTGGTGCAGACCGTCGACGTTCTGGGTGATCACACCCGAGAGCAGACCGTGCCGAGCGAACGTGGCGACGGCCTGGTGCCCGGCATTGGGACGGGCGCGGCCGAAGGTGCGCCACCCGAGATGGCTGCGTGCCCAGTATCTTCGCCGTGCGTGCGCGCCGGCGGTGAAGTCCTGGTACGTCATCGGCGTGTGCCGACTCAGGCTCCCGCCCTCGCCCCGGTAGGCGGGGATGCCCGACTCCGTGGAGATGCCCGCCCCGGTGAGCACCAGCACACTGCCGGCGCTCAGCGCGTCGACCACCGGCTCGAGGTCGGTGGTGCCCGGAGGCAGGTCCGGGGGAGGGGTCCAGTGCAGCGTGGGACGGGTCCGCATGCCTGCCAGGGTACGAAACCGGCCCCTGTCAGCGCTCCTGGGCTATGCCGAGTCCTGGTCGAGCAGGTAGCCGATGGCTTCGATCACGTCGTCGACCGTGTGGTGTGGTGTCACCAGTCCGTCGGGCCAGGGGCGGCCGGTGACCCATATGGTGCGCAGTCCCGCATCGTGGCCGCCGGCTATGTCGGTCTCGGGGTTGTCGCCGGTCATCCAGTCCCCGGGAGTGAGCTGCGTGCCGCACCGTGCGGCCGCGAGTTCGAAAAGCCGTGGGTCGGGTTTGCGGATGTCGATGTCGCCGGACGCGGCGATCCCGTCGATCAGGTCGGAGAGACCGGTGGCTTGGATCTTGGCCCGCTGGATGTCGCTGGAGCCGTTCGTGGCGACCCCGATGCTCCAGCCTGCCTCCTTGAGACGCTCCAGGCTGTGCAGGACGGCAGGGCGGCAGTGGATGGACGCCGCCATACGGTCGATGTAGACGCGCCACAGATGGTCGGCGCTCTCGCTGACGGGGAAGGCGGCGCGCAGCCGGTCGAAGTCACCGTGCTCGGCGTGGTCGGCCAGCTCGGTCAGCAGCCACTGTTCGACCTCCGGGCCGTAGCCGTGGTCCTGGCTCAGGGAGGTGATGGCATCGGCGAAGGCGCCGGTGCGGTCGACCAAGGTGCCGTCCAGATCGAAGATCGCGAGTCTCACGATGATGGACCCTACTTGCCGCGGTGAGCGACCGGTACAGGCCTGTTCTGCTCCGGCTGCTGTGGGGGTCGGTTGGTCACGGTCCCCGCTGCCGGGAGATTGACTCGCGCTGCGGGCGGGAGTTCGGCCCTTGAAGTCGCCGACACGCCCGCCAGTCCGCGGCAGACTTCTGCCGGTCCCGCGCCGGCCGGCGCCACGGCGGCGTCACACGTCCAGCGTGGCAGGGACGCGGTCGCGGGTGTCGGCGGCGGGGGCGATGAAGATGGCCGAGGCGACGAAAACCAGGACCGCGATCATGGCCGTACGCAGCCCGTAGTGGTCGCCCAGGAAGCCGAGGGCCGGCGGCCCGACGAGGAAGGCGATGTAGCCGATGATGGCGACCAGGGAGACCCGCGCGGTCTGGTCGGGCCCCGAGTCGCCGGCCGCGGACAGGGCCACCGGGAAGCCGAGCGAGGCGCCAAGTCCCCAGAAGACGACAGACGTTGCCGCGACGGCCACGTTGTCGGAGAAGATCACGAGAACGAGGCCGAGGGCACCGGAGAGGGCGCTCGCGCGCAGGACGGCGGCACGCCCGAAACGGACGAGGAAGAACGTGCCGCAAAAGCGCCCCAGTGTCATCGCGGCGGCGAACCCGACGAAGACGAGTGAGCCGACGGCCGCGTCCAGGCCATGGCCGTCCACCATGAGCAGCGGCAGCCAGTCGTTGGCCGCTCCTTCGGCCAGGGCCATGGCCAGCACGATGGCGCCGATGAGGAGCAGTTTCCGGTCCTTCCAGACCTGCGGCCCGGAGCGCTCGGCCTGCCCGTGGGACGGATGCCGGGTGCTCAGACCGACACCGGTCGGCAGCGCGCGTGAGGCGTGGATCAGCATCCCTGTGGCGACGAGTGTGATCACGGCGAGGTGCCATGGGACGGGAATCCCCGCGGCTGTGGCGGTCATCCCGGCCAGGCCACCGACCACTGTGCCCAGGCTGAAACAGCCGTGCAGTGTGGGCAGAACCGGCGTGGCGGTGATGCGCTCGACGTCGGCGCCGTCCACGTTGATCGCCACCTCGCCCGACCCCATGCCTGCGCCGAACAGGAAGAGCCCGGCAGTGACCAGCGGAGCCGACGGAACGGCGCTGCCGACGCCGATGACGATCGTGGCCGAGATGATCAGAGCGGTGCCGAGCACGATCACGGGCCGGGTGCCCAGGCGTTCCACGAAGCGGCCGGAACAAAGGATGCCGATCATCGATCCCACGGACAGGCCGAACAGGATCAGCCCCATCTCCGCGGTGGATGCGCCCAGTTGGTCCCGTACGTCGGGGGTGCGCGTGACCCAGGAGGACATGGCGATACCCGGGAGGAAGAAAAAGAGGTACAGGGCTCGGCGGCGCCGGCGCACGGCGGGGTCGGTCAAGAGGAGGCTCCGCGGGGCTCGGGAGAATGGGCGGGCAGACGACGGGCCCCCGACCATCGATTTTGTACAAATGTACATAACTGCTGGGTACAGGAGAAGAGGAGCCGGGCCACGCCGGTGACCAGGCTGCAAGGATGCCGCCATGGAGCAGGTATGGAGTCGGCAGGAAGCATCAGAGGCGGTCCAGGACTACGGGTGGCGCTTCTTGCTGGGCACTTTGCAAACGTCGGTCCGGGTCGGATCGCTGGCTCAGGCGATGGGCTTGGCGGCAGACGCTGTCGCGGTGTGCGGCGACGACGCCGATCGGCACCTTCGGGTCGATGCCCGCCCCGATCGGGTCGTCTTCACTCTGCAGTCGTTGGAGCACGCAGCGATTACCGCCCGGGATGTCGAACTCGCGCGTCGGATCTCCGCCACGGCTGACAGGTCCGGTTTTCTGACAGAGCCCGAAATCGCAACGGGCGCACCACGATCCGTCCAGGTTCTGGAGATCGCGATTGATGCACTGAACATCGCGGGGATTCGGCCGTTCTGGAAGACGGTGCTGGGCTATACGGATGAGGCGGGTGCCGAGGGACCGGAGGATCCGCTCATCGACCCGGTCGGGCAAGGCCCTGCCCTCTGGTTCCAGCGGATGGACCGGGCGCGCCCACAGCGCAATCGCATCCACTTCGACATCTGTGTTCCGCATGACGAGGCACCCCGGCGGATCGAGACCGCACTGGCGGCTGGAGGCCGGCTTGTGTCGGCGACCCGTGCCCCAGCTTTCTGGGTACTGGCCGACCTGGAGGGGAACGAAGTCTGCGTCACCACATGGCAGGGTCGCGACGGCTGAAAACCGTGATGCAGGACATCGAGGGCAAGAGTGCCGTACCGATTGAGCGAGCCCGCCGGACGTCAGGGCGAGCACCATGGGGGCGGCCAAAGCCGTCCTTCGCCGTGGCGCAGGTGAAGGTCATAGCGGTGAGCTCTCGCGCCGGCATGATTGTCCGGGCCGAAGTCGCTGTCCGGAGTGGCCGTAGCCGCAGCCGCCAGGCCGTGTCGATCGCCGCGTCCAGATCCAACGGCGCAGCCGTCCATCGCTACCGGTCATCGAACTGTTCAGGCCACGACGTTGAGAAGCCGCACCCCCCGGGGAACCGTGGTCCGCAGTTCTCGCACCAAGGCGCGTACGACCGCAGATCTGGCCAGTTCGGCGGTGGTGACATAGCCGATCTGGCGAGTCGGACGCTCGGGGCCGAGATCGGTGACCGTGACCGAGTTCGGTGCTCCGACCAGGGAGAGCGCAGGCATGATCGCCATTCCGTGGCCTCCGCTCACCAGGGAGAGCACCGCTCCGTCGTCCTCGGCCTCGACGGTCGCCGTAGGGATCCAGTCCTGTGCAGCCCACCAGTCGCGGGTGTACGAGCCGCAGTTCTCGGCCCAGTCGACCAGCGGCAGCGAACGCGGGGCGACGTGGTGCGCCGCGTGGACCAGAGCGTACGGATCCTCGAAGAGTCCGCTCGCGACCAGTCCCGGGGCGATCGGGGCGGACCCACCCAGTGTGGCGATGCCTATGTCGGCTTTTCCGTCGGCCACTTCGCCCGCGGTTCCGCGCCCCACCTCCCGTACGATCCGCACCCGCGGCTCGATCCCGGGATGCCGGGTGCGCAGCCGCTAAAGGACGGTCGGCAGCAGGTGGAGAGCCGCACTGCGGAAGGCCGCGATCCGCAGCGGCCCCTCCGCCACGTCGGACCGAGCCGCACTGCGCGCCTCAGCGGTCAGGACGTCCAGCAGGCGCAGGATGCGGCGGGCGTGTGCCACGGCCTTCTCTCCGGCAGGGGTGGGGCGGGCGCCGGTGCGGCCCCGTTCGAAGAGCACGGCACCGATCTTGCGCTCGCTGCCGCGAACCGAGTGGGAGACCGCGGACTGAGTCAGACCGAGCGTCCTGGCCGCGGCCGAGAAGCCGCCGGTGTCCGCGACCGCCAGCAGGACGCGCAGTTCGTGCGGGGCGAGATCGGAGTCGGTCGCGCGGGCCACGGGGCGCTCACCTCAACGTATGAGAACTGCTCATGGAACGGGGTGTCGCATGAGCCCAACTGGCTGCCCACCAGGGGTATTCCTTCCCTACGGTCCGGTCATGAACGAGATCGCCCTCACCGTGCACCAGACCGCCCGCCCCCATGGCTTTCCCGCCGCCGAGCACTTCACCTTCGTCGAGTCACAGCTTCCCGATCCCGCAGCGGGCAGCGCGCTTGTGGAGAACCTCTTCTGGTCTGTCGACCCCTATCACCGCGAGTTGATGGACGACGGGCCCGGCGGCTTCGCGCTCGACGCACCGCTGGAGGGCCGTACCATCGGGCGGATCGTCGCCTCGCGCACACCTCGTCTGGCCGAGGGTGAGATCGTGTTCCACCGGCAGGGCTGGCGCACGCACGCGGTGGTCACCCCCGAGGAAATCCGGCGGCTGCCCCGCTTCGACGGGGTGCCCCTGACCGCATACCTGAGCATCCTCGGCGGAACGGGCCTGACCGCCTACGTGGGCCTGACCCGGATCGCCCGGCTCCGGGAGGGCGAGGACCTTTTCGTGTCGGCGGCCGCGGGCGGGGTCGGCACTGCGACCGGGCGGTTCGCCCGGCTGCTCGGCGCCGGACGGCTCGTAGGCAGCGCGGGCTCGGCCGCGAAGGCCGACCATCTCACGCGGGAGGTCGGGTATGACGCTGCCTTCAACTACCACGACGGGCCCGCCGCCGAACTGCTCGGCAAGGCCGCACCGGACGGCATCGACCTGTTCGTCGACAACGTCGGCGGTGAGTAACTGGCCGCGGCGGTGGGAGCGCTGCGCGAGTTCGGGCGCGTTGTCCGCATCGGCACGATCAGCCAGTACAACACCCCCGACGCGCCGCCGCCGCGCTTCAACTACGCCGACATCGTCGAGAAAAGCCTCCGGATGGAGGGCTTCTTGGTCAGCAACTACCGAGATCTGCAAGAGGAGTTGTACGAGTTCGCCGTGCCGCAGCTGCAGAGCGGCCGACTCGCTCTGGACGAGACGGTGGTTGACGGGTTCGAGCACATCGTGGACGCGTTCCTGGGAATGCTGAGCGGTCAGAACACCGGCAAGATCATCGTGCGAGACCGCACACAGGCCCCGTCCGCACACTGACGCCGACCGGCCCTTTGAGGCCTCGAGCACCTCGAAGAGTGATGACGCTGCCGACGTCGTGTTCTGCTGCCGCTCTCCAGGCGGCTCGACGCTCCTTGGCGTCACCCACTGAAAGCTGTCGCCGGGTCAAGGGGGCGTCGGTGTGCACAAGTTGCACGGAATCTGATGTCCGAAGGGTTGCCGAACCACTCAGGTCAACATTTAAATCAAGCCCTGAACTAAGTGGCCTTTCGTGATCATCCTTCATCCACCCGCAGGGGAGACTTGGCATGGGCCTCAGATCTCTCGGTGTCGCGCTCGCCAGTACGGTGGCGCTGATCGCCCTTCCCGTCGTCGCACCACCCTCGGCCCTGGCGGCCGACGCCAATCTGTCGCAGGGCAGGACGGCCGTGTCGTCCTCGACGGAGAACGCAGGTACCCCTGCCGCCGCCGCAGTTGACGGTGACACGGGCACCCGCTGGTCCTCGGCCGCGGCCGACGACCAGTGGCTCCAGGTCGACCTGGGGGCCACGGCCTCGATCAACCAGGTCGTCCTCAACTGGGAAGCGGCCTACGCCGCGGACTACAAGATCCAGGTCTCGCCGGACGGCGGTTCCGGATCCTGGACCGACCTTCGGACCGTCACCGGAGGGGACGGCGGCACCGACACCCTCACCGTCTCGGGCCAGGGCCGCTATGTCCGTATGCAGGGCATCCACCGGGCCACCCCATGGGGTTACTCGCTCTGGGAGTTCCAGGTCTACGGGACCCCCGGCACCACCCAGCCCGGCAGCTGCTCGACCGCCAACTCGGCGCAGAACAAGACCGCTTCGGCGTCCTCGACGGAGAACGCCGGCACCCCCGCGTCCGCGGCATTCGACGGCAACGATTCCACTCGCTGGTCCAGCCAGGCCACGGACCCGCAATGGCTGCGCGTCGACCTGGGCTCGTCCCAGGGCATCTGCAAGATCGACCTGAACTGGGAGGCCGCGTACGGCAAAGACTTCCAGCTGCAGGCTTCCGCCGACGGGCAGAACTGGAACACCCTCAAGACCGTCACCGGCGAGACCGGAGGCCGTGCGTCCTACGACGTGAGCGGCACGGGCCGCTACGTCCGCGTTCTCGGAACGGCCCGCGGCACGGCGTACGGCTACTCGCTCTGGGAAGTCGCCGTCCACACCACGTCCGGCGGCACCGGAGGCCCGGTCCAGGGCGGCGGTGACCTCGGCCCGAACGTGATCGTCGTCGACCCCTCCACCTCCAACCTCCAGCAGAAGTTCGACCAGGTCTTCACCCAGCAGGAGTCCGCGCAGTTCGGCTCCGGGCGCTACCAGTTCCTCCTCAAGCCGGGCACCTACAACGGCATCAACGCCCAACTCGGCTTCTACACCTCGATCTCAGGTCTCGGACTGAACCCCGACGACACCCAGATCAACGGCGACATCACCGTGGACGCGGGCTGGTTCAACGGCAACGCGACGCAGAACTTCTGGCGCTCGGCGGAGAACCTCGCGATCACTCCGTCCAACGGCACCGACCGCTGGGCCGTCGCCCAGGCCGCGCCCTTCCGCCGTATCCACGTCAAGGGTGGCCTCAACCTGGCACCCAACGGCTACGGTTGGGCCTCCGGAGGCTACATCGCCGACTCCAAGATCGACGGCGCCGTGGGCCCGTACTCGCAGCAGCAGTGGTACACCCGTGACAGCTCGGTCGGCGGCTGGACCAACGGTGTGTGGAACATGACGTTCTCCGGTGTCCAGGGCGCCCCGGCGACCAACTTCGACACCGGTCCGTACACCACGCTGGACACGACTCCGGTCTCCCTCGAGAAGCCGTTCCTCTATCTCGACGGCAACGACTTCAAGGTCTTCGTCCCCGCCAAGCGTGCCAACGCCCGCGGGGTGTCCTGGCCCGCCAATGCCGGGACCTCGCTCCCGCTCAGCCAGTTCTACGTCGTCAAGCCCGGTGCGACGGCCGCCACCATCAACACCGCACTGGCCCAGGGCCTCAACCTCCTCTTCACCCCGGGTGTCTATCACCTCGACCAGACGATCGACGTCACTCGGTCCGACACCGTGGTGCTCGGGCTGGGCCTGGCCACGCTCGTCCCCGACGGCGGCATCGACGCCATGCACGTCGCGGACGTCGACGGCGTCCGGCTCGCCGGATTCCTCATCGACGCCGGCGCGACCCGGTCCGACACCCTGCTCCAGATCGGCCCGGCCGGCGCGGCCGCGGACCATTCCGCGAACCCGACCACCATGCAGGACGTGTTCATCCGCATCGGCGGCGCGGGCCCCGGCCTCGCGACCAACTCCGTAGTGGTCAACAGCGACGACGTCGTCGTCGACCACACCTGGATCTGGCGCGCCGACCACGGCCAGGGTGTCGGCTGGGACACCAACCGGGCCGACTACGGTCTGGTGGTGAACGGCGATGACGTCCTCACCACCGGCCTGTTCGTCGAGCACTTCAACACATACGACGTGCTGTGGAACGGCGAACGGGGCCGCACGATCTTCTTCCAGAACGAGAAGGCCTACGACGCCCCCAACGCCGCCGCCATCACTCACGACGGCATCGTCGGCTACGCCGCATACAAGGTCGCCGACACGGTCAACGTGCACGAGGCGTGGGGTCTGGGCAGCTACTGCAACTACACCTCGGACCCCTCCATCGTGCAGCGTCACGGCTTCCAGGTGCCGGTCAAGCCCGGCATCAAGCTGCACAGCATCCAGGTGATCTCCCTGGGCGGCAAGGGACAGTACGCCCACGTCGTCAACGACACCGGTGCGCCCACCTCGGGCACCGACACCGTCCCATCCAAGATCACCCAGTTCCCGTGACCTGCGGCGGGTGAGCGAGACCGCCACCGACCAGGACACCGCCCCAACGTGCTGGGACCGCGCTCACGGTCCCAGCACCGTCCTACCGGGCTTTCCCGCCCTCGGCATCGCCGTCGTTAGGTGACCGGTGTAGCTGCATCGTTGGGAGAACGGATGACTGTCGCCGCCGCGAGGAGCACGACGATCGCCACCCGCTCGTCCGCCCGTCCGCTCCACGATGCGGGCGGATTAGGCACGCGTGCGCACACGGCACCGCCGTGATCATCGGCCTCGGATCCGAGCCAGCAGTCCCCGAGCAAGCAGCTGGAGATCGCTCACGAAGGCCAGTCGGAAGGAAGTCCGTCGTTCTCGTTGTAAAAGTCTTCCCCAGCTTTAGCGATCGCCGCCACGGCGCTCCGGTAGGCGTAGCCGTATTCGG
This sequence comes from Streptomyces sp. NPDC102270, assembly GCF_044766405.1. Lineage (NCBI taxonomy): Bacteria > Bacillati > Actinomycetota > Actinomycetes > Kitasatosporales > Streptomycetaceae > Streptomyces > Streptomyces sp. NPDC102270. Next base: position 174,975 of record NZ_JBIWLX010000009.1, on the reverse strand, counting down.
AGACCGACAGTGACTCGCAGCCGGCCGGCCGGGTCTTCGGAGGGGTCGTCGGCGACCAGCCCGTGGCGTAGAGCGCGTCGACACCCGTGATACAGGCGCGGATCGCCTCGGCGTCGGCCGGGGGAGCAGTGGTGGCCGTCGACGAGGACGCTGTGGCACTGTCCGCCGGGCTGCCGGAGTCTCCTGATCCGTCCGAACAGGCGGCAAGTGTCAGCAGCAGGGCTGCCGTGGATATGAGCGCTGCCTTGGTCCGCATGGCTCTTGCCCCCAGGTGTTGTGAAGATGACATCGCATAGTGGCAGATACGGGCAGGTGACGCACTGGTGTGTGCTGGGCCCGACCTGCGCTCCGGCAACGGGAGTTCGAGCAGAGGAACCCACGAGCCCCGTCCCGACTCAGGGGACCGGGGTAGTCGCGTACCGCCCGGTTGGTGGCGGACTGTCAGCTCAACGGCGGTGCTCTTGGGACGTGACAGGCACGGCTTCCAAGGTCATGGAGTTCTGTACGCCCCGTGATCCGAGTGGCAGGCCGTGCCTGCCAACTCGTCATGTTCAATTCCGCCAGGCGGGCCGAGGTGCCGGACCCGCGTGACCCACGCGGGGTGCGCCACCGCCTGCCAGGACCACCGTCACATCGATCTACGCAGTCACCAGCCTGACCGCCGAGCAGGCCACCGCGTCCCAGCTCGCTGAACTCGTCCGCAGCCACTGGAAGTTCGAGGCCCGGCAACGCATTCCACGTGATCACAAAACAGGCGTCAGTCCGTCAGAGCCGCTGCCGGAGATGCCCGGAAACCATCGCCGAGCTTTGGGCGGACGTTGCGAGAGGCTCGAAGCGGCGTCACGACATCACCCGCCTTCGCGACGCCCTCGACCCTCCGGTCCCTCCACCTGAGGAAGCCTTCAGGAATTGGCCGAGCACGGTGGCATGGACATCCGGGTGCGGGGCACTTGAGGGCTGCCTGACGTGCCCGGTGGTGAGCCGTGGGTGTCAGAGCTCGGATGCAGCCAGTTCCTCGCGGTGCGGCCCGCCGCCCTGCGAGAGGGGTTTGAGGGGAAGGTATGACTGTGATCATTCCGGCGGAGAAGGAACTGCGCGCTGTACTGGCCCGGTTCGCTCAGGCCCGTATCGAACATGACGTGCTCCCCACCGGCCGCACCAGCCGTGCTCTTGAAGACTCCACTTACACGCTGTGCGTGATGACCGGGGCCCGCACCGCCGAGCAGGCTCTGCGCGCGGCCGATGCCCTGCTGGAGCAGTACAGCAGGAGCCGCGCAGGCGTCCTCAAGGAGGATGAGACGCTGGCCGCGTAAGAGTGACGACTCTTTGCCCTGCTGTGGGGTCAGGTCACTGCCGCGTGCACAGGCAGCGGCAGTGACCATGCCGACGAACGGCTCATTCAGCACCCCCCGTCCGATCCGGCCCGAGCAACGACCCAGGGACTTCTTCACCTCCTTGGACCTCGCCCTGTGAAGACAGCATCACCCGATGGTCGGCCAGGTCGCCGACTGGATCGTCACACCACGTGACTGCCGCGACCACCCGCTTGCCCACCGGCTCACGGTGGACCTCGAAGCTCTGGCTGACGGCCGTGACGACTTCCAGGCCGTGCCGTCCCACCCGCTGAGGATCTCTGGCCAGGATCACGGGCAGCTGCGGCTCGGTGTCCCACACCGCGACCGCGACGGCCTCTCCGGTGAGTGCCAAGGTCAGCAGGAAGGGGCCCGGGGCGTATTTCCGCGCGTTGGTCACGAGCTCGCTCACCACGAGCTCCACCGTGCCCATCGCTCGGTCCGACACCGCCAGGGCATGTTCTTCTCGCAGGTTCGTCAGGAAGGCCCGGGCGAGAGAGCGGGCCTGGCCGATCTCCTCATCGCTGCCCTCGAATGCGGCGGACATCTCCACCCGACGGTCCGCAAGCGGCTGCTGCCCCTGATCTTGCCCAGGCAGGTTCATACAGTCCGCCTCACTTCCGAAGCGCCGCTCATTGCCGCGACCGCCTACCCCCGAAACATCACCACAATCACCATCAACGAGCAGCCCCAAGGGCTACCGTGCGCGAGCTGCGCTCATGCCTGCGCCGGCCGCGGCTGTCCGCGGCCGGCGCCTGGGCGGTCGTGTGCGTGCTCGTCGTTACCGGTGTCCTTCTTCCTGTGGCGGGCCCGCGTCGGCTGCCGGGACTGCGTCGGGTGTTGTGAACCGGTGGCGCCGGGACGGACTCTGGGCTGCGGTCAGTGACGGACCTTCACCTTGCTGAGGGCCGCTACGCCGACGGCGGCGAGGGCGATCTGGATGAGCCACTCGATCCAGTCGACGCCGTCGGTGTCGGCGACGCCGAGGCCGGCGGCGATGGCGGCGCCGATGAACGCGGCGATGATGCCGATCAGGATCGTCCAGAGGACGCCGATGTGCTGGCGTCCGGGGACGACGAGTCGGCCGAGGACACCGATCACGATGCCGATGACGATCGCGCTGATGATGCCTGAGATCTCCATGGGCGGTCTGCCACTCCTCGGTTCAGTCGTTGGTGACATGCGAGTGCCCGTTCGATCCGAGACCACTCTGACCTATGTATGAGACAGATAAAGAACTGCGCGTTCTGCGGATGCGGCGTGATGGTGCAGCGGGCTCGCCGCCCGCAGTCACGGCCGATTCCGACGGCGGACTGTCAGCGCACGTCCGCCGCATCGAGCAGGGCGGCCACCGTGGGGGTGATGAGGCCGGGGAGGCTGTCGACTCCGATTCCCGCGCGGGCGCTGGCGCCGTCGAAGACCAGGCTGAGCTGTCGGGCCAGCAGGTCGGGATCGGCGGCTCCCCCCTGTTCGGCCTCCGTCCGGAAGAAGGCTGTCAGTTGGCTCTTGACCCGGTGGGCCACTTGGCTCGCGGGGTGGTTCCGGTCCTTGAGTTCGATCTGCACGGACAGGTACCTGCATCCTCGGAACTCGGGCGCCCCTGCCTGCCGTTCCACCTGTTCGAAGACGTGCAGAGTCCGCGCGCGAGGTGACCGGCCGTCACCCGCCTCGGGCAGGAGGGTCGCGATGAAGGCGGCAGCGCGTTCCTCCAGGCTCGCCGCCAGCAGTTCGTCCTTGCTCTCGAAGAGCTGGTACATGGAGCGCTTGGACACCCCCGCCGCCTTGCACAGCGCGTCGATGCCGATGCCGACGCCGTCTCGGTAGGTGAGCGTGGCCGCCGCCTCCAGCAACCGCTCCCGGGGGCCGGTCTTCACTTCGGTGCTCATGCTGTGAGGTTAACTCGATTCGACCACATGTGAAACCGATCGGTTTCCCTGGTGTTGACGGCGGCTCGGCGAGAGCCTCAAAGGGCCGTCGCCGAGCCGTGCGAACTGTGCCTGCCTCAGTGCGCGATGACGGACTCGCCCTCCGACGGCTGCAGGGCCGCATTCGGCATCAGGAACGCCGTCAGCACCGCACCGACCACGAAGATCCCGGCGCCCCACGCCAGGGTGGCCGTGTAGCTCTCGACTCCGGCCTGAGCCACGGTCAGCGCGCCGGGCTTGCGCGAGGACAGGTAGTCGGTCGCAGCCGATGAGGCGACGGTGGTCAGCAGCGCCGTGCTGATCGAACCCCCCACCTGCTGGCTGGTGTTGATCAGTGCCGAGGCAACGCCCGCGTCCTCGTGGTGCACGCCTGCGGTCGCGCCCTGGAACGCGGTGGTCATCACCCCGCCGATACCGAGGCCCAGCAGGATCATGCCCGGCATGATGTTGACGGCATAGGCGCTGTTCAGCGTGAGCTGGGTCAGCAGGGCCATACCCGTCGCGGCGACCAGGAAGCTGACGGTGACCACGGCCTTCGGACCGACCCTGGGCAGCACCAGCGAAGGCACCGTGGTCGACGAGGCGACGATGCCCGCGACCATCGGCAGGAAGGACAGGCCGGCCTCGATCGGCGAGTAGCCGATGCCGGCCTCCAGGTAATAGGTCAGGAACAGGAAGATCGAGAACATTCCCATGCCCATGACGAACACGGCCAGGAACGAACCGCCCCGGGTCCGGTCCAGCATGACTCGCAGGGGCAGCAGCGGATGCGCGACCCTGAGCTCCAGCCACGCGAACACCGCGAGCAGCACCACGCCGCTGATCATGGAGCCGAGGGCGACCGGGTCGGTCCAGCTGGTGGATTCGACGTGCGCGAACCCGTAGACGATGCCGAACAGTGCGGCGCTCACCGCGATGGTGCCTGGCACGTCTATCTTGGGCCGCTCGGTGACCACAGGCCTGGCCAGCCAGAGCAGCGCACCGACGAGCGCAATGCCCGCGAAGACGACGTTCACGTACATCACCCAGCGCCACGACGCCCACTCGGTGAGCATGCCGCCGAGCAGCAGTCCGACCGCGGCGCCCGCACCGGACAGCGCACTGAAGATGCCGAAGGCCTTCGCCCTCTCGCCGGGCTGGGTGAACGTCACGCTGAGCAGCGAGAGCGCCGCCGGTGCGAGCAGTGCGGCGAAGAGACCTTGGGCCACACGTGCCCCGACGAGGATTTCGAAGCTGCCGGCCGCGCCGCCGACCACGGATGCGCCCGCGAAGCCGATCAGGCCGGTCACGAAGGTGGTACGTCGGCCGAACAGGTCACCGAGCCGGCCTCCGAGCAGCAGCAGGCTGCCGAACGCCAGGGCGTACCCCGTGATGACCCACTGCCGGCTGCCGTCGCTGAACCCGAGGTCGTGTTGTGCCGCGGGCAGCGCGATGTTCACGACGGTCGCATCGAGCGTGACCATCAGCTGTGCCACGCCCAGCACGACGAGCACCCACCAGCGCACGGCATGTGAGCCGCGGCGGCCCGAGTCTGGTTTCCCGGTGGCGGACGCCCCGTGATCGAGCGTGGAAGTCATGTCTGCCCCTTGGCGCTGGTCGAAGTGTGAAGAGCGTTCGGAAACCGATCGGTTTCCCATAGGAAAACAGATCGGTTTCCTCAGCGCAAATGAACAGGCGATCTCGGCGTCGACGACCCGCCTACGGCTGTCAGCAGCCGCAGTCCGTCGTACCGGCTTCGGTCGTCGCTGCCGGCGCCGCCGAGGTGCCGGAGGCCGCCTCCCGGTCCTGGGCGATGCGGCCGCGGAGCATGTTCTCCATGACCTTCATGAATCGCTGTGCCCCGGACGTGCCGATGACAAAGGAGCTGTCGCGGCCGTCGGGCGCGGCGCGCAACTCTTCCAGGCGCTCCAGGCGCTCCAGGCGCTCCAGGCGCTCCAGGCCGTAGTCGGCGAATGCGTGGTTGCTCAGTTCGACGTCGACCCCTGCCCGCCGCATCCGGGAGGCGAAGGTGAGGATGGAGGAGAGGTAGGTCTCCTTGCTCGCGGTGGCCCTGGGCGGGTTGGTCCCGCCCCAGGTCATCGCGGTGTACGTGCAGTGCTGTCGGCGGGCCGGGAAGATCGGCGAGACCGTGCCGGGTGTGTGGCCCGGGGCGCGGTGGAGCGTGACCGTGGTATCTCCCAGGCGCAGCCTCTGGCCGTCGGCGATGTCCAGGTCCCGGATCGTCCAGGGAGACCGCGAAGAGCTGTTCGGCCCGCCGCAGCCGCAGCGTGTTCTGGTGGATGTGCAACTCGCCGCTGGCCGCAGCGACATCGCCGAAGTGCCGCAGGTACGCGAGGAGCGTGACCGCGTACTCGGTGGCGTGCTCGGCGTCGTGCGCCCGCAGGCGTTCCGCCGTCCCGGTGCGCAGATCGGCGTCGTCGCGTACGGCGTGCGCGAGCCGTCGCAGCACCAGCGCCGGGCGCAGGTGCTCGGTGCGGTCCGCGCCCCGGTCCGCGCGCTGTTCCAGGAGGTGGTCCAGCGCGGCGTCGATGTCGCGCGGGCCCGGAGCAGAGCGGAAAATGCGCCTGCGGTCGAACAGCGGGGTCCGCTCGGCCGGCTTCAGCACCAGCGTGAAGTTCTTCACCCACCTCGGACAACCGGTCAAGCGCGTCCCGAAGGGCGAGGGCACCCCCGGAGTCGGCGACGCGGTACGGGTGGTGTACCCCCTCGGCTTCCCCGTCGAGTTCTTCTTCGCCGGGACCCGGCGCATCGCCCTGGTGCAGGCCCGGCTGGCCCGGCTGCTGGCGCCCATCGCGGCGGTGCGGGTGGTGGAACCGCCGTACGAGGCGGTGCCGTTGAGGGAAGCGCTGTGGTGGCATCCGGTCCACACCCATGACGCGGCGCACATCTGGCTGCGTGAGACGGCCGCGCGGGTCGGGGCGCAACTGCCCCGCACGGGCGAGGAGTGACACGAAGGAAGGCACCTCACCAGGAGTCGGCCCTCTCGCGTACCGCTCGCATCCTGGAGGCGTTCAGCCAGGAGGAGCCGGCGCTCACGGTCTCCGGGATCGCCCGCGCTGTCCCTGCGGGACGCTGCGATGCCGTTCATGGAGGGCGCGCACGACGTCGTGGGCCACCGTGTGCAGCTGGAGGGTCCTCGACAGCGACGAGGTGTACGCCTCCTCGTGCGGCCTCGTCGGATCAGCCTCCGGGCCCGGCCGGCTTCGGTCTTCCTCTGCTCCGCGCCAAGCCCGCCCCACTCACCTCCAATGAAGTGGGCAATCTCCTCCATGGCGGAGCAAAGAATTCCCTGCGCCACTGCCGGTTCGCCCGCGGTCCGATCTACGTTCCTCTCGCACCCTGTCATGTCACGTACATCAGACATCACGGGTCAGTCGAATGTCATGCTCATGGCTGCGCGGTTTCGCCGCCGCTACGCGCGTCACGGGCCTGCCAATCCAGTGCGCATCCCCACGTCAACGGAGGCAGAACCCCATGCGTGAGTCACGTCTGAGCAAGCGGAGACGGAGTCTGCGAAGACTCCTCGCCGTCTCCTTCCCGGTCCTCGCCCTCACCGTCGCCGGACTCGTCGCGGCACCGACGGCCGGCGCCCAGCCCACCGCGGCCCACCCGCACACCACCAAGGTCACGCAGAACAGCAAAGCGCTGACCGCCCCCGCGCGTCAGACCTTCCACTCCACCGGCAGGGCCGGCCAGAAGGTACCCACCACTCACCTGTGCGCCACCGCCGAGCCGGGCCACGCGTCCTGCTTCGCCCAGCGCCGCACCGACATCAAGCAGCGCCTCGCCTCGGCGCTCGCCGCCGCGGCCCCCTCCGGCCTCTCCCCGGCCAACCTGCACAGCGCCTACAACCTGCCCACCACCGGCGGCAGCGGCCTGACGGTCGCCGTGGTCGACGCCTACAACGACCCCAACGCCGAGTCGGACCTCGCCACTTACCGCTCCACCTACGGTCTGTCCGCCTGCACCAAGGCCAACGGCTGCTTCAAGCAGGTCAGCCAGACCGGTTCGACCACCTCGCTGCCGACCAACGACAGCGGCTGGGCGGGCGAGGAAGCCCTCGACATCGACATGGTCAGCGCCGTCTGCCCGAACTGCAACATCATCCTCGTCGAGGCCGGCTCCGCCAACGACTCCGACCTCGGCATCGCCGAGAACGAGGCCGTCTCGCTCGGCGCCAAGTTCGTCTCCAACAGCTGGGGCGGGGGCGAGTCCTCCTCCCAGACCAGCGAGGACACCTCGTACTTCAAGCACCCGGGTGTCGCGATCACCGTCTCCTCCGGTGACTCCGCCTACGGTGCCGAGTACCCGGCAACCTCCCAGTACGTGACCGCAGTCGGCGGCACCGCCCTGTCCACGTCCTCCAACTCCCGCGGCTGGACCGAGTCCGTGTGGAAGACCAGCTCCACCGAGGGCACCGGCTCCGGCTGCTCCGCCTACGACCCGAAGCCGACCTGGCAGACCGACACCGGGTGCACCAAGCGGATGGAAGCCGACGTGTCCGCGGTCGCCGACCCCGCGACCGGCGTGGCCGTGTACGACACCTACGGCGGCTCCGGCTGGGCGGTCTACGGCGGCACCAGCGCCTCGTCGCCGATCATCGCGGGCGTGTACGCCCTCGCGGGCACCCCGGGCTCCAGCGACTACCCGGCGAAGTACCCCTACTCCCACACCTCCAACCTGTACGACGTGACCAGTGGCAACAACGGCTCCTGCTCCACCTCGTACTTCTGCACCGCGACCACCGGTTACGACGGCCCGACCGGCTGGGGCACCCCCAACGGCACCACCGCCTTCGCCTCCGGCACCACCTCCGGCAACACGGTGACCGTCACCAACCCGGGCAGCCAGTCGACGACGACCGGCGGCTCGGTCAGCCTGCAGATCAGCGCGAGCGACAGCGCGGGCGCGACCCTCACCTACAGCGCCTCCGGGCTGCCGACCGGCCTGTCCATCAGCAGCTCGACCGGCAAGATCACGGGAACGGCGTCCACCGCGGGCACCTACCAGGTCACCGTCACCGCGAAGGACTCCACCGGCGCCTCCGGCTCGACCTCCTTCACCTGGACCGTCGGCTCCGGCAGCGGCACCTGCACCTCGACCCAACTGCTCGGCAACGCCGGCTTCGAGTCGGGCAACACCACCTGGACCGCCGCCAGCGGGGTCATCACCAACTCCACCAGCGAGACGGCACACGCCGGTTCCTACTACGCCTGGCTGGACGGCTACGGCTCCGCGCACACCGACACGCTCTCCCAGTCGGTGACCGTGCCGAGCGGCTGCAAGGCCACCTTCACCTTCTACCTGCACATCGACACCGCGGAGACCTCGACCAGCAGCGCCTACGACAAGCTGACGGTGACCGCGGGCTCGACGACCCTGGCCACCTACTCCAACCTCAACAAGGCATCCGGGTACGCCCAGAAGTCCTTCGACCTGTCCTCGTACGCCGGCTCCACCGTCACCCTGAAGTTCAACGGAGTGGAGGACTCCTCCCTCCAGACCAGCTTCGTCGTGGACGACACCGCCCTGACGACCAGCTGACCCACCCGAGGGGAACACCCGATCCCGCACGCGGAGACCGTCCGCGTGCGGGACACCCGTTGTCCACTCGGTGTGCCTTGTCAGGGCCGGAAGGTGCGGCGATAGGTGTCGGGTGGGACCCCGACGCTGCGGTGGAAGTGGCGGCGCAGCGTGGTGGCGGTGCCCATACCGGTGGCCGCGGCGATGGTGTCCACGGTGGCGTCGGTGGTCTCCAGCAGTTCCTGGGCATGGCGGATGCGCTGGGTGTGGAGCCACTGCAGTGGCGTGGTGCCGGTGAGGGTCTTGAAGTGCCGAGCGAGGTGGCGTGAGCTCATACGGGCCCGGCGGGCCAGGTCCTCCACGGTGAGCGGTTGGTCCAGTCGCTGCAACGCCCAGGGGATGAGTTCGCTCAGGGGGTGGTTGCCGGGGGCGGGCAGGGGGGTGGCGATGAACTGGGCCTGGCCACCGTCGCGATGGGGTGGGACGACCAGACGCCGGGCGATCTTGTTGGCGTTGGCCGAGCCGTGGTCGAGGCGGACCAGGTGCAGGCACAGGTCCATGGCGGCGGCCTTGCCCGCGGAGGTGAGGACGTCTCCGTTGTCGACGTAGAGGACGTCCGGGTCGACGGTGGCCGCTGGGTGGCGCCGCGCCAGTTCCCGGGTGTGAGCCCAGTGCGTGGTGGCGCGCCGGCCGTCGAGCAGTCCTGCCGCGCCCAGAATGAACGCGCCTGTGCACAGGGAGGCCACGCGGGCGCCGGCCGCATGAGCGGCGCGCACCGCGTCGACCAGTTCGCGGGGCGGTTCGTGATCCGTGTCGGCCCAGCTGGGGACGATCACCGTGTCCGCGTGCGCGAGGTGGTCGAGTCCGTGGTCGGGTTCGAGGCGGAAGCGGTCGACTCGGACCGGGCCGTTGCCGCAGAGGAAGAAGTCGTACCAGGGGTCGACGACGTGGGTGAGGTCGGACCCGAAGATCTCGACGGCCACGGCCAGTTCGTAGTGGAGCATGCCATCGGTGACGGCCAGCGCGACGGTGGGCATGTCCGAAACTGTACGCGGCATGTCGTTTCCGACACTCATGCGGGGCGCTGCCGCACGGACAGGATGGGGGTGTCAGGCCGCAGCGGATCAGCATCGCAGCGGGTCTACGAACGTAGGGGAGCAGTCTCATGGGGTCAGGTCAGCTGGTGGCGGTCTTCGGGGCGTACGGTCACACGGGGCGGTTCGTGGTCGCGGAGCTGGCCGCGCGGGGGTTCGTCCCGGTGCCCTCGGGGCGCAACGCGCGGGCGGTCGAGGAGCTGGCCGGCGAGCACGGGCTGGAGGCCCGGGTGGCGTCGGTCGAGGATCCGGCTTCGCTGGACCGGGCCCTGGCGGGAACGGTGGCGGTCATCAACTGCGCCGGACCCTTCGCCTCGACCACCGGCCCCGTCATCGAGGCCGCGCTGCGCGCGGGCATCCCCTACCTGGACGTGGCCGCCGAGCTCGAGGCGAATCTCGACACCTTCGCCCACTACCGCGAGCGGACCCTGGAAACGGGAGCGGTGATCGTTCCGGCCATGGCCTTCTTCGGCGGTCTCGGCGACCTGCTGGCCACCGCGGCGATGGGCGACTGGACCGAAGCCGACGAGGCCCACATCGCCTACGCGCTCAGCAACTGGCATCCCACCAACGGCACCCGGCTCTCGGGCGCGGTCTCACGCGAGCGGCGCGGTGACCATCGTCTGCGCTACCGCGGCGGACAGTGGGAGCACCGCACCGACCAGGCGCCCACTCTGGAATGGACCTTCCCGGACCCGATGGGCCCCCGGAAGGTGATCGGGGAGTTCACGATGGCGGACGTCGTCACCGTCCCCCAGCACCTGTCCATTCCCGATGTGACCACCTACATGACCGCCGAGGCGGTCCGTGACATCGCCGCCCCCGACACACCGGCACCGACCGCCACCGACAAGAGCGGGCGCTCGGACCAGACCTTCCTCGTCGACGCCGTCGTGCGCTCGGGCGGCGCCGAACGCCGGGCCACGGCCAGCGGCCAGGACATCTACGCCGTCACCGCCCCCTTGGTCGCCGAGGCCCTCGAACGCGTCCTGACCGGCCGCATCCGGACCACCGGCGTCGCTTCCGCCGGGGAGATCTTCGACGCCGCGGACTTCCTGCGCGCGCTCGCCCCGCACATCACCCTCGACCTGGGCCCACAGAAGCAGCTCGCCTGATCTCGCCCCCGCCACCCACGAGGTTGTCGTCTGCCCGTGGAGAACAAGCACGCGCCGCCAACACGCCCTGCCCGCGATCGCCCCGCCCACGCGGTCCGCCGATGCCCAACGGCTTTCTGTTGCCCGGGACTTGGCAGTCGGGTCGTCGACCCGGCCACTCGCCCGCCGCCGCTTCCCTCGTGTCCTCTCCGTGTCGGCGCGCCTGGTTGCGAGCATCCAGGCTGGCGGTCGAACAGAATGAGTCGTATGGACGCTGAAGTGCAGACCTACGTCGACGGGATCGCACCCGAGCTCCGCCCCCTGTTCGACCGGCTGCACCGGCTGATCCTGGCGGCGTTTCCCGAGGCGAGCCTCGTGCTGTCCTACGGGATGCCGACCTACCGGGTTGGCAACCGAAAGCTCCATGTCGGGGTGTGGCAGCACGGGGTCTCGGTCTACGGGTGGGACAAGGACCGGGGCGCGGACTTCACCTCCCGCCATCCGAACCTCGTCAGCGGGAAGGGGACCATCCGGCTACGCCCCCAAGATGCGGCGGACGTGACCGACGACGAGTTGGGCGATCTCATTCGCGCTTCGCTGGCAGGCGGGAGCACCTGATCAGGCGAAGGCCGCCCCGGGCTGCCTTCGAACGCTCCGTTGACACCCTCCGCCCCGCGTGTTTCGATCTCGCCATGCCGTCGCCGGAGCCTCTGACTCGCCGCCGCGCCGTGGACCTCGTCCGGGTCGCCGCCGCGCTGTGTCGGACGAGCGGCTGATCGCGCGCCTCCCCGTTCTCTGACAGCGGCTCTGTCAACCACCTTGCGGGAAAAGTCAGTTGGGCCTGGCTGCCGTGGGACTGCTCGATGTCCGGGCCCTGCCCCTTGCCGCCCCCTGCCCTGTTCCATCGCCCCCATGACGAGGACCCGCCATGTCTGTTCCCACCCCGTCCGGTCACCGCCTCGAAACCGACTACGACCGCCGAAGGCTGCGTCAGTGGCTCGCCGGTGAGGCCAAGGCCGACGGGGTCACCCGCCGCCGGCTGCTCACCCTGCTCGCCGCCACCGCCGCCGGGACCGCACTCGTGAGCCCCCGCTCTGCCCGCGCCGCCGTCGCCGGGATCGTCAAGCCGCTGCCGCCCGAGTGGTTCATCGAGCGCGGCACCAACGCCGAGACCCGCTGGGAGGCGCTGCGGGGAACCGGCCGGAACACCCCTAACGAGAAGTTCTTCGTCCGCAACCACACGGCCACCCCGGTCCTGGACGCGGGCGACTGGCGGCTGCGGCTGTGGGGGAGCGGGCTGCGCGGCACCCCGGGTGAGGACCGGCCGGTGGAGTTCGGGTACGACGATCTGCGCGCGCTGCCGGCTGTTTCCCGGACCGCCTTCGTCGAGTGCGCCGGCAACGGCCGCTCCTACTACACGACGCAGCAGGGCGAGACCGTCACCGGCACGGCCTGGACGCTGGGCGCGATCGGGGTTGCGCACTGGCGCGGGGTGCGCCTCGCCGACGTGCTGCGCCGGGCCGGCCTCCTGCCCCATGCCGTGGACGTGCAGCCGCGTGGACTGGACGCCGAGTACGTCAGCGGTGGCGAGAGTCTGGGCCGGGTACGCCGTCCGCTGCCGCTGGCCAAGGCGCTGGACGACGTACTGCTCGCCTACGAGATGAACGGTGAACGGCTTCCGTACGACCACGGTTATCCGGTGCGGGTGCTGGTGCCCTCCTGGGTGGGGATCGCTTCGATCAAGTGGGTCGGTGACATCGAGGTGTCCGCGCAGCCGCTGTTCTCCCCCTGGAACACCACCTTCTACCGGCCGTTCGGTCCGGCCCACCCGGAGGGCGGCAGCGCGCCGCTCACCCGGCAGGCGACGAAGAGCGCCTTCGAGCTGGCCGACGGGGCCACGTTCCCGGCAGGCCGGGTGCACGTACTGCACGGGCGGTCGTGGTCGGGCGCGGGCGCCGTGGCCCGGGTCGACGTCAGCACCGACGGCGGGGCGAACTGGCGCCCTGCCCGGCTGCACGACCGGCCCCGCGCCGGCACCTGGACCCGCTGGTCCTTCAGTTGGCGGCCCGAAGAACGCGGCGCCACCCACCTGCTGGCCCGTGCCACGGACACGTCCGGCCGCACCCAGCCTGACGTCGCCGTGCCCAACACGCAGGGCTACCTGTTCGACGCGGTGGTACGGCATCCGGTGAGCGTGGTGTGACGACTCGCTGAGCGCTTGTGGAGCAGTTCGCGCACGAGCGAGGCGACCTGCTCCGTCTCGATCAGGAAGCCGTCGTGGCCGTAGGGCGACCCGATCAGGCGCAGGTGCGCCACGGGCACGAGCAGCGGCCCCCGGCCGAGTTCGGACACGGCCGAGACACACTCCTCGTACGGCCGCCGGCCCGGCACCGCACGGTGTCCGGCGGGTGCCGCGCACCAGCAACGTGGGTAGGGCGTAACGGTGTTGGCCGTCGGGGGTCTCCTTGGGGGCGCCGGGATGAGGCGATTCGCAGCCGTGCACCGACAGCACCTCGTCGACCGGACGACGCGCCTCGGCACGGTCGGCGCGTACTCGCTCGAGCACGTCCGCCGACGCCGCGTCGGCCACGAGCCGACCGACATCCAGGCCGGGTACGCCCGAGGTCGCGGGTACCGCCGACGCGGGAGTGTCCGCGGGCTCCCCGAGCACGAACACGCTCTCCCGCAGTCGCCGTAGCACCCGGTAGGCGACTTCCGCGCCCCGCGCCTCGGCCGCCTTGGCGACCAGCGAGGCCGGCCACGAACTCGCGGCCACGCGCCGGAGGCGAACCGCCCGCGCGGCCTGGGTGTGGGCGCTGACGTCCTCGCCGTAGCGCGCGTACCAGGCGGTTTCCGCGGCGGGGTCGGGCGCGGGGTCGTCGTCGTGGTCGAAGAGAATGCAATACACCCGACGCCGACGGACCTGCCCCGCGAGCGCCGCGCGGAGCCGACGGAACACGGGCTCCGAGCCCAGGCCCAGGGACGCCACGGAGTACTGGACGTTGTCCTGGTTCGTCGCTTCGATCGCCACGGTGGGCGGCGCGCTGGGATCGGGCCTGGAGAGCGACGAGGCGATCCGGGCAGCCGCCTACTCCAGGCGCGAACAGGAACGTCGCGGCGCGCTGCGGGACAACGACGGTGATTGGCCGACGACCCTGCGTCGGAGATGTGTCGTCGGTCGGTGGTCGTCCGGGTCCGGAGAATGCGCTGACCGGTCGGTGATTGGCCTGTTTGGCGTCGGGGGCCGACGGGGACCCGATGGGCGCGCCGCCGGAACGCCGAAGCTCCGTCTGGGGGGCCGGTGGCGGCGCCACCGTTCCGCCCGATCCGGGTGAGCGGTCCGCCGAGGCGTGCCGGAGCCATGGAACTTCCCCGGCGAAGCGACTTCCGGGAGCAGGCTCTGTGCGCGGTCTCCATCACCGCTGTGCTGGGCTCATGCCACAGCACCGAGGGAAGTCATCATGAAAGCAGCGGTATATGAAGGTCCCCGGACGGTCACGGTGAAGGACGTACCGGACCCGAAGATCGAGCACCCCTGCGACATCATCGTCAAGATCACCGCCACCAACATCTGCGGTTCGGACCTGCACATGTACGAGGGTCGCACCTCGTTCGAGTCCGGGCGCACCCTGGGACACGAGAACATGGGCCAGGTCGTGGAGGTCGGCCCGGCCGTCCGCAAGGTGCAGGTCGGCGAGTACGTGGTCCTGCCCTTCAACATCGCCTGCGGCTTCTGCAAGCAGTGCGAGCAGGGTCTGACCAACTACTGCCTGACCATGCAGCCGGAACCGGCCCTCGCCGGAGCCGCCTACGGGTTCGCCGACATGGGCCCCTACCAGGGCGGCCAGGCGGAACTGCTGCGCGTGCCCTACGGCGACTTCAACGCGCTGCGTCTGGGTGAGGACGCCGCCGACCGGCAGACCGACTACGTGATGCTGGCCGACATCTTCCCCACCGGCTACCACGCCACCGAGATGGCCCACGTCAAACCCGGTGACCAGACGATCGTCTTCGGAGCCGGCCCCGTCGGGCTGATGGCGGCCTACTCCGCCCTCCTCAAGGGCGCCGGCCGCGTCTGGGTGGCCGACCACCAGCCCGACCGGCTGCGCAAGGCGGAGGAGATCGGTGCCATCCCGATCAACACCGCCGAGCAGAACCCGGCGGAGGTCGTCAAGGAGGCCACCCTCGGTCTGGGCGCCGACAACGGCTGTGAGTGTGTCGGCTATCAGGCGCACGATCCCGAGGGACACGAGGACGCCAGCCTCACGCTCAACGGCCTGATCGACTCGGTCAGGTTCACGGGCGACATCGGCGTGGTGGGCGTGTTCCTGCCCCAGGACCCCGGCGGCGAGGAGGCCCAGGGCGAGCTGGAGGCGCAGGGCAAGGTCCCGATCGACTTCGGCATGATGTGGTTCAAGGGCCAGCGCATGGGCACCGGGCAGGCGCCGGTGAAGAGGTACAACCGGGCGCTGCGGGATCTGATCGCCGGTGGGAAGGCAAAGCCGAGCTTCGTCGTCTCCCATGAGCTCAGCCTGGACGACGCCCCCACCGCCTACGAGCACTTCGACGCCCGCGACGAGGGCTGGACCAAGGTGGTCCTGCATCCCGACGGACACGGCAACGGCCACAGGAGCTGAACGGCCGGCCACAAGAGCCAAGAGACCCAAGGGTTGCCGTCCGCCTGCTCCCCGGGACCGGTTCGGCCGACGAGTCGCGATCGGCCCCGGGGTCCGGCCGGGACGGCACGGACCCGGATCCGCACCTGCAGCGGGAGTCGAGGATTGGATGCGGGCCATGCGGCACCTCCGGCGTGGTCCGGCTGCACGCTTCACCTTCTCCCCCAAGCGACCCGCACTCCCTTCACCTCACCGCACGTGAGGAGCATCCATGAGGACAGACACCCGCTCCACCTCCCGCCTACGGCATGATCCGCTCACACGCGGCCTGGGCTGGGCAAGCGCGCTCCTGGGCGTGCCCCAGGTCGTCGCCCCGGCAGGCTTCGCCCGGGCCCTGGGCGTGCACGAGAGCTCGCGGCACAGCCTGGCCACGACCGCCGGCGGAGCGCGCGAGCTCGCGGCCGCGGCCGGTTTCGACGCGGGTCCAGAGCCAGGCCGGATGCGGCCGCCCGAGCACCCGGGCCCTGCGGAACCGCAACGGTCGCGGCCTCGGCCGCACCGTCGCCGCGACCGCCGCGGTCACCGTCATCACCGCCACGGACGTCCACGCGGCCGTGACCCGCACCCGTAGGAGCACCCCCGCGGAACTGACCGCGACCACCACCGTCACCGATCCTCCGGACGAGGTCTACCGCTTCTGGAGCGACCTCGAGCGACTGCCTGACTTCATGGCGCACCTGGACGAGGTGCGCGTGACCGGGCCGGGCAGTAGCCACTGGCGGGCGAGCGCGCCGTTCGGCAAGGTGGTCGAGTGGGACGCCGAGACCACCCAGGACGTCCCCGGCCGGCTGATCGCCTGGCAGTCGGCGGACGGTGCCGACATCGGCAACTCCGGTGAGGTCCGGTTCGTGGGCGCCCCTGGCGGCCGGGGCACGGAGATCCGGGTGACCCTGCGCTACGACCTGCCCGGCGGGGCGCTGGGCAAGGCCGCGGCACGCTACTTCGGTGAGGAACCGCACCAAGCGGCTCGACGACGACCTACGCCGCTTCAAGCAGATCGCGGAGACCGGCGAGGTCGTCCGTCCGGAGGGGGCACCCGGCGGCAAGCGGGCCCGCGGTGAGTTTCCGCAGCACCCGGCCCGACCGCTGACCGAGGAGGAACCGAAAGAGGCCCTGACATGAAGGCGAACTGCTGGACGGGACGCAACTCGGTCGAGGTGCAGGACGTCCCCGAACCGTCGATCCTCAACAGCCGCGACGCCATCGTGAAGATCACCTCGACGGCGATCTGCGGCTCCGACCTCCATCTGCTCGACGGCTACGTCCCCACCACGGAAAAGGGCGACATCTTGGGCCACGAGTTCATGGGAGAGGTCGTCGAGGTCGGCCCCGCCGTCAGCGACGACAAACTGCGTGTCGGCGACCGGGTCGTCGTGCCCTTCCCGATCGCCTGCGGCGCGTGCGCGTCCTGCTGCGCGGAGCTGTACTCGTGATGAACAGGTCCCCGACCCTGCGCACCGGGCAGTGCCATGTGCAGAAGTACATGAAGCCGCTGCTGAGCCTGATCGAGGAGGGCAGGATCGACCCCACCAGGGTCATCACCCGCCGGCTGCCCCTGACCGAGGCCCCCACCGGCTACGACCTGTTCAAGAACAAGAAGGATCACTGCGAGAAGGTCGTCCTCACGCCCTGAGGGCCGCGCCGATGAACTGCGGCGCGGCCCTCGCGTCGAGCAGGCCCGCGCCGCAGCGGCGCGGGCCCGGGCTCACCTCAGCGCGTCACCCACCAGGGCCAGATCCTGGATGGCCGCGAGACCGTACAGGGCCGTGGAGTTGCTGCTGACCCAGGGCGCGTCCGACCCGGCGTTGAGTACGGTGGGCCCGTCGATCTTCGTGGTCGCCCACGGGGTGCTCGCGTCCGGGTAGCCGTCGCTCGCGGTGAAGTTGCGCCAGGCCCGCGCCGCCAGCACGTCCTCGCCGGTCAGTTTCGCCGCGTACGCGTCCAGGCGGGAGTGGCCCTGGACCAGGCTGACCTTGAAGCCCGCGCCGTAACGGGCGGTCTTCTCGGCCGTGGTGGCGTTGAAGTAACGGCAGTAGTCCAGCCAGGCGGCCCGGAAGCCGGGGATGTCCTTCTCGTCGACGGTGTCGATCAGTTCGGCCGCCAGCTCGGGCAGACCGAAGCTCGCGGAGAGGTGGGAGACGTCGATCACGGGCTTGCTCTGGAGAGCGAAGGCGCCCGTGTCGAGGTCGTACAGGCCGCTGCCCTGGACGAAGCCGTTGGGCTGTGCCGCGATGGTCGAGGCGCTGGCCAGCAGCTTCTTCTTCGCCGTACGCCACTTGGGGCCGCGCCGCTCCCACTCGGTCCACCAGGCCCAGCCGAGCCCGCTCCAGTCGGTACCGAAGCCGATGGACAGGGCGTGCCGGTCCCCGGGGACGTAGCCGTCGGTGCGGACCTTGCGCTGGGGGTCGAGGCGCAGGAACGTCTCGTCCGCGTCCACTTGGGCCTGCATCAGGTCGCCGGTGCGCTCGTCGGCGGTGAGGTAGTAGAAGAGGCGGCGGTAGACGGGCGTCGAGATACGGACCTGTTTGGCGCTGTCGCCGAAGTGCTGGACCCCGTGCCGGGTGCCCAGACCGGCCCACTTGCCGAGGTGGTAGACGTCGACCTCGCCGGTGTGGCGGGTCATGGCCTCGGCGAAGCGGTAGATGTCGGCCCGTCCGGAGCGCAGGTAGGCCAGCCACAGCCACAGGTCGGTGGAGAGCTCGGAGTTGTCCCAGGCGTAGCCGCCGACGTCGTAGCACCAGGTGTGGCGGTCGGGGTCGTAGGTGTGCTGGACGTCGCCGTAGTCCAGGAAGCCGTACCAGCGGCGCTGTTCGCGCTGGTCCCGGTAGTAGGTGAAGAGCAGGTCGAGGCGGTCCTCGATGGTCTTCCTGGCGGGGGTCGAGGGGTCCACGGGGGACCAGAGCCCGGCGAAGACGCCCGCCTTGTGCAAGGTCTCGGGGGCGGCGACCAGCTGCGGTGGGGTGGTCAGCGCCTCCTTCTGGGCGACCAGGGTGCCGGCCGCGGGGGTGGCGGCGTTGGCCCACAGGTAGAGCTCGGAGGTGCGGGCGATGCCGTACGGGGTGCCGAAGCCGGGCTCGTAGTCCTCGTAGGTGATGCCCAGTCCGGCGGTCTGCTCCTCGTAGGTGTCCTGGCCGAGGCCGTCGTGGTAGAAGCGCAGGTCGAGCGGCTGGGCCTCGGGGGACCAGAGCCAGAGGGTGACGGCCGCCTCGTCGGAGGCGGCGTTCTTGATGTCGAGCTGCGCGGGGTGCTTCTGCCAGAAGTCCCGCAGGCCGAAGGAGAGTCCGCCGCTGACCCCGCCGACGTAGCCGAAGCCGGGGGCACGGGTGCCGCCGGTGGTGTGGATCCAGCCGTGACCGGCCTTGGTCCGCTTGCGGACGGTGAAGCCGTCGGCCGAGAGCTGGGCGAGGGTGTAGTCGCCCCAGGCCGGTACGTACTGCAGCGCGGAGGAGACCCGGGTGTCCCAGGAGGAGATGTCCGGCAGCTTCTCGCCCTCGACCTGCGCGGAGCGCACGGCCGCGCCGGGATCGCGGCGCAGGCCGGTGATGCCCTGGACGGCCTCGGTGAGGAATCCGTCGTCGGCGCCGGCGAGACGGACGTGGCGGTTGTAGAGCTCGTCGGTGAGGGGGACGCGGATGCGCAGGCCCAGGCCCTTGATGAAGTCACCGCTGCTCTTGCCGGGCTCTTGCGCGCCGTCGTACGTGATGGTGTGGACGACACGGATGGCCTCGGACCCGGCGTAGAGGTAGAGCCGGATGACGAAGGGCAGCCAGGAACGGCTGCCGCGCTCGTGTCTGCCCTCCAGTCGGATGACGGCGCGCACCGGGCCGGACTGCTCGACGGTGACGGAGCCGACGCGGCCGGTGAAGCGTTCCCAGCGGGTGCTCGAACCGCTGCCCTCGTAGTCGTCGTCGATCTCCGGCTGGCGCAGGACGACCAGTTCGGCCTTC
Organism: Streptomyces sp. NPDC102270; assembly: GCF_044766405.1. NCBI lineage: Bacteria > Bacillati > Actinomycetota > Actinomycetes > Kitasatosporales > Streptomycetaceae > Streptomyces > Streptomyces sp. NPDC102270. The sequence goes on along the minus strand of NZ_JBIWLX010000009.1, from coordinate 155,364 downwards.
CTCGCGATGTCGGTGGTGCCGCGCCTGATGCTCCGTACGACGTCGTGCGCGCCGGCCTTGGCGATGCTGACCTGGATGACGCCGGTGTCGACGTCGATCGTGCCCCCCTTGGTGTCCACGGTGAGTGCGGTGACCGCTTTCGCGGGCGTGCCCGGGGCCAGGGTGTAGCTCTCGGCGGCCTTGGCGGTGGCGCCCACCGCGTGGGCGGTCCACTTCAGGCTGCCGTCGGGCCAGTAGGCGGTGGGCCAGGACTGGACGGGCACGGCGGTGCCGTCGCCGGCGGTGAGAGCGAACGCATGGTCGGCGGGGAGTGCGCCCTGGGGCCAGGCCACGCCGAAGGTGGTGCCGGGAGCCGCGGCGGGCGTGCCGCCCTCCAGCCAGGCGAGCTTCACCGGGCCGGCGGAGGCCTCGGCCGGGGCTGCTGCGGCCGGGTCGGCGGCGAGCGCCCAGGAGAGCTGGGTTGCCACGACGGCCGCGCCCGCCGCCTTGAGGGCGTCTCTGCGCGACAGCTCAGGCACGGTGACCGCCTCCGAGCCGCCAGACGCGGAAGTCGGTGACGTGGAAGTGGCTCCAGGTCGTGCGGAAGGCGAACCAGCCGCTGGTGTAGGCGTCCTGGTCGGTGTAGTCGAAGACCAGTTCACCGTTGTCCCAGTACTGGATGTGCCTGCCGTCGGAGACCAGCCGGATGCGGTTGGGCTCGTTCGCGGTGAGCAGCGGCGAGGTGTAGTCGTAGATCAGCGGACGGGAGCCCGCGACGCCGACGTAGCGGCGAAGCCGGGTGGTGGTGTTGTAGTTCGCGCCGAGGCCCGCGTAGTACGTGGTGAGGTGGTCGTAGTCCGCCAGGGCGCCGCTGCGCGCCGTGGCGAACAGGTCCCCGGGGGACCGTGAATCCCTGGCGTTCCAGAACGAGTTCAGGTCGCTGACGCGGTCGTTGGCACCGCCCGCGGAGACCGGGGTCGCCGTGAAGTCGATCTCGTACCGGCCCGAGAACGGCCGCTTGAACCACACCGATGCCCCGGCGGGCACGTCGACGTCCAGCACACCGCCCTTCGCCGTGACGCTGCCGCCCTGCTCCAGCTCGGCCCGCCACTGGCCGGTGCCGTGCCGGAAGTCGTCGCGTGCCAGCAACTGGCGGTGGTGGTACGGGTTTTGACGGGAGGGTGCGGCGGCGGCGCCGGGGGACAGCGCGGTGGTGACTGCGACCGCGAGGCTCACCGCGACGGCGGCCCAGGTGTAGCGCATCGGAAGATCCCTTTCTGTGGACGGCCAGGATCGTACGGAAGCCAACCGTTCCGATCAGCAAAAGCAACAGAAGTGAAAAGAAGCGTTCATGATCAGTCGAATTCGCTGTCGAATCCCGAATGTCGGGACCGAATGTGACGTGGCATTACATCTGCATGGCCATTGCTCCCCGATCTTCGTGCGGAGCCGCCGGGACAGGCAGGCTCGGGACAGACACCTCTCCCCAACCTCCCCCAGCACCACAGGAGTTGACCGCATGTCGTACGACAGCCCGTTGTCCCGCCGTACCGTCCTCGCCTCGGCGGCGGGAATCGCCCTTGCCCTCGCCACCCCCGTCAGGGCCTCGGCCGCGGGCTTCGGCCACACCGACGACGGCACGAACTACGTCGTCGACACGGGTGCCGGCCTGGTCTTCAAGGTCAACCACAGCAACGGTGACCTCTCGTCCTTCGTCTACCAGGGCACCGAGTACCAGGGCTACGACGGCAAGAACTCCCACATCGAGAGCGGCCTCGGCACCTCGACGGTCACGATCTCCACGCCCGCCACGGGAGTCGTCCTCATCAAGGTCGTCCACGGCACCCTGATCCACTACTACGTGGCGCGCAGCGGCGAGAACAACATCTACCTCTTCACCTACAAGCCCGACACCTCCGTGACCGCCAGCCGCTACATCGCACGCCTGAAGCCCGGCATCTTCCCGACCACCTACCCGGACACCTGGTCCAACTCCGACACCGTCATCGAGTCCGCCGACGTCTTCGCCAAGGCCGACGGCACCACCCGGTCCAAGCACTTCTCCCACCTGCGGACCATCGACTACGACTACTTCGGCTTCAGTACGTCGGCCGCCTCGGTCTGGGTCGTCCGATCCACCAAGGAGAAGGACTCCGGCGGCCCCTTCATCCGCCAACTCCTGCGCCACGGCAACGAGTCGGGTGCCGGGCTCTACGAGCACCTCTACTACGCCGAGGGCCAGACGGAGGCCGAGCGCTTCGGGCTGCACGGCCCGTACGTCCTCGCCTTCACCGACGGGGCGGCGCCCACCGCCGCCGTGTCCGGGCGGGACAACACCGCCTGGGTGGACGCCCTCGGCCTCACCGGCTGGACCGGCGCGAGCGGTCGCGGGCGGATCGTCGGCAACGGGCTCGCGGGGCGGGACATTTCGCACCCCTACGTCGTGGGCGTGGCCAACGCCGACGCGCAGTACTGGGCGAAGGCGGACGCGAGTACGGGGAAGTACGCGATCACCGGCATCCTGCCCGGTACGTACACCCTCACCGTCTACAAGGGCGAACTCGCCGTACACACCCAGGACATCACGGTCACCGCGGGCGCCGTCACCACGGTGCACACCATCACGATCACCGGCGACCCCGCCGCCGACACCGCGATCTGGCGCATCGGCGACTGGAACGGCACCCCGGCCGGCTTCAAGAACGCCTCCCTCGTCACCTACGCCCACCCCTCCGACTCCCGCGCCGCCGCCTGGACCGCCGCCACCTATGTCGTCGGCACCTCGACGGCCTCGGCCTGGCCCGCCTACCAGTTCAAGGAGATCAACCAGGGCCTCCTGGTCTCCTTCACCCTCACCGCCGCCCAGGCCTCCACCGACCGCACCCTGCGCATCGGCATCACCACCGCCAAGGCGGGCGGCCGCCCCCAGATCACCGTCAACGACGCCTGGACCTCCGCCGTCCCGGCCGCCGCGACCGAGCCGTCCACGCGGACCCTGACGGTCGGCAGCTATCGCGGCAACAACCACACGTACGAGTACGTCATCCCCGCCGCGCACCTGGTGACCGGCACCAACACCCTGCGCATCGACGCCGCCAGCGGCTCGGCGGGCGGCGGGGGCTACCTCAGCCCCGGCTACGGCTTCGACGCCCTGGACCTGCTCTGAGGACGTGACCGACAGGGGCGCGCTGTGCCGGCGCCCCAGCAGGATCAGGAGTCACGTTTGCCTGGGCCTGAGGTGAGACGACCGAGGTGTCGGCGCGCGGGGCAGGCTCCCGCTGGTGCACGTGGCGGGGCTTCCATGCGCGTATCCGACGGCCTGCGGTGCGCCCGCGGACGCGGGGCGGCTACGCGACGGCGAGACAGTTCTGATCCATGGGGCAGCGGGCGGAGTCCGTTCGGCCGCGGCGCGTCCTGGGCTACGACGCGGCCCGCCGTTCCCCTGCCACGATCGGCGAGCACCTGCCCAGGGCGTCCTTCTGCCTGACGCGGGCGGCCCGAGAGCACCGTGCCGACGGACTGCCAGTCAGCGAGGGCCCGTACGTGCGGACTGCCGCCGATGCGAGGCTGCGCTCATAAGGTCCAGACCATTGACGCGTACACCGCTTCCGGTTAGCGTCTGCGACACGCTTTCAAGGACCAGCCCCTGTGCCCCCACCGCAGTGCTCGGCAAGCCTCGGGAGTTCTTCCATGCAAGCCAAGGGATCGTTGTCCGCCGCACTTCTGCCAAGTTTCCTGATAACGATGTCAGTCGGCCTGGCTCAGGTCGCTCCCACCGCCTCCGCGGCCGCGGCGGCAGCGGTGTGCAACAAGTACTGCGACGCGCGGGACCCGGCCCTCAGCGGCCAGGACCGCAGACCCGTCACCGCGACGCTCTTCGCGCGCACATTCGTGCTGCACTTCGACGACGCCGACGCCATGGGCTGGGCGTCCGTGGGCAACGGCAGCCCCGGGGACGAGGTGTGGATGGACCGTTCGTTCGACGGCGGCCGCACGTGGTCCTCGGGCAGCAGGATCGGCGCCACCACGATCCCCGCCGGCCGGACCGACTGGCGGACCCTGATGTACAACGTCGACGACTGGGCGAACCACGGCGTCGGCGCGTTGCGCGCCTGCGGCAGGGCCGCCGACCGCACCGACATCGTCAGCTCGCCCTGGGCCCGCTCCACCTGGAACGCCGCCGACCGGCGCACCGTCGCGGCCACCGCGCAGATGCAGTTCTACGACTACGACACCGGCCTGTTCGACACCACCGGCTGGTGGAACTCCGCTAACGCGCTGCACGCCGTCATCGACAACGCCCGGGTGACCGGCATGCGGAGCTACACATACGCCATCAGCCGCACCTACGACCTACAGGTCAACGCCGCTGCCGGGCAGTTCCGCAACGACTACATCGACGACACCGGATGGTGGGGCCTGACCTGGATCGCGGCCTACGACCTGACCGGTGACAGCCGCTACCACGCCACAGCCCGGGCCGACGTGGATCACATGGCCTCCTACTGGGACAACACCTGTGGCGGCGGTGTGTGGTGGAGCACCGTGAAGACCGTGAAGAACGCGATACCCAACTCCCTCTACATCGAGCTCAACGCAGCCCTGCACAACCGCCTCCCGGGTGACACGACATACCTTCAGCGCGCGAAGGCGGACTGGACCTGGTTCCAGGGCACCGGCATGGTCAACTCCGACCGGACGGTGGGCGACGGAATCAGCCTGAGCACGTGCAAGAACGCCAACGCCGCGGTCCGGTCGTACAACCAGGGCCAACTGGTCGGCGGTCTGACCGAGCTCCACAAGGCCACGGCCGACTCCTCCGTCCTCACCGCTGCCCGTCGGACCGCCGACGCCAATACCACCTCCAGCAAACTCAACACCTCGGCCGGCATCCTCAAGGACCCCTGCGAGAGCGGTGACTGCGGCGCCGACGGTCCCTTTTTCAAGGGCGCCGACGTGCGCGGCCTGGCGAAGCTCGACGCGGTCCTGTCCGACCGCCCGTACAGGGCGTACCTCAGCAGGCAGGCCGCCCAGGCGTACGAGTCCGACCGCAACGCGCTCGACCAGTACGGCTTGCGCTGGTACGGCCCCCTGGACAAGACCGGCGCCGCCCGCCAGCAGAGTGCCCTCGATCTGATGAACGCCGCCTCCTGACTCCCACCAGCCGGCGGGCCGCAAGAGGAGGAGACCTCACCGGCGACGGGCAGGACGGCCGGAATCCAAGCCCTTCCCCTCACGTCTGCGCACCAGGAACAAGGAGAAGAATGTGTCCATCTCAGTGACGCGAAGGACGCTCGCCGCCGTACTGGCAGCCCTGGCCATCGGTCTGGGTGTCACCGTGACGGGCCCCGGCAGCCACGCCCAGGCCGCCGTGCCCAGCACCATCCCGCTGACCATCAGCAACAACTCGGGGCGCGGTGACCAGGTCTACGTCTACAACATCGGCACCCTGCTCACCACCGGCCAGCAGGGCTGGGCCGACGCGAACGGTACGTTCCACGTCTGGCCCGCCGGGGGCAACCCGCCGACAAACGCGCCCGACGCGTCGATCGCAGGACCGGCCAACGGCCAGGCGATGACGCTGCGGATGCCGAAGTTCTCCGGTCGGGTCTACTTCTCCTACGGCCAGAAGCTCGTCTTCAAGCTGACCACCGGCGGACTCGTCCAGCCCGCGGTGCAGAACCCGTCCGACCCCAACAGGAACATCCTGTTCAACTGGACCGAGTACACCCTCAACGACTCCGGACTGTGGATCAACAGCACCCAGGTCGACATGTTCTCCGCGCCGTACGCGGTCGGCGTGAAGGCCGGCGACGGCACGGTGAGGAACACCGGCCACCTGAAGCCCGGCGGCTACAACGGCTTCTTCAGTGCGCTGCGCGGCCAGCCGGGCGGCTGGGCGAACCTCATCCAGACCCGTTCCGACGGCACGGTCCTGCGGGCCCTGGCACCGGGACACGGCATCGAGGCGGGCGCGCTGCCGGCGAACGTGATGGACGACTACGTCAACCGTGTGTGGCAGAAGTACAGCACTTCGACCCTGACGGTCACGCCCTTCGGTGATCAGCCGAACACCAAGTACTACGGGCGGGTCTCCGGCAACGTCATGAACTTCACCAACGGCGCCGGCGCCGTCGTCACGACCTTCCAGAAGCCCGACTCCGACAGCATCTTCGGCTGCTACAAGCTCCTGGACGCACCGAACGACCTGGTACGCGGCCCGATCTCCCGCACCCTGTGCGCAGGCTTCAACCGCTCGACGCTGCTGACGAACCCCAACCAGCCCGACACCAGCGGTTCCGGCTTCTACACGGACGGGGTCACCAACCACTACGCCCGCAAGATCCACGCGCAGATGGCCGACGGCAAGGCGTACGCCTTCGCATTCGACGACGTGGGCAACCACGAGTCGCTGGTGAACGACGGAAATCCGCAGCAGGCGTACATCACCCTCGACCCCTTCAACTGACCCCGGGATCCCGGGGCTTCCCGGGCCGACGGAGAATCGGTTGCCGCCACCTGCGGTGCCAGGCATCCCATTCCCGAGGTGGACCTGAAGGTGCCGTTGCTGACGGCTCCCAGGGCCGCCGGAACGGCGTCGCGCAGCGCAGCAGCCGTGAGCCGGTACCGGAGTTCAGGATCGCTGGACTGCGTCATCAGCGGTGCCTGGCCGGTCGCCGTACTTCTCGGCGAGTCCGCGGAAACGCCAGAGGGCGGCGGCGCAGAGCCAGGACGCCGCGAAGATGGCGACCACGATGTAGCCGAGCAGTTCGAAGTGGTCGGCCAGGGAGGCGTAGGCGGTGACGAGCGTCCCGGCGTTGGTGGCGTCGGCGACGAGCCCCGCGACGTAGACGCTGGCGATGAAGGCGGCCACGGCCACCGTCATGCCGGTCGTGGCGATGTTGTAGTAGAGCCTGCGGGCGGGGCTGCGGTACGCCCACGAGTACAGGCGGGACATCAGCATGCTGTCGGCGGTGTCGAAGGCACTCATCCCCGCGGCGAAGAGCAGCGGGAGGGAGAGGACGGCGAGGAGGGGCAGGCCGGACCCGTGGGCGGCGGCGCTGGCGGACAGGGCGAGCAAGGTGATCTCGCTGGCGGTTTCAAGACCGAGGCCGAAGAGAATGCCGACCGGGTACATGTGCCATGACGAACGGATCAGTCCGCGGGCGCGGCGGCCGAGGATACGGTTCATCAGGCCGCGGTTGAGCAGGTGCTCATCGAGCTCACCCTGGTCCAGACGGCCCGAGGTCATACGCCGCCACAGGCCGACGATGCCGGCCAGCACCATGAGGTTGAGCACGGCGACGAGCAGCAGGAACACCATGGCCACGATCTGCGAGACCAGACCGCCGACGTGGCGAAAGGTGTCGATGCCCGAACCGGCGGCGCCCGCGGCAAGGGCGACGACGAAGGCGAGAGCGAGGACCACGGTCGAGTGGCCCATGGCGAAGAAGAAGCCCACGCCGACGGGTCTGCGTCCGCGTTGCATCATCAGGCGGGTGGTGTCGTCGATGGCGGCGATGTGGTCGGCGTCGAAGGCGTGTCGCATGCCGAGCGTGTAGGCGAGGGTTCCGGCTCCGGCGAAGGCCCCCGCGCCGGCCGGGCCACTGGCGTAGAAGAGGTACAGGCTCCATCCGATGACGTGCAGGGCGGCGATGACGCCGACGATGCCCGTGATGCGCAGCCGTTCGGCGCGGGTCCATCGGCCGGCGGTGATGGTCGTTGTGGTCACACACACATCCTTGGCGGGGGGCACCGCGCGGTGCCGTCAACAGTGGGAGAGGGCGGGCCGCACCCGCTGGTCGTGCGCCATGAGCGGGTGCGGCCCCGGGGGACGGGCCGTTACGGACGTCCTGGTGGGCGAGCTCTTGGAGCGGTTTACGCCCCGAGCAGGGCACGCATCTCGTCGTCGGCGACCAGGTCGTGATCGACCAGTACGCCTTCGAGCGCCGCGAGCCAGTGCTCGTAGTACTGCCAACCGCCCTGCTCGGTCGCGGCGGTGGCCTCCCATGCGCCGATGGCGGCGATGAGCCGCTGCTGGAACGCGTCCCACGGGTAGTGGCCGAACTCGGACAGGGCCACGGCGACGCCGAACGCCCGGCGCTGCCAGTCGGCGTCGAAAGTGGGCGCGTTCATGTCGGTGACGCAGGTGTGGTGCAGGGGCGAGGCGGGCGAGGTGGGCGTGGTGGTGGCGGTGGCCTCCATGGATTCCCTTTCTGTGGTGTCCGGGTGCGGCTCAGGCGGCAGGTGAGGGAACCTCGGCGATGCCGATCATCGATTCGGTGGTGATCAGGGCGGCGAGTTCCTCCTCGCTCATGCCGTCGGTCCCGGAGGGCCGCCGCGGAATGACGAACCAGCGGGAATGACCGCTGCTGTCCCACACCCGCAGTTCGACGGAGGGGTCGAGGTCCAGGCCGGTCTCCTTGAGCACCACACGGGGCTCCCGGGCCGCGCGGGCGCGGAAGGTCGGGTCCTTGTACCAGTACGGCGGGAGGCCGAGCACGGGCCAGGGGAAGCAGGAGCACAGGGTGCAGATGACCAGGTTGTGCACGCCGGGGACGTTGGCCACGGCCTGCAGGTGTTCGCCCTCGGCGCCGTCCATGCCGATGGGGAGGTCGAGTTCCGCGACGGCGGCCGGTGTGTCCTTGACGAGTCGTTCCGCGAACTCCGGGTCCGTCCAGGCACGGGCGACGATCTTGGCTCCGTTGAGCGGCGTCATGTCGGTCTCGAAGTAGCCGAGGACCTTGTCGACGGTGGCGTCGGTGATCACGCCCTTCTCGATGAGCAGGGCTTCCAGCGCCCGCACGCGGGCGGCGCTGCGGGCTTCGCGGTCCTCGGGGTAGCCGAACTGCACGGTCACTGCTGTTCCTCCGTCGCGTGGGTGAGGTAGGCCTGGTAGAGCTCGCCGTAGAGCACGGCCCCGGGTTCGGCGAGTTCTCCCCAGAGGTCGGTCGGTTCGAAGCGGACGGCGTAGACCGGCATCGGCTCTCCGATGCCGTCGGGGCCGGTGGAGCAGAAGTAGCCGTAGTTGCCCTCGAAGACGCGCTCCACGGTGCCGGTGCGGCCGCGCAGATTGCCCGGCAGCCGGGTGTGTTCGGTGGGCGGCACGTCCGTGACGGTCACCCGGTCACCGACGGCGAAGGCCGGGGACTCGGCCGGACCCTGGCGGGGGGAGTCGCCCTCGCGCAGGTAGCGGATGACCTGGTCGTCGATGCGTTCGTCCCCGCCCTCGGGCAGGTCGAGTCCCGGCTCCTGGAGGTACTCCGCGGCCTTCGCCTCCAGCTCCTCCTCGGTGATGTAGCCCTGGGAGACGAAGAACCCGCCGATGCCGCCGAGCCACTTCTCGTAGTAGCGGTACTGGAAGTAGGCGAAGGGGTGCATCGCCTCGGCACCCTTGCGCAGGTCCGCCCAGGTCCACACGGAGGAGAAGGCAGTGGGAACGTCGTCGATCGGGTACTGGGGCACAGCGTCGGTGAGGTGGGCGCTCAGTCCCATCATCGCGACGTGGATGCCGAAGATGCGCTGCTCCCAGTCCTCGACGAAGACACGGGGCTCGTAGGCGACGGAGCCGAGGTTTTCCAGCCCTCCGAGATGGTGCTGAAGTTTCATGACTGTCCTTCCGGGGCCGGCTCGGCGGCCGTGCGGGCGGTCATCGCGGCTCCCCAGTACTCCGAGGCGATGCCGAACACCGCGCCCAGCACCATGGACAGGGCCGCGACGAGCGCCGGGTTGCTGATGGACGCGGTGGTGATGTCGTGGCCGGTGGCGGCCACGGTGCCGACCGTGGAGGCGAATCCCCACACGATGGCCGGGAGTTTCGAGAGCAGGGGGATCTTCGACGCCTGCACCATGGCGGCGCTGCCGACACCCACGGCGATGGCGGCGACGGCGGTGCCGCCGCCCAGTGCGTGGATGACCAGCAGCGTGAGTGAGGCGATGGCAATGCCGGTCAGGTTCGAGGCGATCGACCTCGCCATGCCGTCGGTGCCGGCTCCGAGAATGAAGAAGGAGGCCCAGGCAATGAAGATGACCCAGACCGGAACGGTCAGGACGGTTGCGGTCAGCAGCGTGGCGACTCCGCCGAGTACGCCGATGCTGATCGACAAAGCATTTAGCTGGCGCATGGCCAAACCACTCCTCTGGCGCCGGGTTCGCACGGCCCGGCGGAATTCGTGCCCGAACACGGGCAGGCGATAATTGGCCCGCTGAGAGGCGGAAAAGAATGGAATCCATGCCGCAGAGGTTCTGTGCGGGGATTCTGACGTGAGCAGGCGTGCTTCTTCGGCTTCTGCTGCCGAATATGTCCTGGCAGGGTGCCCCGCGACGACCGGGATTACGGCGGTGCCAATTGTGTCGGCTACGGCGCGGTGAGACATCAATAGGTTCCGGCTACCGTGTTTCACTCAAGTTAACGACGGCTGAATAAATGATGTCCGCAATTGACGGTTGCGGTATTGGTGTGGCAATGCAGAAAAAGCCGCCCAGGCCTGTCGCTCAGGCCATGGGAGGCTGCAAGGTCTATGTGGGCACTGGACCAATCTGGTCTTCGTGCGGTTAGTATTCCTCACCCGGTATTTGCGGGAACCCGGATACCCGGCCAGGTGATTTGCTCGGCTCCTAACGTTCCCGCCCGGAGGGGACACGGGCCAAGGGCTGCAACGGACACACGAGCCACGATTTCGGACACGAGGGCAAGCCTCGCGCTCCACCACCACCGCCTGAGGAGGTCGGACTATGAACCGGAGTATCGCGGCCGCGGACCGCGGAGCCGAGCGGACCATGGCCTTCGTCCTGTACGACAAGGTGACGCTGCAGGACGTGGCGGCGCCGCTGGAGATCTTCGCCCGGGCCAACGACTTCGGGGCCCGCTACCGGGTGCTGCTGATCTCGCCCACGGGGCAACCGGTCGGGACCACCGCGTTCACCCGGCTGAGCGCGGACATTGCCGTGACCGATGCTCCCGACTCCATCGACACCCTCCTGGTGCCGGGAGGTGTACCGGCCGACTTCACGTTCGCCTCGGGCACGCACGACATTCCGGAGGAGCTGACCCCGGACACGGTCCCCGAGGCGCTGGCGATGGTCCGCGAACTGGCGCCCCGGGCATCGCGGATCGCCTCCGTCTGTACCGGGGCCTTCGTGCTGGCCGCCCTCGGGCTGCTGGACGGACGTCGGGCGACGACCCACTGGGCGCACTGCGCGCGGCTCGCCCGGGAGTACCCCCGTATCGACGTGGATCTGGACGCCCTCTTCGTCCAGGACGGCCCCTACGTCACCGGGGCCGGCATCAGTGCGGGCACCGACATGGCCCTGGCCATCGTCGAGAACGACTACGGCACCGACGTCGCCCGCAGGGTCGCCCGGTGGATGGTCGTCTTCCTGCAACGCCCGGGTGGCCAGGCCCAGTTCAGTGTCTGGTCCGAGGCGGGCGCCCCCACCACGCGCGGCCTGCGCCAGGTCCTGGACTCAGTGGTCCTCGATCCGGCGGCAGACCACTCGAGCGCGGCGATGGCCGGCCGAGCGGCGGTGAGCGAACGTCACCTGGGGCGGATGTTCCGCGACGAGGTGGGCATGACGCCGGCCCGCTACGTGGAGCAGACCCGGCTGGAGGCGGCCAAGCTTCTCCTGGTGAGCGGCGACGAGAGTCAGGAGTCCGTCGCACGGCGTGCGGGCTTCGGCTCCCCGGAGACGATGAGACGGATCTTCCGCCGCAACCTCGGAGTCTCACCGGGCGGTTATCGCAGCCGGTTCCGTACCACCGGCATCGACCGCCAGGAGACGGAGCCCGACGAGGACGGATGATCCGGTGAAGTCCTCACCCCCGTGCGTCCCCGACCGTTGCACACGTACGCAGCCGCGCGGACGGCGCCGTACGCCCTCCGCGCGGCTGTCGCTCCGCAGAGCGGTCAGCTCGTCGCCCGTACCGCGTCGCGGATCAGGGCGGCGACCTCCTTGGGCTGGGAGACGGCGACCGCGTGGGAGGCGCCCGCCAGCTCGACGATCGTCGCGCCGGCCCGCTTCGCGCCGAAGCGCTCCACCTCCGGGTTGATCGCCTGGTCGGCTTCGGCCACCAGCGCCCAGGACGGCTTGGTCTTCCACGCGGCGGCCGACGCCGGCTCGGTGAACGACGAGGCGGCCAGCGGGCGTTGGGACACCGCCAGCGCCTTGGTGACCGGGGCGGGCACGTCGGCGGCGAAGATGCCGGGGAACGCGTCGGCCTGGATGGTGACCTCGACGGCCGTCTCCCCGCCCTCGACCGGGTAGGTCCACTCCTTGAGGTTGCTGACGAGCTGCGAGAGCGGGAAGCGGCCCTGCAGCTCACCGAGGCTCTCGCCCTCCTCGGGGACGTAGGCCGCGATGTAGACGAGGCCGACGACGTTCTCCGTCGTACCGGCGACGGAGATGACCGCGCCGCCGTACGAGTGCCCGACCAGGACGACCGGGCCGTCGACCTGCGCGGCCACGGAGGCTATGTACGCGGCGTCGGCGGCCAGCCCGCGCAGCGGGTTCGGCGGAGCGATCACGGGGATGCCCTGGTTCTGCAGCTCCGCGACGACACCGGCCCAGCTGCCGGCGTCGGCGAAGGCGCCGTGCACGAGAAGGGCGGTGGGTGTGGTGGTCATGTTCTGTGTCTCCCGGGTCAGTTGGTGTGCAGGGCCGTGCGCAGGGTGGCGACGGCCTGGTTGATGGCGGCTTCGGCGGCGTGGGTCCCGCGCAGGGTGTTGAGCATCACGAAGTCGTGGATGATGGCCTGGTAGCGCACGGCGGTGACCGCGACCCCGGCTTCGCGCAGCTTGTTGGCGTACGCCTCGCCCTCGTCGCGCAGCACGTCCGCCTCACCGGTGATGACCAGGGCCGGGGGCAGCCCGGCGAGCTGCTCGGTCGATGCCCGCAGCGGGGACGCGGTGATCTGCGCCCGCTCCGCCTCGTCCGTCGTGTACTGGTCCCAGAACCACTGCATGCCGTCCCGGCGCAGGAAGTAGCCGGTGGCGAACTGGTGGTAGGAGCCGGTGTCGAAGCTCGCGTCGGTCACCGGGTAGAACAGCACCTGCTGCACCAGCGGGACATCGCCGCGCTCCTTGGCCATGAGGGTCAGCGCAGCCGTCATGTTGCCCCCCACCGAGTCACCGGCCACCGCCAGCCGGGAGCCGTCCAGGTCCTTGGTGAAGCCCTGCTCGACGACCCACTTCGCGACGGTGTAGTTCTGCTCGATGGCGACCGGGTAGCGCACCTCGGGGGAGAGGTCGTACTCCGGGAAGACGACGGCCGCCCCTGCGCCGACGGCGAGTTCGCGCACCAGTCGGTCATGGGTGTGGGCGTTGCCGAACACCCAGCCCGCGCCGTGGATGTAGAGGATGACCGGGAGGGTTCCGGTGGCGCCGGCGGGCTTGACGATGCGGGCCCGGACGCTGCCGGTCGGGCCGCCGGACACCGTGATCCACTCCTCGTCGATCGCGGGCTTGGCGATCTCGCCGGACTGCACCTCGTCGACGGCCTTGCGGCCCTCGGCGGGCGGCAGATCGAAGAGGTAGGGCGGGTTGGCGGTGGCCTCGACGAAGGCCTGGGCGGCCGGTTCGAGGACCGGCTTGACCGGTTCGGCGGTCTCGGACATGGAGTTCTCCCGAAATTTCTCGCTGGTGATGCGCGGGCGCGTCGACGAGCACGCTAGGAGCGCGGGACGGTGGTGAGTTGTCCACCAGTGCATGGGCGCTGATCCACCAGTGCACCGGAACGCGCGCCCGCCGAAGACGCGCCGGGGTACGGCGTGCGTCCGCCGGCCGTGTCCCGCCACTCGCTCGGGGACATCCCGTATGCGGCGCGGAACACCCGGCTGAAGTGCGGGGCGTTGAGGAAGCCCCAACGGGCGGCGACCGCCGCGATGGTGCGCCGGCCCCGCACCCGGTGCAGCAGATCGCGCCGGCACTCCTCGAGGCGACGGCGCTGGATCCACCGGCCGACCGTCGTGCCCTCGTCCTGGAACAGTTTGTGCAGATAACGCACCGAGATGTGATGTGCCGCGGCGATCGTCTCGGGCGAGAGGTCCGGATCCGCGAGACGGCGGTCGATGAACCCCTGGATCCTGGACAGCAGTGACTGCGTACCCGACGGCTGGGCGGTGCCCTCGCCCGACTGCTCGGTGGCCAGCGTGGCCAGGAGGTTCACGGCGTTCCAGGCGAGCATCTCGCGGGTCGCGGGCGGCGAGACGGAGACCGTGTCGGCGAGTTCGGACAGGAACGGCGACAGCAGACCGCCCAGCCGGGACGACCGGCTGACCGGGGCCGCCATGACCCGCCGCAGCGCGTGGTCCGGCAGCCCCAGCGCCTCGCGTGTCACGAGGAACACCTTCAGCCGGGCCCGGGGAAGCTCCAGCGAGGGTGGACGGTCCGTGTCGTAGAAGCAGATGTCGCCGGGGTCGAGCGGGATGTCCACAAAACCCTCCGGGGCGGGGATGCCGCCCCGCACGCCCACGAAGAGGAACTCGCCGCCGACGCGGGCGGACAGCCGGTGCGCCCTGGTCCGCGGCCACCGCCCACCCGGCAGCCGCACCGGCGCCGTGTCGGTGACGACGATCTCGACGCCCAAGGGCATCCGGCGCACCTCCGAACAGAGTCGAACAGAATCTTTCATCGCATCGGAGCCTAGGTGCGAAGGTGTGAAAAAAGAGTGACAGAGAAGTGATGACGGCGCTCTGGCCTGAGGTTATGGTCGCCGGTCGAGCTCGGCGGCGAACACCCGCAGCAAGACGTGGGCGGTGTAGCGGCCGGGCGCGGCTTCGTCGACGAGATGGGCGTCGGCAAGCTCGTCGAGGAGTCGGCGGGCCGTGCGCACGGGCAGATCGGCCACCGCGGCGGCAGCATCCGCGGTGAGGTCCGGGCCGCCCCCGGGGGACAGCAGACGCAGCAGCCGGGCGGCGTCGTCCGACAGGCGCCGGTAGGAGGCGGCGAACGCGGCGCGTACGTCGGCGAGGGCGTCGAGGCTGCCTCGGGACCGGCGCAGCTCGGCGGCTACGGCCGCGAGGGGGAGGCCGGGGCGGGCCGCGGCCCCGGCGGCCACGACGGCCAGGGCAAGCGGCAGCCGTCCGCAGTACGCCACGATCTCCCGCGCCGCCGCGGGATCGGCGGCCGGTCGCTCCCGGCCGAGGTGCCGGGCCAGAACGGCGAGGGCGTCCGCGGTGGATGGCAGGTCCAGGTGCAGCGGCCGGGCCCCGGCGCCGACCAGGCCGGACAGGCCGCGCCGGCTGGTGATCAGGGTCAGGCAGCCGGGCGAGGCGGGAAGCAGGGCACGTACCTGCTCGGTGTCGAAGGCGTCGTCGAGCAGGAGGAGCATCCGGCGGCCGGACAGAACGCTCCGGTACAGCCCGGTGAGCGCGTCCGGACCGCTCGGCAGGCGGTGCCCGGGCACGCCGAGAACGGGAAGCAGGAAGCGCAGGGCCGCCTCAGGGGTCAGCGGGGCGTTGAGCGGGTCGAAACCCCTGAGATTCACGTGGAGTTGACCGTCGGGGTACCGTTCGGCGACCTCGTGGGCCCAGCGCACCGCCAGAGTGGTCTTTCCGATGCCCGGCATGCCGGTGAACAGGACGGTCGAGCAGTCGGCTGCCGTGCGCAGGCTGTCCAGTTCGGCCTGCCTGCCGGTGAACTGCTCGGACTGGGGCGGGAGTTGGGCGGGCCGTGCGAGGTCCCGCTTGCGCGGTGCGGACCGGACCTCCTGGCGCAGTACACGCGTGTGGGCCGCGGTCAGCTCCGCGCCCGGTGCGACATCCAGCTCCCGGGCCAGCAGCCGCCGTACCGACTCGTACGCCGCCAGCGCCTCGGCCTGCCGGCCGCAGGCGGCGAGTGCCAGGACGGTCCTCGCGTGCAGGGACTCGTTGAGGGGGTCGAGCCGGGCCGCGCGGCCGAGGTGGGGCAGTACGGGTTCGGGCGTGCCGCACAGCAGGGCCGCGTCGGTGGCCATCACCGTCGTACGGACGAGTTCGTGTTCGATCTCGGCGAACACGGCGTGCTGCCGCACGGGCGCGGGGATGCAGGCAGCCACCGGGCCCCGCCACTTGTCCAGCGCCTCGACGAAATGCCGCAGCGCCGGTTCTGGCCGCCCCGTGGCCGCCTCCCGCTTGGCCCGCCGGGTCAGGCCCCGGAACCTGAGCAGATCGACCTCGTTCTCGGCCACCTCCAGCCGGTATCCGTCGGCGCCGCGCGGCAGCCGGCGGCCGGGAGCGCGCGGCGGGAGTCCCGGCTCCAGCAGGCGGCGCAGGGAACCGACGTAGCGCCGGACCACGTTCATGGCGCTCGGGGGCGCGCCCTCCGGCCACAGTACGGCGACGATCTCGCCCGCGGGGACGGGCCGCCCCGCCCGCACCAACAGCAGGGCCAGCAGGGCGCGTTGCTGGGGAAAGCCGAGGTCGAGTTCGCTCTGGCCGCGGGTCGCCCGCAATGGGCCCAGTACCTCGAAACGCAGCGACTCGTCGTGTGCCATCGGTCGCCCCCTCAGGCGAGATCGCGTCCGCTGCCCCGGGCGGCGTGCAGCCGCTCCCGGACCTGTTCCGCGTCCGGGTGGCCCAGAGAGGTGAAGAGGGCGAGAGCCTGGCGCCAGGAGGTCTCCGCCTCCTCGGGGGCGCCCATGGCGAGCTGGGTGTCGCCGATGTGGGCGAGGGTGCAGGCCTCCAGGTAGGGGACACCCAACTCCCGGTACAGCGTCAGCGCGTTGTGGTAACCGAGCAGGGCGTGCGGGTGGCGGCCCAGTCCGTGCTGGGCGTAGGCGATGCTGTCCCAGGTGACCGCCTGACCGTAGCGGTCGCCCAGGTCCTGGAGCAGGGGGAGGGCCTCGAAGCAGTGGCTCAACGCCTGCCGGTACCGGCCGAGCAGCGCGTGGTACCAGCCGACTGAGTTGAGCACGCTGGCCTGCGCGGCCGGCGGTCCGCTCTGCCGGAACAGTTCCAGAGCCTGCTCGTTGTGCCGCAGGGCGCCGGGGAGGTCGCCCTGCTGTTCGCACTCCCAGCCGAGGCTGCGGTGGGTGTGGGCCTGCCCGGTCGTGTCGCCCAGCTCGGTGAAGAGATCCAGGGCGCGCCGGAGCCGGGCCACGGAACTGTCGTGCAGGCCCAGCCGCCCCTCCGCCCGGGCCAGCCCGCGCAGTCCGCGCGCCTCCCAGGCCGGATCCGACAGCCTGAGCGCGCAGTCGAGCGCCGTGCGCTGGGCGGCCGCTCCGTCGTGCCAGTGGCCCCGTCGGTCGAAGAACGGCTCCAGGGACCAGGCGAGTTGAGCGGCGAGGTGGTCGCGGCCGGAGCGTGCCGCCGCGTCGATCACGGCGAGCAGGACCCGGTACTCGGCGGCAAGCCAGGCCAGCGCGTCCTGGTCGTCGGACGGGGCTTGCGGGACGACGCCGGGCGGAGGCGGGTCCGGTGGCAGGGGATCGGCGTGCGGGGCGAGGAGCCGGTCGGCCGCGTGGGCGGTGTGCAGGTGGTGGGCGTACAGCCGCTCGACGGCCGCGGCACGGTCGTCCTCGTCCCGCACCAGTTCGGCCGCATGGGCGCGCACCAGGTCGTGCAGGGCGTACCGGCCGGGCGCGTGCTCGCGCGTCAGGTGCACGTCGGCGAGTTCCGCCAGCAGACCGCGCGCCTCCGGAACCGGAACCGCCGCCAGCGCGGCCGCGGCCGGGGCACCGACGTCCGGGCCGGGGTGCAGGCCGAGGAGCCGGAAGAGGCGGGCCGCGCCGGGCGAGACGGCACCCAGCGACCAGGAGAACACCGCGCCGAGGTTCACGGCCGGGTCGGTCCTGTTGAACGCGTCGAGACTGCCGTGCGCCGCCCGCAGTTCGGCCGCCACCGCCGACAGCGGGAAGTGCGGACGGGTCGCCGCGCGCGCCGCCACGCAGGCCAGCGCGAGCGGCAGCCCGGCACACAGAGCGGTGATCTCGCCGACCGCCCGGGACTCGCCGGCCAGCCGGGCCGCGCCGAGCCGACGCTTCAGGAACGCCCTGGCCTGCCCAGCGGCGGTGAGCGGGCGCAGGGTCAGCGCGTGCGCTCCGTGCGCGGCGATGAGTCCGGACAGGCTGCTGCGGCTGGTGACGATCGTCAGGCAGCCGGGGGTGCCCGGCAGCAACGGGCGTACCTGATCGGTGTCGCGCGCGTTGTCCAGCACGACCAGAAACCGCCGCCCGGCCAACAGGCCCCGGTAGAGGGCGGCCTGGGCCTCCACCGCGTTCGGCACCCGCTCGGGCGGCACCCCGAGCGCGTCCAGGAAGAGCCGGACCGCTTCGCCGGCGCTCATCACGGCACCGGACGGGTCGAAGCCGCGCAGATTGACGTAGAGCTGCCCGTCGGGGAACCGCTCGGCGACCCGATGCGCCAGGTGCACGGCGAGGGTGGTCTTCCCGATGCCGGCCATACCGCCGATCGCCGTGATGACCACCCTGTCGGTCGGGTCCGACCGGGCCAGTACGTCGTCCAGTTCGCTCTCGCGGCCGGTGAACGTCGGCAGGTCGTGCGGGAGTTGGGCGGGCCTGGGCAAGGAGGACTGCGGTGCGGCGTCCGGCAGCGACGCGCGGTGGGCTTCGCGCAGTTCGGCCCCGGGGTCGATGCCCAGCTCGTGGGCGAGGCGGGTGGCGGCGGTGCGGTAGGTGTCGACGGCCTCGCAACGCTGCCCCATGGCCGCCAGCACGAGGATGAGCCGGGCCAGCACCGGTTCGTCCAGCGGATCGTCGGCGGCGGCCTGCCGCAGCAGGGGCAGCACCACGCCCGGCACACCGGCGCGCAGCGCGGCGTCGGCGGCCTCCCGCACCGCCGCGTGGCGCTCCCGGTCGACGGCACCGAAACCGGCGCGCTCACGCACCTCGGCGGCGATGTCCCCGGCGACCGGTCCCTGCCACGACGAAAGGGCCTGGACGAGAAGCTCGACGGCGAGCCCGGCCTCCGCCCGCCGGGCCTCGTCCCGCAGCCGGCGGAACCGCAGCAGATCCAGCGAGTCGGCGTCGGCCGTCCACAGGTAACCGCCCGCGTCCCGGGCCAGCCACCGTCCTGCGGCCCGGACGGGCAGCCCGGGCTCCATCAGGCGACGCAGGGAGCCGATATGACGTCGGACCACGTTCACCGCGCTGTGCGGCGGACGCGCACCCCACAGCACGGTCACGATCTCGCTCACGGCCACCGGTTGCCCGGCACGCACCAGCAGCAGCGCCAGCAGGGCCCGTTCCTGCGGACCGCCGAGGGCTACGTCCGCCCCCGCCCGCTGCACCCGGACCGGCCCCAGAACCGAGAACTGCACCGGCTCCACCGGTCCTCCCCCTTGCTGATCTTCCCCACCCCGACTCTACGTGACGCTTCGCGTTACCTCGGGTCAGCTCAGGGAGGGCCGTACCGGCCCCTAATTCACCGGAGCACGACCGTGACGCCCCGCCGTTCGAGGAGCTGCACGATCTCCTCGAAGTAGGAGAGACCGTTCTCCGGATCCTCCACGACATCCCCGAGGGCGCGGCGTGCCACGTCGGAGTCGTGCCAGGTCAGGGTGAAGGGCGGGGCCACGCCGAAGCCACCGGTCAGGCAGTCCCTGAAGGCATTCCACTCCCGGCCGAAGGAGCGGCCCGGCCCGAGCAGGGCCTCGGCGATCGCGCAGTGCAGCCCGGGGACGTCCGTGACGAACCGGCCGTCGAGATGGTGCTCACCGCCGGGCCAGGAGTTGTGGTGCGGTCATCCAGGACGGGACAGAGCGGGATCCACCGGCCGATGACCGGGCCCCTCCGGTCACGTGCCGGCAGGACAGGCCGGCCACCATTCCTGTCGCCTGGTGGACATCTGGGGGCGCGTCAGGGGAGTGCGTGGAACTGGGGGCCGTATGTGCTGTGAGTGCCGGGGATCTTGGTCTCCATCAGTCGTACGGCGGGCTCTTCCAGGGAGCGCATGGCGTGGATGGCCGCACCCAGGGAGGGTGGGCCGCCCTCGCCCCAGGCGGCGTCGAGGGAGTCGAGCAGGGTGGTGTAGGTGGTGTCGAACCGGTGCAGGAGCTGTTGCACGGGCGCCGACGGGCGGGGCCAGCCGCCGGCCGGGACCCGGGCCATGGGGCGTGCGTCGGGGAAGGGGACGGGCGCCCCGGTGAACGTCCAGCCCGCGTCGGTCTGTTGCAGTTGCCGGCCGTGGTAGATCTCGCCGAAGGCGTAGTAGTGGGCCGGGTGGTCGTCGGCGAAGGAGTCGGCCGGGGAGCTGCTCGTGCCCTCGCCCTGCTCCCTGATGATGTCGATGGAGCGCTCCACGTCCAGGAGGGTCTCGATCGGCCGCAGTTCGTCGGACCCGATGTGGGCGTTCAGCTGCCCGCGGGCAGACAGCTGCGGGGCCACGGTCATGAAGCACTCCAGAACGGCGCCGTAGAAGGCGCCGATGGTGGGTGGGGCGCTGTCCCTGAGGGCGAGTGGTTCCTCGGGGGCTTCGACGGCCATCATCACGTCGTGCACGTAGGACCTGGTCAAACCCGACAGATACACGGTCACGCCGGCGCGTACGCCACCGGGCAGCGGGCCGGGGTAGGTGGGTGCCGCCGCCCTGATCCGGGGCCTGTCGCCCACGGCCACGAGCAGGTTGCACACCATGCCCAGGTGGTACATCTCGTCGTCGATGATGCGCCGGATCAGTCGCGCGGCATCCGCGCCGCGGTCCCTGATGGACCACCAGCCGCACAGGTACGGCGGGATGGTGGACAGTTCCAGTCCCACGGCGACCTGTAGCGCCGACCTGAGCCAGTCGATACCGCGGCCGGCCTCGGGCATGGCCAGCAGGCGCGCCACGGAATCGAGAGGCCACGGGTCGGCAGGTCCGTCGTGGGAACCCACGGCGGACGCCGGTGCGGCTGTCGCGGTGGCCGACGCGGCCGTCGCGGCGGCAGTGGCCAGGAACGTCCTGCGCTTGAATGGAGCCATCGTCGGCCTCTCAGCGTCTTCTCTCACGCCAGTCTTCCTCGCCTCGCAGTCGTGGCCCTGCCTCCGCCGCAGGCGTACGGGACCATAGATCAGCTGGCGAAGCTAGCAGTCGTCACCGCAGATGAGAGGCGTGACGGGCAGACGTGGTGCCACGGCCACCCTGTCAGACCAATCCGGTGAAAGCCCGGGAGGCATCCCACCCGAGCCAGTTGCCCGGTCTCGCCGGGCAGTCCGAGGGCTCGTGGCCGGGAGGCGTGCAAACCTGCGCGTCTGGCGGGCGATCCGCTTGGTCCCTGGTTCAGGTGGCGTGCGGCCAGGCGCGCATCAGAACGGCGATTCTCTTGGCCGTACATGCGGGATCACGCAAGAGGTCGCGCAGGGCAACGGCGTCTTCGCGGCTGGGCTTTACCTGGATGCCGGAGGCTTCCAGATACATCACGCCGGTCGCGGCGGCGACGGCCATGTTCGACCGCTCGAGCCAGCGGCAGCGGCCGAGGATGTGCACGAGGGCGGCTGCACGAGCGTAGGGACCGTCGTAGACGGGTGTTTCCAGCAGTTCGGCCCGGTGGCCGGCGACGGCTGCCACCGGAACGCCGTAGTCGTCGGGGGCGGGATCTCCTGCGCCTGCCAGCTCGGCAACCTGGAGGATCCAGGGAACGTCGATGAGCAGGTCCATTACGCGGCGTGCGCCCCTGATGCGTGGTGATCCACGTCTTCCACCTCGTCGAATACCGACTGGTGCTCGTCCAGGAACCGCCTGGCAGCGTCCAGCCCTCGCTGCTTCAGCCCTTCCGTGTCTTCCCGGACGAGGGCAGCGATGTAGTCGCCGAGGCTGAGGCCGCGATCAGCGGCACGGGCTTCAGCCAACGCCTTGACCTCGCGATCAACGCGCGCACCTAGCTGTGTCTTCGCCATAGCCTGATGGTAACAGCCGTTACCACAGCGATCTCCCCGCGTCCGGGAGGGTTTCTCTCGTCGGTGCCGCCCGCTTCTGGGAGGAATGGAACGTCGTCAACTCCTGCCATCCCCACTCGGAACAGCACAGCCCCGGGGAAGTGCCGTGGACCGGCCGAGCGAAGATCCACCGCTGCTCGGCTCCATCCGCCGAACTTTCAGTCGCCGCCACCAAGGCTGCGGATCATCCGGTTCCACAGGCGCGCCCGGCAGCGCCGAAAAGGCGCCGGCCTTCGCGTGCCACCCGTGGAACACGCCACGGAAAACCGGGTGGGGTTCGTGCGGTGCAGGACCCCTCAATAAGCCCACTGCGCTCTCCTTCGCTGTTCCGTGACCGTTGACGTGACCGGTAACGTGACCGTTAACGGCATTCTTGCTCAGGGGAGCGGATCCCGTCAACGCCCCACCGCCGCACGGCTCACGATCCGCCGGTGACCTCCTGGCGTGATGGCGTGATGGCGCGGTGGGCCGGTGAACCTGATTGACTTGAGCGCAAGGCGGCACAGGAACAGAAGTGAGTGGGCGGCGTGGCCGGACAGCGGGAAACGGAAGACCAGCGGGCGCGGGGGGTGAGAGCCGTCAAGCGCGTCACGCTCCGCGACGTTGCTCAGGCGGCAGGCGTGTCCCATCAGACCGTGTCCCGAGCGATCAACGGCAAGGGGGAGATCGACCCGGGGACGCAGCAACGCGTGCTCGATGTCGCACGGCAGTTGCGGTACCGGCCCAGCCGGTACGGCCGGGGGCTGGTCCGCCCGGACGTCGTTTCTGTCGGGCTCATCGTCCCGGACGTGGTCAACCCCTTCTTCCCGGAGTTCATGGCAGGAGTGATCGCGGCCGCGGACGAACGCGACTGGCAGGTGCTCGTGGCCAGCACCGAGAATGATCGGTCCCGGGAGTTGGCCCTGGTCCGCTCACTCGGCCAACAGGTCGACGCTCTTGTCGGCTACATCAGCCATACCGATGCCGAACTCGAGCCGTACGCGGGCGCCGTGCCACTGGTTCTGGTCGATCGCGGACTGGACTCGTCGCACCACGCGTTGGTCCACATCGACACCGCGGCCGGATTCCGGGCCGGGGTGCAGCACCTCATCGACCGGGGGCACCGCCGGATCGGCCTCATCGACTGCGAGTGCCTGACCGCCCCGCTGGTCCGGCGCGGCACCTTCCTCGAAGTCGTCCGCGAACATGCGCTGCCCGTCGACGAGGGCTGGGTTGTCATGGGTGAGCAGTCCCCGGCAGGGGGCGCCGCGGCGTTCGAGGCGCTGCGCGCCGCGCACCCTGACCTCACCGCCGTGGTCGCCTTCAACGACCTGGTGGCGATGGGCGCGCTCCGGGCCGCACGTCGGCTCGGCGTCCGGGTACCGGACGACTGCGCGCTGGTCGGCTACGACGGGCTGAGCGTCGTCGATCTGGTCGACCCGCCCCTGACCACCGTCCACCTCGACAAGAGACGACTCGGTGAACTGGCCATCCGCCAGGTCGACCAACTCCTCGCGGGTGAACTGCCACCTCCTATCGTCCTGACACCGAGCTTGCATGTCCGCGGCACGACGTGACCTACCTTTGACCCCGCTCCGTCAGCGGGTGCTCAGTCGCTGAGTGGGTCGGCGGTTCGCCCGTAATGTCCCCAGACGTCGAGGGTGGACCGTCGCGTGACGGGGGGACACCGAGCCTGGGGCGGTCGAAGCTGCGGCCACGACTTCGTCCCCAGGACGGGTGCCACCACTACTCGAAGGAGAGAACGCCCGTCAGGGCCTGTATGCCGACGGATGGGCGGTCAGACAGGCACGTCCGTACCGCACGAGCCAGCCGTCGCGTGTCGAGTGGCTGTCGGCGCCGACGAGTCCGATGACGGGGGCGGTGAGGGCGGCATAGAGGTCTTCGGGATGGGGGTCGGAGTCCCCATGCAGAGTGCACCGGTCGCCTTCGGTGGTCAGGCGCCGGTGGTGTGCGTGTCCGCGATCGGGTCGGTCGGTGGGGTCGTTGAACCACATGCCCGTGTCCCAGCTGCCGTCCGGGGCATGGGCGCACAACCGTACGGTGACCGTGACCGTCCCGTGTGCGGCTGGTGAGGTCGTGGAAGTCGCGCCGCGGGCCGTTCGACGTGGGCTCCGCCGGGCGGGCGGCGGAGCGGCTGTGGCGGATCGCGGAAGCGGTCGTCGCCTGGTCCAACCTCAACATCGGGCCGCCCCCCGACCACCTGGGCCAGATCTTCGCCGCCGCCACCGCCGACCCCCGCGTCGCCGACGCCTTCGTCACCAACTACAACCACCCGGCGGCGATGTGGCAGGCCATCGAGTCGCCCGAGGCCACCGGATCCCGGCTGGAGAAGGTCACGGCGGCCGGCTGACCGTCGGGCCCCTCAGCACGCGGACATGGAGCCGACGAGGGGGCCGGAGGGGGTGTTCCACACAGTCATCGCCATGTCCACCAGGCCGTGCAGCTGGGCGCGGTCCGCCCCGTCGCGGGCCTGGAGGGACAGGCCGTTGAGGAAGGTGGTGTAGAAGCAGCGATCCGGTCCGTGTCCGTGTTCCTGTCCAGCTCTCCGGTGCGCACCGCGGCGTCCAGGCGTGCCTGGACGGGGAGGGTGCCCGACCGGGCCGGCTTGTCGAGGGCGCCGTGTGACCGTTCAGCCCGGTTGCCGCGGCTGAGGTCGGTGGCAACGGGTGCCTGCCATCACATGTTCAGGCGCACGCTGTGGCAAGGACTGGTGGCCGGTACCGCCGGAGGGGTCGCGATGACCCTCGGCGAGAAGATGGAGCAGGGTGTCACCGGCCGACCCGGCTCACACGTCCCGGCGTGGGTCCTGCAGCGGCTGACCGGCCTGAATGAAGGTCCCCCGCGAACAGCCGCGGACCATCAACTGGGCCACGCGCTACGGCCAGGGTGCCCTGCTCGGTGTGCTGCGGTCGATCATGGCCCAGGCGGGACTGCGCGGACCGGTCGCCTCGGCCAAATTCGCCGTCATACGGCTCACCAACGACCAGATCCTTGAGAACGCCACCGGGGTCGGTGCCCCGCCGTCCACCTGGCCCCGCCAGGAACTCGTCGTCGACGTACTGCACAAGGCCGTATACGCCTTCAGCACCGGCGCCGTCGCCGACGCCCTTGCCGCCCGCGACGGCTTCGGCCCCGGGCAACGCCATGCGGCGATCCGCACCGGCCGTCGCGCCGACGTGGGGCCGCTGCCCCGCAAGGACGCTCACAGCTGGTAGCACGACCGAGCTCGCTCTGCCGGGGCGTTCCACGGTGGTTGTGGCCGGGTTTCGTCACCGGTGGGTCACAGGTCGGCGTGTGGGAGAACTGCCGGCTCCACGGTTCTGTCTGGTTCGACGGGGCGGCGAGGAGCCGTGCTCCACACAACTGCGACTCGGGGGACAGCATGCGGCACGTGAACGGAATGCGCGGCTCGGCGGTGGCGGTCATCGCGGCTTCGGCGGCGCTCGCGATGGCGGGATGTCAGCCCGGCGGGGGTGGTGTGGACAGCGGAGACGGCGGCGTCACCCCGTCCGGGGCCGTCAGCTCAGCGGTTTCCTCCGCCACGCCCGGCGCCCCGAAGCCCAGCAGCTCCGCCTCCCGGCCGGCGTCATCCGCGCCCGCCTCCTCCGCACGCCCGTCGTCCGTGCCCGCTCCGGGCGGTGCGGCGGCGACCTGTTCCGCGGCCGGTCTGAAGGCGACCGCCCGTCAGGCCGCCGTACGGCCGGCCGGTACGGGGACCGGGGCGGCCGTCGTCGAGTTCACCAACGTGTCCGGACGGACGTGCGTCCTCAAGGGGCACCCCACCGTGGCCGGCGCCGGGAACGGTTCTCCCGAGATGAACGTGCCGCTCACCGCCAAGCCGGCCGGAGCCGCGGCGTCGGTGAAGGTGGCCCCCGGCGGCAAGGCGTGGGTGAAGCTGACGTTCGTGCAGGTGCAGGGGGAGGCCGACGGGTACTGCGTGTCCGGTTCGGCGCCCGTGGTGTATCCCACGATGGTCGTCCGGCTGCCGGGGTCCGGGGCGCACCAGGTGGCCCTGGACGACGGGCAGTTCGCCGAGTGCGACGACACCGTGACCGTCACCGCCGTATCGGCGGTCAGGCCTTCTTGACCGATTCCAGCCACAGCACCAGCACCCGCAGCAGGACGAATATCCCGGCCTACCTCTGTGCGGCTGCCGTCGTCGAGACCGTGAGGACGGCGGTGTGGAGGCGGAGGAGTGCCGGATGTGGGTGCGCGCTTGCGGCCACGTACGGCCGGTCGACGAGTCGACTACGACTGGGTCGTCACCGAGAAGCTGGACGAGGCGCCGCAGTCGACGGTCCGTAACGTCCTCGGGAAGCGCCGACGGTTCCTGATATGGGCGCATCGTCGGCGGACCGGAAGCGGACTGGCGCGGCGAAGCCGACGCGCAACACGGGTGAGACACCGAAAGGGGGAACAACAGGCCGGACGAACCGGACGATCACGCCCTGGGCCGAGCGCCCGCTCCCAGTCCTCGGCCGACCCCACCGCAGGCCTGACCAGGCGGCAATCCTGCTGTGGGCGAGATCCGTTTCCCCTACGCTTCGGGGATCGACTCGGGCCTCAGGTACCGACTCCAAAGCCTCCTGACCTGTCGGGCCACGGAACAGTAGGTGCCTTGATGCGCGGACGGCAATCGCAACGGCACGCAAGCGCCCCGGACGGCTCGGGGGAGAGCCGTCCGGGGCGGTTCTGAGGCGGCGTGCGAAGGGTGAGTCATCGGGTTTCTCCACCCCAGTGCACTAGCCGCACGGGAACGGGGAGATGCCGGCCCAGTGCCTAAGTGGGCGATGGCGCCACTTCCTCGGTCAGGTGCTGCTCCGGTTCGGGGACGGGAGGCGGCGCGAACATCAGGCGCAGTCCCAGGACGGCGCAGAGCGGGCCCAGGGCGCACATCGCGGCGGCGCTGATGAAGGCGGCGCCCAGGTTCCCCGCGTCGTAGCCGAATCCGCCGAAGTACGTGGCGAAGGTCGACGCGAAGCCGAAGAACATTCCCGGGATGAGGGCGAACGGCTTCAGCCGTCCGGTCGCCAGCAGGGTGCCGTTGACGAAGAAGATCACCACACCCAGTGCCAGGGTCTGGGCGAGCTCCCCGGTGCCGAACATCGTGCCCGTCTCCCGGTTGAGGAGTACGGCCGCCACCGCGAACCCCGCGCCCGTCGTGGTGGCGGTGATCATGGAGATGGCGTTGGCGATGCTCGGGCCGCCCTGGAGGAACGTTCCGGCCCAGGTGATGAAGATGGCCCAGGTCGGCATGTGGAGGGGGCTCAGGAGCAGGAGGACCGTGGCGAAGGCGACGATCGAGGCGCTGACCTCGTGCGGCAGTCTGATGCGTCCGCTGCGGACGGTACGTACTCTGCTCATGACTATGCCAACCCGCCCGGCTTGGCCAGCAGTTCCCTGATGCCCGTGTCGATGAACGCGGTGTCCTCGGGGCTGCTGCCGCCGCCGGCGAAGTGGCCCCAGATGCCCGGGATCACCCGGAGTTCGGCGCCCGGTATGTGACTGACGGCCCACGCCTCGTCCTCCGGCGGGAAGTAGAGGTCCTTCTCCGCGGGCATGTCGAGCGTGGTCGCCCTGATGGAGCCCAGCGCGGCCTCGGTGTCACCGTCGAAGCCGGGGGTGAGCCCGACGTCGCCGTTCTGCCAGGTCCACAGCATGGTGAGGAGGTTGTTGGGGTCGCGGCCGTCGAGGAAGAAGCCCTCCCAGAAGCCGACCAGGAAGTCCTCGAGGGAGGTGTAGCCGAGCTTCTCGTACTCCTTCTCCCAGTAGAACGCCTGCGAGAAGCCCCACCCCGCGTAGACCCGGGCGAGCGCGCGCAGTCCGGTGGTCGGCCACTTGTCCTTGTCGTACCAGCCGCCGGCGTAGACCGCGTCGGCGGTCAGTGCTGCCTTGACGCCCTCCAGGAAGACCTTGTTGTGGGCGCTGGTGCGCGGCGAGCCACAGAAGGGGGCGATCCGCTCGACCATCTCCGGGTGGCTGACGGCCCACTGGAAGGTCTGCCCGGCCCCCATCGACCAGCCGGTCACGAGCGCGAGTCTCTCGATGCCGAACTCCTCGGTGACCAGCTTGTACTGGGCCTCGATCTGGTCGTACACCGTGATGTGCGGGAAGCGGGCACGGTCGTACGGTGGCGGGGTGTTGCTCGGGGAGGTGGACAGGCCGTTGCCGAGCATGTTGGGGACGATGATGAAGTACTCGGCCGGGTCGAGGGCCATTCCGGGGCCGATGAGCCACTCGTTGTCCCAGTGCCGGCCGGAGTACCAGGTGGGGTAGACGATCGCGTTGGACTTGTCGGTGTTGAGTTCGCCGTACGTGGTGTAGGCGAGGTGCGCGCCGCGCAGGGTGGCGCCGTGCTGGGTGGTGAAGTCGCCCAGCTGGAAGGTGAGATGGTCGCTCATGGGGCTGCCTTTCGGGACGTACGGGTGTTTCAGGAGGAGACGGCGCACTGGCCGCGGTCGGCTTTTCTCGGGCCCTCGGCACTCGGCCGGATGTCGAAGTCGAAGATCGCCGTGGGCAGGTAGAGGGTGCTGCACGCGTTCGGGATGTCGACGACGCCGCTGATCCGGCCCTCGATCGGGGCGGAGCCCAGCAGGAGGTAGGCCTGCTCGCCGCTGTAGCCGAAGGTCATCAGGTAGTCGACGGCGTTGAGGCAGGCGTTCTTGTACGCCATCGTCGCGTCGAGGTAGTGGTTGGTGTCGGTCTCGTGGTCGACGGAGATGCCGACGAACGAGATGAACTCGGTGTACTGCGGCGCCACGTTGCCCGGCATGAAGATCGGGTTCGTGGTGACCCCGTACTTCTCCATGCCGCCCTTGATCAGGTCGACGTGCAGGTCGATGAAGCCGCCCATCTCGATGGCACCGCAGAAGGTGATCTCGCCGTCGCCCTGGCTGAAGTGCAGGTCGCCGCCGGAGAGCAGGGCGCCGGGGACGTGGACGGGGTAGAAGACCCGGGAGCCGCGGGTGAAGTTCTTGATGTCGTGGTTGCCGCCGTTCTCCCGGGCCGGGACGGTACGGGCGCCCTCGGCGGCGATGCGCCTGCCGACCTCGCCACTCGCCGTGCCGGCCAGGGCGTTGTCGGCGAGGGGCGGGAGCGCCAGGGCCGGCACCCGGTGCGGGTCCGTGTCGATGAGGGCCTGCTCACGGGCGTTCCAGCGGGCCAGCAGTTCGGCGGAGGGCGCGGTGCCGAAGAGGCCGGGGTGGGTGATCCCGGTGTAGCGGACTCCGGGAATGTGGCGGGAGGTGGCCTGCTGGCCGTGGAAGTCCCAGACGGCCTTGTACGAGTCGGGGAAGCGGTCGGTGAGGAAGCCGCCGCCGTTGTCCCTGGCGAAGACGCCGGTGTAGCCCCAGCCCTGACCCGAGCCCTCGCCCGCCGCCTGCGGTACGGGGCCCAGGTCGAGGATGTCCACGACGAGCAGGTCGCCGGGTTCGGCGCCCTCCACGGCGATGGGGCCGCTGAGCATGTGCGCGTGGGTGAGGTCGACGTCGCGGACGTCGTTGGCGGAGTCGTTGTTGCCGATCTGGTTGTCGGTCCAGTCGCGGCACTCGATGCGGAAGTCGGTGCCGGGCTTGACGGTGACGGCGGGCGGGATGTCGGGGTGCCAGCGGTTGTGGCCGGGCACTTTCTGGTCACGCATGGACAGAGCCTGGTCGACACTGAAGACGACTTCGGGCATGGACTGCCTCCGTAATCCGGTACTTCCGTGGTCGGGTGTTTCGCGGTGTGCCTGGAGGGTCAGGGCTTGGGGAGTCCGGCCTGCCGGGGATCGGCCGACCGGGTCGGCCGCCGGCGGGCGGGGGGTACGTCGTTGACGACCCGCGGCTCATGGGCGCTGGCCTCCTGGGCGTGCAGGGCACGGGCCAGGGGGGCGGAGGTGCGGGCGAGCATCGGGGCGGTGAAGACCCGGCGGGCCGGGCCTGCGCAGTTCCCGCACGGCTCCTCGGCGAGAGCCCGGCCCATCGGCCGGATCACGTCGAAGGGACCGCAGCCCGCACAGCGGTACTGATACGTGGCCATGGGCTATCAACCTCCAAAAGCTTCGAGAAAAAAGTATTTTCTGCCGAAGCAATTGGACAAGAGTCGGGTGTTACGGGGAGGTAAAAAAGAACTCCCCGCCGGTCAGGGAAGTTGCTGCAGCACGTCCCACTGCAGACCGTCGGCCGCCGCGAGGAAAACACGCTGCTCGAGGTGGCGGTCACGGATCTGCACCGTGCCGCGGGGACTCTCGTACTCCAGTCCCTCGGCGGTCGCCTGGATGCGCCGCACATCCGTGTCACCCGCCCGGCGCAGCAGCTCGGTGAGCATGCGCACGCCCTCGTAGCAGGACTCGCCGAGGCTGTTGAGCACCGGTGCGCCGGGGCCGAACCGGCGGAAGTAGGCGGCGGCGAAGTCGAGCCCGGCCGCGGTCGGCAGGTCCTCGAAGTATCCGGCCGAGGTCATCAGGCCCCGGGTGTTCTCCGCCCCGGTGGCCAGCAGGACGTTCTCCTCGATCAGGGAACTGAACCGGATCAGGTCGCGGTCCAGGCCCGCCGCGGTGAAGGCGCGGTTGAACAGGACGGCGTCCTGTCCGATCAGCAGCATCAGCACGGCCTCGCAGCCGCTTGCCGCCACGCGTGCGAGGACCGGCCCGAAGTCCTGGGTGCCCAGCGGCACATACATCTCGTCACAGACCTCGCCGCCCAGTTCGCGCAGATAGCGGTGGGCGGCGCGGGCCGACGAGCGGGGCCAGACGTAGTCGTCGCCGACGATCGTCCAGCGGCGGATGTCCAGTTCGCTCGCGAACCACCGCAGCGCGGGCCGCAGTTGGCGGTTCGGGGTCTCGCCGGTGAGGAACACGCCCGGGGAGCGCTCGCCGCCCTCGTACAGCGCCGTGTAGACATAGGGCACCCGGCCGTCGATGCGCGGGGCGACGACCTCGCGGACGGCGGAGATGTGCCAGCCGGCCACCGCGTCGACGACGCCTCCGGAGATCAGTGCGTCGACCTCCGTGGCCACCTGCTCGGGCGGCGCGCCGCCGTCGACGAGCACCAGGCGCACCTCGCGGCCCAGCACGCCCGCGTCGGCGTTGACCTCCTCGGCCGCGAGCTGGGCGCAGCACTCGCAGGACGGGCCGAAGATGCCGGCCGGGCCCTGGAGCGGTATCACCAGGGCGACATCCAGTGCGTCACGGGCCCGGTTCGCCGGGGCGCCGAGCCGGACAGACGCCTTCTCGATCATAGGCGCTCACCCTAGCCATTGCTTGCTACGAGAATATTTCACGCCGATAAGGAAAGGACTGTATCGTGGAATCACTCCACCCGTAGATCACGACGACTCTGGCAGGGCGATGACCACGACCACCCCGGCGGCCGTAGCCGAACTCGACCTCGCGCGAGCGCTCACCCTCGTCGAGCGCAGCGTCGTGCTACGGCTCGGTGAGGCGCTGAAGGCCGAGGGCGGCACGCTCGAGGAGTGGCGGGTGCTGTCGTTCCTGGGCGACGGCGAAGGCCGTGCCATGACCGAGATCGCCGAGTTCGCGCTGCTGTCCGCGCCCACCCTGACCAAGGTCGTCGACCGCATGGTCTCCCTGAACCTCGTCCTGCGCCGGGTGGACGACCAGGACCGGCGGCGCGTGCTGGTCTTCGCGTCCGAGCGGGGCAACGAGGCGCTGAGCCGCTGGACGGCGGCGGTCGAAGAGGAGCAGGAGAGCATCGTGTCCGCTCTCGGCGCGGAGGAGACGGCCCTGCTGAGGGCATTGCTCCAGCGGGCCTCGCGACGCCTGGCCTGAGGAGTCACCGGTCGGGTAGAGGCCGGTGTCTTCGACTGCCTGGGGCCTGCAATAGGTGGTGGCCTGCTGGTTCGGCCTTTGCTCGCCACCTGTGGCCCGGCCTGCGCACATCGATGTGCTCACCCGTGAGGCACCAGCCCGGGCGCAGCACGACGCCCGCGCCGGCACGTGCGGGTCGATCGGTTTACGGCACCGAGCGGCCGTATGCGAGCGGCGAAAGCCGAATCACGCCAGGGTGCCGGGTTCACCGCATGCACGCATCTCCTGCCGGCCTGTGTCGGGTTTGTGAAGGGCGCAGATGCGGCACTCGGATCAGCCCGGCGGTGGGAGCAGTGAGGCGCATCGCGCGCCGGGCACGGCGCGGCAGTGAGCGGAGCAGAGGGCGATTGATGACGACGATCGGCGTTGAAGAAGAGTATCTGCTGGTTGACCCCGTCATGGGCTTTCCGGTACCGCTGGCTGACAAGGTTCGCATGGCAGCCGGCCTGGAGCCTCTCGTGGCCGATCAGGAGCTGCAGGGCGAGCTGCTGCAGGCGCAGGTGGAGGTGGCCACCCCGGTGTGCGACTGTCTCGAGGAGGTCGCGGGGCACCTGCTGCGTCTGCGGCATGGTGCCGGGACGGCCGCGGAGGCGCACGGCTGCCGCATCGCGGCTTGTGGGACACCGCCGCTGCGCGGTGACCACCCGGTGGCGGTCACCGACGAGGCTCGCTACCGGGCCATGCTCGCCCAGGCACCTCAACTCGTGGCGGAGCAGCTGATCAATGGCATGCATGTACACGTCGCGGTACCCAGCCGTGCGGTGGGCGTGCAGGTCCTGAACCGGATCCGGCCCTGGCTGCCGACGCTGACGGCGATGTCGGCGAACTCTCCGCTGTGGGACGGCCACGACACCGGCTTCGCCAGCTGGCGCACCGTGATCTTCAGCCGTTGGCCGGTCAGCGGGGTCCCTCCGTACTTCCAGGACGAGGCCGACTACGACAGGCGTGTGCACCAGCTGGTGGAGAGTGGTCTGATCTCGGACACCGGCCAGTTGTACTGGCAGGCCCGCCTGTCGGAGCGGTACCCCACGGTCGAAGTGCGCTGTCTGGACGTTCAGCTGCGTGTGGACGACGCGGTCATGTTCGCCGGGCTCGCCCGGGCCCTTGTGGAGACCGCCCTGGCCGAGGCAACCGCCGGCTCTCCTGCCCCGGACTGTGCCCCGGAACTGCTACAGGCCGGCATGTGGCACGCGGCCCGTCATGGCCTGAGCGACACCTTGATCGACCCGAGCGGCAGTCGGCGCCGCGCCGGCGATGTGCTGTGCCAGCTCCTGCTCCATGTCGCCCCCGCACTCGATGCCGCCGGCGACGCCCGGGAGGTGACGGGCCTGATCCACCGGCTCCTGCAGCACGGAACCGGAGCGGACCGGCAGCGTGCCGCCCTCGCCGCCGGCGGTCCGGAGGCGGCCCTCGACCTGATCACCAGCGAGAGCACCACGCCGTGAGTGACCAGTACGGAGGTCGGTCAGCACCTGTTGGGCGGCCATCGGCGCGGGACTTGGAGGGAAGTGCGGGGAGCGTCGTACGGGGGCCCACGCGGCGTCCCTGAACGCCTCCGCGTCCGCCTCGTTCCAGGGGCTGAGCGAGCCGGCACGCGACGTGCTCCCGAACTCCTCGCACCTTCCCGGACTGGAATGAGACGGCACCAGACGCCCGGTCGAGGCCGCGGAGCAGGCCACTCGTTCACGCCCTGCTCCGCGGCGCGGACCGGTCAGTAGTTGCGCAGCCCGTACCAGG
Source organism: Streptomyces sp. NPDC102270 (assembly GCF_044766405.1). Taxonomy (NCBI): domain Bacteria; kingdom Bacillati; phylum Actinomycetota; class Actinomycetes; order Kitasatosporales; family Streptomycetaceae; genus Streptomyces; species Streptomyces sp. NPDC102270. The sequence goes on along the minus strand of NZ_JBIWLX010000009.1, from coordinate 121,991 downwards.
TGTTTTTGCCGACGACGCCGTCAGCGCCACCGGGGACCCCGTACTTCTTCTGGAAGGCCTTGACCGCGTTTTCGGTGTCCGCGCCGAAGTCACCGTCGATGCCGTGCTGGCCCACGCCGAAGCCCAGGCTGATCAGCAGGCACTGCGCCTCCCTGACGGTGTCGCCCTTGGACCCGCGGGAGATGGTCGGCGGCGTCGCCCGGTCGTCCCAGCCGCAGTAGAAGCCGGCCGCCTGGGCGGCCGCCGTGTGGCCGGCCAGGGGAGCGGCGTCCGCGGACGCGGTGGTGACGGCGACTCCGCCGAGCGCCAGGACCGACGCGAGGGCGGCGGTCGTGGTGAAGCGGCGGACATGGGTGGTGATCACAGGAGTCTCCCTCTTGGTGAGCATGGGTTCTCGTGGCCTTGGCCCCGGGCGCTCTTTCGGCGCCCCGTACCGCACCTCGCGGGACGGGCCGTCATGTGGACCACCGTGTCGCTTCGCCCTTCGGGGAACCTTCGGAAAGTCTTGAATCGGGCTGGCTCGGCTGATCAGCGGCGGGTAAGCAGGTGATCACGAGAACGCAGCGGGAGGGAGCGCACCGTGGCCGTCCGCTTCGGCATGCTGGGCACCATCGAGGCGTGGTGGGACGGTGTGCCGATGGACCTGGGGCACGCCCGACAGCGCAGGGTGCTCGGGGCGCTGCTCGCCGATCCCGGCCTGGTTGTGCCGGCCGACACCCTGCTGGACCGGGTGTGGGGCGAAGCCGCACCGCGGCGCGGCCGCGAGGCGCTCTACGGGTACGTGTCCCGGCTGCGACGGGTCCTGGCCGCGCCCGGACTGGACATCGTGCGGGAGCAGGGCGGCTACCGACTGTCGGCGGCAGTGGGGTCCGCGGACGTGCACCAGTTCCGCAGCCTGGTGGACCGCGCCCGCGACACGCACGCGGACGAGCAGGCCGTCGCGTTGTGGGAGTCGGCGCTGGGACTGTGGCGGGGAGAGGCGTTCACGGGCGCGGACACCCCGTGGTTCAACGCCCAGCGCCATCTGCTCGACGCGCAGCGCCTGGCCGCGCAGCTCGACACGGCCGATGTCCGGCTGCGTCTGGGGCAGCACCGGCGGATGGCGAGCGAGCTCTCCGCGCTGCTGGAAGCGCATCCGCTGGACGAGCGACTGGCGGGCCAGCTGGTCCTCGCCCTCTACCGCAGCGGCCGTTCCTCCCAAGCCCTTGACGCCTACCACCGCACCCGACAGCAGCTGGCCGAAGAACTCGGCCTGGATCCCGGGCCCGCGTTGCAACGGCTCCACGAGGACATCCTCACCGGCGGCGCGCGGCTCGCGCCCGCCCCCCACGGACGTACGGCGTGCCGCACCCGCGCCGGCGGAGCGCCCGTTTGGGGAGCGTCGGCGGACGCTGGTGGGACGCGACGAAGAGCTCTCAGTGCTGCGCACCGTGCTCGATCACCGGGACCCGCGCGCCCCGCGGGTGCTGGAAGTCGTCGGGGAGCCCGGCATCGGCAAGACCGGACTGCTCACCGAGTTCCGCGCGCTCGCGGAGGCGGGCGGTGTGCCGGTGCTGGCCGGGCGTGGCGCGGAGATCAGAGAGATTCCGTACGGTCCTTTCCTCGATGCCCTGGACGACATCGACGCCCTGGACGCGCTTCGGGACACGCGCAAGGCGTTGTCGGCCATGATGGCCGCGCGGGACGCGCTGCCCGCCGAGCGTTTCCGGCTGCACAAGGCCGTACGCGCGATGCTGGAAGACGCGCACACCGGTTCCGGACTGGCCTTGGTCCTCGACGACGTGCACTGGGCCGACGAGAGCAGTGTCGAACTCATCGAGTACCTCGTACGGCATCCGCCGCGCGGAGCGGTGACTCTCGTGCTCGCCCACCGCCCCCGGCAGACCCCGCCGAAGCTGGCCTCGGCATTGGCCAAGGCGGCCGCCGAAGGCCGTCTGACCAGGCTCGCACTCGGGCCGCTGTCGCTGTCGGCCGTCGCCGAACTGTGCGGTCCGCAGGTCAGCCGGATGATGTGCCGGCGGCTGTTCGACACCACCGCGGGCAACCCGTTCTACGTCCGGACGCTGCTGCACCGAGCGGGCGACGGGGGACTGCTGGATGACCGGTTGCCGCTCACCGCGCGGGCCACGCTCCTCGACGAACTGGCCGACCTGCCGCAGGAAACACTTCTCGTCGCGCACGCGGCGGCCGTCCTCGACGACCCGTTCGACACGGAGATGACCACCGTGGTCGCCCAGGTGGCGCACGCCGACGTACTGGCGGCCCTGGACGAGCTGACCCGGCGCGATCTGGTCCGCCCCCTGGGCGCCGCCCGGCAGTTCGAGTTCCGCCATCCCCTGGTGCGCAGCGCCGTGTACGACGGGATGGGGGCGGGCTGGCGGCTCGCGGCGCACGCCCGTGCCGCGGACGGCCTCGTCCGGCGTGGCGCCCCACCGGTCGTCCGGGCACCGCACGTGGTGCGCTCCGCGCACGCCGGGGACGAACAGGCCATCGCACTGCTCGTCCAGGCCGCCGACGACCTGCGGGCCAGTTCCCCCGCGACCAGTGCTCACTGGACACACGAGACGCTGCGGCTGCTCCCGGCCGACGATCCGCGCCGACCGCTGTTGCAGATGAAGGAGGCGGCGGCGCTGGGAACGGCCGGACGCCTGCGCCAGAGCCGCGACGTGCTGCGCGAACTCACCGAGTCCGCACTCGTGCCCCGGCACCCGCAGCGGACCCAGGCGGTCGTCTCGCTGGCCGTGATGGAACGGCTCCTGGGCAGGTTCGACGCGGCAATCGACGTACTGCGCCGCGAACTCGACCGGAACACGGCGCTCACACCGGCGCAAACGGCCGCACTGGACATCCAGATCGCCGCCGCCGAACTGCGCGGCGGCCACTTCGCCGCAGCGGTCACCTCCGGCCGTGGCGCGCTGCACTCCGCCCTGAGCGCCGGTGACGCCGTGCAAGTGGCGGGCGTACAGGCGCTGCTGGCCCTCGCCCACACCTGCACCGGAGAGGCGATCGAGGCAGCCGGCTGTCTCGATGCCGCGCTGCGTGTCCTCGACGACTGCGAGGACCGGCACCTGCTGACCCATCTCGACGCGTTCATGCTGGTCGGGTGGACGGAGATACTTCAGCGTCGCTACCGTCCGGCCCTGCGCCATCTCGACCGCGGGCTGGTCCTGGCCCGTCGCACGGGCCAGAACTACCTACTGACCGAACTGCTCATCGCGACGGCGTTCGCGCACCTGTGGCTGGGTGACCTCGATGAGGCTGCCTCGCACGCCGATGACGCCCTGGAGGCGGCCCTGCTCCTCGGCACCGGCGAACCACGGGCGATGGCGACGGCGGTGGAGGCCGCGGTGTCCCTGTGGAGAGGACGCTTTCCGGAAGCCCTCAAGATCTGCGAGGAAGCGGCCGCGGCACACCTCGGGGATCCGTCGACGCAGGCAGTGGCGCTCGTCGGACTGCTCGCCCAGGCCAGGCTGCTGTGCGGAGATCCCGCAGGGTGCGTCCATACCCTGCTCGACGGGGGAGGCGGCCCAGAACTGTCCCGTTTCGAGGCGTCGGAACGGCCGCTGTGGTTTCGTACCCTCGCCCAGGCCGAACTCGCCCGGGGTGACATCGACGCGGCGAAGGCATGGGTGGAGCGCGCCCACTGTGCCGTGACCCCTGGTATGCCTGAGGCTGTGAGTGCCTTCGCATTGTTGGGACAGGCGGAGTTGACCTTGGCTCAGCGTGATGCGGGCGCGGCGAGGGCGGCGGCGGATGCGGCGGCGGTGGCCTTCGGCGAGGCTGAGATGCCGCTCTACGAGGCTTCGGCCCGCGCTCTCGCGGCGAGTGCCCTGGCAGCGCTGGGTGATCATGCCGCCGGCCTTGAGGAGGAAGCACGCGTGCAGGCGCTCTTTGAGCGCGTCCTGTGACCCTGGTGGGGGATGACCCGGTGAGGGCGAGATCACCGACCACGCCTGATACCGGCGCCAAGCGGGTCCACTCCAAGTGACAGGCACCGAGGGAAGAACGGCGTCCGCCCGCGACTCAGGACGGCAGGTCCTGTCCTGGTTCACTGTGGCCCGCCAGGATCCCCGAACCGCACGCCGGTGCTGCAACTCCGCCCTGACGCTGATGAGGATCTCCGAAACGGCTGTCGCAGCCCGGGCGATCCACCAGACTTGCTCTTGTTCTCCACGAGGAAGGGACGGCGGGCATGGCGAACAGCGCACTTCTCGTGATGGACGTCCAACGGGATGTCGTGGCCATCGCCGACGACGGCTCCGGATATCTGCCGCGTTTGCGCCGCGCGATCGACGGTGCCCGGGCGGCTGGAATTTCCGTGATCTACGTGGTGATGGGGTTACGGCCGGGCGATCCGGAAGTCAGCCCCCGCAACAGGGTGATGACAAACGCCGTGCGGGCCGGGCTGTTCACCGAGGGGGCTCCTGGCACCGAGATCCATGACGACGTCGCGCCCCAGCAGGGCGACGTCGTGGTCACCAAGAGGCGGGGGAGCGCCTTCTCCGGCAGCGACCTCGACCTGGTACTCAGGGCTCGCGATATCGACAGCCTCGTCCTCACCGGCATCGCCACCAGCGCCGTAGTGCTGTCCACGCTGTGGCATGCCATCGACCTGGACTTCGGCCTCACCGTCCTGGCGGATGCCTGCCTCGACACCGACCCCGAGGTGCACCGGATGCTCACCGAAAAGCTGTTCCCGCAGTGGGCAGATGTCGTCACCGTAGAGGACTGGCTCAAAGCCATCGCACCGCCTTAGCGGGAGGCCGATCTTCTCGTCCGCGGCTTCGATCCTGGTCGCGAGCGGGTAGTGGACCCGCCGGTGGGGCTGACCGGCCGCACCGCTCGGGTGATGCGTCACGCCTCGGAAGTCTTCATTTCGGCGAACGGAGCGACCGCGGCGACGGCGAGGTTGAAGAGGAACAGGAACCACAGGACCGGGCGGGGCGGCGTCTTCACGGAGGCTTCCTTTCGGGAGTGCGCGGGCCCTCGATGGGCAACCGCTGAACTTGCGTAAGGCGACGATCGCAAGTCGCGCCGCACGCTTCGAGGGAGCGAGCTCCCCAACAGCCGGTATAGCCGACTACACCATCCGCAGCCCCGCCCGCCCGCCACCGGGCCGCGGACTACGCGGCGCCGCAGTCCTGTCCGGACACACGCTGCGACGCCGGCCTCCGCCCCCATGCGGGGACGCGCCGCATGCCCGTCAGCCGTCGGTGGTGAGGGGCGCCCACGCCGATTCGGGGTCGAGTGGCAGGTCGGGCCGGTCGCGCTTGAACGCCTCGGCCTGTTCCTCGACCTTCGGCAGAGTGTGACCGGGCGCGCCGAAGCCGCGGAACAGCGTCGCGCAGTACTCACGGGACAGGAAGGGCGCGTCCCACGGTCCGTCCGGCTTGACCCACTGGTACGTGTGGTTGTGGAGGTTCAGGAACTGCAGGGTGGCCAGCCGCGGCGCCAGTTCGCGGAAGATCCCCTGGTCGACGGCCTCGGCGAGCAGCCCCGAGATCAAGTCCTCGAAGTCCGAACGCTGAGCGAGCAAGGTCTTCAACTCCGGTCCGCTCAGGCTGCGGTAGTCGTGCTCGTAGACCCAGATGTGGTCGAGCCTGCGGAAGATGATCGTCAGCAGGGACTCCGACAACAGGCGCAGCCGTAGGACGGGGTCGGTGTCGAGCTCCGCGATCTGCCGGGTCCGGGACAGGAGTGGGCCCATCACCCGTGACTGGATCTCGACGAGCAGGTTCTCCTTGGAGCCGATGTAGTAGTACAGGGCTCCCTTGGCCAGTCCGACCGCCCGGCCCAGGTCGTTGACGGAGGTCGCCGCGTACCCCTGCCGGGCGAACAGCTCCGCCGCGACGTCGATGATCTTCTGTCGTCTGATTTCGAAGCCCGGTCCGTGGCCCGGCGGTCGTGGCATGGGTCCTCTCCCCGCTCGGCGTGACGAACTGGCGATTGAAGCCGCGCGCGGGACCACGTCGGACGGCTTCCGTACGTCCGGAGGGAAGGTGGACTTCGGACATCTCCCAGTTCGTTGGACCAAACGGTACGTCAAAAGAAGGAGTTCAAGGGCTCCGGCCCCCGAGCGGCCCGCTACGGGGTGAGGGACCCGACTGTGGCTTCGGGTGCGGTGCTGAGCGTTCCCGTACTGGTCGTAGGAACGGCGGCCTGCTCCTGGCGGGTCCGGCACCAACCTGAACGGATCAGCGGCTCCAGCACAGCGGACGTGACCGTACCGCGCACCTGGTCGCGGTGCGCGGTACGGTCACGTCCGCAGACAGGTCAGCGGGGCTCGCGGACCACGGCGACGCCTCCCGGCGGGACGGTGACGGTTCCGCTGACCGGTGTGCCGGTGAGGAGTTCGACGCCTTCGGCAGGTGCTTCGGCGCCCTTGCCGGTGTGGTCGATGAGGAACAGGTAGTCGGCCTCCGGGCCGCGGCGCCGGACGACCTCGATCCCGGCGGGTGCGTCGTGTTCCGGTGTGACCCCGGCCTCCTGCCGGATGCGGTCGAGCAGGGCGGCGAGCGTGTCCTGGTCGGGGTGGGTGCCCAGATACCAGGCGGTGCCGTCGCCGTGCCGGTGGCGGGTGACGGCGGGGTGGCCGGCCAGTGGGCCGTCGGCGTGGGAGGCGACGGCCTGTGCGCCGGTGAGCCGGATGCGTTCCGACCACAGGTCGGCCGTGGCGCCCGACGTCACGTCGCCGGTCAGGCCGGTCGTCTCGCCCGGCAGCAAGGGGAAGAGCTCGTCGGTGACCACGCCGAGGACGTCGCGGAACGCGCCGGGGTAACCGCCCAGGTACACATGGGTGTTCTCGTCGACCATGCCGCTGTGGAAGCCGATGGCCAGCGTGCCCCCGCGCTCGGTGAACCCGGCGAGGTTCGCCGCGGCCGCCTCCGTGACCAGGTACAGCGAGGGTGCCAGGACGAGTTTGTAGCGGTCGAGTTCGGGGTCGTCGGGGCGTACGAAGTCGATGGCGACGCCTGCCCGCCACAGGGGGGTGTACCAGTCCCGTACCAGGTCCTGGTAGCGCAGTTCGCCGCTGGGCTGGGAGGGCAGTTCCAGGGCCCAGCGGGCGTCCCAGTCCCATACGATCGCCACCTGCGCCGTGCTGGTGGAGTCCCGTACCTCGGCCAACGCCCGCAGGTCTGCGCCCAGTTGGACGACGTCCCGCCAGATCTGGCTGTCGGTTCCGGCGTGCGGCAGCATCGCCGAGTGCCATTGCTCGGCGCCCGCCTTCGCCGCCCGCCACTGGAAGAACGCGATGCCGTCGGCACCGTGCGCCACATGAGCGAGGGCGTTGCGGCGCATCTCTCCGGGCCCCTTGGCCCGGTTGACGGGCTGCCAGTTGACGGCACCGGTCGAGTGCTCCATGAGGAACCACGGTCCGCCCGCGAGCGAGCGCATCAGGTCGCCGTGAAGCGCGATGTCGACCTCGGCCTCCGGGTCGTCGGACAGCAGGTAGTGGTCGTTGGAGAGGATGTCCAGCTCCGGTGCCCAGCGCCAGTAGTCGAGAGCGTCGATGGTGCGCAGGACCAGGAAGTTGGTGGTCGCGGGGGTGTCCGGAGCGGCCCGGCGCAGTACGTCGCGCTCGGCGGTGCACAGGGAGAGCAGTTCGTCGGAGCAGAAGCGGCGCCAGTCGAGTTGGTGGGTGGGGTTCGGGGGAGCCGCGGTGGTGCGGGGCGGCAGGATCTGGTCCCACGTGTAGTACCACTGGCTCCAGAACGTGGTGCCCCAGGCGTGGTTGAGGGCGTCCAGGGCGTCGCCGTAGCGGGCGCGCAGCCAGGTGCGGAAGGCGGCGGCGCTGGTGTCGCAGTAGCAGGCGTCGTTGTGGCAGCCGTACTCGTTGTGCACGTGCCACATGGCGACGGCCGGGTGGTCGGCGTAGCGCTCGGCGAGCGCCCCGGCGACACACAGTGCCGCTCGGCGGTAGGCCGGGCTGCTGGGGCAGAACGTCTGGCGGCTGCCGTACGACAGTCTCCTGCCGTCCCTGTCGACCGGCAGCGCTTCCGGGTACGTGTGGAAGAACCAGGCCGGCGGTGCCGCCGTCGGTGTCGCCAGGTCGGCGGCGATGCCGTTCTCCTGGAGCAGGTCGAGGATCTTGTCCATGCGGGTGAAGTCGTAGACGCCCTCGGCCGGTTCGAGCTGGGCCCAGGAGAAGATGCCGACGCTGACCATGGTCACCCCGGCCTCGCGCATGAGGCGCATGTCCTCGGCCCATACCTCCTCGGGCCACTGCTCGGGGTTGTAGTCACCCCCGTAGGCGATTCCAGGAATGTGAAGACGGCGTGCGGTACTCACTGGTGGTGCTCCGGGAGGGGTATAGGGGGAGGTGGGGGAGGGGCAAGTGGGCCTGGGTCAGCCCTTGTTGGCGCCCAGCGTGAGTCCGCTGACGAACTGCCGCTGCAGCGCGAAGTAGACGATCAGGGTGGGGATCGCGGTGAGCAGAGCGCCGGCGGCGACCAGGTTGGGGTCGGTGAAGTACTGGCCGGACAGGTTGTTCAGGGCCGAGGTGATCGGCATGTTGTCGCCGGTGGAGATCAGGACCAGCGCCCAGAAGAAGTCGTTGTAGATCCAGATGGACAGCAACGTCGCCAGAGCCGCCATCGCGGGCTTGCACAGCGGCAGCACGATCTGCCAGTAAAGCCGCCAGACGGAGGCGCCGTCCACGAGGGCGGCCTCGGTCAGTTCGTGCGGGAGCGAGCGCATGTAGTTGGCGAGCACGAAGGCGCAGAACCCGGACTGGAACGCCACGTGGATGAGGACCAGGCCCAGGGCGGAGTCGTAGAGCTTGCCGCTCATGGTGATGCCGGGCAGGTCGATGAGCAGGTACATGCGGTACAGCGGGGTGATGATGACCTGCTGGGGCAGCAGGTTGCCGGCGGTGAACACCAGCAGCAGGAACAGGTTGACGCGGAAGTCGAAGCGGCTGACGTAGAAGGCGACCATCGACGACAGCAGCAGGGTGACCAGCACCGCCGGGACCGCGATGAGCAGCGTGTTGCCGAAGTAGTGGAGCATGTCGGACTGCTCGAACGCGTTGGTGAAGTTGTCGAGGCTCAGTTTGTCGGGCCAGGACACGTAACCCTTCTCGCTGGTCTCGGAGTAGGGCCTCAGCGCTGAGAAGGCAGCCCACAGGAGAGGGGCCAGCCAGGCGAGGGCCGTCACGACCAGGAAGGTGTGCAGCAGGACGCGGGTGGGACGGACGGGGGTGCGCTGCTTGGTCACCAGGGCGGTGCTCATGCCTGCCGCTCCTTCCGGAAGGTGGCGATCAGGTAGGGAATGATGACCGCGAGGGAGATGACCAGCAGGACCACGGCGATCGCCGAGCCGTAACCGATCCGGCTCGACTCACCGATGATGTTGTTGGTGATCAGGATCGACAGCAGTTCGGTGCCCTGGGCGCCCTTGTTGAAGACGAACACCAGGTCGAAGGCGCGCAGCGCCTCGATGATGGTGACGACCAGGACGACGGTGTTGGTGGGGCGCAGGGTCGGGAAGATGACGTTCTTGAACGTCTGCCACTCGTTCGCGCCGTCCAGCGAGGACGCCTCCCGCAGCGAAAGGTCCACGCCCTTCAGCCCGGCCAGGTACAGGATCATCATGTAGCCGGTGTGCCGCCAGGACGCGGCGATCAGCACCGCCCACAGGTTCAGGTGCGGGTCGCCGATCCAGTCGATGTAGTGGCCGGGCTTGTTGGCCCCGATCAGGCTGTTGATCAGCCCGGTGTCGGGGTTGTAGACCAGCTGCCACACGAACCCGGTCACCGCGAGGGAGACCACGACGGGCAGGAAGAACGCCGTCTGGTAGACCCGGGAGAAGCGGATGTTCTTGTCCAGCTGCACGGCCAGGAACAGGCCGAACGGCGTCGGGATCAGGATGAGCACGACGAACCAGATGACGTTGTGCTCGACGGCGGGCCAGAACTGCGGGTTGTCGCTGAACAGTTGCTTGAAGTTGTCCAGGCCGACCCACTTGATGGAGCCGAAGCCGATGCCGTCCCAGCTGGTGAAGGCCAGGGCGATCGAGGCCAGCGCGGTGACCCAGACCAGGGCCACGTGCAGGATCGTGGGCACGCCGGCCATGAAGCCGAGCGTGATGCGGTCACGGCGGGTCAGCAGCCGCCGGTGCCCGCGCGGGACCCGCTTGCTGACCGGCGCGGGGCCCGAAGGCGGCACGGCGGCCGCCTCCGGGGTCTTCGTGGTCGTTTCGGAGCTCATGGTGTCGGTGTTCATCCGCTTCAGAAGGGGGTCGGTCTCAGCCGGACGCGAAGATCGTCTTCTTCTGGCGCTCGATCGAGGACAGCAGACTGTCGATCCCCTTGGGGTCGCGGATGAACTTCTGCAGCGCGGGCTGCATCACCGTCGAGGTGAAGTCCGGCCGGCTGTCCCGGTCCATGAACTGCGTGAGGTGCTTCGCGCCGCTGATCATCTCGTACGCCTTCTTCTGAAGGGCGCTGTAGGCGGAGGTGTCGGCCTTCGAGGAGGCGGCGATGAGGCTCGGGTCGGCCTTGAGGTAGGTCTCCTCGGCCTGCGGCGTGCCCAGGAATTCGAGCAGCTTGACCGAACCGGCGTGGTTCTTGGGCTTCTTGCTGAGCATGATGCCGTCGGTCGGCGCCTCGACGGTGTCCTGCCCGTACGCCGGGTCGATCTCGGGGAAGGCGAAGAAGTCGAGGTCGTCCAGGTCCGCCTTGTTGGTGAACTGCTGGGCCACGAACATGCCGAGCATATACATGCCGGCCTTCTTCGCCACCAGCGTCTGGGCGGCGTCCTGCCAGGTGCGGCCCACCGCGCCCTCCTGGTGGTAGGGGAGGGTCTCGGCCCAGGTGTCGAAGACCTTGCGGACCTTCGGGTCGGTCCACGAAGCCTTGCCCGCCATCAGCTCGACGTGGAAGTCGTAGCCGTTGAGGCGGAAGTTGATCTGGTCGAAGGAGCCCATCGCCGGCCAGGCGTCCTTGTCACCGAACGCGATCGGGACCAGACCGTCCTTCTTCATTTGCTTGCACAGGGCGACGTACGCGTCCCACGTGGTGGGGACCTCGTAGCCGTACTGCTGGAAGACGCTCTTGCGGTAGAAGACCGCCCACGGCGACGTGGTCAGCGGCACCAGGTAGAACTTGCCGTCCTGACCCTTGCTCAGGTCGTGCATCGCCGGAGGGAAGTTGCCGCCGATCGTCTTCCACACGTCGTCGATCGGGGTGGCCAGACCCTTGGCCGCGAAGAACTGCATCCGGTAGCCGGCGAACCACTGGAACACGTCGTCCGGCGTGCCCTGGAGGTAGGAGTTGATCTGCTCCTGGAAGGTGTTGTGGTCCTTGGTGTTGAGGGCGACCGCGATCCCGGACTGCTTCGTGAAGGCGGCGTAGACGTCGCCGTACGCCTTCTTCGGCACCGCGTCGGACGCGTTGGAGCCGACGGTGACGGTCTTGGTGTCCGACGAGGCGGAACTGCCGGCGCAGGCACTCAGCAGAGGGAGGCCGGCACCCAGGACCGCGGCTCCGCCCAGTCCGCGGAGCACGGTGCGGCGGTTGGTTCCGGACATCGGCTGACCGGGGGAAGAACGGTGCATTTCGGCTCCTACAGGGCTGGCGGTACCCCGGTATGGCACGTCAGCCGGACGGGGGTATGACGGAGGGCGGGTCGTCGAGGGACCGTTTGAAGGTCAGTCGCGAGCCGGAATCCAACACGATCGAACAAACACGATCGTCGGACGCCAGGAAGCGTGGACGCTGTGTGGACTCGCTGTCAAGACTTTCCCTCCGACAATCCGCGATGAGCCGGCTCCGGCCGCAAGCCCTATGTGCCGGCCGTCGGGACCGGACGGACGGGGCTGACACGGCCGGCCATCGATCCGCCTCGGGCCCACTAACTGGCGATTCACCTGCAGGAATGCATCGGAGTCACGTTTCCCCTGACGGCTCAAGCGTCTCGCTCAGCAGACCCGCAGGTCTCGATGTCCATCGCACTGGAAGTAAGTGACGTTGCGCGGACCCTTGACGTGTGCCAGGCGGATGCGTACACATTGACCGCGCGGTCAGACCGCGCGGTCATGTAATTTGACCTCGTTCGATGAAGAACGCACGGCCATGGGAGACGTCATGACAACAGGGCTGGAGCGCGGTACGGGCTCCTCCGCGCCGCGTAGTGAGGACGTGGCCAGGCTGGCCGGCGTCTCACGCAAGACGGTCTCCCGGGTCCTCAACAATGAGCCGTACGTCTCCGAGGAGTCCCGCCGACGCGTCCTGGCGGCCGCCGAGGAACTCGGCTACCGCCTGAATCACGCGGCCAGGGCACTGGCTTCCGGCCGTACCCGGTCCATCGGTGTGGTTGCGCTGGCAACCGCCGGGTACGGAACCGCCTCCCTGCTCGTGGGCATCGAACAGGCCGTACGGGACGCCGGCTACGCGCTGCGCGTGGTCAACACCCCGGACGGTGACCCGCAAAGCATCGCCGCCGCGCTGGAATCACTCCTGGAGCAGGGCGTGGACGGCATCGTCGTCTCCGTACCGGTCGTCGAGGGCGAAGTCCCGCTGGGCGTCGACGTGCCGGTCCTCTTCGTAGGAGCCCCACCCGCCTTCAGCGCCACCCGGACGCTGACCGTCGGCGTGGGCGCCCATGAGCTGGCACGCGCGGCCACGGAACATCTGCTGGACCTGGGGCATGCGACCGTCCATCACCTCGCGGGGCCGCGGCGGTGGTACGCCACCAAGGACCGTATCGAGGGATGGCAGGCAGCGCTGGCGGACCGGGGCGCGCACGAGCCCCCCGTGCTGAACGGTGACTGGTCGGCGGCCTCCGGGTATGCCGCGGGCCTCGGGCTGGCCTCGGACCGTTTAGTGACCGCGGTGTTCGCCGCGGGCGACGAGATGGCCATCGGCCTCATTCACGGCCTGCGGGAAAGCGGTCGCCGGGTGCCGGAAGACGTCAGCGTCGTCGGTTTCGACGGCAATCCCGTGTTCGCCTACGTCTCCCCGCCGCTGACCACCGTCCGTCAGCCTTTCGAGGCCGCGTCGAGCGAAGGAATCAGGCTTCTCCTCCACGCCATCGAGAAGCCTGACACCGAGCTGCCGCCCGCGAACGACCCACCCGTCGAACTCGTCGTCCGCGGCTCGACGGCACCCCCGCCCTCCCTCTGACCCACCCCACCTCCTCGTGCCACGGCCCCGGCACACCTACCCGCCGGGGCACCCCATTTCCGCGCTTGTCGCGCCGCGCCCCCGCGCCCGCGTGCCGCGCCCGGCTGTCCCCGGGCCACGCGCCGAACAAACCCCGCCGCGTCACTCCGAGCCGTTCCGAGCCGGCGGACACCGAGTCACACCTTCCCCTTCCCCTGGGAGCCGCAATGTCCCTTGCCCGCACAGGCGCCAGATCCGGCGCCGCTCCGCGTTCCCGTCCCGTCTCCTTCTTCACCCTGGCCTTCATCCTGCTCGTCTCGGTGCTGACCCTGGTCGTACCCGCCGGCCGGGCAGACGCCCTGGCGCGTCCCTCGCAGACCATGTACACCCCGCCGTCGGGTGCGCCCTCGCCAGGGTCGCTCTACCCGCGGGCGGTGCGGATGCAGCACAACGGCTCCGCCAACGGCACCATCCTCGCGACGTTCGAGCAGTACACCACCGGCACGCCGGTCCTCCCGATCTACCGCAGTACGGACAACGGCAACTCCTGGTCGAAGATCTCCGAGGTCGCCGACACGCAGAACGGCTGGGGCATGCGCTGGGAGCCCGAGCTGTTCGAACTGCCCGCGGCGGTGGGCGACTTCCCGGCCGGGACCATCCTGGCCGCCGGCGCCTCGGTTCCCTCCGACCGCTCGGCCATCAAGATCGACGTCTACGCCAGCACCGACCGCGGACAGACCTGGACCTTCGCCGGCAACATCGCCACCGGCGGCCAGGCGTACGACACGAACGGCAACACCCCCGTGTGGGAGCCGTTCTTCCTCTACGCCAACGGCAAGCTGATCGTCTACTACTCCGACCAGCGCGACCCCGCTCACGGCCAGAAGGTCGTGCACCAGGTCACCACCGACCTGCACACCTGGGGTCCGGTCGTGGACGACGTGGCGATGCCCACCTACAGCCAGCGCCCGGGCATGCCCACCGTCGCGAAGCTGCCCAACGGCAACTACGCCATGACGTACGAGTACGGGGGCTCGCCCTCGGGCAACTTCGCCGTCCACTACAAGATCTCCGCCGACCCGGAGGCCTTCAACTCCGTCACGGGCATTCCCCTGCAGGCGACGGACGGCACGATACCCACCAGCACGCCGTACATCACGTGGCTGCCCACCGGTGGTCCGAACGGCACGCTGGTCGTCAGTGCCTACAGCACCAGCGACCTGTTCCTCAACACCCAGAACGGCGCCGCGAACACCTGGACGCGCATCAGCTCCAACGTCGCCGGCGGCTACAGCCGTGGCATGGTGCCCCTGTCCGACGGTCACAGCCTGCTCGTGCTCAGTGGCGGCAGCGGCGGCCCCAACCTCTCCAACCCCGTCACCTACAGCACCATCGACCTGGGCGGCGGCATCTCGGACGGTGCCACCTACACCGTGTCGAACGCGGGCAGCAACCTCCTGCTGAGCATCGCGGGCGGCTCCACCACCAACGGCGCGAACGCCACCCAGCAGGCCGCCGACAACGCCACCGACCAGCAGTGGCGCTTCGTGCAGCAGAGCTCCGGCTACTTCAAGATCCTCAACGTCGCCAGCGGCAAGGTCCTCGGGGTGGAGAACCAGTCCACCGCCGACGGAGCGAAGATCCTCCAGTGGGACGACAACGGCACCCTGGACCACGAGTGGGCCGTCGCCCCGAACCCGGCCGGCGGCTACAGCCTCACCAACCGCGTGACCGGCAAGTACCTGGAGATCCCGAACGCCTCCACCGCCACCGGCACCATCGCCGGCCAGTGGAGCGCCACCAGCTGCGCCTGCCAGCGCTGGAACGTCACCCAGACCGCTCTGCCGGCGCTGGGCACCGGGCAGTACGTCCTCGTCAACAAGAACAGCGGGAAGTACCTGGACATCCCGCAGGGCTCGACAGCCACCAACACGGCAGTCCAGCAGTGGCAGAACTCGGCCTGCTTCTGCCAGCTGTACACCTTCCAGTCCGCCGGCGGCGGAGCCTGGACCATCAAGAACGCCAACAGCAACCTGAACCTGGACATCCGTAGCGGTTCCACCGCCGCCGGAGCCGCCGTCGTCCAGAACACGCCGTCCATCGCGAACTCACAGAAATGGGCCCTCACCGACGCGGGCAACGGCTACTACAAACTCAAGAACGTCGGCAGCGGTTTCAACGCCGCCGTCGCCCAGTCCTCCACCGCCAACGGCGCGGCAGTCGTGCAGTGGAACAACCTGACCATCGACGACCAGCTCTGGAAGATCGTCCGCATCAACTGAACAGTGTGGCGAAGGGCCTCCTGTCACCTCGGGATCGCGATGCGCGACCGAGTGGCAGGGGGCTTCCCACGCGGGCCGTCGCGCAGGAGCAGGCCCTGACCGCCGGCGGCGCCACCCGGCTGGGTGGATCGCGTGGAGACGGCTGATTTCGTGACGCGGGGAGAGTCACAGCCGTACGCGCTGCCGGGAGGATTTGCGCATCCTCGGCCACACGGCCCAGGACGTAGCGCCGCCTCGATTCCCCTGACCTGCGGACCGGCGGTAGCGCAGATCTAATGGCATTGAGTGCTCGCATGTGCCCCGGATCACACGGGTCCAGAAATATCTGACGAGTCAGGTACTGTTTGATCAGGTGAACCGCTCGCAATCGGCGGGCGCCCCTCTCTGCCGAGGTCTTCGATGAAGCTCGTCTACATCTTCGACGCCTATTGCGGCTGGTCGCACGGATTCACCGCGACCCTGCGCGAAATCATCACGCGCCACCCCGACCTGCCGGTCGAGGTCGTCTCCGGCGGCCTGTTCACCGGCGACCGCCGGGTCCCGATCCGTGAGTTCGGCTACGTCCAGGGGGCCAACGCCCAGATCACGGAGCTGACCGGCGCCGAGTTCGGTGAGGCCTACGAGAGGCTCATCGCCGACGGATCCTTCGTCATGGACTCCGAGGCCGCCGCCCGTGGCGTCGCAGCCGTGCGTCAGGTGGCCCCCGACCGCGCGGCGGAGCTGGCCACCGCCTTGCAGCACGCCTTCTACATCGACGGCCTGAGCCTGTCCGACCCGGTCACCTACCGGACGGTCGCCCGGGCGGCCGGGCTCGACTCGGATGCCGTCGTCGCCGCCTTCGAAGCGCCCGAGGCGCAGAGCGCGGCCCGCGCCGACTTCCGCCGCACCGCCGAACTGGGTGTCACCGGCTTCCCCACCCTGCTCGCCCTCGACGGCGAGCGCGCCGTCCCCCTGGCCCGCGGACACGCCACCGCCGACGAGGTGGACCGGCGTCTCGCAAGCCTCAACTGACCCCGCAATCCTCCACCCCCCAAGGAGTTACGAGCATGAGCGCCCTCGACTTCAAGGTCCTCGACCTCGACTTTCCCGCCGGCAGCAAGAACAAGACGGCCACCCTCGTCACCGGCGAGCAGGAGGCCCTGCTGGTGGACGCCGCCTTCACCCGCGCCGACGGCCACCGCCTGGCCGCCGAGATCCTCGACTCCGGCAAGACGCTCACCACCGTGTTCGTCTCCCACGCCGACCCCGACTTCTACTTCGGCGCCGAGGTGATCGCCGACGCCTTCCCCGATGCCGTCTTCGTCGCCACGCCGATCGTCATCGAGCACATCCACCACTCCTACGAGGGCAAGCTGAAGGCCTGGGCGGCGCTGGGCCCGAACCTGCCCACCCGCCTGGTCGACCTCCAGCCGCTCACCGGCGACCTCACCCTGGAAGGCCACCGATTCGAACTCAAGGGCGGCTCCGCGGGTCTGCCC
Source organism: Streptomyces sp. NPDC102270 (assembly GCF_044766405.1). Taxonomy (NCBI): domain Bacteria; kingdom Bacillati; phylum Actinomycetota; class Actinomycetes; order Kitasatosporales; family Streptomycetaceae; genus Streptomyces; species Streptomyces sp. NPDC102270. Next base: position 105,129 of record NZ_JBIWLX010000009.1, on the reverse strand, counting down.
GACCGTCACTACCTGTGGCAGGCGGAGTCCCGCGCCCTGCTCGGCGGGGTCCTGCTCTTCCAGCAGGAGCACGTCTGGGTCGCCGACACCGCCACCCCGGAGTCCCGCGCCGCCTGGATCGACCTGCTCGACGAGATGGCCGCCCTCGACCCGCAGCTCGTCGTGCCCGGCCACCGCCTGCCCGGCACCGCCGCAGACACCTCCGCCATCACCGCCACCCGCGACTACCTGCTCGCCTTCGAGGAGGAACTCGGCAAGGCGGCCGACGGTGCCGCGCTCACGGAGGCGCTCGTGGCCCGCTACCCGGACAACGGCATGCTGATCGCCGCCCAGATCGGTGCGAAGGTCGCCAAGGGCGAGATGAAGTGGGGCTGACCATGAGCGAGTTCGCCACCTCCACCGCCCCCGCCGACGTCGTACGGCGCCAGTACCTGGCTTCCGCCGCGGGAGACCTGGCGGCCCTGCGCGCCACCCTCGCCCCGGACGTGGAGTGGACCGAGATGGCCGGCTTCCCGCTGGCCGGCACCTACCGCACCCCCGACGGCGTCACGTCGAACGTGATGGAACAGCTCGGCAAGGACTGGGACGGCTGGACCGCCCACGACGACACCTACGTCGTCGACGGCGAGAACGTCGTCGTCCTCGCCCGCTACACCGCGGCCAACAAGGCCACCGGCAAGCGGATCAATGTGCGGGTCGCCCACCACTTCGTCGTACGCGGCGGACTCATCGTCCGCTTCGAGCAGTTCGTCGACACGGCCCTCGTCCGCGACGCCATGACCGGCTGACGCGTTTCCGTTCCATCCGCATGGCAGGAGAACAGCATGTCCGCCGACGACAACAAGGCGCTCGTGATCGCCTTCTACGAGCTGGCCTTCAACGACTACCAGCCGGAACAGGCCGCCGAAGCCCACCTCGGTGAGACCTACATCCAGCACAACCCCGAGGCGCAGGACAGTCCCCAGGCGTTCGTCGGCTATGTGCACTGGCTGCGCGGGCAGTTTCCCGACCTGCGCCTGGACATCAAGCGCGCGGTCGCCGAAGGGGACCTGGTGGTCACCCACAGCAACCTGCACCTCAAACCCGGCGACCGAGGCATGGCCGTCGCTGACTTCTGGCGCGTCGTCGACGGGAAGATCGTCGAGCACTGGGACGTGATCCAGGAAGTGCCGGAAAAGAGCGCCAACGACAACGCGATGTTCTGACTCCGCGGTGACATCCGCGCCGGGATCGGGTGCGGATGCGGATGCCCCTTGGGCCCTCCGCCCGCCGAGTGAACGGCCCACTGGGGGGCGTGGCTTCGCGCGCCGCGCAGTGGACTCAAAGCACCCCGTAGCTGCGGTGGCGTTCCCGCGATGTGGCCCGCCGCTGATGGCAGTCAGGCGACCGGACTCGTCATCCCCTCCGAGTGCTCACCGCCCCTGACCCAGGGGCGGTGCTGCAACCGGCGCCCTTCTTCCCCTCAGCCAGAAAGGTCCTGCCCCACATGACCGAACTGCGCAGTCGCCGCCACCTGCTCGCCACCGGAGCGGGCGCCGCTCTCGGCCTCGGCGCCTTGGCCGCCACCGCCTCGCCCGCCGCAGCGTCTACCGGCCCCGGTTCAACGGCAGGAGCCGAGGAGACGAGGACGCTCGACGAGCTCTACCAGGCGGCTCTCGCCGAGGGCGGCAAGCTCGTCATCTACGCAGGCGGTGACGTCTCCTCGCAGGCGGACGGCCTCCGAAGCGGCTTCAAGAGTCGCTTCCCGGACATCGACCTGACGGTCGTCGTCGACTACAGCAAGTTCCACGACGTCCGCGTGGACAACCAGTTCGCCACCGACACCCTCGTGCCCGACGTCGTACAGCTGCAGACCGTGCAGGACTTCGTCCGCTGGAAGCAGCAGGGCCGTCTGCTGGCCTACAAACCGGCCGGCTACTCGAAGGTGTACGCCCCCTTCAAGGACCCGCACGGCGCCTGGGTAGCCGTCCAGGTGAGTGCCTTCAGCTACATGTACGGTCCGGCGGCGGTCGGTTCGGACGCACCGCGCAGCCCACTGGACCTCGCGGACGCCAAGTGGAAGGGGCGGATAGCCTCTTCCTACCCGCACGACGACGACGCGGTCCTTTACCTCTACACGCTCTACGTGGAGAAGTACGGCTGGGAGTGGCTGGCCCGACTGGCGGCCCAGGACGTGCAGTTCGCCCGCGGCAGCTACACCCCGAGAGACGCCGTCACCAGCGGGCAGAAGGCGATCGGCGTCGGTGGCTCCGGTGCGGCCCTGGCGACCGGCCCCGTCAAGTGGGTGCTCCCCGACGAGGCGACGCCGTTCATGTCCTGGGGGCAGCGGGCCGCGATCCTGAAGCGGGCCAAGCACCCGACCGCTGCAAAGCTCTACCTCAGTTGGCGGCTGTCCGTCGAACAGCAGCAGGCCGCCACCAACGGCTGGTCGGTCCGCACCGACGTCACCCCGCCGACGGGCCTGAAGCCCATCTGGCAGTACCCGAACGGCAACCTCGACGGCTTCCCCCGCTTCATGGCCGACCGCGCCGCCGTCGAGCGCTGGAAGCAGACCTTCGCCCTGTACTTCGGCGAGGTCAAGGGCGACCCTTCGCCGGGTTGGCTCGGACTGCACCCGGGAGCCTGATCGGCATCTCGGGGGTATCTGGACCTCGGCCGTCCTCCCAGGGGGGGACGGCCTTGCCGTCGGAGAGGACCTGTGCGCGTCCGTTGTCGGCAGACGTGCGTTGCGGCGGAACGCGTACCAAGATGCCGACCCAGGTTTCCCGCCGTGGCCAAGCGTCACGCGAGGATATGCGCACTGTGCCGGAAGCCGCGACCGTCCAGCTCCAGGGCCAGGACCAGGGTGTATGTGAAATCCATGGGACAGCCGACCGCTTCCGCGGCCTGACCGTCGAGAGACCGGGCGCCCGGCACACGGGACAACTGCTGGGCCTTCGAAACAGCCCCGAACGTGCCCGCCGATCATGCCGGCGCAGCTAGGACGGGGTGAACAGGGCCTGGAGGGTTCGGGTGGCTGTTTCGCGTAGCCAGGCGTGGGCGGGGTCGTTGTCGTGGCGCTGGTGCCAGAGCAGGTGGAGGGGTACGTCGGGCAGGTCGAGCGGCAGCGGCAGTGTGGTCAGGCCGAGTTGGTGGCGGACGGAGCGGGTGGCCGCTTCGGGGAGGGTGACCACGAGGTCGGTCTCGCGGGCGAGTTGCAGTGCGGTGGCCGTGGTGGGGGCGGAGGCGATGACGCGGCGCTCGTGGCCGAGCGCGGTCAGCGCGTCGTCGATCCGGTCGTGGAGGCTTCCGCGCCGGGAGACGATGACGTGATCGGCTGCCGCGTACCTCTCGGCGGTCAGGGGCTGTTCGGCGAGGGCGTGGCCCGGGCGGACCGCGAGGACGAGCCGGTCGCGGCCGACGAGGCGGTGGCGGATGTCGGGCAGGGACGGCGGGCCGGCACTGGAGGCGAGGTCGACTTCGCCGCGGCGCAGCTGGGGGGAGTCGTCGCCGGGCTCGGCGATCAGCCGCACCTGCACCCCGGGGGCCTGACGGTGCACCGCGGCGATCAGGGCGGTCCCGCAGGTGGAGGCGAGGGCGTCGTGCCAGCGGACGGTGAACACCCGCTCCAGAGTCGCCAGGTCGAGTTCCGTCTGAGCGGACAGCAGGTGATGGGCCTGCTGTACCAGGGCGTGGACCTGGGTGCGCATGGCCAGGGCGCGGGTGGTGGGCGTCATATGGCGTCCGGTGCGGACCAGGATCGGGTCACCGGTTGCCTTGCGGATACGGCTCAGGGAGCGGCTCATCGCGGGGGAGGTGACGTGGAGGCGGGCCGCGGCACCCTGGACGCTTCCTTCCTCAAGGAGTGCGTCCAGGGCGGTGAGCAGATTCAGATCCAGTTGCATGGCAGTAACTTTACAAGTGAGAACCATGCACTTGTTGTTAACTGCCGTAGCTCCTACCTTCGAGATGCGGGGCGGAACAGCTTCCGGAAACACCCCCGCTTCCACCGAATCCAAGGAGTGCGCCATGAGCACAGCCATGCCTTTCGACCTCGACGCCACGCTTCTGTCCGCGGTGACCGCTGTGGTGGAGGACGCCGGAGCCACTCTGCGGGAGCGCTACACGACCCACGCCCGGGGCGTGAGCCTGGAGGAGGTCGTCGGCGAGATCCACGCGAACGACGACGCGGTCCTCGCCGTGATGCGCGAGCCGCTCCTCCGGGCGAGGCCGGGGTCGCAGTGGGCGGAGGACGAGCTGGCCGGCGGAGCGCTCCCGGCGGGCGAGTGGTGGGTCGTCGACCCGGCCGAGGGCAACATCAACCACGTCCACGGCATGCCGGACTGGGGCGTCACCGCCACTCTGGTGCGCGACAACCAGCCGGTTCTCACGGTCGTGCACCTCCCGCTGACCGGCGACACCTACACCGCCACCGCGGGCGGCGGCGCTCACCTCAACGGCCGTACCCTGACCGTGTCGGCGAAGAACGACCTGGGCGCCGCGCTGATCGGCACCGGCCAGGCCCGGCCCGGCGAGAGCACCGACACCTTCCGCCGCATCGGCGCATCGGTCACCGCGATGCTCACCGCCGGTCTCGTGGTGCGCGTGTCCGTCCCGGCGACGCTGCAGCTCATCCACGTCGCCGCCGGACGCATGGACGCCTTCTGGCAGTTCTCCGACGTCCGTTCCGGCCTCGTCGCCGGCGCCCTGCTGGTCACCGAGGCCGGAGGCACCGTCACCGACCTGGACGGCAAGCCCTGGAACGCGGCCAGCCGCGACTTCCTCGCCGCAGCCCCCCACATCCACACCGCCGCGCTCGACGTCCTCGCCTCGATCTGACCCCTGGCTCGAAGAGCCACCCCGGCCCTCCCACCTCAGACTTCAAGGAAGACCCCATGACCAGCATCGGAATCCTGGGCGCCGGCCGCGTCGGCACCAACCTCGCCCGCACCCTCAGCGCGGCGGGACATGACGTCACCCTCGGCCGCCGCGAGAACGGCGACGGCAGCGACACGCCGCCCGCTGACGGTGCCGCGTTCCGCTACGCCGATCACTCCACAACCGCCCGCGGCGCGGACATCGTCATCAACGCCACACCCGGCGACACCACCCTGGACCGGCTCACCTCCCTGCGGGCCGAACTCACCGGCAAGATCCTCATCGATGTCTCCAACGCCACCCGCGACGCCGACGACGGCCTGCCCGGTGAGCTGTGCCACCCGGGCAGCAGCCTGGCCGAACAGCTCCAGGCCGCCCTGCCCGACACCCACGTGGTCAAGACCCTCAACACCATGCTGTTCACGGTCATGACCGCCCCCGGGGAACTGACCATCCCGCCCACCGCCTACCTCTCCGGAAACGACGAGCAGGCCAAGAAGACCGTGACCACCCTCCTGGGCGACCTGGGCTGGCAGACCGACTGGGTCGAAGACCTCGGCGACATCACCACCGCCCGCGCGACAGAAGCCATGATCCTCGTCGTCCCCCACGTCCTGCGCCGCCACGGCTTCACCCCCTTCGCCGTCTCCCTCGCCCGCTGACCCCGCCCCGGTGGAAGGGACGTGCCCGTCCGGGCCCGACAGCACCGGGCGGGCAACGGCCCAGCGGCACCGGGCGCGCCACGCAGCACAGCACCGCCGCGCCCCCGATCACCGACAGCGGAAGGAGCCACAGCGGTGACAGCGACCGTGCCGCCAGAAGACCTACGGGACTGGGGGTCGCGCCTTAGGGAAGCCGCCGGTGGAGCGGCCTCAGCAGTCGAACACCGACCAGCAGATGTCGTTCCGCAGTCGCTGGTCGTCCAGCACGAGCTCGCGAATCGCCTCCGGGAGCTGGTCGCGCTGCCACTGGCACTCGCGTCGCCCAGCGGCCTCGCTCTCGCCTTTCGGCGCGGCAGCGCGTGCGGCCTTGATCGCATAGGCAGCCGCACCGAGCTCGTGCGCGGCGACGTGTGCGACAACTGCGGCCTGACCGGCGGCATAAGCGGCATGCCGTGCCGCGCCACGCAGGTCTCGAGCCGCGCCCATTGTATGGCCGCCCGCCGCGCGGGCCTGCATCATCCTGACCTCGCCACGCACCCAGGCGCGGGCATGCTCGATCGCCTGGCGCGGTCGTGGGTCCTCAGGCTGAGCCGACTCGAAGAAGTCAAGGACGTGCTCCGCGCAGGCCGCCGCCCAAAGGGCGAGGAGATGGTGATCCGAATCAGTGAGGATCCCGCCGCGGCGGATCGTCACGAAGCGAGGATCCCTGACCTTCGGGAGGATCATCGGCCGGCGCTCCTTCCTCCTGGCATCCGCCCGCCACATAGGTACGCGCACCCGCGACCATGCCCGCCCCGAAGCGAAGCGTGCAAGCCCGGCGGTCGATCCAAAGCTCTGCCTCAGTCGCCGACCACTCGCTCACGGACGCGCGCGGGTGGCGGCCTCAAAGACGGCATCTTCTCCCGGATGTAGTTGCGCTCGATCTGCCCGGCGATGGCGAGCACTGCAAAGAACATGGCGCCCATGCCGTTGGGGTCGTAGATGCCGGGGAGCGGGCCGGTGAGGAGTTCGAGCTGGATGCCGCCGGCCTGGAGTTCGGCGGACAGCCTCATCAGCTCAGCGGCGTTGCGGGCCAGGCGCTTGAGCCCGTGGACGGTGAAGATGACTGGCGTCTCGGGCGCGGCCTCCTCGAACTGGTGGGCCAGTGCGAGCGCCTTCTCCAGTTCGGGCCGCACCTGGACGCGGGTGCTGAGCTGCTCCTGGAAGATCTTGTGACACTCTGCCCGGCGGAGGGCTTCGAGCTGGCTCGCCAGTTCCTGGCGGGCTGTCGACGTACGGGCGTACCCCGATTCTCACCGGCCGCTCGGTGCGGGGCGCGGGCACGACGGCGAGCGCCGGACCCTGCTTCCATGCGCGGCCGGGACCGCGGTCGGCGGGGACGAGGACTTCGAGCTCTTCGCGCAGCGCGGGAACGAGGACGAAGTGCGGAGTGTGGTACTTCGCGGCGGTCTTCCCGCCCCGGGTGCGGCAGGCGCTGCCAGCGGGCGTGTCACAGTTCGGGCAGTCGTGGCGTTCTACGCCGATGCGGCCTGATCGGGCGTCACATCCATGGTGGCAGTCTCTCAGAACCCTGTCGCACAACCTGCGGGTTTTGAGGGGCCTTTTGCGAGCGATCACCTGCGGAGACGTGGTCGCGTCCGGGGCTCTCGCAGAACGGAACTGCTTCCGGGGCGGGAACGCTGATCCGGCACGGGCGATCGGGTCGCGATCAGGTCGGTCGAGGTTGCCGCAGTCCCTGGAGGAGCAGTTCGATCAAGCGGCGGGGGTCGTAGCGGGGGTCGTCGTCGCGCCCGATGCAGAGGTTGCCGATGCCGCGCATCAGTTCGTAGGGCTGGATGTCGGGCCTGATGTCGCCGGCCGCGACCGCGGCGTTGAGTAGTTGGGCGCTCACGGGCTCCAGGCGGTCGACGAGGTAGGTGTGCAGCGTGGCGAAGCGGTCGCTGTCGGACTGCAGGGCGTCGGCGAGTCCGTGCTTGGTGACCAGGAAGTCGACGAAGAGGTCGATCCACTGACGCAGTGCGTCGAACGGGGATTCCGAACTGGCCAGCAGGTTCGGGCCGGCCTCGGCGCATGCCTCGATCTGATGGCGGTAGACGGCGGTGACGAGGTCCGCCCGGGTCGGGAAGTGGCGGTAGATCGTGCCCATCCCGACGCCCGCCCGTGCGGCGATCTGGCGAATCGGCGCGTCGACTCCGGAGGTGACGAACACCTCGGCGGCGGCGGTGAGCACGGTCTGCTGGTTGCGCAGCGCGTCGGTCCGCTTTCGGGCCGACGCCTTTCCCGTGGGGCTCTCGCTGGGCATCACGCTCTTCCTTCCGGCGCCACTTGACAAAGCGGAGCGTTGTTCCGGATGCTAAGTGGAACGACGCTCCGCTTCAGGTTAGCCGAAAGCCGGGGCGCCCCCTACCTCCCTTGCCCTACCGCCTCCGAACCGGCGGTCGGCAGGGCCCGCAGAAAAGGAAATTGCGCATCATGAGCACATCCGCCGCCACCGCCGACACCTCGGGCTCGCCAGTCCCGGTCCTGTCCTACAGCCCGCTGGTGCTGTCCGTACCCGGACGTCCCGTGGACCTTGAGGTACGGGTCACCGCGCCCGAGACCGGCACGGACCTTCCGGTCATCCTTCTCTCCCACGGTCAGGGACCTTCGAACAACCTGTCCTCGCTGAACGGCTACGCGCCGCTTGTCAACTCCTGGGCGGCGCACGGGTTCGTGGTCATCCAGCCCACCCACCTCACCTCCAGGACACTGAGCCACCTGGTCGCTGACGCCCCCGGGGCGCCCTTCTTCTGGCGCTCGCGATCGGAGGACATGTCGCACGTCCTCGACCGGCTCGACGTGATCGAGAAGGCCGTGCCGCTGCTCGCCGGGCGGATCGACCACACCAAGGTCGCTGTCGCCGGACACTCCTTCGGCGGTTTCACCTCCAGCCTCCTGCTAGGCGCCCGGGTCACCGACCCCGATACCGGGGAGGAAGTAAGCCTCATCGAGCCCCGGTTCAAGGCGGGTGTGCTGCTGGCCGCGCCCGGCAGGGGCGACGTCCTCAACGGACCCATGGGCGACATGCTGCCGGTCTTCGGGACCATCGACTTCTCCACGATGACCACGCCCGCGCTGGTCGTCGCCGGCGACGAGGACGACTCCCGGCACTTCACGGACATGGGCCCGGACTGGCACGCCGACCCCTACACGCTCGCCCCGGGACCCAAGTCCCTGCTCACCCTGTTCGGCGCGGGGCACGCGCTCGGCGGGATCCCCGGATACGACGTCGCCGAGACGACGGACGAGAGCCCCGAGCGGGTCGCCGCCGTCGCGCGCCTCACCGCGGCCTACCTCCGCACCGAGCTCTGCCCCGGCGACAACGCCTGGCAGACGGCACGCGACGCGCTGGCGACCGGCTCCGGCCCCGACTCGTTCGGACGAGTCGAAGCCAAGTAGGCCGCCCGCGGACACGTCCGGCACCGCGCGGACGGTCCGCGCTGTCGGCATCACGCACTCCAGGGGCCCTGGCGGGGCGCGCTACGCCCCGCCAGGGCCCTGCCAGGTTCGCCGAGGACTCGCTCTGCGGGTATCCCCGGACGGCCTCCGCCTTTCACCGTTCCGCGCCTACGTCATCCCCGCCACCTGACCGGCCCCGCGTTAGGGCCGATCGCTGTCCAGGCCCGGCTCACTCCTGCTGAGCGCGTCGTCGATGGCCTTGGCCTCCAGGTGGCGCATCATCGCGATGCGTTTGAGCCCGCTGGTCCGCTCCCGTTTCGCCGCCTCGGTGCCCAGCCCGTAGCGAGCCAGGGCGGAGAGCCGGTCCGGCGGGACCTTGTCCAGCTTCACCCGCCCCAGTTTGAACGCGGCGATGTCGCCGACCCGCTGCAATGCGCCCTTCATCGCGGTGCCGGTGGTCCGCGTCTGCGGCCGGCGCATCCGCTCCAGCTCCGCATACCGCTTGCCCTCCGGCGTCTTCAGCGTGGCCACCAGGTCCCCGGGCAGCGCCGGATCGACCCGCCGGGCGGCCTTGGCGACCGTGGTGTGCAGCCGCCCGTCCGCGATGGTGCGGACCTCGGCGACCTGCCGGGCCAGCACGCTCACCCCCGGCAGCAGCACCCGGTGCCGGCGCAGCCACCCCACCCGCGTGATCGAACAGCGCCTTCGGACCCTCCGCGTGAGCCGTCCACGCCCGCCCGTGCAGGAACGTCCGAAACTTCCGCCCCTGGCCGTGGTCCTCGTACAGGTGGCAGCCGTACGCGTCGCGGGTCTCCCACGCGTGCTCGTACGGCTTCGGTTGCTCGGTATACGGCTTGGTCCCGGCAGCGGCGGCGGGACCGCATGATCCGCGACAGTGAGCGTTCGGCGACCCAGCGGCGGGGCAGCACGACGAAGCCGGGTGTGTTCGGTGATCGGCGGACGATCTTGATCGTGAGATCGAGCCGGGTCTTCGCCCAGGGCACGAGGGTTGCCCAACTGGGTCGATCACGCCGGCCGTTCCCGGTGCCACGGCGAGAAGTCCATCGGCGTCCCCCGCCAGTCAATGCCGTTGTCCACGAGGTAGCGGATCGCGTCCAGCATCGCGCGGTGGCAGTACGCCTCGGGCTGCCCGTCCCGCCCGTGCGGCATGGTCGACTGCGTTTGCGAGGCGGTGGGCGACACCATCACAGGCCGGAGACGTCGCGTTGAACCTCACTCGCGCGCGCGACCTTGAGCTGCCAAGAGACTCTGCAGCAACCACCGCTCAGCCGCGTTCCTGCACAAGCTTCACTCGGTGACCCTCAGGATCACGCAGCCAGGAAAATCGAAGACGTCCGTCCGGTGAGTCGGTCGGACTCTTCAGTGGCTCGCCTCCTGCATCGAGCACCGTCTGGTGCACGCCGTCGACGTCGTTGCACCACAACACGATCTCAGTGTTTTCCCCGGGCGCCGTGGCGATGCCGAAAAGCTCGCTGCCCACACGAGCGGAGCTGAACCCGATCCGGACGCCTGCCGCCTCCACCTCGACCTGGTGAGGCTCGCCCTCGGACGGGAAGCGGAACTTCTCCGGCATCCCAAGGCTGCGGAAGAACGCCGCACAGCGCTCCACGTCGTCGCACCACAGGTTCACCTGAACAGCTCCGAACACCGCCATGCCCACACGCTGCCCACCCAGACGCCGTTCGATCGACAGGGTCAAGCGCTCTGTACGACAACAGGCACTCAGCCGACCAGCTCGGCGTTCGGCCCCCAGCCCGCCCCTCACCCCACGTCCCGCCGGACGAGCGCGTGCGCGATCGGCTCACCGCTGCGCTGCGCGTACGTCATCCGTTCGCGTAACTCGCGCAGGGTCCGGGGGCGGTATCCGGGGCCGCCGCAGCAGCTCTTGTGGAACCCCACACCGGCGTTCAGCAGCACCGTCAGTGTCCGCCACGCTGCGACATCCCGCCGTCGGGGCGGGGCGAACGCCGAACCTGCGTGGATCAGCGGCTGCGCACAACGGGGACAGGCCCGCTGACGCGTGCTGTCGTAGGGCTGCTTGTAGGAGGCCCGGCAAGAGAGACAGACGTACGAGGTCTTCGCATGAGCCATGGGCTCAACCGTAGAGGTCTCCCAGGGGCCCGACCAGCGAATTGAACAGACCGAGAGGCCCGGACGGCGTGTTGGCAAGCTGCCGGATCCCAACTGGCCAACTGAGGTGCTCAGTCACAGCGATGAGGCGAAGTCCGGTGTCGCCGTGGCGATCGGGTTGCGCAGCTTTCCGGCGCTCAACCGGCCGTCGTCGGCCTTGACTCCGACCACGCCGCACGGCAGGTTCGTCCCCGGGCTGGGAGGTGGGCGCGCTGGTGGACCCCGGGCACTTCGAACGCGTTCTGCCCTACGCCGAGTTCGGCACCGGCAGACTGTCTTCGCGGACGTTCCCCGTGGCGGCCGGATCCTCCAGGAGGAGAACTTCGGCCCCGGGTCGCCCCCGCGCCCACCTCGCCTACCGGGTCCGCACTCCCGGGAACAACCGGAGTCGGAATCGCTGTGTCCTGGTCACCGCGTGGTCTCGGCCGCGCTCCGGTCGGGGAGCAGGGCGAGGAGTTGTTCGGTGTGGCCGGGCAGTTCTGTCTGGGCCAGGCCGGTGACGATGTCGCGCAGCGCCATGGGCTGATCGACCAGGAGGGTGTCGTGGGACAGGAGCCGCGTGGGCGCGAGGGTGCTGAGCTCGGCGTCGCTGAGCGCCGTGGCTGCGGTGAGTGCGCACAGGGCGGCTGCCTGGCTGCTGATGCGGTCGCGGAGCCCGGCGTTGTCACCGGCGTGCGCGATGGTTTGCTCGATGGTCCAGGCGTCGAGGGCGATCCGGTTGTCGTACGTCGTGTTGGTCCCCGCTGCGACACCTGCGACGGCGGCGATGGTAGCTGCGCTGATGAGAGAGACGTGGGCGAGGATCTGGTCTGCGTTCCACTCGCCGTCCGGCGGGCGGGGGCGGGGGTTGGGGCTGTCGGCGTTGGCCACTGTGGCGGCGGCGTCGAGCAGGGCGCGGTAGGCGTCCTGGAGTGGGGCGGTGTCCAACATGTCGTGCACCTCTTTGTGCGGACGTAGGGGGAAGGAAGGGGAGGAGGGGCGCGGCTCACGTGTGGGCGGCGCGGGACATTTCCCAGGGCGCCTGTGGCAGGACCTCGCCGGTCTCCAGCAGCGACTTGAGATTCGCCAGCACGGCCGGCCAGCCGGCCGAGATGCCGCCCAGCATTTCCTGGTCGGGGAGGTTCTCGTGCGTCACGGTGAGGCGCACGATGTCTTGATGCGGTTCGACGAGGAAGGTGACGACCGACGCCTCTCTCGGTGCTTTGGCATCGGGGGCGTCATCAAAGGTGATGACCAGCCGGGTCGGGGGCTCGGCCTCCAGGACTCGGCCCACCACGTCGATCTTGCCTGACCCGTCGGCCCGCCGGTGTTCCCAGGCCGAGCCCGGCTGCCAGTCGGAGACGTTGGCGTGCCCCCAGTAGCGTGCCGTCAGGTCGGCGTCGGTCAGGGCATGCCACACCTGCTGCGCACTGGCGCGGATGTAGGTGACGTATACATAGTCCGGCACCGGTGTGGGTGCGTTGGTCATGGCGTACTCCTCTGCCTGGTGCTTGATGGCGCTGATCGCTTGCAGGCGGGGCTTGTCGAAGCCGGAGATCCAGCGCTCCTCGATCTCGTGGATCGGGGCCGGGTTGAGGTAGTGCAGCCGCTCCCGGCCGCGCCGCACCACGGTGACGAGGTTGGCCCGCACGAGGATGTCCAGGTGCTGCGTCACCGATTGGCGCGCCATGTCGAGGCGCTCGCACAGTTCGCGCAAGGTCTGCCCGTTGTGCTCGCGCAGCCGGTCGAGCAGGAGTCGCCGGGTGGGATCGGCCAGTGCCTTGAATGCCGAGTCCATCGCTGTCGCTTCGAGGCTCACGCTCGTCATTATGCAGGTATTCACCTGCCTATTGTCAAGGTGAGGCCGGTCGAGCGAGCCGGGCGCAGCGCCGCGCCCGAACCCCCCCGGCCGAAACCGCCATCACCACCGGCGCCGGCAGGCCCCCCTCCCCGAGCCGCACTGGCACTTCTCGCCCATGCTGTGGCTTTTCGGCTGCACAGGTTGAACGGGGATCGCCCATCAGACCGCGACCGGGACACCTTCGGGATGCCCTTCGGTCACTGGGGCACGGACCGACCGGAGCCTGCGGGTCGGATGCGGCTACGCCGCCGCGTCTCCGGTGGTCTCCCTGCTGGAACGTTTCGGAGTGGGGCCAGAACCACGCCACCACGCTGGCGTCGTACGGGGCCTGCCCCTCGATACCACCGCGCTGGCCCGGCGCGCCGGGCCAAGTCCTTTGTACCCAGGGCGCGTTCCTCGTCGCCGCTGCTCGGTCGGGTGGCCGGACCCGATGGGTCCACGTGCATGGTGAGGCCGGCGCGCCGCTCGTCTGGACCGCGCCATCGACGGTGTCATCGGCGAACGGAACGAACGCGGGGGCGGCTGCGAAAGCGGGAGAAAGGGTGCGGTCGCATCGGGGTCCCGCTCGGTCGGGACGAAATGGCCGTCGTCCTGCCGCGCGGTTGCGGCGCGAACGTGCGTGCGCGGGATGTGCCGGCCGTCGGCGACGCACACCGTGGGGGGTTGCCGGACTGAGGTCTAGCAGTCACTCCGGCGCCGGAGAGGTCTCCCGATTCATCGGGTCTATCGACAGCATGAGCAGATTTGATGTCTCCCTGCCCATTGCTTGGCCGTAATGGCGAGAGGGGCAAGGTCTCGAACTTCCCGGTGTGCCGACGGGCTTCCGCGCTTCCCGCGTCCCACGCCAATAGTCTGGTCCAAGTCCTTGACTCCTCCGATGTATTGAGGTTGCCTGCTTTCCGCACTCCTCACCCCACGCCCTCACTTCACCGGAAAGGGACCCCCCCATGAACAGGAGATCCGTCTTACGGGCCGGTGCCGGTCTGCTGGCCGGCGGCGCCGCGCTCGCACTGCCGCCCGCCGCCCTTGCCACCGTGGAGCCCGCCGCGCTCGCCGCCTCCCCGACCGACGGCTGGACCAGGACCTCGTTCACCTACAGCTGGCAGAAGCCGTGGAACCTCGACCTCAGTGACCGGCACAGCTACAGCGGCGGCGTCGACCGCATGTGGGTGTACGCCACCGACCAGCCGTTCCAGGAGGGCAGTTCCACAGACCCGCGTACCGAGATGCGCTGGAAGGTCGACTACACCACGGGCGACCGCATGTGGGACGCCGACGTCTACCTCCCGTCCGGCACCGACGGGGCGTCCTTCGTTCAGATCCTGCGCAGCGTTCACCCCTCGGGCACTCCCGCCACCGACATCATGCTCAACATCTACGAGACCAACGGCGGCACCGTACGCCGTTACGACGGCACGGTGCTCAAGACGGGCGCGTACGACACCTGGTTCAACGTGAAGATCGCCCACGAGGCGAGAACCGGGACCGGCACCGTCAGGGTCTACTTCGACGACTCCCTCGTCCTGACCGTCGACGACCGGGGCCCCGCCACCCGCTACTTCAAGAACGGCGTCTACAACCACGGTTCCGGCCGCGCCGAGGCCCGCTTCCGCAACATCCAGTACTGGACACGGTGACCCTTCACGCGCCGACGACAGGCTCTCGCCTGCTCGGCGGCACCGTTCAGGCGTGCACGGGCGGCCGGGCGCACACCGCCGACCGGAGGTCCGGTGGCGAAAGTGGATCAGGAGTCGTGGTCGGCTGGGGGCAGCTGTCTGCTCCGACCAGCCCCGCGATAGGGGAGCGGTCGGTTCGGAGCGCGTCGCGCTGTTCGGTCACCCATTCCTCAACCTGATCACCTTCCTTAACCTGATCACCGTCCAGCCTGGTCCCGCTACGTCCACGCCCCCTTGTATCGGCCAACTTGCGCCTCTTAACAGTTCCTCAGCGTTATCCACTCACGCGTACGGCGTCTATTCGCCGACGGCGGTTGCCAAGTCCCGTGCGGTGCTGCCCTAGTTGCGACGGCAAGCGTGTCGATGAGTCAGGAGACTGCCGGGTCGGAGGCCACCGCCCCGAACACGGGCCGCTCGGCGCGCAGCGTGCCAACATCGACGAGTGAACCCGTCTCTTTCCTCCGCCGGTGCTCCGTCGCTGTCCGACCACGGCGGGTACCGGCCCGGCTGCATGCTGGCACTCATGGCGCCCGTCATCCTCGTGCTGCTCGCCGGGGGCACGCTCATGATCGTGTCTCATCGCCAGAATGACGCCGAGGAACGCCATGAGAACGAGGCGCTGGAGCAGATAGCGAGGCATGCGGAGTCGTACGAGGACGATGTGCAGAACGAGGCGCGGAACGGCTACCCGAGCGAGGACCGGACACGCGCCATCGCCCAGCAGAATCACAGCAGCCTCATCTCATACGGGCCGTCAGCCAGGTCTCTGACCACCGTGGTCGAGTTCTTCGCGACGTATGAGGACACCAGTTTCTTCGGCACCTCACCCTCAAGGGCCTACCGCTGCTATGTGGGTGGAACAGTCCGGACGACGCTCGCCCTTCAAGAATGCAATTCCACCTGACCGGACAACCACCAACGGCGTCTGCGGGATCGTGGCCGAGGCGGATGTCGCGTACGAGGCAGCGCTGGGCCAGGGGCCCCCGATCACCGGAGCGCTCAGGCGCCGTGGACGGTGCGTGTCGCCGGACTGCGGGCTATCTACTGCGTAGCAGGCTTGGGCAGCTGAAGGTGCTCGGGCGTGGGCGGAGCACTCTCCGTGTCCCGGCCCGCCCAGGGCTCCGCGCTGCGATCATCGGCCTGCCCCGCAGATCCCACGCCGCGGTGACAGCGCCGCGTGCGGTGCGTCCCGACAGAGGTCCCTGCTTGAGTACGTGCAGGCCGGGGCGTTGTCAGTGGTGGCGGGCAGGATAACGGACATGACGACACCCGCTGCAGAGATCATGGACAGTGCCGCCTACGCGCAGGCGGTCGAGGACGCGGTGAAGGCGTCGGCGGCCTACTACGGGGGCGGCACGTCGGCGCTGGACGACGATGCCTACGACCGGCTGGTACGCGGCATCGCCGCGTGGGAGACGGACCATCCCGATCAGACGCTGCCCGACTCGCCGACCGGGAAAGTCGCCGGCGGGGCGGTGGTGGGCGATGTGCCGCACACGGTGGCGATGCTGAGCCTGGACAACGTGTTCTCACCCGAGGAGTTCGCGGCCTGGACGGCCTCGCTGGCCAGACGGATCGGCCGCGAGGCTCAACGTTTCAGCGTCGAGCCGAAGCTCGACGGTCTCGCCATCGCGGCCCGATACCGCCAGGGCCGGCTGACCCGGCTGATCACCCGCGGCGACGGGATCGCCGGGGAGGACGTCTCGCACGCGATCGGCACCCTCGAGGGCCTGCCCCACACGCTGGCGGATCCGGTCACCGTGGAGGTGCGCGGCGAAGTCCTCATGACGAGGGCCCAGTTCGAGCATGCCAACGAGATGCGCACCGCGCACGGTGGGCAGCCGTTCGCCAACCCGCGCGGTGCTTCCGCAGGCAGCCTGCGTGCCAAGGACCGTGCCTACACGGTGCCGATGACGTTCTTCGGCTACAGCCTGCTGCCGCTGGCCGACACCGACACCGCGCTCGCCGCGCGGCTGGGCGAGCTCGCCCACAGCGACCTCATGGCTCTGAGCGCGCAGCTGGGAGTGAACACCACCGCCGCCACCGCGGTCCCCGCAATCGTCGCCGACACCGTTGAGGAGGTCCTGGAGCGCGTGCGGGAGATCGCCGCGCTGCGCGCGGAACTGCCGTTCGGCATCGACGGCATCGTCGCCAAGGCCGACCTGGCCGCCGACCAGCGGGCCGCAGGATCCGGTTCGCGCGCTCCGCACTGGGCGATCGCCTACAAGCTTCCCGCCGTGGAGAAGATCACCCGCCTGATCGAGGTGGAGTGGAACGTGGGGCGCACAGGGATCATCGCCCCGCGCGGCGTCCTGGAGCCGGTGGAGATCGAGGGTGCCACCATCACTTACGCCACCCTGCACAACCCGGCCGACATCACCCGCCGCGACCTGCGCCTGGGCGATCAGGTCATGGTCCACCGTGCCGGCGATGTCATCCCGCGCATCGAGGCACCGGTCGCCCACCTGCGCACCGGCGACGAGCAACCGATCGTGTTCCCGGAGGTGTGCCCTCGGTGCGGCTCCGCCATCGACACCAGCCAGGAACGCTGGCGGTGCGAGCAGGGCCGCAACTGCCACCTGGTCGCTTCCTTGTCCTACGCGGCCGGCCGCGACCAGCTCGACATCGAAGGCCTGGGCGCCACCCGCATCGTGCAGCTCGTCGAGGCCGGCCTGGTGGCCGATCTCGCCGACCTGTTCACCCTCACCCGCGACCAACTCCTTGCACTGGAACGGATGGGCGCGACCAGCACCGACAACCTCCTCACCGCGATCGCCGCGGCCAAGGACCAGCCGCTGTCGCGGGTCCTGTGCGCGCTCGGGGTCCGCGGAACGGGCCGCTCCATGTCCCGCCGCATCGCCCGCCACTTCGCCACCATGGACAACATCCGATCCGCCGACGCAGAAGCGATGCAGCAGGTCGAGGGCATCGGCACCGAAAAAGCACCCTCGATCGTCGCCGAACTCGCCGAACTCGCCCCGCTCATCGACAAACTCGCCGCGGCAGGGGTGAACATGACCGAACCCGGCGTGACTCCGCCGCCCGCGGCCCGCGACACCGACGCCGTTGCCGATGGGACGGATGCGGCGGTCGGGCCCCTGGCCGGGATGACGGTTGTGGTCACCGGCGCGATGACCGGTGCGCTGGAGAATCTCAGCCGCAACCAGATGAACGAACTCATCGAACGCGCCGGTGGCCGCTCCTCCTCCAGCGTCTCCCGGAAGACCACCCTGGTCGTGGCCGGGGAAGGCGCCGGATCCAAGCGCGCCAAGGCCGAAGCCCTCGGCATCCGCCTGGCCGGCCCGGACGAATTCGCCGCCCTGGTCGCCGACTTCACCAGCTGACCACCGCGACGGCTGTGCTCCAGCTCACCGCGGCCAGGGCAACGAGCGGGAACACCGCACAACCGTTGACCGTTCATCTGTATGTGGCTGGCGGAGGGGACAGTGTCCCCGGGCCTCACCTTCCGCCCATGGGGACGATCGTCCGGCTGAAGCCCCATGGAGCAACCCGCCGAGAGGCGACCGCCCTCCGCACGCCACGGCCCCGGCTGGTCTCCCCCGTCCAGCCGGGGCCTTCTCATACCCCAGCAACCGGCACAGACCCTTCGAGAAGATTCCGTACCGCAGGGGCGAGACCGGCGAGCACGGTGAGCGCAACACGTACGTCCGCGACCTCGACGCCAACCGCAGGGTCATTTGCCCGGACAGCAGGGCCGCCAAAACCGCCCACCCGAATACCACACCGGTGACCGACATCTCGGCCAGCGACAAGGTGTCCTGTGACGAGTTCACTAGCGCAAGGCCGCGCCGACTCCGAAGCGTGCGGCAGGTCCGCGATGTCCGGGTGGGTCAACTCCACCTCGCCTCGACGCCGTCGCGGCCGGCACCGCCAACAGCACCCAGCTCTACCCCTGCTCGAACGGCAGCAACCAACACTGGACCCACACCTGAGGGAGACGCCGCCGGGTGAGGGGTTGCCCGGATTCCGACGGAAGCCTCCAGGCAACCCCTGGGCCGTTCGTCGGGATGCGAGGCGGCTCTCTCCGTTGGATGGTGGAGCCATGAACCAGGACTACCGCCAGCCCCAGCGGATGATCGAGATCGACACCCGGCTCATCAGGACCGGCGCCGTGCTCACCGCGGCCGGTGCCGCTGTGGCGTGCGCCGGCATGGGCGTCGCGGCCTTCGCCGTGTTCTCGGCAGGCCGGCGCATGATCCGTGAGATGGACGTGCCCCCCTCCCAGCAGGCGGCCATGAAGTGGCGGCAGGCCAAGGAGGCGTCCCTGGCGGGCGCGCGGGCGTGGCAGGCCGCGTCCGACGCCCAGAACGGGTCGCTCGCCCGCTAGGTCCGGTGCCGCCTTCCGGACTTGCCACGTGCGGACGCGATGGTCGCGCGTTCCCTTGTCTGTGGTCGTGGCGGCTGTGAGCAAGCACGCCTACGTGGGCTCCCCGTGGTCGGCCGCCGTGGTTCTGGCCGTCATCAGGCCTGGTAGCCCGGCGGTGTGACGTGCCCCGCCGAAATCGGCGGCACCGTGTGCCGGTCGGTGTCGCCCGCGACGCGGGGTGCTTTCGTCTGAGCCCGGGTGTGCGGCGGCCGGCTCCTGCGCCTGTCCCGGTGGGCCGGCCCAGGCCCGGCCTGCCTCCTGCCTCGCCCGATTCCTGAGGGCGTGCCGTCCGAAACGTCCGAGGAGACATCGCGATGACAACGAAAGTCGAGAGCCGCGGCACGACGTCCGGGCAACTTCTCAGGGGTCAGAAGGCACTGGTGACCGGGGCCAACTCGGGCATCGGCCTGGCGACCGCCGTTGCCCTGGGCCGGGCCGGAGCGGACGTCGTGGTGAACTACGCCGTCGGTGCGGACGAGGCCGAGAAGGTCGTGAAGGAGATCGAGAGCTTCGGCGTCCGCGCCTACGCGCACGAGGCCGATGTGTCCGACGAGGACCAGGTGACCGCCATGGTCGCGCGGATGGTCGAGGAGTTCGGCACCATCGACATCATGGTGGCCAACGCGGGCCTTCAGCGGGACGCGGCCGTGACGGAGATGACGCTCGCCCAGTGGCAGAAGGTCATCGACGTCAACCTGACCGGCCAGTTCCTGTGCGCGCGGGAGGCGGCCAAGGAGTTCATCCGGCGCGGAGTGGTGGAGGAGGTCTCCCGCTCGGCCGGAAAGATCATCTGTATGAGCTCGGTCCACCAGATCGTCCCGTGGTCGGGCCACGTGAACTACGCCTCCTCCAAGGGCGGGGTCGGCATGCTGATGCAGACCCTCGCCCAGGAGCTGGCACCCAAGCGGATCAGGGTCAACGCCGTCGCACCCGGCGCCATCCGCACACCGATCAACCGCGATGCCTGGGACACCCCCGAGGCCGAGGCCGACCTGCTGCGCCTGATCCCGTACCGCCGGGTGGGCGATCCGGACGACATCGCCAACGCCGTCGTCGCCTTGGCTTCCGACCTGCTCGACTACGTCGTCGGCAGCACCCTCTACGTCGACGGCGGAATGACGCTCTTCCCCGGCTTCGCCACCGGAGGCTGAGCTCCGGTGCAGGATCACATCACGCCCCGCCGGGTGGTGATCCTCGGCGGGGGGTTCGCCGGGCTGTTCGCCGCCCGTGCCCTGCGGAAGTCACCGGTCGCGGTGACCGTGGTCGACCGCCGCGCCCACCACCTCTTCCAGCCACTGCTCTACCAGTGCGCCTCCGGAATCCTCTCCGAGGGCCAGATCGCCCAGCCGCTGCGCGGGGTCCTGCGGCGCCACCACAACGTGAGGTGCGTGCTCGCCGAGGCCACCGACGTGGATGCCGGCGCCCGGCTGGTCCACGCCCGGCGACCCGACGGCGGAGTCCTCGTGCTGCCGTACGACGAACTGATCCTCGCGGTGGGGATGCGCCAGTCCTACTTCGGGCACAACGAGTTCGCCGCGCACGCCCCCGGTATGAAGACCCTGGACGACGCACTCGAGATCCGCCGACGGATCTACCGGGCGTTCGAGATGGCCGAAACGGCGGCGAACGACCGGGAACGGGAGCGGTGGCTCACCTTCGCGCTCGTCGGTGGTGGGCCGACCGGTGTGGAACTCGCGGGACAGATCCGGGAGATCGCCGGCCACACCCTCGACCGGGAGTTCCAGAAGATCGACTCCGCCCAGGCACGGGTGCTGCTCTTCGAAGGGTCCGACGCCGTACTGGGCGCGTTCGGCCCGGCACTGGCCCACCGCGCGGCCCGAACCCTGCGGGGGCTCGGTGTGGAGCTCCACCTGGGCACGAAGGTCACCGACATCGACGCGCACGGCCTGACGGTACGAGATCACGACGGCAAGGCGACCTGGTTCGGCGCGCGCACCGTGCTGTGGACGGCGGGCGTCGAAGCGCCGCCGATCGCGGCCGCCCTGGCCCGGGCGACCGGTGCCGAACAGGACCGGGCCGGACGCATCCTGGTCGAACCCGACCTCACCGTGCCGGGCCATCCGGAGATCCGGGTCACCGGCGACGTGATGAGCCTGAACCATCTGCCGGGCCTGGCCGAGGTCGCCATGCAGTCCGGCGCCTACGCGGGCCGGACGGTGCGACATCAGGTCGAAGGCAGGACCAAGAAACCGAAGCCCTTCACGTACGTGGATCTCGGCAGCGCCGCCTACATCGCCCGCGGCCGGGCCGTGGTCAAGGCCGGCCCGCTGCATCTCTCGGGATTCATCGGCTGGCTCGTCTGGCTCTTCATCCACCTGGCCTTCCTTACCGGCTTCCGCAGCAGGCTGGGAGCGGTGCTCAGCTGGTCCGTCGCCTTCGCCACCGGCTCGCGCCGCGAACGCGCCTTCACCCTGACCGACCCCGACGCTCCGGCCGCCGGGCCACCCCCTCAATGAACCCCTCCTTCCCCAGCCCCGCCTGCTCATACGGGGCAGACCTCCGAGGCGCACATGTTCCGCACTGCGGTCCTTCTCGCGAACACGCCGGACCAACTCCTGCCGGCCCGCGAGCTGATGGCCTTCACTCTGGCCTCACACATCCTGCTGGTCCCGTTCGGTGTGGCACTGCCGTTCATCACCCTGCTGATGCACCATCGGGGGCTGCGTCGCAACGATCCCGTCGCCCTCCTGCTCGCCCGGCGTTGGTCGGCGGTGATGGCCGTGCAGTTCGCCATCGGCATCATCACCGGCACCGTGCTGTCCTTCGAGTTCGGCCTGCTGTGGCCCGGCATGATGGGCCGCTGGGGCGACGTCTTCGGCCTCGGGTTCGGCGTCGAGGCGTGGGCGTTCTTCCTGGAGGCCGTACTGATCGCGATCTACCTCTACGGCTGGCGCCGGCTCAAGCCCTGGACGCACTTCTGGCTGGCCGTACCGCTGCCGCTGGCCGCCCTCATGGGCGCGTTCGGCATCATCGCGGCCAACTCCTGGATGAACACCCCCCAGGGCTTCAGCCTCGACCCCCAGGGCAAGCCGATCCACGTCGACGTACGGCAGGCGATCTTTACACCGATCTTCGGCCCGGAGTACTGGCACTTCGTCGTAGCGATGCTCCTGACCGCCGCCTACGTGGTCGCCGGTGTGTACGCGGTCGGCTGGCTGCGCGGGCGCCGAGACCGATACCACCGGCTCGGATTCACGCTGCCGTTCACGGTGGCCGCGATCCTCACACCGGTCCAGTTCATGCTCGGCGACTCCGCCGCTCGCGCCGTGTTCCACAAGCAGCCGATCAAGTTCGCCGCGACGGAGATCGTCTGGAAGACCGACACCCATGTGCCCGAGTACATGTTCGGACGGCTGAGCAGTGACGGGACGATCTCCGGCGGACTCAAGATCCCCCAACTGGACTCGATCCTCGCGGGCTTCAAGCCCAGCACACAGGTGACGGGACTGACCTCGGTGCCGGCCGCCGACCGTCCCACCGCCGTCCAGGCCACCATCGCCCACTGGGCCTTCGACATCATGGTCACCATCGGCAGCCTGCTCATCCTGCTCGCGCTCTGGTACGCCTGGTCCTGGTGGCGGCACCGGGACAACCCCGGCGGCCGCTGGTTCTACCGCTGCGCCGCGTTGGCGGGCGTCTCCTGCCTGGTCACCGTGGAGTGCGGGTGGATCACCACGGAGGTCGGCCGTCAGCCCTGGATCGTCTACAACCACATGCGGGTCTCGGAGGCGGTGACCAGTACGCATGCCTCGGGGCTCTGGACCCTGCTCGGCATCGTCATGGCCGTGTACGTGCTGGTGTTCGGCGCCTTCCTCGCCGTCGTCCTGAAGATGCGCACCCGATGGCGCATCGCCGACGAGGGCTCGACCGCCGCCCGCGCCGATCTTCCCCCGGAGGCCGACACCCCGTACGGGCCCCGAAGCGAGCCCGAGCCCGCAGCCACCGGGGCCGCGCCCGACGGCGGGTCCGGCCACACATCCGGCGGTGCGTCGTGATGGCCGAGTTCATCGCATGGGTACTGGTGCTCGCGATCGCCGCCTACGCCTGCGCCGGAGGCACCGACTACGGCGCGGGGTTCTGGGACCTCCTGGCCGGGGGCGCGGAGCGCGGCAAACGGCCCCGCCGGCTCATCGACCACGCCATGACACCGGTCTGGGAGGTCAACAACGTCTGGTTGATCTTCGTCCTGGTCATCATGTGGACCGGCTTCCCGACAGTCTTCCAGGCCGTCTTCTCCGCTCTGTGGCTGCCGCTCGCCCTCGCCGCCGTCGGCCTCGTGCTCCGCGGCGCCGGGTTCGCCCTGCGCAAGCCGACCCGACGCCTGGCCCAACGACGGATCTACGGGGCGATGTTCGCCGTCTCGTCACTGGTGACGCCGTTCTTCCTGGGGGCAGTGCTCGGCGGCATCGCCTCGGGCCGGGTCAAGGTCGGTACGACCGCCTCCGCGGACGCCTGGGCCAATGGAACCTCCGTCCTCACGGGCCTGCTGGCCATCGCGGCCACCGCGTTCCTCGGGGCGGTCTTCCTCTGCTCCGACGCCCTGCGGTTCGGCGCGCACGATCTCGTCGACTACTTCCGCGTACGGGCGCTGATCGCCTTCGCCGCCGTGGTGGTCCTCGCGCTCATCGCCCTGCCCGTCACCCACGACGACGCCCGGTACGTCTGGGACGGCCTCACCGGGGGCCTGGGCCTGCTGCTGATCATCCTGGCCGCGGTCTGCGGGCTGACGACGGTGCTGTTTCTGCTGCGCCGGTCCTACGGCTGGACTCGCTACACCTCGGTGGCGAGTGTCGCCCTGACCGTCGGCGCCTGGGGCTGCGCGCAGCGGCCCTATGCGCTGCCCACCTCGCTGACGGTGGCCGAAGCGGCGGGCGCCGCCCCCACCCTGCGCTGGCTGGTGATCGTCACCGCCATCGCGATCGTCCTGGTCGGTCCAGCGCTGGTAGTGCTCTACCGGCTCGACACGATGGGCGAGCTGGAGGAGCTGACCGACGCCGACACCGGGGCCGTCCGAGCAGCGGGGGACAACCTGTAGCGACCGCAGCCTGTTGCTCGTCCGCCTCGGCGCCGGTGAGCAGGGTCTCCGACCTGATCCATGGCAAGAGCACCGACTCGTCCATCACGCGTCGAAAGGCCCCCTTGTGACAACCAACAAGGTGCTCATCGACGTGGGCCTGATCCTCGTCCTGGCCGTCGGGCCCCAGGTCCTGGCCGGCCGCCTGCGCATCCCTGCCCTCATTCTGCTGCTGCCGGTCGGCTTCGCCGCGGGCGCGCTGATCGACGACGTCGATCCCGAGCAGCTGCTCGGGGCGGCGTTCTCACCGCTGGTGTCGCTGGCCGTCGCCGTGATCCTCTACGATGCGGGCCTCGGGCTGAATCTGGCGAGGCTGAAGGGCCACACCCGCCGCGTCGTCGTCCGGCTGCTCTGGATCGGTGTCCTGATCACCTGGTTGCTCGGCACGCTCCTCGCCGCGCCCCTGCTGGGAATGTCCCGACGTGCGGCCATCATGACCGGCGCGATCCTCGTGGTCTCGGGACCGACGGTCGTAGGACCGCTCCTCAGCTTTGTGCGACCTAAGGACCGTCTCCAGCACATCCTGATCTGGGAGGGCTCCCTCATCGACCCGGTCGGTGGCGTACTGGGAGCACTGGTCTTCCACGCGGTCGTGGCGAGCCCGGACCACCACCTCGGCAGCGGAACGGCACAGTTCCTGGCCAGCGTGGGTGTCGGAGCGGCCGGAGGAGCCGTCGGGGCGGCCTTGCTGTGGCCGTTGTTCCGGGTACTGCGGCTCGGCGAGGTCCTCGGCACCACAGCGCAACTGGCCGCGGTGATCGGTGTGGCGGCGCTGTGCGATGTGCTGCGGGACGACACGGCACTCATCGCCGCCGTGGTGATGGGCCTGGCCGTCGCCAACCTGCCCGGCACGGGCGCACCCGCACGCCGGCCGTTCTTCGAGACCCTGGTCAGCCTGATCCTCGGCCTGCTCTTCGTCTCCATCTCGGCCACCGTCACCCCGCACTCACTGCGCCATGTGTCGCTGCCCGCGCTCGGCCTCGCCGCCTTTCTGGTGCTGGTCGTCAGGCCGCTGGTCGCGGTCGTGTCCACCCTCGGCCGGGGAACAGGTGCGGGCGGCCGTCCGCGAGGTGCGGTCGGGACGTACGGTGTCGCTCGCAGCCTGGCAGACGCCGAACCTGCGGCGAAAGGCCTGGAATTCGCGCGGGACCGCTTCGCCATGAACATCCACGGTGATGTGAACAGCCACCTGGACGCGCTGTGCCACGCCATCTACGACGGCACCCTGCACGGCAGTGCACCGGCGGCGGACGCCCTGTCCCCGGCCGGAGCGAGCGCGCTCTCCGTCGACCTGGTCCGCGACGGCATCGTCAGGCGCGGGGTCCTGCTCGACGTTCCCCGGTTGCACGGCGTGCCCTGGCTCGAACCCGGAACGAGCGTGACAGCGGAGGACCTTGCCGCGGCCGAGGCGCGGCAGGAGGTCCGGGTGGGCCGGGGCGACATCGTCCTCGTACGGGTCGGACACAGCCGACGCCGTGAGGAGCTCGGCCCCTGGGACGTGTCCGACGCCCGTGCCGGACTGCACCCGACCGGCATGGAGTTCCTGGCCGAGCGAGAGGCGGCCGTACTCGGCAGTGACGGCAACAGCGACACGGCCCCAGTCCGGTGGAGGGGGTCGCGTTCCCCGTGCACGTACTCGCCGTCCACGCGATGCGACTGCATCTGCTCGACTACCTGCAGTTCGAGGACCTCGCACCGATCTGCGCGGGGGAGGGCCGCTGGACGTTCCTGTGTGTGATCGCCCCTCTCCGGCTGCCGACGGCCACCGGCTCCCCGGTCAACCCCCTCGCGATCCTGTGACGGCAGACGGCAGACGGCAGACGAGCGATCGCCCGGCGTCCCAGGAATCAGGCGGTCAGCTGGTGGACGCTCTGCCCACCAGACGGCGACTGTCCGGTCCTGTGGCCCGCCGGCCATGTCCGCAGCCGGACTCAGCCCGAGGCCACCCGGAGACGCCGCCACCACCCTCCTCACCCGTACGGCACAGTCGTGCCCGCGCCGCGGGCGTCGTCGGCCGCCCGGGGCGGCACTCTGGTGAGGCGGTCACGCCCCGGTCGTGACGCCCGGACCGGACAGCGGGAGCAGCATGCGCGCAGACAGAGAATCCGGCTCGTCCGCGGACGGCGGGAAGAGCAGTTGGCGCGAACGGGCGGCGGATCCGAAGGCCCGGCTGCTGAGGCTGCGCGCCACCGCCGAGGAGCGCTTCCCGGTGATCACCCGCCTCACCGCCCACCTGATCGCGGTGAACCTGCTGGACTCCGCGACGCGGCTGGCGGCCCAGGCCTTCCTGACCGCCGTACCCCTGCTCTTCCTGGTCGCCGCTCTCGCCCCACAGGGCCTGCGCAACCAGATCATCGACTCCGTGCACGACCTTTTCGGCATCCACGGCGCCGTCGACCACGAGCTGAAGAAGGTCTACCAGGCCAACCCCGCCGATCTGCAGCAGAGCACCGGGGTCGTCAGCGCACTGATGGTGCTGCTCTCCGCGACCGCCTGCAGCCGCGCGATGCAGCGGTTGTGCCAGCGGGCCTGGCGGTTGCCGAGTGCGGGCGCCCGTGTCGCCGCGTGGAGATGGCCTGTGTGGATCGCGGTCTGGCTTGGCGTCGTCGTTCTGCAGGGGCCGTTGCGGGAGGGATTCGGCGCCGGACTGTGGCTGGGCGTGCCGCTCCTGCTGACCGTGGAGGTGGCCGTGTGGTGGTGGACCCAGCACCTGCTCCTGGCCGGTCGCCTTCCCTGGATGCCGCTGCTTCCCGGGGCGGTCCTCACCGGGGTCGCGCTGACCGTGCTGTCGGTGATCGCGAAGTTCTACGTGCCGGCCGCGCTCAACCGCAGCCTTGACCGGTACGGGTCGCTCGGCGCGGTCTTCACCGTGCTGTCGTGGCTGATCGGACTCTGCGTCGTGGTGGCCGTCTCCATCACCGTCGGTGCGGTCATCGCCCAGGAACCCGCCGTGGCCCGACGTCTTGGATCACCCGATCGGCGCAACTCGCCGGAAAAGTAACCCGGGGATACGTTGGTAGTGGATCAGGAGCCCTTTTCACCCGGCGGGACCGGAGCATGCTCCGAGGACGGTGGCCGGCATGACCGACGCATTGCACTACGACGTCATCATCATCGGTACCGGTGCGGGCGGCGGCACCATCGCCCACCGCCTGGCCCCCACCGGAAAACGGATACTCCTCCTCGAACGCGGCGGCTATCTGCCCCGAGAACGCGCCAACTGGGAATCCACCGCGGTCTTCGTCAAAGGAAAATACCGCGCTCCGGAATTCTGGTACGACAAGAACGGGAACCAGTTTCCGCCCGAGGTCAATTACTACGTGGGCGGCAACACCAAGTTCTACGGCGCCGCACTTTTCCGAATGCGCCCCGAGGACTTCGGCGAACTCCGGCACCACGACGGCATCTCCCCGGCCTGGCCACTGAGCTACGAGGAGCTCGAGCCGCACTACACGCAGGCCGAACACCTCTATCTCGTCCACGGCCGGCACGGTGATGACCCGTCCGGGGGCCCCACCAGCGCCCAGTACGCCCACCCGCCGGGCCAGCACGAGCCGCGCATCCAGCAGCTCAGTCACGATCTGGAGAAGCAGGGACTGCACCCCTTCCACCTCCCGATCGGGGTGAACCTCACCCAGGACGACCGGGGCCGGGCCACACACACCAGCGTCTGCATCCGCTGCGACCGGGTCGACGGCTTCCCCTGCCTGGTCGGCGCCAAGTCCGACGCACAGGTCATCTGCGTCGATCCCGCCCTCGAAGACGCCAACGTCGAGATGGTCACGCACGCGGACGTGCGACGCCTCGACACCGACGGGACCGGTCGCAGTGTCACGTCGGTCGTCGCGACCGTGGGGGACGGGGACGCCACCACCGCGGAGTTCAGTGCCGACGTCGTGGTCGTCGCCTGTGGTGCGGTCAACTCGGCCGCCCTGCTGCTGCGTTCGGCCAACGACCGGCATCCGCAGGGCCTGGGCAACAGCTCGGACGTGGTGGGCCGGCACTACATGCGGCACAACAACCTCGCGCTGATGGCCGTGTCCAAGGAACCCAACGACACCAAGTTCCAGAAAACCCTGGCGCTGCACGACTGGTATCCGGGATCCGACGACTGGGACTACCCCCTCGGCGGCATCCAGATGCTGGGCAAGTCCGACTCCGAGCAGATCCACGGCGAGGCGCCCCGCTGGGCCGGGGCCGTCACCCCCGACATGCCCTTCGAGGTGCTCGCCCCCCGCGCGGTCGACTTCTGGCTGTGCGGAGAGGATCTGCCCCTCGCCGAGAACCGCGTCACCCTGGACCGGGACGGCGGCATCCATCTGGCGCTCGACGAGAAGAACAACATCGCCGGCCTGAAGCACCTGCGGCACAAACTGCAGGGCATGCTCAGCCACTTGGGCATGCACGAACACCATCTGCTGTCGCACAGCATCTACCTGCACAAGGGCATGCCCATCGGCGCCACCGCGCATCAGGCGGGCACCGTCCGCTTCGGCAACGACCCCGAGAGCTCCGCGCTGGACGTCAACTGCAAGGCCCATGACCTCGACAACCTCTACGTCCTCGACACGAGCTTCTTCCCGAGCATCGGAGCGGTCAACCCTTCGTTGACCGCCATCGCCAACGCCCTGCGCGTCGGCGACCACATCGCGGAGCGACTTCAATGACACCGAACCATGCGGACAGCGGCCAAATTCGGCACCGCACACCTCAGGAGCGAGCCCAACGCGGCAAGGCCGCCCGGTCGGCCGTGCCCCGCTCCAGCCACGCCGAGTTCGCGCCCACGGTGAAACGGTCCGACCCGGTGGACGTCATCGACGCGCAGTCCGCGACGCGGGTTCCCGAACTCGTACCGATCCGCTACGGCCGGATGACCGAGTCGCCGTTCCGCTTCTACCGCGGTGCCGCCGCCATCATGGCCGGGGACCTCGCCGACACCCCCGTGTCCGGGATCAGGGCGCAGTTGTGCGGGGACGCGCACCTGCTGAACTTCCGGCTGCTGGCCTCGCCCGAGCGCCGCATGATGTTCGACATCAACGACTTCGACGAGACGCTGCCCGGCCCGTGGGAGTGGGACGTCAAGCGCCTGTCCACGAGTTTGGTCATCGCGGGCCGGGCGAACGGCTTCAGTACCAAGGAGCGGGCCCGCATCGTCCGGGCGACGGTGCGCTCCTACCGCGAGTGGATGCGACGCTTCGCCAAGGAGGGCAACCTCGCCGTGTGGTACGCCCAGTTCGACGAGACGTGGGTGCGGGAACACTTCGGCGCGGAACTGAGCGCACGGGGCCGCGACCGGTGGTCGCAGGCGGTGACCAAGGCACGCAGCCGGGACGGTCTCCAGGCCTTCGGCAAGCTCACCCACATCGTCGACGGTCAGGTCCGCATCGCCCCGGTTCCGCCGCTGATCACCCCGCTCCAGGACCTGCTTCAGGGCGTCGACCGCGACGCGCTGGAGAAGGAGATCCACCGGCTGATCGAACGGTACGGCCGCAGTCTGCAGTCGGACCGGCGCTCCCTTCTGGAGCAGTACCGGGTGGCCGACATGGCCCGCAAGGTGGTCGGGGTCGGCAGCGTGGGCACCCGCTGCTGGATCGTGCTCCTGCTCGGTCGGGACGACCAGGATCCGCTGCTGCTGCAGGCGAAGGAGGCCGACCAGTCGGTGCTGGCGCCCTTCGCCGGAGCCGGCGGCTACGCAACGCAGGGCGAGCGCGTGGTCTCCGGCCAGCGGCTCATGCAGGCCACCAGTGACATCTTCCTCGGCTGGGAGCGGGTCGAGGGGATCGACGGTCGCCGACGTGACTTCTACGTACGGCAGTTGCGGGACTGGAAGGGCATCGCCGAACCGGAGGCGATGGTGCCGGCCGGAATGCGGACCTTCGGCGAGCTGTGCGGCGCCACGCTGGCCCGCGCGCACGCGCGGTCGGGCGACCGGATCGCCATCGCCGCGTACCTGGGCGGGGGCGACTCCTTCGACCGAGCGCTGGTGACCTTCGCCGAGCGTTACGCAGACCAGAACGAGAAGGACCACCAGGCACTCGTCGACGCCGTCCGTACGGGACGAGTAGCGGCTCAAGCGGCCTGACGGGGCGACCAGCAGGGAGAACTCCATGGAACGCTACCCGCCCATCGCCGATCACGGACTTGTCGGGGATCTGCAGACCGCGGCCCTGGTCTCGTCCCAGTGCGTGATCGACTGGTTCGCGGCACCGCGCTTCGACTCGCCGAGTGTCTTCGCCGCCCTGCTGGACCATGACGGTGGCGGTCATTTCCTCCTCGCGCCCGATCATCCCGAGGGCACCTGGAAGCAGCTCTACTACCCGGACAGCGCCGTCGTGGTGAGCCGGTTCATGTCCCCCGACGGAGTCGGCGAGATCGTCGATCACATGCCGGTCCTGCCGGACCCGACTCCGACGGACCGGCATCAAGCTCCTCACCTACGCCCCCAGCGGCGCGCCGGTCGCCGCCGCCACCATGGGACTGCCCGAGCAGGTCGGCGGCGAGCGCAACTGGGACTACCGCTACACGTGGGTCCGGGACGGCTCCCTCTCGGTGCGGGCGCTGCTCGACCTCGGTTTCGTGGAGGAGGCGACCCGCTTCACCCACTGGCTCGGCGACCGTCTGCGGGCCCGCGAGGGACCGGACGACGAACCCCTTCAGATCATGTACCGGGTCGACGGCGACCCGCATCTGACCGAGGAGATCCTGGAGCACTTCGAGGGCTACCGCGGCTCCTACCCGATCCGGGCCGGCAACGCCGCCTCCGACCAACTCCAGCTCGACATCTACGGCGAGGCCCTCTACGCCCTGGCCGAGGGCCGCCACATCGGCGAACAGGCGGGCTACCACGGGTGGAAGGGCCTGACCCGCACCCTCGACTGGCTCGCCGACTCCTGGGACCGCCCCGACGAGGGCATCTGGGAGACCCGGGGCGGACGCAAGGACTTCACCTACAGCCGGCCGTGCACCGGAGTGCGATCCGCAGCCGTGCGTCGCAGTGCTCGCAGAATGCGCTCATCTCGCTCGGTCGCTCGGCGAACCGGTCGAGGCTGCCCACCTCCGCGTTGACCAATGTCGCTGTCTGTGTGCTGTCACCGACGTGCCGAGTGACGTAGGTGTGCGTGATGCTGTACCGGAAGCTGTCCGAGATCTCGCTCCCCACAGGCCCTCCCCGCTCTCCCGGCTCCTGCCGACTTTCTTCCCGCTCTGGACAGTTCACACCCGTGGGCGGCAGGAATGGGTGTGGTTGACAGAAAAGCGCGCCGGCCGGCCGCCGAGGCTGTCCGGCCGGTGTAGCCTCCCCAGCCCGGCGTCGCGGACGCCAATGCCGCGTAGGTGTGCCATCTTTCGGCGGGCAAGGCTGGGCTGTCCACGGCGACGGCCACGGCCGGCACGGGCTGACGCAACGACCACGTCCGACGTCGCTGGTCGAGGAGAACAGGTTCGTACTCGAGGGCAAGCGACGTGCCGACACTCCGGGCCGTGCTGTCACCGCGCCAGGCGCCGTAGTTCGTCCTCGTACAGCTCGACCGGGTCGAATCCCATGCCGGTGAAGTGGCCTGCCAGTTCCAAAGAGAGGGCGCCGTGCAGGCGGGTCCAGAAGTGCAGGGCGAGGCGCAGGGCCGCTGGGGAAGCGGGGTGGTCACCTGCCCACTGCCGGTGTCCGGCGAGGTGGGATTCGAGCGGAGTCTCCTCCACTGCGGTCGTGGCAGGGCCGGCGGCCGGCTGGGCGGCGTCGAGGAGAGCGTCCATGATCTCGGAGGCGATCATGGTGATGTCGTCGGGTGCGTGGTAGCCGGGGACCGGTGTGCCGTAGATGAGGAAGTAGCGTTGCGGGTCGTCCAGCGCCCAGGTACGCAGCGCGCGCCCGAGTCCGGCGAGATCGGCGTCTGACGCGGCGGCGGTGTGGATGGTGTCGGCGAGGCTGCGGTAGGCGTCCCGGATCAGTTCGGTGATGAGTTCGTCCCGGCTGGCGAAGTACCGGTAGAGCGCGGGGCCGCTCATGCCCATCTGTTTGGCGATGGCGTTCAGGGACAGCCCCGGTGCCCCGGCGGCGGCGATCTGCTCCCAGGCCCGTTCCTTGATCTCGGCCCGTACCTGTGCGCGGTAGCGCTCGCGGGGGGTCTCCTTGCTCGCGACGGTCATGTGCCCGTTCCTTCCCTGGGTGTTCGCCGGCTCCCAGGAGCCGGATGCGCAGCTGGCCGCTCGCCCTGAGTTAGACCCTATTACGAACGCTCTTGACTGTCACTCTGCGGTCGCGTTATAACTTCTAACGAACACGCCAGCCACTAACAGAGCTGGTGGAGTCGAGGGAGGTCGTCATGAGCGTCGCAGCGATGGTCGAGGTCGTGCTGCCGGGCAAGGTCGAGCCGGAGGGACTGCAAGTGCGCCACGGCGCCGTCCCGACCGCCGGCCCAGGCCAGGTCGTCGTCCGCATGGAAGCCACCGGGGTCTCCTTCGCGGAGCAGCAGATGCGCCGCGGCCGCTACTACGACCAGCCGCCCTTCCCGTTCGTCCCCGGCTACGACATGGTCGGCACCGTGGCGGCGACCGGCGAGGGTGTCGATGCGGGTCTGGTCGGCACCCGGGTGGCCGCGCTGCTGAAGGTCGGCGGCTGGGCCAGTCACGTGGTCGTCGACGCCGCCGACCTGGTACCGGTCCCGGACGGGGTCGGCGCGGCGGAGGCGGAGACCGTGGTGATCAACGGCATCACCGCCTGGCAGATGCTGCACCGCAAGGCCCGCGTGCGCGCCGGGCAGACCATCTTGGTGCACGGCGCCAACGGGGGAGTGGGCTCGGTCCTGGTCCAGTTCGCGCAGGCCGCGGGCGTGAAGGTGATCGGCACAGCCTCCTCACGTCACCACGCCGCCCTGCGGGAACAGGGAGTGACGCCGGTCGACTACCGTACCGAGAACCTCCCGGCCCGCGTCCGTGAACTCGCCCCGGACGGCGTGGACGCCGTCTTCGACCACGTCGGCGGCCGCGGCATCGTCGACTCCTGGCGCCTTCTCGCACCCGGCGGCACGCTCGTCTCCTACGGCAGCGCCTCCACCCGCGACGACGAGGGCTCCAAGCAGTGGCCCGTCCTCAAGCTGCTCGGCCGGGTCTGGCTGTGGAACACGCTGCCCAACCGCCGCCGCGCCTACTTCTTCAACGTCTGGGCCGGGCGCGCCCTGAACCGCGGCCGTTTCCAGGTCCGGCTGCGCAACGACCTCAGCGAGGTCTTCGAAGCCCTGCGCCGCGGCGAGATCACCGCCCAGATCGCCGCCGAACTGCCCCTGACCCAGGCCGCCGAGGCGATGCGGCTGGCCGAGTCCGGCACCGTCGCCGGAAAGATCGTCCTGCACGCCTGACGCAGCACGCGGAAGCCCGCACACACGGGTCCCCGAGGGCCGCTCCCGGCCGCCCGCCCGGCTGTCCCCGTATCCCCCGCGCCTCGTCACGGCGCGAACACTTTCAGGAGCATCCCGTCATGCCCAGGCCCGGACTGCGGACCTACGTCCGGCGGACTCTGAGCACCGCCCTCGTCGCCGCGGCCACCTTCGCCACCCCGGCGGTCGCCGCCCCCGGCACCACCTGCACCGACTGACATCACAGCCCACCGCTGCTTCCCACTCACACTGATATGCGAGGAACCATCATGGCCGCCACCGCCCGCACCCGGATCCGCCTGCTCCTCCCCGCCGCCATGGTCGCGCTGGCCGTCAGCGCCACAACGGCCGCAGCATCCACCTCGTCCGCCGCCCCACCCGCGCACTCGGTCACCTCCCCGGGTCACCGGGCGGCCGCCAAGAACCCGAAGGCGATGCTCGACGCGTGGCTACGCCTGTGGAACGGTGACTACACCCAGGCGCCCGGCATCATCTCCCCGGACTTCACCGTTCACGCCGCCCTCCTCGACGGCGGCGACGGCAGCAGCATCCGAGGCGCGGACGGCCTGGTGGCCTGGATCTCCCAGACCCGCGCCGCCTTCCCCGACCTGCGCTTCTCCCTCCAGACCGGCCCCCTGATAGCCGGACACCGCGCCTCCGTGCGCTGGACGGCCACCGGCACCTACGCCGGCGGCTTCCCCGGCGCCAAGGCCCAGCCCGGCACGACCGTCACCTTCACCGGCACCGACACCCTGCGCATCAAGGACGGCAGGTTCGTCGAGTACTGGCTCAACTCCGACACCCTCCAGCTCCTCACCCAGCTCCACGCACTGTAAGCACCACCCGCGCGCCGCCCCGCCGCCCTCACCGACCGCATGGCCGAGGAGGGCGGCAGGGCGCTGCGTGGCAGGTGGTGCCCTCGGCTTCCTCGAAGTCCTGCGCCTTACCACCTGCTTCGCAAGAACCACCCCGAAGGTCGGCGCTCGCCGAGGAACCTCACGGACCGCCGACTGCGGTGACCGCTCAGCTGCTCGGTGACGACATGGTTGTAGTCGACGCCGTCGACCAGCCGTACATGGTCGGGGGCGCGCACCCACCCCCGGGTACTCCGCCGCCTCCACACCGCCGTCCTCACGGCATGGTCTGGTCGAACTCGTCCTTGTCGAGCGCGCGGTGGGGCAGGGGAGTGGGGCGGTCGCGGTCGTGGCGCAGACCGTCCAGGAGGAGGGCGACGTACCGCCTCCACAGCTCGGGGGCGCCCTCCCGGGCGCTGCGCGAATGGGAGCAGCGACTGCGGCCCTTCATGGCCGTCCAGCAGAAGACCGGCCGCACGCACGGCCTGACGATGTTCGTCCCCCAGACCCGCCGCGACATCGCCCTGCGCCACCTCACCCAGAAGCTGACCAGCCGCCCGGTCGGCAAACGCGCGATGCAGTCCCTGCTCGTCGGCAAGTTCAAGGAGAAGTCCATCGACATCGCCGCACCCTGACCACCACCGGCGCGAGCCCGCGGCACGCACGTGGCACGCGACTGGCCGACGCCACGAACCAGTCAGGTAGCCAGAAGAGGATGAACAGCCCGGGCATGCCCGGCGCATTCCAGAAACCACGGAGGCAATGTGATGACCCACACGACAGAGACAGTGGTAGACCGCTACATCACGCTCATCGACCCCGTGGTGGATGAGCCTGCGGTACTCGAGGAGCTCGGATCGTTCTTCGCTGCGGACGCCATCGTGCAGCTCGAAGACTTCGAACCGGTGACCAGCCTGCCCGCGATCACGGAGTTCTACCGGCGCTTCTACTCGAACGCGGGCGAGGGCAAGCACTTCTGGAACACCACGGTGCTCGACGACGAAGGGCTCGACGTCCGCTTCCTCGTAGCGGGGCGTACGCCCGATGGTCAGCTGACGGCCAGGAGCGGGATCGAGCAGGCTACCGTCAATGCCGACGGGCTGATCACCTACCTGACCGCCGAAGCGGTGGCCCTGGACGTCTGAGCCGCATAGATGGCCGGACGGCGTCCCGCGTCATGACTCCGCTGCGGACTCTGCTGGTCTAACGGCCAAAGGCAGCCAACGAGCGAGCCCTCCGGCTACTGGATGAGCAACCTGCCCGCCACCACCCCAATCGCCGATCTGGTGCGCCAGGCGAAGATGCGATGGGGCATCGAGCACGACTACCGCGAGCTCAAACCCGGCCTGGGCCTGGACCACTTCGAAGGCCGCACCTGGCGGGGCTGGCACCATCACGTCACCGCCGCGCAGGCTTTTCTCACTCTGAGGCGCTACGACCCCAAAGCCCGCATCACAGCCTGAGCATCTACCACGTCCTCGACGCGCTACAGGACCTGCTGCGGTGCTGGGACGGCACCTGCACCACCTGCGGCCACCCCCTAACCACAGGCAGAGACAGAGCGAGAACCTGACGAAGCACTACTGACTCCTGATCCACCGTCAGGAGCGGAGCCGTCGGGGAAAGCCGGGAGCGAGCGTCGAAGATCGCTGGGTAGAGTGCAGGCGCTTTGCCCCCATGACCCCGTCGCCGAGGAGGCCGTCCCATGGAACCCGTTACGCTGATCACCGGTGGCTCGACCGGAATCGGCGCCGCCACCGCCCGCGTCCTGCTCAAGCAGGGCCACCGCGTGGCCGTCACCGGACGCGACGTGGGCAAACTGGCCGCCTTCGCCACCACCGCGGGGGCGGGCGGGCGGCTGCTGACGATCACCGGCGACGCCAGCGAAGCGGACGACGTCGCCGCCTCCGTCCGCCACGTGCTGGACACCTGGGGCCAGCTGGACAACGTCATAGCCAACGCTGGTTTCTCCCTGCCCGGCAACCTGGAGATCCACGCCCCTGAGGACATGCGCGCCATGATCCTCACCAACGTCCTGGGCCCCGCCCTGCTGATCAAAGAGACCCTGCCCCACCTGAGGACCTCCAAGGGCCGAATCGTGATCATCGGCTCGGTCGCCGGCGTCCGCCACACCCCCGGCAACCTCTACTCCGTCACCAAGTGGGCCGCCCACGCCCTCGCCGAGAACACCCGCCTCCTGGTCGGCCAGGACGGAATCGGCGTCACCGTTGTCGCCCCCGGCAT
Source organism: Streptomyces sp. NPDC102270 (assembly GCF_044766405.1). Classification (NCBI taxonomy): domain Bacteria; kingdom Bacillati; phylum Actinomycetota; class Actinomycetes; order Kitasatosporales; family Streptomycetaceae; genus Streptomyces; species Streptomyces sp. NPDC102270. The sequence goes on along the minus strand of NZ_JBIWLX010000009.1, from coordinate 68,557 downwards.
CGTGGACACCCCCTTCTGGCACGCCCGTGGCGGCACCCCCGAGGCAGCCGCCACGATGACCGCCGAGCAGATCGCGGACACCATTGTGTTCGCCATCAACCAGCCCACGGGTGTGGACATCAACCACATCACGGTGCGGCCGACGGGGCAGGTTGGCTGAGGTAGAGCTCCCAAGGGTCGTACGGGGAGGCGCCTTTGGCTCCGCCAAGCTGCGGTATGCGGGGGCTCCGACCGCAGTTTCGTGAAAGGCCGCGTCAGGACGGTGCCCTGACGACTGGCTTCCCCTCTTGCCGGTTACGTCACGGGAGCGATCGCCGAAGCCCGTGGCGGCACGCCCGCGCATCCCTGAGACCCGTAGGGGCGTATGAGGGAGTCGAGGCCGGAGACGGCGTCGGCCGGTCGGTCTCGACCCGGCGCCGCGTGAAGCCGAGCACCGACGCGACCGCAGCCTTCAGGTTGGCATACCGGATCTTGCCGAAGGGCACGCCGCCCAGCACTCTGAAAGCGTGCTCGTGGCCCTCGAAGAACGCCTCCTGACCGCCGGAGGCGAACACCCGGTGCACCGCCTTCCCGGAGAACGACAACCGCAGGCAGAACAAATGGCACTTCACCAGCTCGCCCCGCAAACGGACCGCTCTCGCCGAAGTAGACCTCGGCTTCGGCGCCGGCCAGGTGCGACTGCTCGATGATCACCTGCGCCGGGCCACGGCCGGCCTCGACCCGAATCTCCGGCTTTCCCTTGGCGACGTAGGCGCGCACGACCTGGTAGGACACGTCGTCCGTCGCGTGCTCGTTGATCAACCGGCGATAGATCCGGACCACCGTGTGACGCTGCTTCCTCGGCGCATCCAGATCAGCCAGCAGCATCTGGTCGATCACCGGCTTGAACGGATCCAGCTCGGAACGGCGAGGCGCGTACGGTTCCCGAGGTGCCGTGGACGCGGTGGCAAGCGGAGCCCAGGTGATCGACAGCCAGGTGAAGGTGAGCATCGCCGTCGCGCTGATCAGTGGAATCCTGTTGGTGGTTAAACCGGCGACCATGAGGATCGGACCGAGGACGCCGGCGCTCAGGCTGTAGGTGCTCGATCCGCGCGTGCTCCGTCGGCTCTGGGCGCGGGACAGTACGAGGCGGACGGCGGTCAGTGAGACCACCACGATCATTACCGTATTTCGTTAAATCCGGTGGTGGTGTGGGTTGACGGCGGGCCGGTAGTGGGTCTTAGCCTCGGCATTTCATGACGGCTCGTCGGCCTAACTGGCGTCCCGTCTCGGCGTGTTGGGCTGATGGTGGGCAGCGCGAGGGCCCGGCTGTCGCGTCGGGTGGGCGCCGGGTGCCACGGCTCCGGCGGGGTGGTGTTGCTCGCAGGGAAGGGAACGCGCTGGTCAGCCGGGGTTCGGCAGGGCTTCGAGCCGGGGCAGGGCCTCGGTGATCACACCGCTCCATGGCCAGTGGGTGGGCGAGGCGGAGGATGCGGCGGCGGCCTGTGGTGACCAACTGGGTGGCGGTGGAGAACAGCCGCAACCGCAGGCGGCGGGGCTCCCAGAGGCGGGGCTTGCCGGTCAGGGTGAGCATCGGCATCCAGGCGAGCAGGTCCAGGATCTGGACGATCTCCAGCCAGATCCGGTTCTGCGCCATGTCAGGAAGCGGGAGATTACGCAGGCCGGTGGCGCGGGCGGCGCGGATGCGGTCTTCGGCACGGGCGCGCTGGCGGTGACGCAGTTCCAGCGCGGCGATCGCGACGTTCTTGGTGTTCGTGGCGAAACAGGTCAAGCGCATGCCGTCGGCGTCGATGGAGCGCAGCTGGGCGCCGGGGTGCGGGCGTTCCCTGCGGACGATCAGCCGCATCCCCTCGGGCCAGCCTTTCAGGCAGTCTCCGTCGAGTTCGGCCACCCAGGCGCCGTCGCGGATCTGGCCGCCGGGTTCGACGGCCACCGTCCAGGCCGGGGCGGGAACCTTCAAGACGGTCTGATGGATGGCTTCGGTGATGGTCATGCCGACCGAGTAGGACAGCCACCGGCCGCGCGCGGACAGCCAGTTGACGAACTCGTGGGTGCCCCCGCCCGAGTCGGTGCGGATGAGCGTCCGCCGTCCACGGCGGTACTTCTTCGGCAGCTGCCTCAGGGCGAGTCCGGCCGCTTTGATGTGGTCTGCCGCATGTTGCTTCCCGCGTCGCCCGGCCGCAGCGGACCGGCCACGGGTTCGCCGGACCCGCCCTGGCCGTGGTCGACGAACCCCGTCAGCGGGTGGTGCCCGAAGGTCTTCTTCCAGGTCGCGGCCGCATCCTGCTTCTCGGAGTGTGCGATGACGAGCACACCGTCCAGGTCCACGGTCACCTGCCCGTCGGCATCCCGAGCTGTCTGACCGGCCAACGTCCAGACATGTCCACGTACTTCGGTCAGGGCGGTACGGATCGCCGTCAGGGCCCGATCCCCGCCCGACGCGAGGGTGTCGATCAACCGGGACACCGTCGGATCGGAGGCCACCGGCCCGAACACCGCAGGCTCGGCCCGAAGCAAGCCCACATCCGCCAGGCAGTTCCCGCCCAGCGCGAGGGCGAGCGCCACATCAAGCAGGACCTTGCCCGGATCATGCACCGCCCGCGCTTTGCGCCACGGCGCCAACGCCGCCGATATCGCCCTGCCCAGGCCGGTCTTGCGGATTCTCTCCACCAGCAGCACACCGCCGGCCTGGGAGACGACCCCACGACCCCCACCTTGGGTACGGACACGCGGGTGGGACCCGATACGCTTCTTCACCTGGAGAGTGCTTCTTTCACGCGACGACCTGGACCCTAGTCAAGTCCCATCGTTGCAGGTCAAGAGCACTCTCCGCGTTTCTGATCACCTATCGGACGGTGCCACGTGAAGGCGCGCGGTCAGGAAACGGCCTTGCGCAACGACGCGATGAGGCGGTCAAGATCCCCGCGTGCCGTGTACGTACGGATCGGGTCGATGTAGTCGCGTGACTCGATGATCCGACCGTCCCGCACACGCATGACGAAGATGCAGGGCACCTTGGCCATGGAGTCGTCCGGCAACGTGAACTGGTAGGCGAACTCGGCGACGATCACTTCAGGATCGGCGGTCTCGTGAACGACGACATCGACGACGCTCCTCTTCGGTAAGGACTCCCGACCTTCCGGCGGCACCGTGAAGTGCTCCCGGAGCGCACGCCGACTCGTCAACGGCTCGGACTCCGGTGTCGCCATCGGATGCCGGACATCGGTGACCTCGCCATACAAGTCAGGCAACTCGCTTAAGTTCCCGTCGGCGACCCCATGAACAAGCTGGAGAAACACCTCGCGCGGACTCAGACTCACAAGACTCCCCAAGTGATACGCACAGGCAGCTAACGATCATTATCGCCTGATGCGGGCCCGTACGGCGGACTGTCTCGACCAGTAGCACCCCACCCGTCCGACTTCACCCGTGGCGCTGGACGCGGACATGCGGTCTTCACCTGCAAAGTGCTCCTTCGACAGCAACGGCCAGGACCCTCCGCAGGTCTCATCGTTGCAGTTCAGGAGCACTTCTCGCGTCGCTCGGCAAGCGGTAGTCGACACTGCTCGTGAAAGCCCGAGGTTAGAGAGCATTTGATCTAGGTGGTTGGTGTTCTGGGATGGTTTTGTTACTGGTGGTGTTGGCGGTCGATGGATGAGGCGTGAGTGTTCGTCGTCGTACCGCAGTGACGTTCCGACGCCCGCTGGGTCTTGATCGAACCGGTCTTCAACGCTTGGCGGGCGAGACGGAACGGGCCCGGAACGGCAGCCCGGGTGCACCACTTGCGAGAGATCGTGAACGCTCTCCTCTACGTCAACCGCACCGGCATCACGTGGGAGTACCTGCCGCACGACTTCCCGCCGCACAAGACCGTCTACGACTACTACGCGAAGTGGGAAGCCGACGGCACCACCCAGCAGGCCACGACCTGTTACGCGAGAAGGCCCGCCGATTGCATGGCCGTCGTGCGGAGCCGACCGCGGCCGTGGTGGACGCGCAGAGTGTGAAGACCTCGGCACATGTCGCCGGGACCAGCCAGGGCATCGACGCCGGCCAGAAGATCAAAGGACGCAAGCGTCACCTGATCACAGACACGCTCGGCCTGGTGCTGGCCGTCCCGGTCACCGCCGCCAACGTGCACGACACCACCGGCGGCAAACTCCTGCTGGACGACCTGGCCGCGGCACATCCCGGACGTCGAGGTGGTGCAACGGTCCGGGGCCAAAGGGTTCGAGCCGCTGCCGAAACGGTGGATGATCGAGCGGACCTTCGGCTGGCTGATGCAGCACCGCCGCCTGGCCCGGGACTACGAAGCCCTGCCCGAACGATCACGGGCGATGATCCCGTGGGCGATGGCTAACAAAATGTCGCGCGAACTGACCGGAGAATCCGTACCAACCTGGCGAATTGAAACGGACATCCCACACACATCCGCGTGAACGCCGATCAGATGCTCTCTAAGCGAAGGCCGTCGCTTCAATGTCCGGCGAATGCCCAGGTGAGTGATCCAGTTCGAGATGTCGTTCAGCGCCGGGAGCCAGGCATGGGCACTGGTGCCTCAGCTAGCGAGCAGGGCCTGCATCCACTGGTCTTCGCGTTGCTCGATGTATTCGGCGTCGTTTCGCCAGGCGTCGCCGTGGCCTTCAGCCCACAGCCTTGCCCAGGGCTGGGTTCCTCGGGCTGCCTGGTCGCGCAGGAAGTCGTGCATGGAACGCGTACGGCGCCCCAGTAGAGAGACCAACCGACGACGTTCGGGCTCAGCGAGACCGTAGGCGTCGGCGAAGACTCGCAGTCGGGCCGCCGCGTCCGGGCTCTGCCAGTCCGGATGCGCGGACAGCGGGATGAACCCGTGAATCGCGTATGCGACATCCCACAGGGCCGAGCCAGGACCTGCAGCGTCCCAGTCGATGAAGGCCCACCGCGCCTCGTCTGCGACCACGAGGTTCCAGGGGGCCAGGTCGTTATGGGCGATGATGTCACTGCCCTCAGCGGGGATCAGCGTCTGCCACCGCGCATCGGATGGCGGCGTGAAGTCCTGCACGGCGTCGTGGAAGTCCCGGATCAGCCGTGCCACGCGTGCCAGTTGTCGAGCGGGTTCCATCAGCGAGAACCGGTCGGGCCAGACCACATCTCCCGGCATGAAGGTCAGGACCTCACGCCCCTGATCGTCCATGCCGAGTGGGCGAGGTGCCGCGCCGAATCCCACCTCGTGCAGGTGGGCAAGCAGGGCATGCACAGGGGGAGTCCATGGTCCGGCCGGACGGCGAACGGTGTCCCCGGCCGCCCGAGCAGCAGACCCGGCCGCTCGCGCAGCTGCGCAAGGAGTGGAAGACCAGCGCGATCCGCACCTCCAACGTGGCCGTCGACGTAATCAACTCCCTCCTCGAGTACGCCCGCGCCGCGGCTGTGGCGATCCGGGCCCGGGTCGCCGCCGTGGTTGACGTCGCCCTGGCGGCCCTCGACGTCGCCGCGACCGTGTTCGTGCTGAACGAAGGCGGCCGCTTCCGCCGGCACCTGCTCGCCGAAGCCCGCCGCCACCTCGCTCTCGTCCTGCGCGGCCGCCGCCGCGGCCCCGGCCTGGACGACCCAATCGTGGCCTCTGCCATCTCCATCCACTGCCTGGACGTCAGCGAGCCGAAGACCGTGCGCGGCCTGGAGGCCGACTACCGCCTCTACACCGCCCGTTGGGCGTCCGACCTCCCCGCCCACCCCCGCACCGCGGCCGGGAGGCCGGCCACTGAGTGGACCCGATGCCGCGCACGACCACCGTGGCGCTCTACCTCGACGAACTCGGCTGGCTGCGCGAAGCCTTCGCACGCAACGCCGGTACTGCACAGGACGACAATCTCGAACCGCTCAGCTGACCCCCTGGGACCCGTCGCGCGGTTACCAGGCGGGCATCATCGGCGCGGGGTAGCGGTCGCCGGCCGCGCCGTTCGGAAGGAGCGAGCCGATCAGATCCAGCCCTTCGGGGGTGAAGGTGAGGTGCGCGGCGGCGACGTTCTCGGCCACGCGCCGTGCGCTGCGGGTGCCGGGGATCGGCACGATGTCTGGGCCTTGGGCCAGCAGCCAGCCGAGCGCCACCTGCGCCACTGTGCAGCGCTTCCACTCGGCGATCGCGCCCAGGTCACGGACCAGTGCCCGGTTGGTTTCGTAGTTGCCGGGCTGCCAGCGCGCGTCGTAGGCACGCAGGTCGTTCGGCGGGCAGTCGGCGGCAGGCATGGCTGTCCCGGTCAGGAAGCCGCGGCCGAGTGGGGAGCAGGCGACGAAGCCGATGCCCAGCTCGCGGACTGTCGGCAGCACTGCGGCCTCGACGGAGCGTTCGAACAGCGAGTACTCGCTCTGCAGGACCGAGACCGGGTGGACAGCGTGGGCGCGGCGGATGGCGTCCGGGCCGGCTTCGGACAGGCCGAAGAAGCACACTTTGCCTTCGGTCACGAGCTCGCCGACGGTGCCGGCGACGTCCTCGATCGGCACGTTCGGGTCGACGCGGTGTTGGTAGAGGACATCGATGTGGTCGGTGTCCAGGTGCCGCAGGCTTGCCTCCACGACCGCGCGGATGTGCTCAGGTCGGCTGTCGAAGGCACGGCCGAAGCGGCTCATATCGGTCAGGTCGTAGCCGAACTTGGTGGCCAGGACCACCTCGTCGCGGAAGTTTTTGACCGCCCGCCCGAGCAGTTGCTCGCTCGTGCCGCTGCCCAGCCCGTACAGTTCGGCGGTGTCGAAGTGGGTGACGCCGAGCTCGAAAGCACGGCGGATGGCGGCGATCCCGCCTTCGACATCGGGCGGGCCGTACCCCATGGTCATACCCATCGTGCCCAGGCCCAGCGCTGAAGAGGTCAAGCCCTGCGAGCCGAGCGAACGGACCGGCATAGGGTGTTCTGTAACGTGCTGTGCGTTCATTCCCCTGACGCTAGGGGCCAACGTATCCGCAGGTCATTGGGCAACCTTCGCGTACGATTGCCTGATCGTCTCATCATGGCCGGCTGTGAAGCGCGGGCTGGGCACCAGAGGGAACCGTATGTTGGACCGTCTCGCTCAGGCGATTACCGATCACCGCGACGGCCCATGGGCCACCACCGCAGTGCCCCGGCTGTCGCTGGTCGCGACCGACGAGTTGCTGCCGCCCAGCCGTCTGCTCTACGAGCCGATGGTGAGCTTCATCGCCGCCGGCGCCAAGCACACCATCGCCGGCTCGCAGAGCTGGAGCGTGCCCGGCGGCCGGATGCTGCTGAATACCGTGCAACTGCCGGTCACCGCCATCTTTGAACAGGTGCCCTACCGCTCGGCGGTCCTGGCCCTGGACCAGCAGATCCTCACCGAACTGCTACTGGAACTCGGCCCCGCCGCACCGCCCCCGGCTGCCGAGCCCGCCTGGCGGGCCACGGCCGGTATGCCCACTGAACTGATCGACGCCGTGACCCGCCTGGTGCGCCTGCTGGATGCCCCCGACGACATCCCGGCTCTGGCGCCACGCGTCGAAAGCGAGATCATCTACCGGCTGCTGACCGGCCCGCTCGGTCCGGCGCTACGCCAGGCCGTGGCAGCCCCGGGCACTCGGATCCGCGGCGTCATCACCTGGCTCGGCGACCGCTTTGCCGAACCGGTGAGCATCGACCAGATCGCCGCCGAGGCCGGCATGAGCCCGGCGACCCTGCACCGCCATTTCAAGGCAGCGACCGGTACGAGCCCGCTGCGCTATCAGAAACACTTGCGGCTGCTGTCGGCCAGGCGTCAACTGCTGGCCGGCGACGCCACCGCCGCCCAGGCCGCCCGCACCGTGGGATACACCAGCACGACCCAGTTCAGCCGCGAATACCGGGCCTTCTACGGACTGCCACCCGTCCAGGACATCACCCGCCTGCGCGCCGGGCTCACGCCACGCCCCGCGGCGTAGGCTTCCGGCCTCCCGGCGGCGACGAGGAATTGTCAAGACTGGTGGATGAGGAGTGGTTGCCTGTGGGCAGGCGAAGGGACTTGAGTCTCCAGTAGGGGGAGACACAAAGGTGGGGGCATGGACGGCGACACGCTCTACGCGATCGGCGAGCTCGCTCGGCGGACCGGTCTCACGGTCAAGACCATTCGGTTCTACTCCGATCGCGGAATCGTGGCGCCGACGGACCGCAGCCCGGCCGGCTACCGCCTCTACAACATCGACGCCGTCGCACGCCTGGACCTCGTACGGACCCTGCGCGAGCTGGGACTGGACCTTCCCACGATCCGCAAGGTCGTGGACCGCGAGCTCTCGCTTCCCGAGGTCGCCGCGGCACACGCCGAAGCGCTGGCAGTGCAGATCCGTGTTCTGCGCCTGCGGCGCGCGGTGCTGACGGCGGTGGCCGAGCGCGGGTCCACACCTGAGGAGACGGAACTCATGCACCGGCTGGCCCAACTTTCCGAGGACGAACGCCGACGTCTGATCGGTGATTTCCTCAACGCCGTCTTCGGCGGTCTTGACGCCACCCCCGCATTCGCGGGGGTCATGCGCACGATGACTCCCGAGCTGCCCGACGACCCGGAAACGGAGCAGGTCCAGGCATGGGTGGAGTTGGCCGAACTTTCCCTCGACCCGGATTTCCGCACCGTCGTGCGGCGGATGGCCGAGGACCAGGCAGCCGAGCAGGCCCCAAGCGACACGATGGTCCCGCGCCGCGACATTGCCGCAGCCGTCCGTGACCAGGCCGGCCCGGCCCTGGCCGCCGGCATCGACCCGGCCTCGCCCGAGGCCGATCCGATCGTCGCGGCGTTCACTGCGCACTACGCGCACCTCCTCGGCCGCCCGGACGACGTCGAGCTTCGCCGTCGGCTGGCGACTCGGCTGGAGAGTGTGAACGACCCCCGCAGGGAGCGGTACCTCCAGCTGCTCGCAGTGGTCAACGGCTGGCCGGCCCCGGAGAGTCTGGCTCCGGTGTTCGACTGGTCCGTCCAGGCTCTGCGCGTCCGGACACAGCGATGATGGGGCGGTCGCAAGGCGGCATGGGCCGGACGCGGCTGGCATCGGGTGAAAATGCCGCCGCATGTGATCGGTTGATGAGTGCCCCGGTCGTACTTCAGGTGGCCGCGTCGCCGGCCTCTCCCGCGCTCGTTCTTCGCCCCTGGCGCATGGAGGACGTTGCCGCATTGGTCGAGGTGAGCCGGGATCCCGCACTGCGCCAGTGGGCGACCTCTGTCGTGGACAACGATGCTGACGGGGCACGGTGGGTGCAGGCTGGGCAGTGGGGGACCGGTTCGGCTTCGCCGTCCTTGAGACACAACCCGGTTCGGTTCGCGAACAGTTGGTGGGCAACGTGGTCCTCAAGGAAGTCGCCTCCGCCAAACCGGCGGCCGAAGTGGGCTACCGGACCGCGGCGCACGCCCGCGGGCGGGGAGTGGCCTCCCGCGCTCTGGAGACACCCACCAGTTGGGCCTTCGACACCTTCGGAGCCGACGGGCCGGAGCGTCTCGAACTCCTGCCCCAGGTGGACAACCTGGCATCGTGCCGGGTTGCACAGAAGAGCCGCTACGACTTCGACACCATCCTGCCCGCGGCACCGCCCTCCTTCCCTCGCGATGGCACCTGCACATACGGCGCACGAGTGCCTGAGATCCTCCCGGCTTCTGCGGATAGGTTGAGGCTGCTCACGCCGAGAGGGTCTCGGAGCGTTCGAAGAGGTGGCCGCGTTCGAAACGGGCCCCGGCACGGACCGGAGCGACGAGGTGGGTTGCGTTCACCGCCCGCCAGCCTGCCTGGGCGGAACGCTGACTGGGAGCGGGGTTGGCCGCGGGCGTTTCCACAGGCGGGGAACCCCCCTTGTCACGCTGGTCGATGACCGGTACAACAGGGCCGTGACCGACCCTTTCGCGCCATCTCCGGACGGCCAGATCACCCGGCCCGCCACGCCCGACCCGGCGGGCAGGAGGCGGTGGACCAAGGAGTCGGCTGGAGCCGCGTTCGCGGGCTTTGCGGCCTTCTGGGGTGCCCAGATGCTGGTCTTCGAGCCTGTGAGCCAGATGCTTCCCGAGTATGAACACACAGTCACCGCCCTGGCGGGATTCCTTGCCGCCGCGGCTGCCTATCCGCTTGCCAGGTGGTGGCTCGAACGCCTACCGCCGTCGGTCTCATCCAAGCGGTAGGCGGTAGCACAACGGCAAGCCGGCGGGCCCGGGAACCCGTACGGCCGCCGCAGCTGCGGAACGGCGGCCGACGCCAGAGAGCAGAACCCGCTCGCGTACACCATTGAAGTACAGCAATCCCACCGACCGCTGCGCTGACCAGCCCACCAGGCCTCAGCGACGGCCCCGCCTGTAGAACGCATCGGCGGGTAGCTCGGCCAAAGGGCCGCACAGAGCGCCCTTGTTACTGGCCCTCTGCCCTGCGCCTCCGGTACGACCCCCGGGGTCGTATCCCGTCCTGAAACAGCCGCAGCACGGCTTCACAGGCGAAAGCCGACAACGCTTGTCGACGGTTCCGGGCAACACTTAGTGATCACGTAGCTCGGAAGTATCGACCAGAACTGGCAACGCGCGTTGCTGGCCTACGTCGTTGAGACGCTACCAACAGCTGTAGTTCACGGTCCGAGGAGTTGGAGCACGTGTGGCCAACTGTCCGCCTTCGCTCGGGCGTTCGCTGTGCGGGTTCCGCCCAGGTGGCCGCCTCCGCCGCCGGGGAGGTAGGGGAAGTCCGCGACGGCGTGCCCGGCCTTCGGATAGAGCAGGGCCTTGTGCTTGTGGCCGGTTGCGTTGCGTTCCTGTGCGATCGATTCGGCGGACGGGAGCGAGCCCCACACCGGGTCGTCGCCGCCGGCGATGGCCAGCACGGTGCCCCGTACATGGTCGAGCGGGATGGGGATGAGCTGCAGACCCTTGTCGTTCTTGGTCCATGCGGCCTGTCCTCGCCCGCAGCTGAAGCAGCCGCGGTAATAGGCTCGGTTGGTGTTGCGGCTGGGCATGTAGACGACGGCATCGCGCACGAGGTCCGGATAGTACTGGGCCATCAGCTGGGCTGCTTCGGAGCCGCGGGAGCCACCGATCACCACGAGACGCTGAGCATCGGCCTGCGGCTGGTTGCGCAGAAGCCGGGCGGCGGTGGCGAAGTACTCCAGGGAGATGGCGGCGAGGTTCTTGGGCCGTCCCTGGCAGTCGAAGTAACACAGGGCCAGGGTGGGGTGGCCGCGGGAGGCCAGCAGGGTCGCTGTGAGCGGGGAGCGGACGCCGCCCTCGGAGCCCCCGAGGAGCAGGACCGGCGCACGCCGGGGCCCGTGCGAGGGAGGTAGGAAGAGTTCCCCGCGTAGCTTGTCGTGGGCCACGGTGAGCTCCTTGCGGTGCACTCCGCCAATGACCCATGTGCGGGTGAGTTGTCGCTCCGCGATGGTGCGGCTGCCTCCTTGGACCGCGAGGCGTACCTGGTAGGAGGAGGCCTTTTGCAGGTCGTTCGTGCGGAACCAGCTCTTGTCGGGATCGCCCTTGGCGGGGGTCATGGACCAGAACAGACCCATGCCGTCGGCTCCCCGATAGGTCCCTGCCTTGGGCTCGGCATGATCCAGATCTACGATGCCCTCGTCGTCGGCGTTGAAGACGGCGCGCCCCGTCCAGGTCATGCCGTCGGCGTCCGTGGCGCGTGCCGTGACGGTGATTTCCTCGCCGGAGGCGAGCCCGCTGATCCGAGTGTGTACCGGCTCGTCCGCCAGGCCAACCGGCTTGTCCAGGTGAAGGATGGCCGCCCGACTGTGTGTGACATCCGGTTCTAGGCCTCCGGAGCAGCCTGCGGTGGCCAGCAGGATCAATGCCAATGCTGTCGCGTAGGCCGCGGTTCGTCTTCTCGCCCTCTGCATGCGTGCAGTGTGATCGTCCGATGTCTTTGCAGGGAAGGGGAGAAGTAAGCACAGTGACCCTCCGAAGTCAGGTCACGACGGCATCCTGGGCTCGGCGGCCCGGGCGCGGGCGAGCCGGTAGGAGTCGGTGCAGGGGCAGCTCACTCAGCGGCATGGTCCAGCCGCCCACCCGCAGCCCGTCCTCGGTCAACTCCACGGTCCGCGCCAGCGGATTCCACGACCGCTCGCCATACAGCACGTGGCTCATCACAGATCCCCGTACTTCCCCGGCTCAGCCCAGTCCACCGCCGCTGACATTGCCAGACGGCGCTGCCCCACCCTCACACACCCAGGGCTTCTCTCGTCGCCAAGAGTCTGACCTGGGCGGGCCCGACGCCCAGGCTCGTGGTGCACGGCTTCACCATGCCAGGCCCCACAGATTCCTGTGCCGGTCCCTTAGTTCCGGAATTCGTACGCGTACAGCGCGACGGCTTTCGCGGTTTCTGTCCGCTTCATGCGGTGTGGTGCATCCACCGCAGCAGCGTGGTGTTGATGCTGTCGGGCAGCGCGCTGAGCTGGTCGATGGCGTCGCGGTCCTCGGGCCGGGGCGGGATACCGGCGGCGGTCAGCGCGGCGTGCAGGGCCAGGCGGCGCTGGTCGCGGGGGGCGATGAGGATGTTGAGGCGCTCGGAGGGGTTGGGCGGCGGCAGCAGGTAGTCCGTGTCCTGCTCGGCGGCGGCCGGAGGCCAGATGGTCTGGGCCGGGCCGGCGGCGTAGGGGTCGACGAAGGTCTGCGGCGTGTGGTGTTCAAAGGTGATGGTCACGTCGGTCTCCTCCGGTAGCGGTTGGATGTGCAGGGGGAGAGGCCCGCGTGGCCTTGAGCGGTTGCGGCTGTGGGGCGATATCACGCCGACGGCGTCATCGGCGGCTCATCGTCTTTTTCGACCAACACCGCGGCATGCCGGCCACGCGCGACCAGCCGCTCGTGGCCACCGGCGTCGGCGGAGAGTCCGAGGGCTGTTACGCACTTTCGGGTGACGGCCTCGCAGCTGCTGGGGTGGCGCCTCCTGGCGATAGCGGCGGGGCGGCCAGGACCCGTACGGGGTCTCTGCGGGGCGGGGCGTCAACTTCGTGCATACGGTGCATAGATGGACGTTACAGGCGAGGGTTGCGGCAATGTGGGCGAACGGTAACGGACTGCTCGTAATGCGTTCACAACCTGCACGGCACCGCCATGGTGTGGATGTGCGGCCGACCGGCCGCCACCCGCACCGCACTAGCCCGTTCCCGCCGGCCCGCTGTCAGGGCCCCAGGGCGCGGGAGTGCTCGTACAGCCTGGGGGCCTTGTGTCTTCTTCCACGGTGACCGCCCGTCGCCTGTCCGCCGCCGCGTTGGCGGCCGCCGCGATCGTGGGGGCGGTGGCGCTGCCGGCGTCGGCGGCCGACCACGCCCGGCCCGACCGTACGAAGGTGGAGATCAGCGCGGTCCAGTACGACGCGCCCGGCTGGGACGACCGTTCGCGGCGCTCACTGAACAAGGAGTGGGTGGAGCTCACCAACACCTCGCGCCGCACGGTCAATCTCGACGGCTGGACCCTGAAGAACGAGGACGGCGACACCTACACCTTCGACCACTACCGCCTCGAGGGCCGCGCCACGGTCCGCATCCACACCGGCAGGGGCCACGACACCGACAGCGACCTTTACATGGACCGCCACAACGAGGTGTGGGACAACCACTCCGACACCGCCACCCTGCGCAACGACCATGACCGCTTCATCGACGACGCCTCCTGGGGCCACCACCGCCACGGTGGTCACGGGGGTGGCCACCACCACTGACCCGTCTTCCCGCCCCTGCGGCACGAGGTGAAGCAGTGGTGTGACGCGGCATGGCCCCGGCCGGCTCGCCCGGCCGGGGCCTGCGTCGTTCTGCCCTTGTTCGGGTGTGAGCGCTTGAACGGGCAAGTCGAGGGCCCCGGGGGGCTGCGCCCCGTGGGCGTGACGGTCGGAAAGGCGCGGTTCTTCCGGCATCCGTACGAGAGCATCCCGGCCCTGGCGCCGGTCGAACTCATGCGGGGCCGGATGAAGGGCATCGACAACATCGCGGTCGAGCGGATCGTCTACTTCGAGCGCCTGCGGGTGTACGAGCACGAGATCCTCACCGCGCTCCAGGAGCTGGCCAAGAGGTACCCCGACACCCCGGCCTGCCTCATGTGCTTCGAGAAGGTGGCGGAGCTCGACGAGGAGTGTCACCGGCACTGGTACGCCGAGTGGGCTGAGAAGCGGTAGGGCTGGGAGATTCCGGAGCTGCCCGTCCCGGCCAGGGCGGCATCGGCCCGGCCTGCCAAGTCGAGGGCGCCGGCCCCGACACCCTGTTCTGACCGCTGACCGCTGACCGCTGACCGCTGACCGCTGACCGCTTATCGACGGACGTGGCCGGGGAGGCTTCTCCCCGGCCCTCGGTCATTCGCCACGGCGTCACGGCCATCACCGCGAGCAGCTCGATTGGATGGAGCACCGCCTCGGTATCTTCGAAGGCGGAGGTTGGGGGTTCGAGTCCTCCCTCGCGGCCAAACTTGAGGCTCTCCTGCCGACGTTCCACTTTCCCCTAATTGCCGCCGGTCAAGATCCTTTCCCCGGCACTTGGCAAAGCGCTGTGTCTCGACTGGCCAACTCGGTGCCCGGCATCGCGGTCAGCCTGGTTGAGGCGTGAATCAATTCTCCGATGGACATCTCGGTGAGCGAGGGTGACGATTGGAGATGGAGGTTCGTACTCCTCATTAGGTCGATACGGCGGATTCGGTGATACATATGATCGATCTCGACGTTCTCGTCGTCGGTGGCGGCGCCCAAGGGCTTTGGCTTCTAAATGATCTGACGAAACGCCATTACAGAGCTATTCTCCTTGAGCGCCGTGAGTTGGGCAGTGGTCAGACATGTCATTCTCATGGATTGATACACCGAGGGCACTATTATGACGACGTCGACATGATGATCATCCTGAACGCGGCCGCTCAGTTCTGGGAAGCCTTCGTGGACGAGAAAGGCGTCAGCAAGCTAAATCCGTCCCGTGCCCTGGCCGGTTTTGGGGCTGGTACGGCAGTGCAACGACACACATATTTCTGGAGCACGGCAGGCCTCCGGTTCGAGCGGTGCGAAAATCCGCCCTCCGCCCTGCAGGGCGGAAAGGTGAAGCATCTATTTGAGACGGACGAGTTCTCGTTGGACGCTAGCGAAATCATCGAGGCGCTGGTCCATGATGTCGACCACGCCGTCTACAAACTCGACGATCATGGTGGTGATCTTGAGTTCGTCAGTGAGGGTGCATCAATTCGACATGTCATCGCGCATCTCTCGGGCGAGGAGGTAACTCTCAGGCCCAAGTTCGTGGTGTTTGCTGCCGGTGTCGGGAACTACGGCCTGCTCGCCAAGCTGGGTGCGGACAAGAATGTCATGCGTGGAGAAACTCCGGTACAGGCACAACGCAAGAACCATATGATGGTGCTCCGAGGACCGGAACTTCCTTCGATCACGGCCGTGTTCCCCATTCGGGGTGGCCTGGACGGAGTTTTCCTGTGTCCGCGCCGGGACCCGGACTCGGGTGAACCAGTCTGGCTCGTCTCTGATCACAACAGCACGCCCTTTCCCATGAGCCCAAGCGAGCGATCGGCGGTGGATCCGCACCCTTCCGAAGAGTGGGTGCAGCGGATGCTGGTCTCCCTGCGGTCCACCGCTCCGGAGTTGTTGACCGACAGGTCGGCGCAAGGTCTGGAAGTCGCGGTTTATACGGGATTGACGTCCGAACGGAACTTCGGTGTCGGTTCCCATATGACGGATCTCTACATCGATCCACTCGGATTCGAAAACTTGTTGGCTATCTGGCCTACCAAGCTCACGATGACCCCCTTCGCCAGTAATGTGGCGCTCAGGTTCATTAGGCCCAAAGTTCCTGAGCCGGCTGGAGAATGGCCAACCGTGGAACGCGAGATCAAGTTGCCAGGTCCGCAGACGGCTTGCGAGATGTGGCGTCGCGCTAAAGTCAACGGTCCCCATGAATGCAAGACGGATTGGACCCCTTATCCGGAGTTCATGAACCGCTGGCATGTCAATCTCGGTTAGGACCTGCAATGAGTAAGGAATTTAATGACCACCTCACGTCGGGATTGTCTCAAGCGAACGAGCCGGCGCGGCGCCGTGAAAGTTCGACCCAGCTCCGCAACTTCGGCTTTGCTAGGCGGCACAGCCTTGAGAAGCGCGGGACCCTCATGCATGCAGCGTCACGCAAATTGTCTGAAGGTGGTCTTGAGAACCTGCATAACGCGCTGCAGGACAACGATGAAACGGTACGCCTCAACGCCATCATCGGAGCAGGCGATCTGGGAGATGAGAGTACCGTTCCCCATCTCGAGATGGTCTGCAATGGGGCAGACGCTAACTCCAGAATGGCCGCAATAATCTCTATCGGGGATATTGGTGGGAGGCGCGGAGCTTCCTTTCTTGCCGGAATCGCCAAGGATTCTGATGAACCGGAGGAGATGCGGTTCGCTGCGCTGACGGAAATCGAGGAACTGGTCGCGAAGAGCATCACTTCGGGGCCGGATCGACGGTTCGACCCAGCTCCAATGCCTCCTGGTGAGCCCTCGTCGCCTGACGAACCCGAGGACGTCACCAGGGTGCGGTTGCAACTGATCGAGGACATGAGGTCCATTGAGTCGGACGGGTCCGCCGACGAACACCTGCGGCTTAAGGCAGCGGACATCCGTAGCTACTTGGAAAGTGGTGTGGCCTAACGCAGGTAGTCGGGCGAGCCGAGATCTGCTTTATAAAGAAGGAAAGCTCCTGTGCCTCCACTGAAGCCAGACAACCCCCGGCCTTGCCTGCGCCGAACATAACGTTCGGATCGACGACCTTGCGGCCCCGCCCGGCAGCCCGGGCGGGGCCGACGCCGTGTGATCTACCCTGCCCCCGACGCTGCTGGTTGTGGGCCGAGCGAACCGCTGACTCCCCCTGGGATCGCCATGCCAGCAGGTTTCGCAGCCCCCGGCGTCCTCTTCGCCGGGAACTCCTCAGCCCCTGACCGGGCCTTCTACCGGCAGGTGTTCAACAAGCTCCCCGCGACAAGTACACCCGCTACGTCGAGGTCGGGGTGGGCTCGTTCGCCGCGGCCCTTGTCGCCGCCAACATGGGCATCCCTCCGTCGTGTATCACACCGGGATCGTCGGCACCCACGTGTCAGGCGGTGACCCGCAGGCCGCGCACCTCCTGTACGTGCACTGGCTCGCCCGCATGCAGGCCAAGCCCGAGGTGGGTTACTGGACGAACCTCGTCACCGACATGGTTGAGCGGGAGGACGAGCACAAGGCCCGGCTCGCCGGCTCTCTCCAGCAGATCGGCGAACGGCTCCCTGGCGTCTCCTTCACCCCGAAGTGCATGTGGGACCACCTCGCGGAGGCTGAGGACGACCCGCACGCGATCATCATCGCGGCGCCGCCCACCTGCAAAGCCGGGTTCGAGAGGTTCTTCGACATCTGCGGCCGGATCGAGTGGGCCGAGCCGAAGTATGCGGTATTCGACCCGGGCGTCGACATGCAGCGGCCCGCCGATCACATGCGGGACAAGGCGGCGCTGCTGATGTTCCTCCAAGAGGAACGCAGCGGACGAGGAAATATCCCAGACGCTCATCCACGAGATGATGCACTGCGCGGGATACACCCACCCTGTTCGGCGCGACCCTCCCCCGGGGGGTAGCTGCGCTGCCCCAACCCGGCCCTGTTCGACTGCCCCAACGACAATGGCGTGTACTTCGGCACGCCTCCTCTGCGGGCGGAGTTCTGCATTGCCGGTGATCAGGACGACCTGGTCGCCAGGCTGGAGAGCAAGGCCGGTGAGGAAAGCTGCGTGATCGACGAGGCGGCTGTGGCGACGATCCACACGGGCTGACAACTCGTCAACGCGGTCTCGTTGCAAGGATGGCCAGGCCGCGTCCCCGTATGCGTTCAACAAGCGGCCGTCAGTAGAGCAGCCGAGGCCCTCCGCCCGGGGGCGCGGGCCTCGGCTTCTCTGTGGAAGGTGACGGCGGATCTTGTCGAACATTCTTCTGACCCTGCTGGAGCTATCCGCCTATCCGCCTATCCGCCATTCCACAAGGCCCTGTGCGGTCAGCACGCCTCGTGCAAGACCCGGATGCCGTCCTCGGCCGGGACGGCGGCATAGGTCTGCTGCTCATGTTCCACGCGGGCGGTGTACAGGAGGCGCCACCACGACGTCACGGTCGGTCGGCGGCGAAGGAGCGCCCGCCGCTCGCGTTCGGTCATGCCGCCCCAGATGCCGTGCTCGATGCGCTGGTCCAGGGCGTAGGCCAGACATTCGGTGCGCACGGGGCAGCCGGTACACACGGCCTTCGCCCGGTTTTGCGCAGCTCCCTCGACGAACAGTTCATCCGGGTCGACGCTCTTGCACAACCCTCGGTCGCCCCAGTCGGTATCCGTTATCACCTCGGCACCGTCCCCTCCCCGATTCCGCCGGCAGCTACGCCCGGCCATGCGGCAGGCATGTGAGAGTACGCGAGTCCGGTGCCGTGTGTTCAGCAGCGCAAGAGCGCCCAACTCTCTTGAGTGACACGGACTTGCCACAGGGTGGGCCGGGGCGATAACGGCGAGCGAAGCGGGGATGTCGTCGGCGAACCCCTCGCTCGCTTTCCGGACAGTGCGAGGCGCGGCGGCCTCGGGCGTTCTGGGGGCGTGCTCATCACTCGTGGGGGAGTTCCCATGCGC
The DNA here is from genome assembly GCF_044766405.1 of Streptomyces sp. NPDC102270. Classification (NCBI taxonomy): domain Bacteria; kingdom Bacillati; phylum Actinomycetota; class Actinomycetes; order Kitasatosporales; family Streptomycetaceae; genus Streptomyces; species Streptomyces sp. NPDC102270. The sequence continues at coordinate 49,996 of NZ_JBIWLX010000009.1, read as the reverse complement.
GTTTTTTGTCACCGGCGGCACCGGTCTGATCGGTTCCGCCGTCGTCGCCGAACTGCTCGGCAACGGCCACACCGTCCTCGCACTCGCTCGCTCCGACACATCCGCGCAGGCCGCAGAGGCGGCCGGTGCCGAGCCCCTCCGGGGAGCCCTCGCCGACCTGGACACCCTGCGCGTCCGCCCGGGCAGACGGAGTGATCCACCTCGCGTTCCATCACGACTTCAGCAGCCACGACACCCTCGCGAAGGCGGTCGCGGAGGAGGGTGCCGCCCTCACTGTCCTCGGCGAGGAACTCGTCGGCAGCGCCCCCCCCCGCTCGTCACCTGCTCGGGTACGCCCTACGTACCTGGCCGCGCCTCCACCGAGGCCGATCCGCCGACGACCGAGGGGCCGGTCGGCGGGCGCGGGCGCGCGGTCACATCGGTCCTGGGCCTGTCGTCGCGCGGGGTCCGCAGCAGCGCCGTACGCCTGCCGCGCACGGTTCACCACCAGGCCTCCGGCGGATTCGCCCGGCCTCTTGACCGCCATCGCACGCCGGACCGGCGTGTCCGGTTACCCGGGTGACGGTGCACAGCGCTGGCCGGCCGTGCACGCGCTCGACGCGGCAGTCCTCTTCCGGCTCGCCCTGGAGCAGGCGCAAGCGGGTACCTCCTGGCATGCCGTAGTCGACGAGGGGGACAAGGTTCGCGATATCGCCTCAGTCACCGGCCGACGGTTGGGCCTGCCGGTCGAGTCGGTACCGGCGGAGACCTTCGGCCCCTTCGGCCCCTTCGGCCAGATCTTCGCGAGCGACCGGCCCTCGTCCGGCACGTACACCCGGCAGGCGCTCGGCTGGGAGCCCAAGCACCCCAGCCTTCTGGAAAACCTGGAGAACATGCAGCCCTAACGGTGATACCTGAGCCTGTTTCAACAGGACACGGGCTCAGGTCGGTGGCTGGCTGGAAGGAGCGGCCTGGTCGGAGGGCTGGGGCCAGCTGCTGCTGGTGGCGACCGCTGCTCCTTGCGATGGTCTTCACCCGCTGGGAGAACGGCTTCAGGGCCTCCTGCTCCTGGTCCGGGCCGTAGTCCTTCTACGGGCCGACTCCGAGAGTGAAGGCGCTGGCCTCTTCGCCGATGGCGTCGGCTGTGCGCAGCAGGAAGCAGCCGCGTTCGCGGTACTTGTAGCAGCCGGTGAATGCGGCGACCATCGTGCCGATGAAGCCGATGGCGATGAGCGTGAGGTTTCTGCCAGACACCTCACGTTGCTATGCCGTCAAGCGGTTCGGGTCTCGCTCTCGAACAACGGTGAGCTCCGGGACAGCCTTGCCACATGACCGAATCGGCCTCTGCCCAGGGGGCCTGACCACGGCCGCGGTCGGGCCCCGGCTGCCCCATCCCCGGCTGGTCAAAGAGCCCGGTCCTGGCGGCACGGAACCGCCGCTGTCGTCGTTCCCCCCTTGGCTACCCGGTCCGGCCGAGAAGGACTTGAGAGAGTCCCTTGCTGTACGGGTCGCGGCTGGGGGCGCAGCGGTGCACGGCGTAAAGTCCCTATGTGACACACACCTTCGAAGAACTCCTGGACAAGCAACGCGCCGCCGACCAGGCGCACGCCACCGTGCAAGCCCTGCGTGGCCAAGGCGACCCGCCCGCTTACGAGACCGCGTGGCAGGCATGGCGCGACCTCGCCCGCGAGGTACAGGCCGCGGTCACCGAGCACGCGAAAGAGCAGGGCACGATGCGGGCCGGAGTGGAACTTGATGTGAAGAGGGCGGTCCGTTACACCGAGTAGCAGGACGCAGTGGTCGACGCTGGGGCGTTGCGCTAGTGCCGTGACCGCATAGGTTGGCCGGGTTGGGTGGTGGCGGTTGGATGCCGGGTGATGCCCGATCCGACCGCTGGCGGTGCGGTGGCCGAGCCTTTCCGCGCGCGCAGGCTGACCGACCAGGAGGGCCGGAAGCTGCAGCAAGCCCCTCGCGCGCAAGGCGCAGTTCAGGAGCCGGCGCCGCTGACCCCGGGGGCGACGAAGCGCCGGTGCAGGGGGTGGAACTTCGGCTCGGGGTCGCTTTGCACGCCCAGTTCGCCCTTGAGTACGGGGGCGATCCTGGCCTCGATGAACCGGTTGAAGTGGTCCTCCGACTCCCAGATGTCCATCACGTTGAGGCCGCCGTTGACGAACCACGCGGCGTGCAGCACGCACCCCTGCGGTGCGTCTTCTTCCCAGCGCACCTTCTTGCGCACCGCGTCGTACACGTCGGGTGTGATCTCGGGCCAGGAAAAGGTCATCACGACTGCCATGGAGTTTCCTTTCGCCGCCTGGACGCGCCGCGGCCGGACGGCCCGCGGCATAGCACTGCGAAGCTAAGCCGCCGGCATCGCCGGGTGCACTCCGGGGCGTCCATCCGAGAAGGGTTGGTGTCCGCGGGCAGAACGGGCCCCCCTCTCGGCCAAGCCGTCCAGTTCCTTGGTGCGGCCGGACACCGCCCGACTGCCTGCGGGCCTATACGGCTAGGTAGGCGGCGTCCGCGCCCAGCAGCCGGCGCCCGTGCCTGACTGGCCCTGACAAGCCTCTGGACGGGCCGGTGGGTGATCAGGCAGGCCGCAAGTCGAGGAAGGCCTCGTGGATGTCGTCGCGTCGTTCGCAACGGATCCGTAAGTGGCTCAAGCCGTGCGGCCAGGAGATCGTCCGCCCAACGATCCAGCGGAAAGTTCCCCGTCCCGTCCCGTGCGGGTGTCCCTGTTCGACGATCGCGGGCCGGATGCCGCGCTGCCGCAAGAGCCGTGGGTACTCGTCGTGGTCGTAGCCGCGGTGTCGGTGCCGCGCCGGGAGCGCGGCACCACGCGCCCTGCGTCGACGGAGACCAATGCCCGGAAGCCGTCCCACTTCGGCTCCTCTGCCCAGCCCGGCCGGAGATTGGGCCCGGGCACCGGAGTGCTCAGCATCGGCTCCGGCAGCTGCCACGTCACCGTGCATGCCTTCCACCCGGACCGTCGGCCAGGCGAGTGACTCCAGAAGAGTCCGGCCGCCGCACCGACCGGTCAGGCGCTGAGGTGCGCAGCCGTCTTCTACCGCGTCCGCGACCAGCTGCGGTGCCGAATCCGCCGGACCAGGGGAACCGCCCGCACCCGCTGGCAGCGGTGATCGACTCGCGCACACGGGGAGTGTCATGAATCAGGTGTGATCTTCCGCGAAGGAGTCACCTGATGAATACGACGACGGATCACCGGGAGTGGGATGATCGTCAGTTTTCGGTCTCGAGTTGGACGTGCTCGATGTCGTTGTCCAGGAAGGTGGTCAGGTCGTGGGCTTCGGTGCAAACGGCTTCCTGTTCCAGGGCGGTGAGGGGGCGCAGGCAGCTGATGTGGAGTTGGTGGTTGCGCACGGTCCAGGTGGCGGTGACGCGTCCGTCGACAAGGACGGTGCGGTGGCCTGCGACGGACAGACCGAGGTGGGGGGCGTCGATGATGCGGCTGCGGTCGTGGTAGCCGAGGATGGCGTTGTCGAAGGCCGGGAGGAACCGGACGGGGGCGGGGGTGTCGGGGTGGGGGCGGGGTGCGTCCGGCAGGTCGAGCAGTTCGCGGCCGCGTGCGTCACGGAAGACGACGAGTTCTTCTCGGGCGGCTTTGATGGCGGCGGGAAGGCCGGCGAGGCCGCACCAGGCACGTAGGTCCGCGCTGGCGGCGGGCCCGTACGCGGCGAGGTAGCGGCGCAGCAGTTGCTGTCCGACGGGATCACTGCCATCGGCGGGCAGGGGGTCGATGTCTCGTCCCAGCCAGATGCTCAACGGCAGGTTGCGTACGCCGGCGCCCTGGTGCCACAGGCCGCGGGGCGGGAGTTGGGCCATGGGGATGAGGGCCGCGACGAGCAGCTCGCCCAGGACACGACGTGGTGGGCCGGGCCAGCGTTCTCCGAGAGCCTGTACGAGCTCGGTCATGGTGCGGGGCTGCTGGTCGGCCATGACCGCGCGGCCGGCGGCGGCGACTTCGTCCACATCGATGCCGGCCAGTTCACGCCGGTAGGTTCCCAGCACTCGCCCGCGCAGCATGGTGTCGTGGCGGGCTCGCCAGGTGAGCGCGTCGTCGGCGGTGACGAGGTGGACGGTGCGCCGCATCAGGTGAGTGCGCACCACCGCGCGACCGGTCAGCGCATCGTCGAGTTGCTGGGGCTTGAAGCCGGACAGGCGGGACCACAGCCCGGTGAAGGGTTCCTGCGGTTCCTGTGCCTGCAGGCCGCACAGATGGGCCACTGCCTCCGACACGGATGTGTCGCTGCGCTGGAGCAGGTGCTGGCGGGCGAGGGTGGCGCGGTTGAGGGCACGGGCGTCAAGAACGGTCATGGCGTCCTCACGCGGCGGCTCGCTCGTGGAACGGGCGCCGACGCAGGTCCGAGCGGGTGAGGGAGGGAGGTGTGCAGGAGACGTCCAGAGGGCTGATGTCGGTGCCGGGCGGGACGATTGCGTCGATCTCGTCGAGGATGTCGTCGCCGAGAGTGAGGGTGGCGCCGACGAGCAGGTCGTCCAGCTGGTCCATGGTGCGTGGGCCGATGATGGCGGCGGTGACGTCGGGGTGGCTGGTGGCGAAGGCCGTGGCCACGTGTGTGAGGGAGCGGCCGGTTTCTTCGGCGAGGGTGAGCAGCTGCTCCACCGCGTCAAGCTTGCGTTCGTCGGTGAGGTGCCGGGAGACCCACTGCATGCGGGCGTTGTCGGGCCGTGGGGCGTTCTTGCGGTAGCGGCCGGTGAGCAGACCCATGGCCAACGGACTCCACACCAGAACGCCCAGGCCGTAGCGGCGGCAGGCGGGCAGGACCTCACGCTCGATGCCGCGGTTCAGGATGGAGTAGGTGGGCTGCTCGGTTCGCAGGCGGTGCAGGCCGCGCTGCTGGGACACCCACTGGGCCTCGACGATTTTCGAGGCCGGCAGGTTGCAGGAGCCGATCGCGCGAACCTTCCCGGCGCGCACGAGGTCGGTGAGCGCGGAGAGGGTCTCCTCGATGTCGGTGTGCGGGTCGGGGTGGTGGATCTGGTAGAGGTCGATGTAATCGGTTTGCAGCCGCTTCAGTGAGCCCTCGACCGCTTGGACGACCCAACGCCGCGAGCTGCCGCTGCGGTTGGGGTCCTCGCCCATCGGTCCGTTGAACTTGATTGCCAGCACGACCTCGTCGCGGCGCCCTTTGAGGGCCTTTCCGACGATCTCCTCGGTCTCGCTGTAGCCGTACACATCGGCAGTGTCGACAAAATTGATGCCCGCATCCAGCGCCCGGTGGATCATGCGCACGCAGTCGTCGTGATCAGGATTGCCCATTTTGCCGAACATCATGGTGCCCAGGCAGTAGGCACTGACTTCGATGCCGGTCCGTCCCAGCTTCCGTATCCTCACGGTGCCCCGTTTCCTTCCGCTGCCGTACGTGTTCGGTGCCTGCGCCGTCCGGGCCGCCCGCGGCTGCGGCGGCCCGGACGGCGCAGGCATGTCAGGTCGGTCGGTTGGTTCAGCCGTTGTACGGAGCGGTGACGTCCAGGACCCAGGTGATGCCGAAGCGGTCGGTGAGCATGCCGTACAGCGGTGCCCACTGCGCGGGCTCCAGCGGACGCACGATGGTCGAGCCCTCGGCGAGCTTGCCCCACAGGGCGCTGATCTCCTCGGCGTCGTCGCCGCGCACGGAGACGAAGAACGGGTTCTCGCCCTGGTTCCAGGGCAGCTGCGAGGGCACGTCGTAGGCCATGACGTGGAAGCCGTTGTCGCCGGCCACCTCGCCCCACATCACCCAGTCCGCCTCGCTCTCGTCCTGCACGGCGCCCGCGCACTTGTAGGTGACGGCGACAGTGCGTCCGCCGAAGACGGACTGGTAGAAGTCCAGCGCCTCACGTGCGGTGCCCCGGAAGTTCAGGTGAGTGGTGGTCGTGACGGACATGACCTGCTCCTTGCTCGATGTGGTGAATACGCCGCCGACCGTCCCAGCTCCAGCGGCGGCTGCCGTGACCAGGAGCGATGCCTCCCGAACGGCTCGTATGCCACGATGGCAGAGGTAGAGGACAGGTTGTGTCCGGTACTCCAGGGAGTATGGGTGCCATGCATAAAACATCTGCCCGGCTGCTCGCGCTGCTCTCGCTCCTGCAAACGCCCCGTGACTGGTCCGGCGATGATCTCGCCGAGCGTCTCGGCATCACGTCGCGCACGGTGCGCCGTGACATCGACCGCCTGCGCGAACTCGACTACCCGATCAAGACCCTCAAAGGACCGGCCGGCGGCTACCGCCTGGAGGCCGGCACTCACCTGCCGCCCATGCTGTTCGACGACGACCAGGCCGTCGCCCTGGCCGTCGCGCTGCAGACCGCGGCCGCCGGCACCGCCGTCGCCGAAGACGCCACCCGCGCGCTGGCCACCCTCCGCCAGGTCATGCCACCCCGCCTGCGCCACCGCATCGACCTGTTGCACATCACCGCCGTCCAACCGTCCGCGGCGGCCGGCGACACCCCCCAGGTCGACGCTCAGGTCCTGATGGACCTGAGCCGCGCCATCCACGCCCGCGAGGAACTGCGCTTCGACTACGCCCCGGGTTCAAGTACCTCGGCCGATGACATCCGCCGGGTACAACCCCACCACCTGGTCACCTGGCGTCATCGCTGGTACCTCGTGGCCTGGGACCTCCAGCGCGAGGACTGGCGTACCTTCCGCGTCGACCGCATACGGCCCCGCACACCCACCGGCCCCCGCTTCACCCCTCGTGACCTCCCCGGCGGCACCGCCTCCACCTTCATCACCAGCCGATTCCGCGGCAACGACGGCGCCACCACCGAGTGGCCCTGCCAAGGCGAAGTCATCCTCCGCCTCCCGGCCGCCGATGTCGCGCCCTTCGCCCAGGACGGAATCGTTGAGGAACTCGGCTCCCGTCACTGCCGGCTCATCCTCGGCTCCTGGTCATGGACCGGACTCGCCGCCGCCATCGGCCGCTTCGACACCGATGTCGAAGTCATCGGCCCACCCCAACTGGCCACCGCATTCGGGGACCTCGCCGCCCGCTACGCCCGCGCCGCCCGCACCACAAGGCCAGAGACCGGCCAGGCGCGGTGAGAACAGACCTCACCACGCCGCTCAGGCCTGCGGCGCTAGAGGGTAAGTACGATCTTTCCCCGGGCGTGGCCGGTCTCGCTCAACTGGTGTGCCGCGACCGCATTCTCCAGGGTGAAGGCGGCCGCGATCGGCACGGTGAAGCTGCCCTGCTGTGCGAGGGCGGCGGCCGCTGCGAGTCCTTCGACCGCCTGCCGGTCCGCTCCGGGGCCCATCGAGCCTGACAGGTGGACGCCGTACTTCGCGGCGTTGAGGTCGGCGACGGTCACCACCCGGTCCGGGCTTCCGGTGAGGTCCACCAGATCGGGCAGCGAGCCGGACCCGGCGCAGTCCATGACGACGTCGACCCCGTCCGGTGCCAGGGCGGTGACCCGCTCGCCCAAGCCGGGGCCGTAGGTGGTCGGTATCGCTCCCAGCCCCGCGAGGAACTCGTGGTTGCGTGCACTGGCCGTACCGATGACGGTCGCGCCGCGGGCCGCCGCGAGCTGGATGGCGACCGTGCCGACCCCACCGGCCGCGCCCTCGATCAGCAGGGTCGTGCCGGTGCTGATCTTCAGCCGGTCGAGGACGCGCGTGGCTGTCTCGACGTTCGCGGCCGCGCCGCCTGCCTGCTCCCAGCTCAGTTCGTCCGGCTTCGGCGCCCAGGCTGCCAGGACGGCGTACTCCGCGTTCGCGCCGCCGAGGACGGCGAGATCGACGATGCCGAAGGCCGCGTCGCCCGGCCGGACACCGGTGACTCCTGGACCGACCTCATCGACCACGCCCGCGGCATCCACGCCGAGCACGTGGGGCAGGCGCAGCGGCATCATGTCGCGGAACCTGCCCATGCGCAGGGAGCAGTCGGAAGGAGTGACGCCCGAGGCTTGTACGGCCACCCGGATGCGGCCCGCTCCCGCGTGTGGTTCTGGCACGTCGACGACGTCGAGGATGCTTGCGGGCCCGTACTCGGAGAAAGTCAGTGCTCTCATGGCGTCGGACGCTAACGGAACACCCCGTCCGTCTGGCTGAAGTGAGAGCGGTGGAGAACCATGTGCCTCATTCCCTGCGCTCCGATGCCCGGGACAACCGCGAGCGCATCCTCTCCGTGACCCGCACGGCGTCCGCCGCGGAAGGGCTGGGTGTGACGATGCGCCAGATCGCGCGGCGCGCCGAGGTCGGCCCCGCAACCCTCTACCGGCACTTCCCGACCAAGGAGGCGCTGGTCACCGAGGTCGTCGCCGAGCAGAGATGACGGCCTGCACCGCCATCGTCGACGAGGCGCTGGCCGATCCGGACCCATGGCGTGGCTTCTGCCGGGTCGTCGAGAAAATATGTGAAATGCACGCAGAGGACCGGGGCTTCACCACGGCGTTCGTCTCGGCTTTCCCCCACGCGATCGACTTCGCCGCAGCCCGTGAGCGGGCACTGGGCAAGGTCGCCGAACTCGCCCGCCGGGCCAAGGAGACGGGCAAGCTGCGCCCGGAATTCGTCCTGGACGACCTGATCATGGTGCTCATGGCCAACGGCGGCATCCGAACCCCCTCGCCGGCCACGGCGGTGGCCGCCGCGCGACGCTTCGCCGCGCTGCTGATCCAGGGCATGCGGGCCGAGCCGGTCCTTCCGCCGCTGCCCCCGGCGGTCCGGCTACCGCTGACGGTCATGACCTAGCGGCGCACCGGGCAGCGGGCACGTCCAGGACGACGAGCAGCTACGCACAGTCGTCAACAGGGCGAGCGTTGCTTGATGCGGCACTAGCCGGCCCAGATGTGGGCGGTGGGCTGCTCGCGCGACAGCCTCTGCACGCTGGACACGCTGCTGAACCTCGACGGCGGGGTGAAGCCGGAGATGGTCGCGATCGACAACGCCTCGTCACTCGTAGATGGCCTTCGGGCTGTACAAGATGCTCGGCTTCCGCTTCGCCCCGCGCTTCGCGACCTGGCCGACCAGCGTTTCTGGCGGGCCGACCTGCCCGACGGCGAGGAGCCGGCCGCCGGGTACGGGCCGCTGGAGGACCAGGTCCGCGCCTACGGCCTGCTGTGGATGTTCGGCCGAGAGGGCCATCCCACGCCGCTCGGTGCGGCGTTCGCCGAGTACGGGCGCATCGACAAGACCATGCACCTGCTCGCCCTGGTCGATCCGATGGACGACACTACCGCCGTCTGATGAAGCGGCAGCTCACCGTGCAGGAATCCCGTCACCGGCTCGCCCGCGCCATCTGCCACGGCGGCCGGAGCCAGATCCGCCGGGCGTACCGCGAGGGCCAGGAGTGCCAGCACGCCGCCCTCGGCCTGGTCCTCAATGCCGTGGTGCTCTGGAACACCCGCTACCTGGACGGCGCTGTCTCCCAGCTCCGCGCCGAGGGCCCCGACACCAAGGACGAGGGCGTCGCCCGGCTCTCCCCGCTCAAGGACCAGCACATCAACTTTTATCTGGACAGTTTTCCGTGCGCGGGACTGGCTCAACTTCAAATGCATCCTGATCGAGGCCAGCTCCCACGCCTACCGCCTCCAGGCCACCGAGGCCGAGCACCAGGACTGCGAGGAGCCGGCCGTTCTCCCCGGTGCAGTTCGGTCGTGACTCCTCGCGGTCACTGACCTGACCGGTCCTTGTCATCGCGCTGATCATCGAGGCGGACCGTCAGGTCGGGCCAGTGCTCGGACCACCGCGCCAGATCACCGGAGGTGAACGACCATCCCGAACGCAGGGCTTCGTCCGGCAGGAAGCGAACGCAAGTCCCCGTGCTCCCGTCGGCCTCGACGGGTTCCAGACCGGTCACCGGGACGCCGTGCTCATAGCGCTGGTTCCAGGATCCGTTGAGGCGGCGGTTGGTGTGAATCAGCCACTCGCTGAGCGCTGCGACGACGGACATGCCGCGACGCGGATGTCCGTCCGGAAGCCGTTCCGTCTCGGGGAGGTCGAAGAACCGGAGGTCCTTCGTGGCCATGACCGGCTTCTTCACCACCCGGCCATGCTCGTCGACCCGAGTGTCGGTGCCGCGGCCGTCATCCTCCACCGACACGGAGCCGTCGGGATGCAGCGTGACCACGCACCGTCCGCCGCCCCGGCTCGCTGCCTCGTCAGCGGCATAAGCAACGATCTCAAGAACAAGATGTCCCGGGCCGCCCGGAGCGAACTCTGCAGGTTCCCGGCGGATCTGACCGAGGTGGTCCGCGTCCACGACGTCGGCCCAATCGTGCGTGGTGTTGACCCAAGAAGCTTTTGATCCATCCATCCGGCAAGTATCCGTCGGGGCTCTCGTTCAGGCCGCCGGAATCAACCGCTCAGCAGTGATCGTCAGGGCCGGGCTCGGCACTCTCGCCGAGGTCGGCGAGGAGGGCACGGATTCGGCCGGCGACGGCGTTGTGTCGTTCGGCCTCGCGGGGCCATCCGCGTTCAACGGCGTCCTGGGCGAGCTGCTGCTCGCGGGCGAGCCGGGACCGGAGGCGCGGGGCGAATTCGCTTGTGGTGAGGAACTTCGAGCAGCGGAGGTAGAGGTCGCACTCGCAGGGGCCTTCGGCGGGCGCCCGCAGGCAGTGGCCGAGTTCGAGTTCGGTCTTGAAGAAGTTGGTCTTGAGCCAGTTCAGGGTGTCCTCGCCGATCCTGCTGGCGAGGAGTTCCTCGGCTGCCGGGCCCGCGATCCGGCCGCCGGCGGCGATGACCTTGTGGTACTGCTCCTTCAGGACGGGGTCGCTGATGTGGGAGTAGGTGGCCGACATCTGCGCGTTGCGGTGCCAGAGGATCGCCATGATCTTCTGGATCTGGGCGCCACCTTCGGCGAGCTGGGTGCCGACCGTGTGGCGAAACCGGTGGGCGGTCACGGTGGGGTTGCCGTCGCCGTCGACGAGTCCGGCCTTGCGGCAGGCGATCTCCAGGGCGTCCGCGTAGAGGAAGTGACGGCCCATAGGCTTGCCCCGCCGCATGAACACGTAGCGGACCGACCGCTGGGCCCATGTGTCGTGACAGGCCGCGGCGTTCGCGGCCTTGGCCGCGTCGATCAGCTCACGCAGGGCGTCCGCCGCCTGGGGGTGCAAGGGGACCATGCGCTCGGTGTAGGTCTTGCCGACCGGGATCCGCAGCCGCGGATAGCCGTCGGGGTAGGCGTCCAGGCAGTCCAGGGTCAGCCGTGTGATCTCCCCGCGTCGGGCGCCGCTCCAGCGCAGCAGAAGCAGAGCCGCTCGTTGGTGCGGGTCTTCGAGTTCCTCAACGGCGTCCATGAGGCGGTCCAGCTCGGCCCGGGGGATGAACCGCGGGAGCGCGGAGGGGAGTTTGGGCATGGCCGAGCGGCCGAGCAGTGGTCGGCCCGGGACATCGCTCCAGCCCCACTGGCTGGTCTCTCGGAAGAACTGAAGCAGCGGGCTGCGGTAGGTGTAGCGGGACCGTGCCGTCAGCGGCCGCCCGGTGCGGGCGTTGAGGTGTTCGTGCAGGTGGGCCATGAAGCCCTCGACGTGCCGGCGCTCCAGCTGGGTCATCGCCTCGATGTCGGGGCGGGCCTGGGCGAGCCAGCGCAGGAAGTAGCGGAAGGCGTCGCGCGAGTGGCGGACCGACTCCGCGCGGTCGCTGGTCTGCAACCGTCCCGACAGCCAACGCGTTACCGGGGCGGCGAGCGCCCGCGGTGTCTCGGGAGGGGTGAGTTCGGTTCGCCAGAGTTCGGCGGTCTTCAGCCCGTGGAACGGCGGCTCGGGGACCTGCCCGATGTTGAACAGCAGCACATGTACGCCGTGCAGCCTGGTCAGACACGCCTTCCGGTAGATCTCGGCGAGCTGGTCCATGGGCATGCGGCGGCGTGCGTTGGAGACATGGCTGGCCCGTACGAACCCGGCCTCCGGCCGGGCGCAGTAGGGCTTGATCTCTTCGGCCGGCGCGGTGAGGTCGTCGAGCCGGATCGCCCGCAGCTCGGGGTCACCGCGCATCAGGAGAAGGCGGGTGAAGGTCCAAGTGAGGACCGACCGGCCGCTGCCTGGCGCGTAGCCGAGCTGGAGCATGCGGGCGGAGAGCGGCTCGAGCAGGTCCAGGTCCAGCCCGAGGCCGGCGGCTACTTTCGGGACGAACAGGCTGTCGAAGTTCCGGCTGAGGACGTAGTCGGTGTCCAGCCGGAGATTGTGCATCAGCGAGAGGTGGCGAGATAGGGGCCGGCCTCGTGAGACGGCCCGATGCGCTTGCCGGGCTCGTGCGGATCGCGTCCGTGCAGGTCCAGGCGGACCAGTAGGGGCTCGGCGAACCAGTCCTCTAGGACCGGCCAGTGCTTGAGGAAGCGGTTGTGGAAGTAGCGGCGGGATTTGATCGACGCCGGGGCGTCGGCGAATGTCGACCGGACCCAGGCGAGGTACTCCTCCCTCGGTGCGTGACACCTGCCGCGGTCCGGTTCCGGGACGGCTGCGAGGGCGAGCGCGGTCACCGGTTCTTCTCCAGCGCGCGGGTGTAGTCGGCAAGCACGGCCTCGTCGGAGACGCGGGTGTAGACCTTCGTTGACTCAGGCGATGCGTGTCCCAGTCTCTTATATAGCGACAGCTCCCGCATCCCGCCCTCCCACATGGCCGTGGCGTGAGTGTGCCGCAGCGCGTGGGGCGTGGTCTCCGGCGTTCGCAGGCCGAGCTTGCCCAGCCGCCGCGCGAACAGCCGCACCACCGCGTCGTAGCCCAGCGGTTCCAGGCGGCGGGTGCCCTTGCCGCCGACCAGGAACACGAACGGGTCGTGTCGAGGGGACGCTCGTGCATCACGTAGCGGCTGACCGCGTCCAGGGTGCGAGGTTCGTGCAGGTCCACAACCCGTTCGGTGCGGGACTTGCCGCGGGCTCCGCGCGGGTGGTCGTCGCGCTTGCGGACCGTCACCCGGCGGCGGCCGTAGGCGATGTCGTCCAGGTGCGGCGGGAGCACCTCGCCCGGCCGCAGCCCGCCGTCCGGCATCAGCAAGAACGCCGCCAGGTCGCGCAGCCGCTTCAGGCTGCCGATGAACTTCTCGTCCACCGGACGCGGTAGTCGCCGCGGCTGTTTGACCGTCACCGTGCGGCGCATCGGCTGCTGACGGCTCGCGCGGCCCATGAACGGCTGATGCCGGTCAGGCACCCGGGCAAGTGCCGGGTCAAGGCGCTTCTGCATGGGGGAGTCGCCGTCGTACTCCTCGGCGACCACCGCCCAGTCGTAGAAGCTGGAGGCCGCAGCCAGGATCCGGTTCACCGTCGCCGGCGCGAGCAGGCTGCCGGGCGCCGCCGGACCGCCGACCACGACCGTCAGGCCGAGCCGTTGGGCGGGGCGGCGCGACGGTGCCCGTCTCAGGAACGCCAGCAGCCGTAACGCATCCGGGCCCCGGAACTCGCGCCAGTCCATACCTTCAGCAGCGAGGAAGGTGTACAGGCGCCGCAGGTCGTAGGCGTACGCGCAGATCGTGTGCGGCGAAAAGCCCCGGTCGACCAGATGATCCAGGAACCGGCAGACGTACGACACCGCCATCGCGTTCCTTGACCACCCGCACACCGACCTCCCTAAGCCTGCACTCAGGTGGCCCAACGAACCTCGGACGGCCACCGCCACGGTGCCGGTCCAGGGGTCACTCGAGGGTGTCCAGATAAGGAGATCCTGGGCCGCTACCTGTTCAACATCAAAGCCAGCGGCCCCGGCCAGGGCCTACGCCCGCTGCGGGACCCGGGAGCACCCGAGGACGGCAATGAGGAGGAATTAGGGAGGTGCGTCGCGCCCAGTGCCCACCGCTGGGAAGGCGTTGGGTACTGGGCGCGGTGGAGGTGTTCGCCGGTCAGGTGGCCCTGGCTGTCCCGGCTTCGCGTTCTTCGGCGGGGGCGTTCACGTCCCGATAGGCAGCGACGGCCGGGCCGGCGCCGCTGCTGTGGCCGGGAAACCTCTCGTCCCGGTTCCAGGAGGTGGTCCACCACCGGGCCAGGCCCGGGCCTTTCAGACTGTAGTGGGCGGGGAGTTTGGTGTCGCAGCTCCAGGAGGTGCCGTTGAACGTGGTGTGCCGCGGAGAGTCGTCGCTGCCCGCGCCGCGGTGCACCATGTGCAGCTTCCCGCCGAACTGCTCGCGGCCTGATCGACACGACCACGTGTTGCAACGGCCCCCTGAAACCGCCGTGGTAGCGGGCTTACGCCCGTGGCGGGACGGCAGACGAGCTCAGAGCTGGGTTTCGCCGCCGTCCCCGGCCAGCTCGATGCCGGTGGTGTACGTGGCGTCGAAGGCGAGGAATGCGGCCGCCTTGGCGAACTCTTCGACGGTGCCGTAGCGCTTCATGGGGTTGCTCGCGATCCGCTCCGCCCTGAACTGGTCGGCGGCCTCTTTGGACAAGTTCATCGTTTCCAGAATCCCCGAGGCGATGGGACCCGGGCTGATCGCATTGACACGGATTCCCCGCGGAAGCAGTTCGCGGGAGAAAGTGCGGGCCATCGAGCGCAGCGCCGCCTTGCCGGCCGCATAGACGCTGGTGTCCACCATGCCGATGACGTTCGCGATCGAGGTGGTGAGGACGATTCCGGCGTTCGCGCTCAGCAGCGGGGCGAACTTCTGCACGGTGAAGAAGGCGCCCTTGACGTTGATCGCGAACAGCTCGTCGTACACCTCCTCGGTCGTCGACTCGAGGGGCGTGAGGGGTGAGATGCCGGCGTTGACGAACAAAGCATCGATCGAGCCGAGCTCGCTCTTTATACGGCCGGCGAGCATATCCAGGTCGGACAGTGAGGCCACATCCGCCCGGACGGCCAAGGCATTCTCGCCGAGCCGCTCGCGTGCCGCGCCGAGCTTGGCCTGAGATCGGCCGGTGATCACCACGCGGGTTCCGTCTTGCACCAGCAGCTCCGCCAGCGCGAGCCCCATGCCGCTGCTGCCACCCGTGATCACCACAGCCTTACCCATACCGAGGTTGTTCCGTTCCATCGAATCAGCCGAGGGTTTCGATCTTCATGTCGCCTGTGGTGACCGTGCGGATGTGATCGCTGGCGAGCAGCTCGTGCGGATTGCCGAGGTCGATGGCGCTGACCTCGTCGAGGCGGGCCAGCTGGGAAGGAGCGAGGTCGACCTGCAGGGCGCCAAGGTTGTCCTCCAGCTGCGCGATGGTGCGGGCGCCGATGATGGGTGCCGTCACGCCCGGGGCGTTCAGGGTCCAGGCCAGTGCGACCTGGGCGGGCGTGCGGCCCAGCTCCGAAGCCACCTCCTTCACCGCATCGGCAATGGCAAGGTTGCGGTCGGTGACCCACCCCAGGGCGACGTTGAGGCTCTTGCGGTTGCCGGCGGTTTCGCCGACAACGGAGCCCGCCGGGTTCTGGTCCTCCCGGCTGTACTTGCCGGTGAGCACCCCTCCGCCCAACGGGGAGAAGGAGACGACGCCGAGTCCCATCTCGCGTGCCATCGGGATCAGGTCACGCTCCGCGGTGCGCTCGATCAGGCTGTACTCGGTCTCCAGTGCGACCAGTGGCGACCAGCCGCGCAGGTCGGCGATCGCCTGCATGCGCGACACCTGCCAGGCTGGGGCGCTGGAGATCGCCACGTACAGCACCTTGCCCTGCCTCACCAGGTCGTCCAGGCCCTGCAGGATCTCCTCCACCGGCGTCCTGAAGTCCCATACGTTCACGTAGAGCAGATCGATGTAGTCGGTGTTCAGCTGCCGAAGACTGGCTTCCACCGACGCCAGCATGCTCTTGCGGTGGGTACCTCCGGAATTCGGGTCACCGGGCTGGCGCAGCGTCGAGTATTTCGTCGCCAACACCATCTTGTCGCGGTTGGTGCGGGCGAATTCGCCGAGCAGTCGCTCGGAGCTGCCGTTGGTGTAGGTGCTGGCGGTGTCGAAGAAGTTGCCGCCGAGCTCGGTGTAGCGGTCGAAGAGCTTGCGCGCCTCGTTGCGCTCGGCGCCCCAGCCCCACTCGGTGCCGAAGGTCGCCGTGCCCAGCGCCAGCGGTGAGACCCGGAGTCCGGAACGGCCCAGCAGCCGATACGTGTCGAGAGTGAGTGCCATCGTGTTCTCCTGTGAGGTGCGGTTCATGGCGTTCGAGAAGTGAGGATTGGTGGTCGGCTCGCCCGGGTTTCAGGCGCCGAGCCCGTTCGCCCGGATTTCAGGCGCCGAGCCCGTAGCCGCCGGCCACGGTGATGTCCTGGCCGGTGATGTAGCCGGTGGCGTCCGAGGCGAGGAAGGCGACTGCTTCCGCGACCTCCTGGCTGGATCCCAAGCGCTCGAAGGGGATCTTCGAGCGCATGGCGTCCCGGCCGCTCTCGGGCACCCCCAGCTTGTTGAGCAGCGGGGTGTCGGTGACCCCGGGGCTCACGGCGTTGACGCGAATCCCGCGCGGAGCCAGTTCGAGCGCGAGCGAGGGCAGCAAGGCCGGCAGCACGCCGCGTGTCGCCGCCCCCGCCATGGCGCCAGGGGTGCCGCAACGGGTTCCGATGCCCACTGTCAGCACGATCGAGCCGCCGTCGTTCATGAGGGGAAAGGGGCCTTTTGGAGGGTGACGTACTGGTCCTTGAAGTTGAGGTCGGCGTGCTCGTCGAACGATTCTTCCGTCACCTCGGAAACCGGTGCCGGACGGAAGATCCCGGCGTTGAAGAAGAGTGCGCGCCCGTCGGATCGGACGACGAGCACGTCGTCGGGGAATCGGATCTTGCTCGTGCCAGGAATCGGGATTCTGTCCGGTGACCGTGGCCTGGTAGCCGCGAGTGTGCAGCAGCTCGGCCGTCGCTCTGTCGATCCCGGTCGTTCCCCCGGTGATGAGAGCTGTGTGCATGGCAAACCTTTCGTCGCTGAAGCGATGGGTGAGACCCTCCTTAATCGGGGACCTCCCCGGTTGTCTCACCGTACACTGAACCGGGGACATCCCCGAATCGTTTCCGAGTCTCATCCGACACTCACGATCGCGAAGGTCATGACACCTCCACGCAGCACCCTGCGCGCCGACGCGCAGCGCAACCGCGAGCAGCTGATCGCCACGGCCGCCGAAGCCTTCGCGTCCGGGCGCGGGATCTCGCTGGACGCGATCGCCAAACGCGCGGGCGTGGGGAACGCCACCCTGTACCGGCACTTCCCCACCCGAGAGGATCTCGTCGAAGAGGTCTACCGGGACCAGATCCGACCCTTGCGCGAAGATGCGCGCACCCTGCTGGCTACCAAGCCGCCCGCGCAGGCCCTCCACGCGTGGATGCTCCGATTCGCCGACTGGGCCGGTGAACGACGCGGCATCTGCGAGGCCCTGGTCGCCATGAGCGCTTCCGGCCGCTTCGGCACCGGACCGGTCTGCGACGACGTCCAGCAGGTCCTGGCGATGGTGCTCGAGGCCGGCGCCACAGCAGGAGAACTACGCAGCGACATCGACCCGGTCGAGGTAGGCGGCATCCTCGCCGGTTTGCTCTCCGTGGCCGGCGCACCCGAGCAGCGCCCCCAGCTGAACCGAATGCTGGACATCGTCGTCGACGGACTCAGACCCCGCTGACTGGCTCTGACAAAAGCGAGTCGATCATGTGACTGTCGGTCCGGTCGCTCGCTGATGAGGGCATGGGGAAGCGTCAGTAGCGGCCGTGGATCGTGTCGGACGAACTGTGCTCACTCATCGAGCCGTTGCTGCCCGAGCCGCCACCGAAGCAGGTCGAGGGGCGGCCGCGGGTGCCCGACCGGCAGGCCTTGTGCGGGATCTTGTTCGTGCTGCACGCCCGACCCGTTGGCGCCGTCTGGCGCCGTCTGGCGGCGTGGAACGAGGTCGGAGTCTGGGAGAAGCTGCACCAGCTGCTGCTGAACGAGCTGCGGTCGAAGAACCAGCTGGACTGGTCGCGGGCGGTGATCAACTCCTCCCGCGTCCGGGCCGCACGCAGGGGCCCCAAAGGGGCCCCCAGCCCGGTCGACCGCGCATGGCCGGGCAGCAAGCACCACATCATCACCGACGGCCAGGGCATCCCGCTCGCGGTGTCGCTGACCGGCGGCAACCGCAACGACGTCACCCAACTGCTGCCCCTGCTGGACAAGATCCCGGCCATGGCCGGAGTCGTCTACCGACCGCGTCGGCGGCCCGACATGCTCTTCGTCGACCGCGGACGACCACGACAAGTACCGCGGGCGCGGCCCGGCAGCGGGCGCCGTTCTCGTGCAGGATCGTGCGTTCGTGGGTCGCAGAACCGCACGTCCGGTAAATGATCTACGGCGTCCTCGATGATCTGCGTCTTCGTCGCTGTCCGACGAGGTCTGGACGCCATACCGCGATGTTCTCGTCAGCAGGCGCCCCGCCGTCGGAATTACTGGAACAGGCGGTCGAGGTAATAGTCGATGGCGGCGGTGGCTTGCTCGGGGGTGCGCAGGCCCAGGATGACGGGTGGTCCCTGCGAGTCGGCGAGGCCGAAGAGCAGTTCGGCTTCCATGTCGGGGTCGCGGTCCCGTGCGATGTCGCCGGCTTCCTGGGCCACGCGGACGAGGTCGGCGAGGAGCCGGTAGAGGCGGGGCAGCCCGTCGACGTAGAGGGCTCGCAGTTTGGGGTTCGCAAGCATGCGGATGAGGTACGCGACGCCGACGAGCCACTCGCGGCGGCGCCGGTCATCCCGGGGGATCGTCTCCAGCAGCACCCAGCGCAGCGCCTCCCGGGGGGTGGGCTCGCCCTCGGGCCACGCCTGCTCGTTCCACCGCTGCTGGACCAGCCAGTCCTGGTACTCGATCGCGTAGGCGAGCAGTTCGTCCTTGTTGGCGAAGTAGTGCTGGATGCGCCCGGCCGAGACGCCCGCCTGCGCCGCCACGGCCCGCACGGAGATCGCTTCCAGTCCCTGGTCGGCGACGATGTCGAGCAGCGCCTCGGCGATCTGATCCCGGCGGGCCTTGTGGTCTACCTGTCTCGGCACGTCGACGGGCACCTGCCTTTCTCGTGGTTGCCTTCCTGGGCGGATCAGCCTAATCTCGCTTTGACAATACAAACGTATTGCAACGAGGGGCGGGGCCGCCTGCGCACTGCGGCGGCAAGGGGGAGAGGGCTGGACCATGCCGAAGCGACGCTCCACTGCCGGCGCCGCACTGGGCGCGGCCCTCCTCCTGGCGGTGATGGTCACAGCGGATGCGGTGCAGCCCTTGCCGGAGACGGCCGGGCAGCACCCGCACGGGCAGCGTGCCCATGGTCGGCACCCCGCGGCCCGGTCGGACACCGTCCGAACGCGCCAGGGCCGCCTGGAGGGGGTGACCGCCGACGGCGTCACCACCTATCAGGGCGTCCCCTACGCGGCGCCTCCGGTCGGCCCGCTGCGCTGGCGACCCCCGGCCGCGCCACCCACCTGGACCGGCACGCGGACGGCGGCCGAGCCCGGACCGGCCTGCGCGCAGCCCGAGGTGGCGGACTCCGCGGAGGACTGCCTGTACCTCAACGTCACCACGCCCGCTGATGGAGCGGGCCGCGCGACCCCGCGGCCGGTCATGGTGTGGCTGCACGGCGGGGCCTTCAGTTCGGGTTCCGGGGATCAGTACGACGCCACCCGGATGGCCCGGCAGGGCGACGTCACGGTCGTGACGGTCAACTCGCGCCTGGGTGCCCTGGGTTTCTTCGCCCATCCGGACCTGCCCGACTCCGGGGCCTTCGGCCTGCAGGACCAGCAGGCGGCGTTGCGCTGGGTACGGGACAACGCTGCCGCGTTCGGCGGCGATCCCGGCGATGTCACGCTCATGGGCGAGTCCTCCGGAGGTGCGAGCGTGTGCGCCCAGCTCACCTCACCCAAGGCCGCCGGACTCTTCCACCGCGCGATCGTCCAAAGCGGTTCCTGCCTGCAGAACTGGCCCAAGAACACGCTCGCGCCCGGCGACCCCGCCGCCACCTATTTCGCCCACCAGGACGAGTTGGCCGCCAAGGGCCGTGGCGCTCTGGGCTGCCGCAGCCTGGGGTGCCTGCGCGCCAAGCCCGTCAAGGAGGTGTTGTCCCTCAACGGGCGCTTCCACCAGCCCGCCTACGGGACGAGTGTCCTGCCCCGCTCGCCGGCCCGCGCGCTCGCCGCCGGCCAGGTCCACCGCGTGCCCGTCCTGCAGGGCAACACCCGTGACGAGCACCGGCTGTTCGCCGCCCTGTTCACGCTGGACGGGCCGATGACGGCAGCGGACTACCACCGTCTGCTCACCGAGACCTACGGCCGCAGGCAAGCGGCCCGCATCGCCCGCGCGTATCCGCCCGGTGCCACGCCCGCGCTGGCCTGGGCCAAGGTCGGCACCGACCGCGGCTGGGTGTGCCCCACCCTGGCCGCCGACCGGCTGCTGGCCAGGCATGTTCCGGTCTACAGCTACGAGTTCGCCGACCGCCATCCACCCGCGCCCGACCTCCACCCCGACTTCCCGCTGGGCGCCTACCACAGCGCGGAGCTGCCCTACCTCTTCGGCATGGGCGACCTTCGCCTCGACGACGGGCAGTCCGCCCTGTCCCGACGCATGATCGCCGTGTGGACGACGTTCGCCAGAACTGGCACGCCCGGCGACGACTGGCCGCCCTTCCCGCACACCCAGCAGCTGGCTCGGGACACGCTCTCCGGCGTCGACGCGGCGGCCGAACACCGCTGCGCCTTCTGGTCGCGCACCTCCTGACGCCCGTGATCCCACACGCGCCGCGGACCGTACGAACGAACCCCTCCGGAGGAAACGCATGAAGGACATCGGCACGCCGCTCGCCGAGGCCGACTACATCGGCGCCACCGCCCATGAGTTGAGCGAGAAGCGAGTAGCGGCGAAGCTCGCCGCCGGTATCAGCCAAAGGACCCTCTTCCAGCGCCGCGGCCGGATCATCCTGCACCCCGAACTGCTCGTCCTCACCGGCTGGTCCGACGACGGCGATCTCACCCTCACCCGCGCGGACATCACCGCCGCCGAAACCCGCTTCACGCGCCTCTACGGCCGCTTCCTCGGCGGCCTGCTGAACGCCGGCCAGCCCCTCATCCTCAACACCACTCATGCATCGGCCGACGAGGTGTACCTGCTCATCAACCACCGCGGCTTCCTGGAGACCACGGACGACCGGGCCTGGAAGAAGCGCATCGAACGGTGGCGCCGCGGCTGAAGCGTTGGGACGAACATCTGCCGACACTCGCACCCTGACCACGACCGGCAGGTGGGCTGGGTCGACAACGCGTGTCGGTGGGCGGACACTGCGCCGCCGGGAGACCCGCCGTCGTGGACGGGACCCACTGCCGACCCGAGTTGCGGAACACGTCTGCTCACTGGAGGGACCGAAATCCTGGTCCGCCGCCCGGCCGGCGGGCGTAAGGACCGGGAGAGGTTCACCTCCGGCACGTACAAGCAGAACCCCCTCAGGTCCAGGGTCGTCACAGACGTCGACAGCGTGATCTGGGTGCCGGTCGGCTTGCCCAGGCTGGTGTAGCCGATGGTGGCCGCGGTGGACCCGCCGGTCGTGCCCTGGAAGTAGCGGGTCGACGAGGCCGGCAGGCCGATCCGGAGGGTTGTCGTACGTCCAGGAGGCGAACTCGTAGTCAGACGTGGACTTGTCGGTGGCCATGAGCTTGGGAGGTGCGCGTGGCCGCCGACCGCCCTCATCGGCCGTTGACGCCTTGCCAGCCCGGGCGGCGGCGTCAGCGGTCGCCCTGCGGCCGCGACCTCCGCGCCGTCAGGAACACCAGCGCGCCGCCCGCCACCAACAGGACGGCGGTACCCGCCCGCAGCACCACTCCGTCCGTGCCCGTGGCGGCGAGCCCGCCGCCGGCCGTCGGTACGGTCCCGGTTCCCGCCCCGGAGCCGGACGGGCTCGCGGTGGCCGTGTGCGGGGGAGAAGCGGAGGTGCTGGGCGACGGGCTGGACGTCGCCGAGCCGGTGGCCTTCACCGCGATCACCGCGGTGTCGTTCGCCGCGTCGTCATCACGGTTGGGGTAGTCGCGGTTCTCCACCGCCTTCACGCTGCCCTGCGCGTCAGGGACTACCCGGTCGATCCGCACCGTGAACTCCTGGGTCACCAAGTCCCCCGGACTGAAGTCCGTACTGCCGATGTCGCAGGTGTAGCTCTTCGCTCCGGCCTTCCGCGGTGTGCAGTTCCACTGCGGCCCGGGGTCGCCCTGCTCACCGGGGCCAGGGGCGCCGGTGATGGTCGTGCCCGCGGGCGGGGTCACCACGAAGGTGCCGGAGTTGTCGGCGTCCGTCCACCGAAAGCCCATCCGGCCCGGCCCGTTGTTCCGCACGCCCACGGTGATGCTCACCGTGTCGCCGGCCTTGCCCTCGACCGTGTCGCCGAGCGCCTGGTAGTCGGCGTGCTGGGTGGTGGCGAAGGTGCCGTAGCCGGAGCCGGTGAAGCCGGAGCCGGAGGCGACGGACTTCAGGCCGAGCGGCGCGCCGGTGCCCCTCTCGGGGAAGTCGGACGGGTCGAAGGAGTCGGGCACGGTGCCGCCGACCGGCCACGCGAGGTAGGTGTTGTAGCCGTACATCGTGTCCGCGGCAGCGGTGTAGCGCAGCGGCGCGTCGGTCTCGTAGGCCGCGCCGGGCCCGACCGGGGTGTCGAACCGGCACCAGGCGCCGACGCTGGGCCGGTCCGAGTAGTGGCAGTTGGAGTGGTCACGGGCGAGAGAGACGCCTTCGGAGTCCTGCACCAGCAACATGACGCCCTTGTCGGCGGGGGCTGTGCCGGTGTTGGCGAAGGCCGGGGTGCGCTCGAAGACGGCGCCGGCCGCGATGTCTTCAAGCGCCGGGTAGGGGCGGCTGACGAGCTTCGGCCCGCCGACCAGGACGGCCGTCTCCCCGGTCACGGCGGGCGCGTCGGAGGCGGTGGCGGTGTAGGTGATGGCACCGGTGTCGCCGGCCTTGGCGGCCCTGGTGGGCTTCAGGAAGAACGGGTCGATCGACTCCGTGCCCGACAACGGGCCCACGTCACATCTCACCTTGAGGGTGCCGGTGCTCACGCAGTCCCCCGTGACCACCATCGTCACCTTTCCGGCGAGGGACGACGCGTCGACCGCGACCGAGACGTCATGGGCGTCCCCGCCCGAGGCGGTGATGCCGAGGTCCAGGTTCGGGCCCTCGCCCTCGGTGGGGAGGTAGTAGTTCTCCTGGGCGTCGAGGAGAAGCGTCGTTCCGGCGGCGTGCGCGGCCGGGGTTGCAACCGCCAGGGCGGCAGTCGCGACAGCGGCGGCCGCCGCTGTCCGCCAGGTTCTACGTATCGTCAGCACACTGTGTGGACACGTCAGAAGACCGGAAGGTTGCGCGCATGCGGCGGTTGTCTGACGGACAGGTTCCGCTCTGGGAAGGTTCACCGGGAATCTGTACCGTCCAGAGGACGCGTTTGCACAGGTCACCGCAATCCGTCGGTAGCCCGCGGTTGTTCACACCGCGTCGATCCGGCGTCCGGCCGAACCCGGCAGACCTGAGTTGGGTAGTGAGGCCGAAAGGATCGGCTGCTGCGGAGCATCGGCAAGGTGATGTTCTTCGCCGTCCTGCGCCGCCGTAGCCGGGTCCGGACGGCTTGTGGCAGGTAAGTCCGAGGCGCCCTCGCCCGGCGGCGTATCTGGGGAGACGCTGAAGCCAGCGTTGCACAGATTCCATCGGGCATGGTCTCTGCTCCCCTCCGAGCGGACTGAGCTGAGGCCGAGCGGTCCTTCTTTCCCCCTGGGGGCCGTGAGCCGGGCCGCTCTGGCCCACCGGCGTCATCATGATCATCGCCATCAGCGGCTCGGTGTGGATGTGGCGGGAGCGCAAGCTCAAGAAGGACAGGTAGCAACCCTCACCTGACCCACGTGCACGTGACGGATCGAGCGTGCGCTGTGGGGCCCCGTCGACCAGGCCGATCCCACCGGGCCTCGACAGCCTCTTCGGTGCTGTGGCAAGTGCCGCCGTCGCGAGGACGTTGCTCGACGGAGTCCTGGGGCCGGTGGCGGGCGGAGCGGCCGGCGGCTGCTCCGGTGGTGCGGTGAGCGCGCTCATCGGCGGTTCCTCGGCCGGGAAGGTCTGCGCGGTGCTCTGACCGGCGTCGTGTCCGGAGGGGCAACGGTCATGCCTCACTGGAGATCCGCATGAACCCACCACCGCCGGGCAAGGGCTGTTCACTACGTCCCGGGGATCTCGTCGAGATCCCCGGGGAGCACGTCCGCTTGATGGCCGTGTGGTCAGGGCGCGTCGATGAGCATCCGGCCGTCAGTGTGCGCGAGCGCTGCGACTCCGCTTGCGTAGGCCGACTGTACGCGGGAGCGCTCGGTGGCGTTCGGCGTGGCGTTGGTGCAGGCCGTGCCGGCGCTCGACCCCGACATCAGCTGTGAGCAGGGCCCGGGCTTGGTGTCCGGCAGGCCGAGGCTGTGCCCCAGCTCATGAGCGGCGATCCGGGTCTTGTCGTAGCCCTGGTCCACGGCCTGGCTGCCGAGCTCGACGCGGACCTGACGGCCCGGACGAACGGGACCGAGCGTGGCCTGCGGCCAGCCCGTGGTGGCGACGATCACGATCTCGGCCACTGTGCCGGACGCCGCTTCCACCAGATGGACGTTGCTCACGTTCGCGTTCCACGAGGCGACTCCGGCCGCGATCGCGGCCTCCCACCCTGCGGCGCGACTGTCGTCGTAGCGAAGGGTCACCGCTGCCGCCTGCGCGGCGGGCGATTCACCCGCGGGAGCGGGAGCGGGAGCGGCGGTCGCGGCGCCCGCCATGGCGAGGACGAGTGCTGTGGCGGAAGTGCCTGCCTTGAGCCAAGTGCCGAGGGGCATTGCTGCTCCTTCATCCGTGGGGGGAATCCGGCCCCGGCGGGGCCGGGTACGCGAAGGAGCGGCACGGGCTGTCCGGTGGGGGCCGGACGCGCCGTCGACCGCCCCTCCGGGGCGTTGCGATGGTATGCCCCTGCAATCACTGTCCGCCATGCACCTGTCATGCTGAATTTCCGTCAGAATCCAGTTTTCAGTGGAAGTTGTCCGGCCGGTCTTCGAACGCCACTTGCTGTGCCTGCGGAAACCGCCAGTCGGGGCTGCCGCGTACGCGGAACCGTCCCGTAGAAGAGGTCGGGCTGTTTGCCGATGGCTCTTGAGGAGAGACGGCCACGGACCCGTTCGTTCCGTGTCCGGAGTCGGTAACCGGTGCCGGTGGCCTACAACGCTGGTCGCGTGACGACGGTCAAACCCTTCGAAGTCGACAAGCTGTTGGAGCTGTCGACGAAACGGGGGATTCACATGAACATCATTCAGCGTGCCGCAGCGGTCGCAGCGGTCACGGCCGCCGTGGTCGGCGCCATGGGGGCCGTCGCACCGCAGGCAGGGGCGGCGACACCCCTGGCGAAGTACAACGGTGTCTGCGGGGCGGGATACACGGTGGTCGACTCGGCACCGGTCGGTACGGCGGGCACGGTCTACCTGACGTACAACCCGTCCACGGGACAGGACTGCGTGGTGACCGTGCGCGCCCGTTCCGGCACCGCCGTGTCCATGCTGGCGGCGGTCACGGACGCCCAGGACGTCGACCCCGAGTTCGATGACGGTTTCTACAAGACCTACGCCGGTCCGGTGTACATCGGCCACCCCGGGCACTGCGTGAGCTACTGGGGACGGATCTCCGGGCAGAGCGGGGGAGCGAACAACGTGCACTGCACACCACTGACCGACTGAGCGGTTTTGCTGCCGATCCCGCCGTCGGCCAGCACAAGCCTCCCCACGAACGTCCACAGCTGAAGTGGGAGGCCGAACGAGTCACCGGAGCTCGGCGAAACCGTGGCCGCCGCTCCCGTGGCAAGGGCCCAGGAAGGCGGCCGTTTCGCGTGTCGGTCTGTCACTTGTAGATCTTGCCGGGCTGGGCCTTGGCCGGAGCGAGCAGCTGGGAGACGGTCACGAAGGTGTAGCCCTGCTTCCTGAGCGCCTTCAGGATGGAAGGCATGGCCGGCACGGTGCCTTTGTGCAGCGGGTGGAGCAGGATGATCCCGTCGCGGTCGGCGCCCGCGAGCACGCGCTTGGTGATCAGCGCGGTGTCGTCCGTCTCGTAGTCCTTCGCGGTCACCGTCCACAGCACCTGCGCCATCCCCAGCTCTTTCGAGACCTTGGAGACGCGGTCGTCGGTGCGGCCCTGGGGCGGGCGCATCAGCGTCGGCTCGCTGCCGGTGATGCCGAAGATGGCCCGTGCCGTGCGGCGCAGCTCGTCGCGGATCTGCGCGTCAGAGACATCGGTCAGCACCGCGTGCGTCCAGGTGTGGTCCCCGATCTCGTGGCCGTCCGTGGCGATCCGCCGCACCACATCCGGGAACTTGTGGATGCGCCGGCCCTCGAGGAAGAACGTCGATGGCGCCTTGTACTCCTTCAGGAGGTCCATCAGTCGGTCGGTGGGTTGGCCCGGGTTGCCGTCGAAGGTGAGCGCGATGCACTTGACCTTCCGGCAGTCCACCTGCCCCGACGGTACGACTGCTCCGGACGCGACCCGGTCACGTTCCTCGTGCGGGGAGAGCGTCTTCATCTTGTTCGCCTGGATGGCCATGGCGGCGGACACCGTCACGGCCGCCACCACGGCCAGGGTCAGGAGTATGAGTAGGCGAGGCCGTCTCTTCGGAATCTTCACCCCGAGGAGAGGATTTCCGCTCCGCAAGGGTTGCTCAGCGGCCTCGATAGTGAGGCAGGACACGTGTGTGCAGCGTGTTTCGAGTGCGCTGCGGCGCCACCTCGGCGGCGATCCGCTCCGGCGCCTCTCCGACGGGTTCTGCCGCCGACGGGGACGCTGGTGTGCCTCGCGCCGTGCAGCGGCCTGCTGCGGCCGCCGCCAGGCTGGCCGCTTCGGCTTCCGCCTTCGCGAGTTCCTTGCGCAGCCGGGCGGCACGACCCGCCGCGTCAGCACCGCGGCCACCCTCCGCCTCGTCCCCATCCTGTGAACTGCCTTGCTCCCGTGGGCAGTAGACGCCACGGACGCCCCGCGGCCCCAGTTCAGGCGAATCCCTCCATGACCGGAAGATCACCTGCCATCGAACACGCCACCGGTCGGCACGAGCACGCCCATGACCAGCCATACCAACCCCGAGGCCTGCAACTTCAGGATGTGAGAACAGGGGGCGCAAGAGGCTCAAGGCGGAACTGAGTGAGGGCGGCGGCAACTGCGCCAGGGGTCAGGCAGGCTGCGGATGATCAGCTCGTTCGCGTGCAGCAGCACCCGCATCTGACGCCCGTTGAAGTGGACCGGCGCCGAGCGGGTGTTGCCGCGGACACTGAACTGGCAGTCCTGGTAGCGGCATGTTCGCACCCACTCACTCCCTTGGCCTTGCCGCGGGGGCCGGGTTCCAGCGTCGCGAACGTCAGGGACGGAACCCGGTGAGAGGCTCTTTCAGGCGTGCGGCGCGTACCGGCCGCACGCCTGGTGCGGGCGTGTGTCAACCGTCATACCGGTCGAGGGTGCCCTGCGTGTCCGCACTGTTCCCGCCGCACGCCGTGGCCGGTACGGCGGTACAGGCGGTCTTCACCCAGGAGCGCACACCGGCGAGGGCCGGCAGGACCACCCAGGCCTGCAGCATCTTGGTCTGGAAGCCCACCCCGATCCAGGCACCGGCCGCCAGCAGCAAGCAGCAGTCTGGCACCGAGCACGGCCCGCTGGCAGGCGTCGGCGGCCAGGACCAGGCACATGGTCAGCGCGCCGTCCTCCATCGAGTGCCCGAACATCGACGCCAGCACGGGGATCAGCGTCATGATGCCGGCGGCGAGGAGACCCGGTACGGGACCGGACCAGCGCCGCACCACGCGGTAGGTGATGAGCACCGTGACCACGCCCTCGACGACCTGGGGGAGCGTCAGCGACCATGCGTGGAAGCCGAAGACGCGGGCGGAGAGCGCATGCGGCCACCGGAACCCGGCGAGCTTGTCGATGGTGAGGGTGGCGCCCGGGTCCAGCGCGCCGTAGAAGAACGCCTTCCAGCTCTCCGACATGCTGCGGGCGGCGACGGCGTAGAACGGGGCGTATCCGCTGGTCGTGATGTTCCAGGAGTAGAGCAGGGCGGCCAGGGCGGCGACGGCCTGAAGTGCCGGACGTGCCCAACGTGGCTGGTCCGCGGGGGACTTCCACACCTCCCAGCCGCGCCGGACGTCGGCTTTCGGAGGGGATGTGGGTTCGGGTAAGGAAGCGGTGGGGGAGTCGAGAGCGGTAGTCATGACGGTCCATCACTCTCGCGTAATGAGGTGTCCATGGCAGAAATGGTAGGAGCGACTCCGCTGTTCAGACCAGAACGGCCGCCGGCCGGGGACGGACGATGAGCGGGTGATTCGAGGCGCCTGTCACAGCGAAGGTGCCCCGTTCGTGACGGACGGCCGTACGCGCCTCGGCCGGCCTGCCGTTCAACAGAAGGCCGGCCGAGGTCCGCACATCAGCCGTGGCGGTGGGAACGTCGGTTACCGGTGACCACTCGGTACAGCACGAGCAGGATCAGGGAGCCGACGATGGCGGCTGTCCAGGTCGACAGGTCGAAGAAACCGTCGATCGAGTCGACACCGAGGATCACCTTGCCGAGCCAACCCCCGAGCAGGCCGCCGACGATGCCGATCAGCATAGTGATGATGATTCCGCCCGGGTCCTTGCCGGGAAGCAGAAGCTTGGCGACCGCGCCGGCAAGCAGGCCGAGCAGCATCCACGCAATACCTTCCTCACCCGGATGCGCACGGACGGGATAGATGAACCTGAAGTAAAGGTGACCGGCTTGAGGTGGACGGCTCCGTGGCGCATACCCCGAGCTCACCGGGTTGCCTCGCCAACAACTGAGCGAGGTGATCGACGCGCTGACTCCGGCACCGGACGTGTGACAGCCGGGGTCACGGGCCCAGTCCGGTGCCGGAGTGGCCGGAGACGTGCCGTGATGTCGCCGAGCGGGTGGACGTCATCAGCCATGCGGACATCCGGGACCTGAGTGCGGGCGACCTGCCTTCAGGCCGCGGCGCGGAAGACGTACGCCGTCATCGGGGCGGTAACCGGCCCCGGACCCAAGCGGGCCGTCATCTCCTCGATGACGGTGGCCCGGACGGCCGGTCCGCCGCCGCGCTCCTCAACGGCCGCGCGCACCGGTGTACCGGTGAGGTACCCGGTGGCGAGGTCGGCGGTCGACGCGGCCCGGCCCTGAAGTGTCAAACTCCTGCTCGTCCTCGACAGCGAAACCGGCGGCCGCCAGATCAGCGGCCACGACAGCGGGATCGCAGTAACCGTGCGGAAACGTCGGAAAGAACTGCGGCGGGTCGACGGGAAAGGCCCGCTCCAGCCCGGCCTGCAGCGCGACTTCGAAAGCGTGCGTCACGAGAGGGCCCCAGGTGTTGAACAGGAACCGGCCGTCCGGCGCCAGCACCCGGCGGATCTCGCTGAAGGCCGCGACACGGTCGGGAAAGAACATCACGCCGAACTGGCAGACCACCAGATCGAAGCCTCCGTCCGGGAACGGTAGCCGCTGCGCGTCTGCCTGCCGCCACACCGCGCCCGGGGCCCGGGCCGACCCGAACGTGACCATGGCCTCGTTCAGATCCGTGGCCGTCAGCTCGACCGAGGGCGCCGCTGAGAGCAGGACCGACGTCAACGCGCCAGTGCCCGCGGCCAGTTCGAGGACCCGGCCAGGACTGAGCGCCGCCGCCCGGGCGGCCAGGTCCTCGGCGAAGGGCCGGAAGACCACCGGCACGAGGTACTGCTCGTAGGCGACCGGCATGGACTCGGACCACCGCCGGTCTGCGTTGATTCCTGTCACCTCATGACGGTAGCGCTGCGTCGGGAACCCTCCTCCCCGCCCCGCCGCCACGAGGTGCGATGGGGAGCAGGAGGGGTTTGTGAACTGCACGGCGTTCTGAGCCGGAGCAGTGTCGGTGATCCCGGCCGTCGTACAAGCTGAACACGGCTGCCGGCGCCCCGACGCCCGCCGTTTCGGAGCGTCGAGGTCGACACAGTCCCACTGCCCCCAGAAGTCCGGTCACGCCTCACGAGTCAGGGGTGTGCGTCAGGGCCTGCCCGTCCGAGTACTCCCTGGCGCCGCCCCATCGCTGCTCGGAGCGCGCCTCTCCGTGCGATAGTCGTAGTACGCCCACACCGCAACCGCCGTGCAGGCCGTAAGCCCGGCTGTCACGGTCCGTACGGACCCGCTGGTCAGAGCCGCGGCCAGACCGGTGAATCCCGCGCCGCAGAACATGAGCACGCGACTGACGAAGCGCTGCTTGGGCGGTTGGGGCTCCTCTCGGTCCTTGAGATCATGCACGGCGTCACGAGCTGGATGGGCGGAACCGCGCCGGACTCGGGCCCGGTAGGTCAGCCCATAGCTGATCAGCGCGTACAGTGCGACAGCCCCAAGGGTCCAGAGCCAGGCGTACGGGTCGTCACTTGATCCTCGTGCCAGATACATGAAGCTGCCCTCCACAACCGGCTCGACCGGTGAACAGAATTCAACTGAGGCTGTCGTTACGGTCGGTGGCGGCAGCAGGGTTGGCGGGACGGAAGCAAGCCCTCACCGTCTTACCGTGCCGCTGGCACCTCATTCCCCACCCGTCGGCGAGCTTGCGCACGATGGACACTCTGCGGCCGGAGACCGCGCCCTGGTCCGGTTCGCGCTGCCGTGGCAGCGACGAGTCCTCGTCGTGGACGCTTACCTGAAGACAGTCACCGTCCCAGGTGAGGACCAGGTGTGCGTCGCTGTGCGCGTGGATGTGCGCATTGGTGATCAGCTCGGACAGCGCCAGCACGATGGAGTCCACCATGTCCGGTTCGGCAGCGGTCCAAGGCAGGGACTCAAGACGGCTGCGGGTCCACTCCCGTCCGATGGGCGCACTCCTTCGCACATGGGGAACGAGTGCGCCCACCTCATCACCTTCACCGCCACTGTCCGACTTCCTCCCCTAGGCCCACCAAACGTTGCGTGGACGCTCCGTGTACCCGGCCCCCGAGCCGACAGGCATGACGAAGCCGTTCTTCGAGGACGCAGTCGATATCAGGTGAATCCGCGCCCGCCTCCTCGGTACTGTGACGTGGCATGACCGCCATCGAGATCACCGCCGACCTGGTTCGCAACCTCCTGCAGGAGCAACATCCAGACCTCGCGGGCCTGGCCATCCGTGAGGTGGCCGGCGGATGGGGCAACCAAATGTGGCGTCTCGGGGACGAGCTGGCCGTGCGCATGCAGCGTATGGACCCCACCCCGGAGCTCCAGCTCAAGGAGCGGCGGTGGCTCCCCGTGCTGGCCCCGCGCCTGCCGCTCCCGGTTCCGACCCCGGTGCGATTCGGCGACCCGTCCGAGCGGTTCCCCAAGCACTGGACCGTGATGACCTGGGTCTCCGGTGAGCCGCTGGACCAGGTCTCGATCAGCCGAGGCGACCATGCCGCCGGCGCGTTGGCGGGCTTCCTTCAGGCGCTCCACGTGGAGGCGCCCCCCGAGGCGCCGATCGCCGCGGACCGCGGTGCCCATCCCAAGAACTGCACGGACGGCTTTGAGAACTTCCTCCAGGCCGTGGCTCTCGATCGCGACATCGCCGCCGACGTCCGGGCCGTCTGGGGCGAGGCCGTTGCGGCTCCGGGGTGGGACAGTCCACGAGTGTGGGTGCACGGCGACCTCCATCCGGCGAACGTCGTCGTATCGGACGGAACGCTCTCCGGGGTCGTCGACTTCGGCGACATGTTCGCCGGTGATCCGGCGTGGGACCTCGCCGCCGCTTGGGTGCTGCTCCCCGCGGGCACGGCCTCACGGTTCTTCGACATGTATGCGCAGGCCGACGAGGCGGCGATCCGGCGTGCCCGCGGACTGGCTGCCATGAAGAGCCTCTTCCTGATGCTGATGGGGCAGAACGGAGATCGCGGTCTTCCCGGCGGCAAGCCGCACTGGGGACCTGTAGGCCGGGCGGCACTTGATCGTGTTCTGAAGGGCGTTTGACGCACGCTGCGTTGGGATGCCCAAGTACACGGCCACCTGCCGCCCGTTGGCTCGAGCGATCCACTGCATGACGCTGGGCTGGGCGGCGTCCCTGGAGGGCTACGCCGGCCCGGCGCGCAGCGCCTGTGCTACGTTGCGGCCATGGTTGCTCCTGCACATGCGCGGTACGTCTGAGCATCGTGCCTCCCCGCCTTCCTCTATGAAGGCGAGCGTGACTTTCTCCGTAGTCGCCGTTCGGCTCTGACCCGTCGTTCCTCACGTCTGGTCGCCGAGACGGCACCACATCTGGAGAAACTCAGCTATGTGCAGTTCCAGCTGCTGGCCCGCCTCGGGGACTCTCCGACGGGCAGTCACGCATGACCGACCTGGCCGACGGGGTCGTCTACAGCCGCAGCGGCCTGACCTACCAGGTGGACCTGCTCGAAAGGCAGGGCCTGCTCGTCCGCGCTCCCTCGCCCGACGACGAACGGGTGGTCAGCGGCCTGCTGTTCGAGCCGCTTTCGCGCGACGACGTCGAAGCTCTCGCCGGCCTGCTTGCGCCGGTGCGGGACCACATGCGCTCGATGCCGTCTCGCTCGGCCGCGCCGCGCCTCCGCAAAGGCGGAGCATAAGGACTCGACCCAGACCACGCAGTAGGGACACGACACGTCGGCGACACGCTGTCAGACGTTCCTGCGATGATCCCCCGTCATGGGGAGATACCCTCGGCCCGCATCGTATGGAAACCCGTCCTCACCGACGCCGAGTCGATCGTCGGCGACATCTTCGGCTGGTTCGTCCGCACCGGGTTCCCCGCAACCGTGTTGAAGGCCCAACTCGCACCGTTCGCCTGCGGCTTGGTCCGGAGGAGCCCTACCCCCCCAGCACAAGCCAGGTCTGCCACGACGAGGGCGCAGGCACGACCGAGGCCCACGGCCTGCATTTCGGTGGGGGCGTCCTGAGAGAGGTCGGCGGACGTCGCTGATTCGTTCAGGTGAGCCTGCACTGGTCGAGGGTGCGGGCGTTGCTGCAAGACCAGACGGCGATGCACAGAGTGCATGTTCTGGAAGAACTGCTGTTCCTCTCGAGCGACGTTGTGGCCGCCGAGCCGGTCGAGGTGATCGACAAGGTCGTGGCCGGGCGACGGCCAGGCTGACGGTCTGCCGAGCTACGAGTGCTGGGCCGATCGACTACATGGCTCCGCCTGCGGACCCCCGCGCTTTCAAGCGTCGCAGTGCCCAACACCGAGTCGGAGACCGTGTCACGAGAAGTGCACCGGAGCCCCACGAAAGTGGCGCGGCCACTCGTGGCCACGGCGTTACCGCAGGATCGCCATCGCCCTCACCGAGCCGCAGCTTTCCACGGTCCACCCCGCCGCGCGGTGCTCGCGGGTTCTCTGGGCGCGGGCGTCAGGTGTGAACCGCGTACAGGAAGTTGTCCTGGCTGCTGACGTACACGGTTCCGTCGGCCACCACGGGCGACGAATTCACCTTTCCGCCTGCGTGCAGCCGCCAACGTTCCTCACCGGTAGCCGCGTTGACGGCCCAGAGCGACATGTCCTCGCTGCCTATGTACACGGTTCCGTCCGCCACCGTCGGCGACGATTCGCGCGCGGCTCCGGTCTCCTGCTTCCAGCGTTCCTTCCCGGTGGCCGCGTCGACGGCCCACAGGTACCAGCCGTTGCTGCCCATGTACACGGTCCCGTCGACGACCGCCGGCGTGGACCATGTGTCCCTGCCGTAGGACCGCTGCCACCGCCTCCCGCCGCTGGCGGCGTCCACCGCGATCAGGCCGCGGTCGCCGCCGACGTAGACGGTGCCGTCGGCCACTACCGGTGAGGTGTAAGGCGGAGAGTAGGTTTTCACCCCCCACAGCCTGTTTCCCGTGGCGGCGTCCACCGCCCACAGGGAGTCGCCGGGGAAGCTGACGTAGACCCGGCCGTCGGCCACCGTGGGGGAGGTGAACTGGCGGTAGGCCCGTGGTCGGCGCGGTCGTAGCCGCTGCTTCCACCGCCTGCGGCCGGTGGCCGCGTCCACGGCCCAGAGGAACCCGTTCCGGCCGGCTGTGTACACCGTGCCGTCGGCCACCGCCGGTCGGGTATCTCTCACATAGTCGGTCGCACGCTTCCACCGCACATGGCCGGTGGCCGCGTCCACGGCCCACAGGTGCCTCCCGTTACCGACGTACAGGGTGCCGTCGGCAATCACCGGTGATGAGTCGAACAGGCGGGCGGACGTCAGTCTCCACCGTTCCTGGCCTGTGGCGGCGTCCAGTGCCAGCAAGCCGCGATAGGAGCTCAGGTACACGACGCCGTCGGCGACAGCCGGCGTGAAGTGTCCCGCACCCTTGACCCGCACTCGCCAGCGCACGGTGCCGCCGATCGGGGCAGGGGCTGCCGGAGCGGATCCTCGACGGGGGCCCGTTCGCAGCGCAGGGGCCAAGGCAGCGCGGTTGTCCTGGGCAGGGGCTTCGCCCGGCCGGTGAGCCCGTACGGCGTAGAGGTGCTCGTCGAGACTGTCGATGTACACCGTGTCACCCCTCACCAAGGGCGTGGAGTGCACCGGCCCTGTGGTCCTGACCTTCCACCGTGCCTGGCCCGTGGCCGCGTCCACCGCCCACAGGCGCCCGTCAGCGCTGCCTGCGTACACCGTGCCGTCGGCGACTGCCGGCGTCGCGTGGATCTCACCGCGGGTCTTCAGCCGCCACTTTTCCCGACCGGATTCGGCGTCCACCGCGACCAGGTACCAGCCGCTGACACCGGCGACCACGATGCCCTCGGCCACTGCGGGCTTCGCCCACACGGTCCCTCCCGGGGACAACCGCCAGCGTTCCTCGCCCGTCGCCGCGTCCATCACGACCAGGCCCTCGCGATTGCCCACGTACACGCTTCCGCCGGCTACCGTCGGCGTCTGCTGAACACCCCAGCGGGGAACGACATCCCATCGCCTGGCTCCGGTGGCGCTGTCCAGCGCCAGCAGGTGCCCGCCCCCGGCCGCGTACAGAACACCGTCGGCCACCGTGGGTGGTGGATTCAGGAACGTGCGACGGTCCACCACCTCGACGTCCCAGACTGGCCGGCCGGTGAGCCCGTCCAGCGCCCACATCCGGCAGTCGTGTGCGGCGTACACGATGTTGCCGGCCACCGCCGGCGTCGACATGTTCGTCTTCATCCTGGCCTTCGACTGGCGCGCTCTCCACTTCCAGCGCACCTCGCCGGTCGTGGCGTCCACCGCCGTCAAGTAGCCGGCCATGTCGGCGAAGCACACGACGCCGGTGCCGGCCACCGGCGATGACTCGATCGTGGAGTCGTTGCGCAGTGTCCAACGCCGCTCTCCGGTCCTCGCGTCGATCGCTGCCAGAGTGCTGAGGTCCTCGGGGACGTACACGGCGCCGTCGGCCATCGCCGGCCTCCGGTGGAGGATGCCCCCACCAGGCACCCTCCACAGCGTCCTGTCGCTGACGTCGACACCGGCCACCGCTTCCCCCCTCACCGCGCGCCGTTCGCCTTCGCGGCCGCCCGGCGCCGTGCGGCCGGCTCACCGAGCAAGCCGACAACGCACCGAACCCTGACATCTGGCGTTCGTGGAGCGCATCCGTGAAACCACGTAGCCTCACGGCCCGTTGGCTGCGGACTCCGTCCTTGGCGGGTTCAGTCGGGACCGGGCGCACAGCCCTGGCGAAGCAGTTACGTGGTTTCACGGATGGCTCGCGGCCGCGTGGCCGGGACACTGATCACACGGGGCTTGTCGGAGGGCGGGAACGATCGGGGGGTGTTGTGCGGGAACTGGACCATGCGTGGGGGAGCGCGGCCGCGCGCGGCTTCGGCCACTACGAGGGCTTCGCGTGCCCCGAGAAGTCGCCCGACGGACCCTCGTGGGTGTTCTGTCTGCCCGTGGCCGCGGGGTCCGGGGTCCTCGTTTTCCGTCTCCTGCACGGCCTTGACGAGGGTTACCGGTGGCTCCGGCTCTCGGGTGCCGTCCTCTTCCTGATGTTGGCCGCGTGGTGCGTGGTGATGGTGTTTCTGCCCCGGTACCTGCGGCGGCCGGGCGGCCCGGCGCCTCGGCTCTACTGTTTCGAGGACGGTGTCGTGGTGGCCACTGGCCGCACATTGCGGCCCTTCGGCTGGCAGGAGGTCTCCGTCGACAGCGTGGAGTGGCGGGGGCACGAGGACCAGGGAACACGTATCACCGTGAAGGGACCTGACGGCAGCGTCCTCGCCCTGTTCCCCCGGAAGGAGATCTACGCCAATGGGGCCTGGCGGATCGAAAGCCTCCACAAGGCCGCCGTCGCGGGGGGTGCCGCAGACGGCGGCCCAGACCATCACGACCACAGCCCGGGCTGACCGATGGCGAGAGCTGCTGGTATGTCATACGGCCTGTTCCGAAGGGAGCGCGCCTCCGTTGCGGGCGCACTGCCCCGGGACCGGCTTCACCAAAGGAGCACCAGGCATGCCAGAAGGTTCCCCCGGCTCACCGCTCGACGTCTGGGACATGGCATGCCTGCTCGACGCGGTGGCCGAAACCGTCGACCATGACGTGGCCCTCGCCCCGGCCGGCCGGGCCGAGACACTGCTCGACACCGGCGGCGGCCTTGATCACGACATTCTGCTGAGGTCCGTGAGACTCCTGTTGGCCCGGCACGGGTACGTGGAGCGGGCGAGATCCCTCGCCGACCGGCTCGACCCCGATCTGCGCGTGGGGCGGCAGGCGGAGATCGTCGGAGAGCTGGCCCGCTGCGGCGACACGGACGCGGGCGAGGCTTTCGCCCACTCGATCAACGACCGTGGGGCACAAGCCAGGGCACTGATCGAAGTAGCCCGGGAGCTGGCCCGGTATGGCGATCCGGGCCGAAGCCGTCGCCCACCGGATCGATGACCGCTGGGCACAAGGCGAGGCGCTGGTCGCGGTCGTCCGGGAGCTGGTGCGGTATGGCGATCCGGGCCGCGCCGAGACCCTCGCCCACGCCATCGTCTACCGCGCGACACGCGCCCGAGCACTGACCGCACTCGCGGAGCTGTCCGAGCCCTCCCTCGCCCGGAGGCTTGCTGCACAGGTTGTGGTTCTCGAAGGCTGGGCCACTGTCCTGCCGGTTCTGGAGCGGGTCGTGCCCGGTTCAGTGGCGGTTGTCGTCGATCAGTTGACGAGCTGATCGGCGGGCGAATACGCCACAGTGCCGGACCGCACGTCACCGCGTTCTGCCGGGCCACGGCATCTCTCTCCCCCCGCAGGTGCTTCGCCGGGAGCAAAGGGTTGCCAACCACCCTGTCCCCTTGTTTGTCACCTCCCCCTGTTTGTCACCGCTGATTGTGAGACTCGCGTCATGAATCCCAAGCTGCCCTTGCACAGCCCTCGTTGGCGTGACCTCGACGGGGTGACAGCCGAGGAGGTGAAAGCGCTCCTGGAGCAGATGGCGTCCACGGCTGCCACCGGCACCGGCGATGAATGGCGACAGGCCTGGACGTACATGACCGACAGCCTGATGGATGTCGGAACCGTGTCCAATGGGGCCTACGCGGCCCTGCCGCATCTCGCCGAGGCGGCAGCGGCCCTGCCTCCGGGACAGTCCGTGGATTTCTGGGTGGACATGGGATTCATCGTGACCGCGGAGGACAGGCCTCCCGTCCCGGCGGATCTCGAGGCCGGGTTCAGCGTCGCACTGCATCTGGCCGAGCGGGCGGCCACACGTAGTCTCCTTGCCGCAAATGCTCCCGCACCGGTCTGCGCCCACCTTGTGCTCTCCTGCGTGGCTTTCGCCGGCCACCATACGGGTGAAGCGCTGTGGAGGCTTCTCGATCCCAAGGCAGGCGGCCTCCTGCTGTTGTGTCCCGGGTGCGGGAGCGATACCGAGTTCCCCGACTTCTTTGTGGACCCGGTGTGTCCGCCTTTCGAAGCTCCGCAGCTTCTTGAGCCCCTCCCTGTTCGCCAGGGAGAGCACCCGTGGGGCGAGGTCGCCGCGACGTTGCGGGAGGTGGCGCTGGGGGAGGGTTGGGAGCCCTTCCTACGGGTGGCACGCCAAGTCGCGGAGACGGGAATACCCTCCGGAGCACCAGGGCAGGCCGTGCTGTGCCTGGTCGCCGGCATGGTCGCGGTCAAGGGCACCCCGCAACCGGCCGCGCAGGAATGGGCCCGCGAACTGATGATGTTGACCGGGTACTTCCGCTGCTGGGACTGCGAGCGGACATGGACGATCGCTGACGGCCTGACGGAGACCCCGGACGGTGCGCGCCCTCGGAACCATCCGACGGCAACGTGGACGGCCTCCGACGGGTCGGCCGCCACGTTCGAGCCGGCGGCCGACCGAACACGCGAAGTGGCGACCCGGTTCCGACAGGACGGGAGCGCCCTGCTCGCGGGCGACGGCACATCCTGGGGCCGCATATCGGTGTTCTCCGATTCCGAGCCCGGTGGGCCCCGAGGTGTCGACGCGCTGACGGTGGTGCCCCGCCCGGGTCAGCCACCTCTCGTGGCCGGCGGCGGAGACAGGGGCGTGGTGTCTTTGTGGGGTGTGGCCGACGGCCGACTCGTCCAGGAACCGCTGCCAGGCCATCCTGACCGCATACGTTCGATGACCGCGCTGCCTCTGCCCGATGGCCGCATCCTTCTGGCGAGCGGAGGCGACACCGGGACCATCGCCCTGTGGAATCCGCTCACTCGGCAGCCGGTTCGTGAACCGGTCGGCAACTGGACCGGTGGGGTGACCGGAATGTGTACGGCGACCGTCCCCGACGGTCGGACCCTGCTCGTCACCGCCACACCCCGAGGCGCGGTCAGGTTGTGGGACCCGCTCACCGGTGAGTCCGTCGGGCGCCTCAACCCCTACGGCAGTCCGATCCAGTCGATCGCCGCCGTCCCGATCTCCGCCGACCACACGCTGATCGCGGCCGCGGACAGCGGGGGCCGCGTTCATGTGTGGGATCCGGCCGTCAAGGACCCGTGGGAACGAGGCGTGGCCGTCCAGTTGAACGCACATGCGCTGAGGGACGCCGACCACCGTGTGGCAACGGTGGCGGCTGTGCCCGCACACCACCGAACGGTGCTGGCCACCGGAGACAACCGCGGCGTGGTCATGCTGTGGGACCTTGCCACCGGTGCCCCGATCGGCGACGGTCTGCCCGTCTCGACAGGCACCGCCGGCCCGTCGGTCATCACCGGCACCACCCTGCCCGACGGCCGCACCGTCCTGGTCACCGGCAGCAAGAGCAGTCGCAGACTGCGGATATGGGAACCGGAGACGGGCGGGGTGCAGCACATCGCCCTGGAGGTGGCGCTCACCTGCCTGGCCACCGCAGGTCCCGAGCTGATCGTCGGACATGACCGCGGAGTCCTCAAACTTCCGCTCGCCAGGAACTGAACCGTTCCGGGCGTGCAAGGCCGCTCGGCGACGACTGCGCAACAGGTGCCGCCACGTGTGTCACGGGCGACATCCAGTCGTACCACTCAAGCATCTGTGCGCCACTCAGCCGTGGCAGGCGTACGCCTGTGCCAGCCCTGGTCGCCACCTCGGATCCCACCGGGGGCTGCGCGGGAGAACGGCTACCCGACAGACAACTGCCCCGGCTGCCCCGACCGCCCACGCACCGGCACAAGCAACTAACCCCAAGGCCCGTGCAATTAGGTGTGGGCCCAGTACCTCTACGTGCACGAGTCAGTAATTTCCCCGATGGATCCGGGGCTGCGTCTTGCGATCATCGTGAATCGCGTGACGCGGGTGGTCGGTGCGGAGGGGGCAGTACCTGAGGGCTTCCCGGAGGCGGCACGTTGCCCTGGAAGCGTCGGCGAAGGCGCTCGGGTTAGGCCAAGGGGGACGAGCGTCGCGATTTTTCGGGGGACCAGCCGTCGTCACATGCCCCCAGGCTCGCCCGGATCGCCGGAAAGTCGACTCAGCCGCGAGGTCGCGCAACGTCGGACAGGCGAGGCATGCACGGTCGTCCGACGAGGCTGGCGAACGGTCCAGCGTTTCACACGAAGAGAAGGATGCGCCATGAACCTTTCGATCCGCTCCCGTCCCGCCGTGCGGGGTGTTCTCGTCATGACAGGCACAGCTCTGCTGCTCACCGCCCTCGCCGGCTGCTCCAAGGACAAGGAGACGGTGGCGGACTGGGCCAAGGATGGCGGCCACAAACACATGAGCGCCATCGCCACGGATGTGAAAACCCTGGGTGAGGTGAGTGGACAATTTGCCGCGGACATCGCGCCGCGCTGTAGTCAGGTGCTCGATGACGTGAAGGCGGCGAAGGCATTCCGTGACCCGCCTGACAAGCTCGCCAACGATTGGCAGGAGGCGCTCAACCAGGTCCAGACGGCCGCTTCCCACTGCCTGCGCAACGTCAAGGCCGGCAGGGGGGCGGACCTCGTCGAGGCCATCGACGCCCTGACCTCGTTTCGCGCATTCCTCAGCGGGTTCGACCTTGCCCTCAGCCAGTCCTGATCCGCGCCGTGCCCTGCGCCCGACTCGTCGGTAGAGGTCCTGTGATCTCACAACGAGCTGAGTACACAACGGTGTTCTGACTACCCCGGCTTGCTGCCGCGTCCAAAGCTTCGTCCGCAATGTATGTCAGTGGTCCCTTTTAGGATGGGCGGGACTGCAGAGATCGACTGTGCGGGCAAGGCGGAGGCGAGCGCGTGGCACAACTGGTGGGCAGATCAGTGGAACTCGCACGGCTTGACGCCCTGATCGCGGGTCTGGACCGGCCCGGGGCCCCGGCGGTCGTCGACATCGCCGGCGAACCCGGCATCGGCAAGAGCCGGTTGCTCAGCGAGGTCTGTGCCACGGCCCGCCAGGCCGGATTCACCGTGCTTCGCGGCCGGGCCACGGAGTACGAACAGCACCTCCCTTTTCAGGCTTTCGCCGACGCGCTGGCCGATGTCGACCCCGGCATCATGGCCGCTGACCCTGCCCTCCCCGAATTGGACCTGGTGCTGCACGGCATCCGGAAGGCCCCGGGCGAGGCGTCCGGCTCGGGTGCAGCTGCCCGCTTGGGGCTGCATCGTGCGATCACCGCGTTCTTCACACGCCTGGGCGAGCGTGGTCTGATGTTGGCCATCGATGACCTGCACTGGGCGGACCCCGCGTCACGGGAACTCGTGGATCACCTGATCCGGCATCCTGCCCGCGGCCGGGTCCTCCTGGCCGTGGCCCGGCGGATCCGGCAGACCCCCACCTCCCTCACCGCGGCACTGGCGCGCGGCACCGACAGCGGAGACGTACTCCACATCGAGCTGGGGCCGCTCCCCGAGGACGAGTCCCTCCGTGCGTGGGCTCGTGACATCCCCCAGTACCAGGCACAACAGCTGTACGCCGCCAGCGAGGGCAACCCCCTCTACCTGCTCGCACTGTTGCACGCCTACCGGAGCGGAGCGCCTCTGCACACCATCCTCGCCCTCTCCGATACGACGGACGCCGTCGGAGTACCCAACGGACTCGCAGCCCTGCTGCTCGACGAGTTGTCCACGCTGACCGCGCCACAGCACCGTGTCGCCGAGGCGGTGGCAGTGCTCGGCGACCAAACCACACCCGCCATGGTGACCGAATCGATCGGGCTGTCCGGCAAGAAGGTGGAGGAGGTGGGGGAGCAGATCCGCGCACTGGTGGCGCGAGATGTGCTGCGCACCGGGCCGGGCGGCCGCTTGGCATTCCGCCACCCGCTCGTGCGGGCCCTTCTCTACGAGAACACCGAGCGAG
Source organism: Streptomyces sp. NPDC102270 (assembly GCF_044766405.1). NCBI lineage: Bacteria > Bacillati > Actinomycetota > Actinomycetes > Kitasatosporales > Streptomycetaceae > Streptomyces > Streptomyces sp. NPDC102270. Next base: position 8,578 of record NZ_JBIWLX010000009.1, on the reverse strand, counting down.
GCCGGCGGGCCGAGCTGCATCATCGGGCTGCGCAGGAACTGGCCCGCCGTGGTGCTCCCGCCACCGAGCGGGCCCATCACGTCGAACGGTCGATGACCGGATGGGATGACGAGGCCGCGGCCACGCTGGAGGAGGCCGCCGAGCAATGCGTGGCGACCGCGCCGGCCACCGCCGCCCACCTGCTGCACGTCGTACTCGCCCACATGCCGGACACCCCCCACCACGTCCGAAGGCGTGGCGAACTCGTCCTGGCGCGCGCCCAGGCCCTCGGCGTCAGCGGGAACCTCCGAGAGAGCCGGGACCTGCTGCACCACCTGATAGAGGCGTCGGGCAAGGACCATGCCGACCTCCGTACGGCGGCCATCGCCCAGTGCGCAGTGATGGAGCGGCACCTCGGCCACTCTCCGGAGGCCACTGCCCTGCTGCTCCGGGAGCTGTCCCACCAACCGGGCCCCGCACCCGGGCAGGCAGTCTCCCTGAGGCTCGCCCTCGGCATGTCCGCCCTGCTGACCGCCTCGTATCCCGAGGCACGCGCGGATGTGGCAGAAGCCGTTTCCATCGCAGGCTCCGACGACAACCCCACGGGTGAAGCGGCGGCCCTTGCCCTGGCGGCCCTGGGAGAGGCGTACGAGGGCGAGACGGAAGCGGCCGCCCGATTCGCCGACGCCGCGTCCCGACTCGTGGATGCGCTGACCGACCCCGGCCTCACGGATCTGTGTGAGTCGCTGGGATGGCTGGCCTGGGCAGAAGTCCTGCTGGAGCGCTATGCGGACGCGGAGCGGCACTTCACCCGGGGGCTCGCCATCGCCCGGCGAGGTGGTCGGCTCCACGTCCTGCCGCACCTGCTGACGAGCAAGGCCTTTGTCCACCTCACCACCTGCCGCCTGCCGTCCGCACTGGAGGCGGCCGAGGAAGCGGAGACACTGGCGCGGGCCGCGGGCAGCCCCGACCTGTTGGGGTTCACCCTCGCCATCAAGACGCTGGTGCTGCTGCTGGGCCGTCCCTTCGGGGACGACAGTGCCCTGACCACCGCCGAGGAGGCAGTCGGGGTGACCAGCGCGAGCAAGGGCTGGTGGGCCAGCCTGGCGTGGTGCATGCTCGGGCACGCGGCGTTCGTGAGCGGCGACCCGCACCGCGCTCAAGAGGCCATTATCGCGGCCGGCGGGGGCCGTGAACTTCCCTTGCTGCAACCGTCCATCCGCCCGGGCCAGCTGGACACCCTCACGGGCGCGGCCCTCACCGCCGGTGACGTCGACCAGGCCGGACGCTGGGCCGCACAGGCGACGCGCGAGGCCGACCGGCTCGGTCTCGACGGGCAGCGCGCGGGCGCCCTACGAGCCCAGGCCTCGCTGGCCGAGCACCGCGGCGACACTGACAAGGCTGTTCGTCTCCTCGAAGCGGCCGCAGAGCAATACATCCGCTGCGGCCAGAGCCTGTGGGAGGCGTACACCTTGCTGCGCGCGGCACCCTTGGTACAGCGCAATGGTCAGGGCACGCGCGCCGCCGCCATGTGGCACCGCGCCCATCGGATCGCCGTCGGTGGCGGCGCACGCCTGCTCGTGGACCTTGCCGAGTTGACCCGCCCTCAGGTGATGTCCAACGCGCCCGCCGTACCGGCTGAGCTGGCAGAACTGACGACACGTGAGGTCGAGGTGGCCGGACTCCTGGCGGAGGGTCTGAGCAACCAGGACATCGCCGCCCGACTCCACCTCAGCCGGCGCACCGTTGAAACGCACCTGTCCTCGGTCTACCGCAAGCTGTCCGTACCTTCCCGCTCGGCACTGACCCGCCTCATCACGCGCGTCGGGCTGGGAGTTGGCTCGTGAGTGGTCCGGTACTCCGTGTACCCACACGGATCGCAGTGGAAGGCCGCGGGGACAACACCCACGACTGGTTGCTCACGACCCGGGGGTTCGTGAACAGGCTGTGAGCTCGACTCTGTCGGGGATCTTGGAGTTGCCGAATCAAGTGCCTGAGGTTCGCCAGGACTTCGGCCGGGGTAGTTCGTGCTGGTCGAGGTAGTTCTGGAAGGCGGTCGGCTGGCGGGGTGTGGGTGCTTCCTCGGTTGGTGCCAGTCCGCTGAGGCGCTCGATGTTCACGGCGATGGCCGTCAGGACGTGCTGGATGTGGGCATTTCCCTGTCCTCGGTAGCGGCAGCGGCGCATGCCGTGTCCGTGGGCGAACTCGTTGACGGTTCCCTCCACTCCGGAGCGCACCGCGTAGCGGGTCTTCCACTCGAGTGTCTGCTGCTCGGCGCGGACGCGGAGTTGCAGGTCGCGGAGTTCTCGTGGGGGAAATCCCACGGTCCGGGCGCTGTCGGCGGTGGTGGTGCAGCGGGTGCGGGCAGGGCAGGGGCGCCACTGGCTCTTGGTGAACCTGGCCACGATCAGCGGGGCGGCGGTGGGTGAGGAGGTCGGGTAGGGTGCGTGCCAGCCCGCGCTGATCTGGCCCTGGGGGCAGGTGACCTGCCGGCGGTCGAAGTCGATGTGGAAGTCGTCCCGGCCGAAGCCCTCGTTCTTGCGGTGCTGGCGGGTGGGGTTGCTGCGCAGCGGCCCGGAGACGGTGACCTGGTGTTCACGGGCGGCTTGTTCCAGGTGGGGCAGGCAGGTGTAGCCGGCGTCCACCAGGTGCTCGGCGGGCAGTAACTGATCGTTTCAGAATGAAGTTCGCTGTGGGGCTTGGCAGTTATGTGGTGTGTCGGCAGTATCTGTTGGGTGTCTGCTGATCTTGTCCCTGATGACCTGTGGGAACGTGTGGCTCCGCTACTGCCTGCTCGTCCGGCGAGGTAAGTCTGCGCCTTGCTCCACGGGAAGGGGACTGCATGTCCTTCACCTGGCGATATCTCGTACGCCCTCAGCCGGATCGGCAACCTTGACGGCAGCTTCGACGACGTCAGTGACGCAGAACTGGCCCGTTTGCGCCCTGCCGAGCGCGACGCCGAGGAACAGCCGGCCCGGCCCTGTTCCCGCTGCGGAGTCGATCTCCTGCTTCACTGGCACGGCCCACTCGGGACCGGTGTGTGGATGGAGCTCTGTGTGGCCTGCGAAGCGCACCGTCCCGCAGCCCGCGCCTTCATCCGCTGGCACCGCGACGCCGACCGTGACCCGAGGGCCCTCCCTCAACTGTTCGAGGACTGGGAGGCCGAGACCATGCGCGCCCACGGCTGGGTTCGCGCTAAGGAACCCGAGGCTCCCTTCAGTCCACCTGCCCCGCCCGGCCTCACACCGCGCGGCCGAGGCTGAGCGTGGTGTCAGAGGAGTCGAGCCCCCGCGGCCGCAGCATGGCAGCCTCGGCGAGAGTCGTGCCATCGTTGCCGTACGCCAGCGGGCCCGTGATTCCCGCGATGGCGGCCGCGCTACGGGCGCCGGTCGGCTGGTGCAGTCGGGCAGGCGATCACCGGGAACGCCACCGTGTGCCCGCCCGCGGTGAACGTGATCGCTGCGGGGCGCTGGGCCCAGAAGGGGGAGACGCCGATGAGTGGGTCGCCGTGCTCGCTGTTGAGGAGGCGCAGCCACACCTCTGTGCTGGTAATGCCGGCGCGGTAAGCGGTACGGAAGACGACTCGAGTGGCGATGGGCGAACTCAAAACTGGCTCACTAGGGGCCTGCCGTCGCCTTCTTCACATCTGGGTCCGCAGCGAGACGCTTCGGCAGTCGGGTGTCCTTGTCGAGCTTCGCGAACAGGAGTTGTTGCACGGTGATGTTGACGCTTGTGTCCGGCATGTTTTTGTAACGGCCCTCAGTGGAGACGTCTACCAGATCCGCGCCCCGCAGATCGACCTCGGAGATGTCCGCTCCAGTGAAATCGGCGGCACCCAGCGTCGCACGACGCAGGTCCGCCTTGTTCATCCGTGCGTTGCGCAGGTCCGCACCCGTCAGGATCGCGTCCCGCAGATCGGTGAGTCCGAGCTCGGCCTTCTGGAGATCCACCACAGGCATGACGGCCTCGCGCAGATCCGCGAACGACAGTTTGGCGCCGCTCAGGTCCGTACCGTCCAGGTACGCGGCGCGCATATGCGCGAGCGTGAGCGTCGCCCCGCTCCAGTCCGAGCCGATCACGTCGACATCCCGCAGCTCCGCACCGGTCAAATTCGCTCGGTGCATCACCATGTCGGCGAGCCTCGCGTCACTCAGGCGGGCCTCGGTCAGGTTGGCCTCACTCAGGTCCGCGCCGTCGAGGACCGTGTCGCGCAGGTCGGTGTGGCGGAGATCCGCTCCCGTCAGGTCGGCGTGACTGAGATTGACATGACGCAGATACGCCCCCCGGAGGTCCACGACGGCCGTACCGTCATGCCGACCGTCTCTGGCGCCCAACACCGACAGGGCCGCCACGACATCCCGGTGCGGAGACGCCGGGGCGGGTACGTCCTTCGTCGGTTTCGGGGCGTGCGCGCGTATATAGGCGGACAGGACGTCGATCACGGTGGGCTGGTCGCGCGGGGAGTCCTGCATGATGCGCTGGAGAGCGTAGACGCCGCCCAGGCGCACATCCTCGGAGTCGTCGCCGATGTGTTCGACGGCCGCGTTGAACCGGTCGGCTATCTGTCCTTCCCGCGTGATGTGCTGCTCGCTGTCGACCTGCCTGATCGACACCCAGGCGAAGGCGGCAACGGCGAGGGAGGCAGTTGTGGCCAACAGCCCGACGGAGCGCTCCAGACGGGCCCACCAGCTCGCGCCCTCGGCGCCACCGCCGACCTCGTCAGAGCGGGATCCGCCGCCCGCAGCCGAGCCGGTGAGCGCGCGGTGCCGCTCAGCGGCTCCGGCGCGCTGGCCCGGCCGCCGCGCTCCCAACGGTGCCCGCGCTCGCGTGCCCCGCGGCTGCCGCCTCCGCCCGGCGATGCGCTGGAGTTGCGCGCGACGCGCTCCTGCCCGCGGTGTTCCCCTCGTCGTCATGAACACCAATGTGAACCACCGGCGGGCGGCACACCAACCACCCCTCCCTCCTAAGCGCGACCCCGCCGGCCCCAGACAAGGGCCGTGGACGGGGCCGCCGCTGGCGGTCCGTCAGAGCCCGTCGCGGCTCCAGCTTGCCGCGACAGATCGCAAGAACCGGGCTGACGTGCCGGGCATGAGTCGTGAGCCCTACGGCTGGTGGTGCTCCCGCCAGGCGCGGCACAGCGCGTTGAACTCCTCCTGGCGTTCGGCGAGGAGGTCCTGGGGCCGCTGCAGGTGGCAGTCGAGGTAACCGTCCTGGAAGGTTTCGAAGCCGATCCGCTCCCATAGGCGGCTCAGTTTGGCGGCGGCTTCGCGATGCTGTTCTTCTGTCAACTCGCGGCCGTCGCCCTTCCCTCGATGCCGGCCGCGCGACGGGCGCCGGTCGGCTGGTGCAGTCGGGCAGGCGATCGCCGGGAACGCCGCCGTGTGCCCGCCTGCGGTGAACGTGATCACGGCGGGCCGTTGGGCCGAGAAGGGGCAGACGTCGATGAGGTGCTCGCCGTGCTCATCGTTGAGGATGCGCAGCCACGCCTCCGTGCTGGTGGATGCTGGCGCGGTACGCGGTCATGTCCCACGGTTCGGTGGTGAACCCGCAGGTGTCGGCGCGGGCGATCACGGTGTCCGGGGCGCCGGCCGTGGACATGTGCAGAGCGGTGCCGTCGTACACGAGTCGGATCCCGTCCTGCTCAAGGTCTCGTCGTCGGGAGGCCTGGCGCAGGAGATCGCACAGGTCCCGATCTTCAGCTGAGCCATGGCCTCGCCCTCTGCTCGAAGTCACCGCCGAGTCGGCGGCCGTCGCCACCTCGATCGCCGGTCCCGCTCACGAGGGTCACAAGCCGAAACGCCAGAGGTGGGTGAAGCGGTCCAGGACGGTCTCGGCATCGATCTCGTTGTTCCCCACGCGGGTGAGTCACATCGGGACGGTGTCCAGGCGCTCGCAGACCACGACGCTCTCGGGCTGATGGGTCAGGTAGCAGCGGCTCTCGGCGCGATGGTCGTGCGCGGCACCTCGCGCGACAGCCTCTACGCCCTGGACACCCTGCTGAACCTCGACGGCGGCGTGCGCCCGGAGATGGTGGCGACCGACAACGCCTCCTACTCGGACATGGCGTTCGGCCTGTACAAGATGCTCGGCTTCCGCTTCGCCCCACGCTTCCGCGACCTGGCCGGACATGCTCCGGGCGGCCGGGTCGCTCATCACCAACCAGGTCCGGGCCTACGACCTGCTGCGGACGTTCGGCCGCGAAGGGCACCCGACCCCCCTGGGGGCCGCGTTCGCCGAGTACGGGCACATCGACAAGACCATGCACCTGCTCGCCCTGGTAGACCCGGTCGATGACACCTACCGGCGCCTGATGAACCGGCAGCTCACCGTGCAGGAATCCCGCCAACGCCTCGCCCGCGCGATCTGCCACGGCGGCCGCGGCCAGATCCGCCAGGCGTCCCGCGAAGGACAGGAAGATTAGCTCGCTGCTCTCGGCCTGGTCCTCAACGCCGTGGTCCTGTGGAACACCCGCTACCTGGACGCCGCCGTTGCCCGGCTCCGTGCCGAGGGCAACGACATCAAGGACGAAGACGTCGCCCGCCTCTCCCTGCTCAAGGACCGGCACATCAACTTCCTGGGCCGCTACCTGTTCAACATCAAAGCCAGCGGTCCCGGCCAGGGCCTGCGCCCCTTCCGGGACCCGGACGCCGCCGAGGACGACGAGGAGCGATGGCCAGCGCACCCGACCGAGCTGGCCACTCGTTGCGCCCCGCGGGGGCCTGGCACCCGACGCACCCGACGCGTTGTGACGCCTTCGCGGCAGGCGTCACAACACGTCGGGTGCACTCTCCTGGGCGGGACCTTTGGATGCCGGGTGATCCGGAACGCCGGCCGGGGCGGCGGCCCGCAGCGCCGCATCGACTCGGCGGTTGCTGGTCATGGTGGCCGTGACGGCCGTCATCGCCAGGAGGAGGACGGCGGCGGCGTTGAGCGGGGTGCGGATGTCGTAGGTGGTGGCCAGCCAGCCGCCGAGGAAGGCCCCGATGGGGGCGGCGCACATGGCCAGCATGCGGGAGGTGGAGGCGACCCGGCCCATGAGGTGGGCCGGGACGATCGCCTGTCGGAGGGAGGGCCCGAGCACCATCGTGGCGCCCATGCCGGCCCCGCAGACGGCGAGCGCCAGCCCAGCCACGTACGGGTTGGGGGGCAGCGGCCAGGCCCAGGATGGCAAGCCCTTCGACGGCGGCTGTGCAGGTCAGCGCGGTGCCGGTGCCGAGTCGTCGGCCGAGGTAGGAGACGATGCCTGCACCGAGCAGGCCGCCGGTGGCCTCCGCCGTGAGGAGCAGGCCGAAGCCGTAGGTGTCGATGCCGAGGCGGTCGTGGGCGAAGAGGGCGAGGACGGTCTCCACAGGGAGGAAGGTGACGTTCCCGATCGCCGGGCGCAGTGCGAGCCCGAGCAGCAACCGGTCCCGGAAGACTTACGAGGCCCCGGCCCACGCCTGCCGAAGCAGCGATTCGTGGACCTTCGGGACGGGCCGTGGCATGGCGGGGAGCGACCGTACGAGCGGTGCGGAGGGCACTGTCACGTTGGCTGACCGGTGGGATGATCTTCGGGTCGATCAACCTGGGAAGGGTCGTCCGTGGGGAGCGCGTCGCCGTCGTACAAGGGTCACCGGTAGCCGGTCGAGGTCATCTCCCACTGTGTGTGGCTGTACCACCGCTTCGCGCTGTCGTTCCGCGAGGTCGAAGAGCTCATGCTCGAGCGCGGCGTGACCGTCTCCTACGAGACGGTGCGGCGGTGGTGTGGCAAGTTCGGGCAGCAGTACGCCAACGCCCTGCGCCGCCGGCAGCCCCGGCCTGGGGATAAGTGGCATCTGGACGAAGTCTTCATCAAGATCAACGGCGAGCAGCGGTACCTGTGGCGGGCCGTCGACCAGGACGGCAACGTGCTGGACATCCTGGTGCAGAATCACCGGGACAAGGCGGCGGCCAGGCGTTTCTTCCGCAGGCTGATGAAGAAGACCGGCGCGGTGCCGCGGGTGGTTGTCACCGACAAGCTCCGCTCCTACAGCGCGGCCCACCGCGAGGTTATGCCCTGCGTCGAGCACCGGCAGTCGAAGTACCTCGACTACCGGGCGGAGAACAGCCACCAGCCCACCAGGCAGCGTGAACGGGCGATGAAAGGCTTCCGCTCCGTGGGCGGGGCACAGCGGTTTCTGTCCGCGTTCAGCGGCATCTCACCCCACTTCCGGCCACGCCGCCATCTGATGACGGCCTCCGGCTACCGAGCCGAGATGACTGTCCGCTTCGCAATCTGGGAGCACATCACCGGAGTCGCCGGCCCTACCGCCTGAGCACAGCCCGGAACCGACTCCACCACGCCGCACCACACCATCAGGCACCTACCCCCGCAACAACGTGACAGCGCCCCATGAAATGCATCCGCCCCTTCGTGCTGATCGCGGACATCGCGTTCGCCGAGAAACGGTTGCCCGAGCGGCGCACGATGGGGGGTGCACCCCTTGGCGCCCCAGGTACGACGGTGCCTGGTCGGAGCGGATGCCGACCTGGGCGGCGAAGAGCACCTCGCTGCCCTCGGCCTTCGCCTTCGCACGGACCGCCGGCCAGGTCTCCTCCCGCCAGACGCGCACCGCCGCCG
>NZ_JBIWLX010000008.1:353037-461992 GCF_044766405.1 Streptomyces sp. NPDC102270 | reverse complement strand
ACCGAGCCCTGCTCAAGCAGCCGAGTCGCCGGACCGAGGACGGACACCCCCCACCCCGGCACCGACCCACCCACCGAACCCCACGCGCTACACAACCCCCCACCGGACCGGAACAGGCCGCCGCAGGCATCCAGGGGCGCGGGGAACTGCGCACAACGCCCGCCCCCACCGAACCCGCACCCGCACCCCGAACCCGCAGGCATACGACCCACACCCCCCAGAACCTGTCCGAAAGCACTCACCACCAGCTACCTTCACTCCGTGGCGATGTTTCGACTTCAAGGCAGCAAAGTGCTCGCCGTCGACATGACCGGGGACGCCGTGAAGGCGAAGAACGGCTCCATGGTCGCGTACGACGGGCAGATGGCGTTCAAGAAGATGAGCGGCGGTGGTGAGGGCATCCGGGGCATGGTCACCCGGCGCATCACCGGCGAGCAGATGACCGTGATGGAGGTGTCGGGGCACGGCACGTGCTGGTTCGCGGACCGGGCCTCCGAGATCAACCTCGTCAGTCTCCAGGGGGACAAGCTGTACGTGGAGTCGAGCAACCTGCTCGCGACCGACGCCGGACTCAGGACCGGCACCAGCTTCACCGGCATGCGCGGCGCCTCCCAGGGCAACGGGCTGTTCACGACAACCGTCGAGGGGCACGGCCAGGCCGCGATCATGTCGGACGGCCCCGCGGTCGTGCTGCGGGTCAGCCGCCAGTACCCCCTGACCGTCGATCCCGGCGCGTACATCGCGCACCAGGGGAACCTGAACCAGTCCTTCCAGTCCGGTGTGACGTTCCGCACGTTCATGGGTGAGGGCGGCGGTGAGGCCTTCCAGATCCGCTTCGAGGGCGACGGCCTGGTGTACGTCCAGCCCAGCGAGCGGAACACGATCGCGGGAGATGTGTGACATGCCCTTCCGTGAGATCAACTCCAAGATGGTCGAGGCGACCGTCCTGCCGGGCCAGCGGCTGTTCAGCCAGCGTGGCGCGATGCTGGCGTACAAGGGCGAGGTGTCCTTCACCCCGAACATCCAGGGCGGCCAGGGCGGCGTCATGTCGATGATCGGCCGCCGCGTGGCCAACGAGGACACGCCCCTGATGACCGTCGAGGGCAGCGGCACCGTCCTGTTCGGGCACGGCGGCCACCACGTCACGGTCATCAACCTCACCGGCGACACCCTGTACGTCGAGGCGGACCGTCTGCTCGCCTTCGAGGGCACCCTCCAGCAGGGCACCATGTTCATGGGCTCGCAGGGCGGCGTCATGGGCATGGTGCGCGGCCAGATCAGCGGCCAGGGCCTGTTCACGACCACGCTCAAGGGCCATGGCTCGGTGGCCGTGATGGCCCACGGCGGGGTCTTCGAGGTCCCCATCAGCCCGCAGCGCCCGGTCCACGTCGACCCGCAGGCCTACGTCGCCCACTACGGCGACGTGCGCAACAAGCTGTCGACGGCGCTCGGCTGGCGCGACATGGTGGGCCGCGGCTCCGGCGAGGCCTTCCAGCTGGAGCTCAGCGGGAACGGCGTGGTGTTCGTCCAGGCCTCGGAGGAGAAGCTGTGAGCCACTACGCGGGCGCGGGCCCCACCGTGTACGACCCGATGACGCTGCCGTCGGACGACAACGTCAACAACTACACCTTCTGCGTGGAGCTCAAGGGGAGCCAGTGGTTCCTGCAGAAGGGGAAGATGATCGCCTACTACGGGCAGATGGATTTCAACGGCATCGGACACGGCCGCCTCGACGGTCTCATCCGTACGTCCTTCCATTCGCCTCTGCACGCGAGCGACTGGGTCGTGGCGCAGGGTTCGGGCAAGATGCTCCTCGCCGACCGGGCCTTCGACGTGAATTCGTACGACCTCGAAGAGGGCAACCTGACCATTCGCTCGGGCAACCTGCTCGCTTTTCAGCCAAGTCTCGCGTTGAAGCAGTCGATCGTGCCCGGCTTCCTGACCCTCATCGGAACCGGAAAGTTCGTGGCGGCCTCGAACGGTCCGGTGGTGTTCATGGAGCCCCCCATCCGGGTGGACCCGCAAGCGCTTGTGGGCTGGGCGGACTGCCCCTCGCCGTGCCACCACTACGACCACGGGTACATGACGGGTCTGATGGGCGGTCTACGTGCGATGACGGGCCTCGTCGGGGCCTCCGGGGAGGAGCACCAGTTCGAGTTCGTGGGGGCCGGCACCGTACTGCTCCAGTCGACCGAGGTCCTGATGGCCGAGCAGGCCACGGGGGTGGTTCCGTCCGAGCCCGGGGTACCCGGCGGTTACGGGGCACCCGCAGGCCAGCCGCAGCAGCCGGGGGTACCGCGCCTTCCCGGACAGCTGGGGGACCTCCAGCGTCGCTTCGGGCTGTGAGCGGTAGTCTGCGGAGTGTGACGTCGAACGTGTGCGCGCCGTCGTCACGGACACCCTCACTAGTTCGCCTTTCAACCTTTTAGGTAGACTTCATTCATGGAGACCGAGACGGCCACGCGCTGGCTGACCGATGCGGAGCAGTGCGCCTGGCGCACCCACCTGGAGGTCAACAGGCTGTTGACGTATCAGCTCGAAAGGGACCTTCAGCCGTTCGGCCTGACGATGAACGACTACGAGATCCTGGTCAATCTCTCCGAGTCGGAGGGCGTACGGATGCGGATGAGCGACCTCGCGGCCGCCACCCTCCAGTCCAAGAGCCGGCTCTCGCACCAGATCACCCGCATGGAGAACGCCGACCTGGTCCGGCGTGAGAACTGCGAGTCCGACCGCCGCGGCCTGTACGCGGTCCTGACCGAGCACGGCATGGAGACGATGGAGAAGGTCGCGCCGCATCATGTGGCGTCGGTGCGCAGGCACTTCATCGACCTCGTGCCGCCCGAGTCCCTGACGGAGCTGGACAAGGCCCTCAAGCCCATCGCGGAGCATCTGCGGGGGCATCGGGGGCGTCCCTGACACCGGGGCCCGATCAGGCGATCGGCAGGCGGAGTTCGAACAGGGCTCCGCCTGCCGGCGTGTCCCGCACCGTCAGCGTGCCGCCGTGCCGGGCGGCGACATCCCGGGCGATGGCGAGACCGAGCCCGGCCCCGCCGTCGTCCCGCGCCCGCGCCTCGTCCAGCCGTACGAACCGCTCGAAGATCCGCTCCCGGTCCCCGGCCGGCACCCCGTCGCCGTCGTCGGCGACCTCGACCACGGCAGTCCGGCCACCGTCCCGTCGTACCGTCACCACCACCGCCGACCGCGCGTGCCGCCGCGCGTTGTCCAGCAGGTTGTCGAGCACGCGCTCCAGCTGCCCCCGGGACCCCGTGACCTCCACGGCGTCCGCCCGCACCGTCACCCCGGGCCGCCCGGCGGCCCGCTCCCGCACCAGCGCCGCCAGCTCGATCCGCGCGCCGGCGCCCCGCTCCCCCGCGTCCAGGCGGGCCAGCAACAGCAGGTCCGCGGCGAGGTGTTGCAGTCGTACGGTGTCCTCGACCGCCCCGTCCAGGTCCAGCAGCCCGGGATGCGCGGCGGCCACTTCGAGCTGGGTGCGCAGCGAGGCGATCGGGCTGCGCAGCTCGTGGGAGGCGTCGGCGACGAACCTGCGCTGGCGCTCCACCGAGGTCTCCAGCGCGGCGAGCGTCTCGTTGGTGGTGCGGGCGAGGCGGGCCACCTCGTCGTGGGTGTCCGGGACCGGGACGCGGCGGGCGAGGTCCTCGGAGGCGGTGATCGCGGCCATTTCCTGGCGGATGGCCTCGACCGGGCGAAGGGCCCGACGGGTGACCGCCCAGGTCACCCGGGCGACCACCGCGAGCAGTACGGGCAGGCCGACGAGCATGACCGTGGCGGCCGTGTGCACGGCGTCCTGCTGGGCCTGCAGCGAGGCACCGGCGTAGACCCGGACCGTCCTGTCGCCGCGGTCGGTGACCTGGACCTGGGCGAAGCGGTACGCGACGCTCTCCCCGTCGGCGGTGGCCCAGCCCTGGCCGTGCCAGGTGATCTCGCTGACCTCTCCGACCTCGCCGGAGTCGGGGGCGTCCTTGTCGTCGTCCGGCGTCGCGTCCGGGCTCGAGACGGGAGTGACGTCGGGGGCGCCGGTGCCGCTGATCGCCTCCAGGTCCTCGCTCACCGCGAGCACCCGCCCGCCCGGGTCGACCACCTGGACCGGGTGGTCCTCGTCCAGGTCCAGCTCCCGGTACGGCACGCCCCGCGCGATCTGCGCCGCCACGTTGCGGGCGGCGCTGTCGGCGGCCGTGTCCGCCTGGCCCGCGAGGTTGCTGCGCAACGACAGCAGGACGACGGCGCCCGCGGCGACCAGGGCCACGGCCACCACCGCGGTCGCGGCCAGCGTGGCCCGCGCCCGGACCGAACCGAACAGCCGCCTCATCTCCCGGCCTCCAGCCGGTACCCGGCACCGCGGACCGTGCGGATGAGGCCGGCGTCCAGCTTCCGGCGCAGGGTGCTGACGTACACCTCGACGATGTTCGGGTCGCCGTCGTACGCGAAGTCCCAGACGTGCTCCAGGATCTGTGCCTTGGAGACCACCTCGCCGGCCCGCACCGCGAGCTGCTCCAGGACCGAGAACTCCTTGGCGGTGAGAGTGACCTCGGTGTCGTCGAGGAGGACCCGGCGCGCGGCGGTGTCGATCCTCAACGGCCCGGTCTCGAGCACCGGCGAGGCCCCGGCCCCGTTCCCGCGCCGCCGCAGCAGGGCCTTGATCCGGGCCACGAGGACGACGTAGGAGAAGGGCTTGGTCAGATAGTCGTCGGCGCCGGTGTCCAGGCCCTCGGCCTCGTCGTACTCGCCGTCCTTCGCGGTGAGCATCAGGATCGGCACCTCGTGGCCCGCGGCGCGCAGGGCGGCGCAGACCCGGTAGCCGTTGAGGCCGGGCAGCATGATGTCGAGGATCACCAGGTCGTACGACCCCTCGGTGGCCCGGTGCAACCCCTCCCGGCCGTCATGGACGACGTCGACGGCGTAGCCCTCGGCGGTGAGGCCCTTGGCGAGGGACAGGGCGAGTCGTTTCTCGTCCTCGACGATCAGCAGGCGCATGGGTACAGCCTCGCAAAGCGAACCTGAAGACACCTTCAGGCGGCTTCAGGTCCCGTTCAGCTCCCGTCCGGCAGCTTGGTCGTCGTCGAAAGCGAACGAAGCAGCACGGCTCTGGAGGAATCCTCATGAAGCGCAACATCGTCATCGCCACCCTCACCGCCGCCGCGCTGGCCACCGGCGGCACCGTCGCGGCCTTCGCGGCGGGCGACGACGAGCCGACGACGACGCAGCGCCAGACGGACACGAGCGCCCACGAGGCTGCGGACCACGACGACGACTCCGCGGACGACCAGGACGACGACGCCTCCGAGGACCGTACGGCGCTCCCCGACGGCAGCCTCACCGCCGCCGAGGCGATCGCGGCCGCCCTGAAGCACACCCCGGGCACCGCGCTCTCCGTCGACCTGGACGACGACGGCGCGGACGCGTGGAAGGTGAGCGTCGTCAAGGGCGACGGCACCGAATACGACGTACGGATCGCCCCCGACTCCGGCAAGGTCCTCGGCGCCCAGCGCGACACTGGCGACGACAACGACGCCGACGACCGCGCCGAGCTCGCCGCGGTGAAGGGCGCGAAGACGGACGCCCGCGAGGCCGCGCTGGCCGCCGCGCACCAGGGCACGGTGACCGAGGTCGGCCTCGACGACGACAACGGCGCCGTGTTCTGGACGGCGGACACCGTGAAGGACGGCAAGCACAGCGAGTGGACGGTCGCCCTCGACTCGGGCAAGGTCACCCAGGACCGCGACGACGACTGACCCGGCCGTCGCGGCGACCGCCGCACCCGTCCCCGCGAGACACGAGCGGTGAGCTCAGCCCCGGGTCAGGCCCTCCACCAGTTCGTCCGCCGCACGGTAGGGGTCCAGTTCGCCGGCGACGATCCGCTCCGCGAGGGCGTCCAGGCGTCGGTCGCCCTTGAGGTCGCCGATGCGTTCACGCAGGGCGGTGACGGCGATCGTCTCGACCTCGTGGGCGGCGCGGGTGCGGCGGCGCTCGGCGAGGACGCCGTGCTCCTCCATCCAGGCGCGGTGCTTCTCCAGGGCCTCCACGACCTCGTCGAAGCCCTCGGCGCGGGCGGCGACCGTCTTGACGATCGGCGGGCGCCAGTCGCCGGGCTTGCGGGACTCGCCCAGGCCCAGCATGTGGTTGAGCTCGCGTGCGGTGGCGTCGGCGCCGTCGCGGTCGGCCTTGTTGACGACGTAGACGTCGCCGATCTCCAGGATTCCGGCCTTGGCGGCCTGGATGCCGTCGCCCATCCCGGGGGCCAGCAGCACCACGGAGGTGTCGGCCTGGGAGGCGATCTCCACCTCGGACTGGCCGACGCCGACCGTCTCGACCAGGATCACCTCGCAGCCGGCCGCGTCCAGGACCCGGATGGCCTGCGGGGCGGCCCAGGCGAGGCCGCCGAGGTGGCCGCGGGTGGCCATGGAGCGAATGTAGACGCCGGGGTCGGAGGCGTGGTCCGACATGCGCACCCGGTCGCCGAGCAGGGCTCCGCCGGAGAACGGCGAGGACGGGTCGACGGCCAGGACGCCGACCCGCCTGCCCTGCTTTCGATAGGCGGTCACGAGGGCCGAGGTGGACGTCGACTTGCCCACCCCGGGCGAGCCCGTCAGGCCCACCACGTACGCGTTGCCCGTCAGCGGGGCGAGCGCCGCCATGACCTCCCTGAGCTGCGGGGACGCCCCCTCCACGAGGGAGATCAGCCGGGCCACGGCCCGTGGCCGGCCCTCCCTGGCCTGGGCCACCAGGGTGGAGACGTCCTGCATCACAGCTCCGTTCACGTGGACGACGTACGCGTGCTCAGGCCTTTGGTACCCGCACGACGAGCGCGTCACCCTGACCGCCGCCGCCGCACAGCGCCGCCGCGCCGACCCCGCCGCCGCGCCGCTTGAGCTCCAGGGCCAGGTGCAGGACGAGCCGGGCGCCGGACATGCCGATGGGGTGGCCGAGGGCGATGGCGCCGCCGTTCACGTTCACCCTTTCGGTGGATACGCCGAGGTCCTTCATCGACTGGACCGCGACGGCCGCGAACGCCTCGTTGATCTCGATCAGGTCGAGGTCGGAGACCTCCAGGCCCTCCTTCTTGAGGGCGTGCAGGATCGCGTTGGACGGCTGGGACTGCAGAGAGTTGTCCGGGCCCGCCACATTGCCGTGGGCGCCGATCTCCGCGATCCACTCCAGGCCCAGCTCCTGCGCCTTGGCCTTGCTCATCACGACCACGGCCGCCGCGCCGTCGGAGATCTGCGAGGCGCTGCCCGCGGTGATGGTGCCGTCCCTGGTGAACGCGGGGCGCAGCTTGCCGAGGGACTCGGCGGTGGTGTCGGCGCGGATGCCCTCGTCCTTGCTGAAGACGACCGGCTCGCCCTTGCGCTGCGGGATCTCGACCGGGGTGATCTCGGCCTCGAAGATGCCGTTCTTCTGCGCGGCGGCGGCCCGCTGGTGGGACAGGGCGGAGAACTCGTCCTGCTCGGGGCGCCGGATGCCGAGGCGGGTGTTGTGCGTCTCCGTCGACTGGCCCATGGGGATGTTCTCCCAGGGGTCGGTCAGGCCGTCGTACGCCATGGCGTCGAGCATCTCGATCGCCCCGTACTTGAAGCCCTCGCGGGACTTCGGGAGCAGGTGGGGGGCGTTGGTCATGGACTCCTGGCCGCCCGCGACGATCACGTCGAACTCGCCGGCGCGGATGAGCTGGTCGGCCAGCGCGATCGCGTCGAGACCCGAGAGACACACCTTGTTGATGGTCAGCGCCGGGACGTTCATCGGGATGCCGGCCTTGACGGCGGCCTGGCGTGCCGGGATCTGCCCTGCCCCGGCCTGGAGCACCTGGCCCATGATGACGTACTGCACCTGGTCGCCGCCGATCCCCGCACGGTCGAGGGCGGCCTTGATCGCGAAGCCGCCGAGGTCGGCTCCGGAGAAGGACTTCAGCGAGCCCAGCAACCGCCCCATGGGCGTACGGGCGCCCGCGACGATCACCGAGGTCGTGCTGTTCGATCCAGACATGAGCTGCGATCCCCTTACCGGCTGCACTGCCGAGGAGTGAACGAGGGTTTACTTCGAATGTACTGAGTGGCACTCCGTGCCGTCATCGTCCCGTCGGTGTGATCGCGCGCACGTTGCGTAACCATCGTAGGAGCGCTGCACTGACAACATGCTGACGCGAATCGACCACATCGGGATCGCCTGTTTCGACCTCGACAAGACCGTCGAGTTCTACCGGGCCACGTACGGCTTCGAGGTGTTCCACTCCGAGGTCAACGAGGAGCAGGGCGTGCGCGAGGCCATGCTCAAGATCAACGAGACGTCCGACGGCGGCGCCTCCTACCTGCAGCTTCTGGAGCCGACCCGCCCCGACTCGACCGTCGCCAAGTGGCTGGACAAGAACGGCGAGGGTGTCCACCACATCGCTTTCGGTACGGCGGACGTCGACCAGGACGCGGCGGACATCAAGGACAAGGGCGTACGCGTCCTGTACGAGGAGCCCCGACGCGGCTCCATGGGGTCACGGATCACCTTCCTGCACCCGAAGGATTGCCATGGCGTACTGACAGAACTGGTCACTTCAGCGCCTGTTGAGTCACCTGAGCACTGACCCTCGTACATATGGGCCGGTAGGGTTGGGGGCGGTCGCCGCTCTTGCCAGGGCGACCGGGTCCTGCCCATGGCGGCAGAACCGAGCCGGGGTCCGGGTTTCGGGGGTCGAGCAGTGGGCAGCAGCGCATGCTCCTCCGTTGATCTGACACCATTCCCCGGGGGCCCCGTTCGGCGGATGGACGGGGCTCGTTTGGAGAGACTTGCGACCAGGGGACGGATGGGACCGCGCAGTGCGGGGCTACGAACGCCAGGAGCGAGAGCCGGCGGCTGACGTCGACCACCTCTCTCGGTTCGAGGCCGAGATGGATCGGCTGAAGACCGAGCGGGAAAAGGCGATCCAGCACGCCGAGGACCTCGGCTACCAGGTCGAGGTGCTGCGCGCCAAGTTGCACGAGGCGCGGCGCACCCTCATGTCCCGGCCCGAATTCGGCGGCGGCGACATCGGCTACCAGGCCGAGCAGTTGCTGCGCAACGCGCAGATCCAGGCCGACCAGTTGCGCCAGGACGCCGAGCGCGAGCTGAGCCAGGTCCGCGCCCAGACCCAGCGCATCCTCCAGGAGCACGCCGAGCAGGCCGCACGTCTGCAGGCGGAGCTCCACCAGGAGGCCGTCACCCGCCGCCAGCAGCTCGACCAGGAGCTGGCCGAGCGCCGGCAGACCGTCGAGTCGCACGTCAACGAGAACGTGGCGTGGGCCGAGCAGCTGCGCGCCCGCAGCGAGTCGCAGGCCCGACGGCTCCTGGAGGAGTCCCGCGCGGAGGCCGAGCAGGCCATGGCGGCCGCCCGTGCCGAGGCCGAGCGGGTCACCACGGAGGCCCGCCAGCGCCTGCAGAGCGAGGCCGAGGCGGCCCGCGCGGAGGCCGAACAGCTGCTGCGCCGCGCCCGCGCGGACGCCGAGCGCCTGCTGGACGCCGCCTCCACGCAGGCCCAGGAGGCCACCGACCACGCCGAGCAGCTGCGCACCTCCACCGCGACCGAGTCGGACAGCGCCCGCCGCCAGGCCACCGAGCTGAGCCGGGCCGCCGAGCAGCGGATGGCGGAGGCCGAGGAGGCGCTGCGCAAGGCGCAGGCCGAGGCCGAGAAGGTGCTCACCGAGGCGAAGTCGGCCGCCGAGAAGACGCTCGCGAGCGCGGAGTCGGCCAACGAGCAGCGCACGCGTACGGCCAAGGAGCAGGTCGCCCGGCTGGTCACCGAGGCCAGCCAGGAGGCCGAGGCGACCAAGGAGGCCGCCGAGCAGATCGTCGCGGACGCCCGCGCCGAGGCCGAGAAGATCGTCGCCGAGGCCGCGGAGAAGGCCCGCACGCTCACCGCCGAGGAGAGCGCGACGCAGCTGTCCAAGGCGGCCAAGACCGCCGAGGACGTCCTCACCAAGGCGCAGGAGGACGCGCAGAAGACCACCAGGGCCGCCGCCGAGGAGGCCGAGCGGATCCGCCGCGAGGCGGAGACCGAGGCGGACCGGCTGCGCGCCGAGGCGCACGACATCGCCGAGCAGCTCAAGGGCACGGCGAAGGACGACACCAAGGAGTACCGCGCCAAGACGGTCGAGCTGCAGGAGGAGGCCCGTCGGCTGCGCGGCGACGCCGAGCAGCTGCGCTCCGACGCGGTCGCCGAGGGCGAGAAGATCCGCGCGGAGGCCCGCAAGGAGGCCGTCCAGCAGATCGAGGAGGCGGCCAAGACCGCCGAGGAGCTGCTCTCCAAGGCCAAGGCGGACGCCGACGAGCTGCGCCAGAGCGCCACCACGGACAGCGAGAAGGTCCGCACCGAGGCCATCGAGCGTGCCACCGCGCTGCGCCGGCAGGCCGAGGAGACCCTGGAGCGCACCCGCAACGAGGCCGAGCGGCAGCGCGCCGAGGCCGTCGAACTGTCCGAGGAGATCACAGCCGCCGCCGAGCGGGCCGCGGGCGAGTTGCGCGAGGAGACCGAGCGGGCCATAGAGGCACGCCGTGCCGAGGCCGCCGATGAGCTGGCCCGGCTGCACACCGAGGCCGAGGAGCGTCTCGCCTCCGCCGAGCAGGCCCTGACCGAAGCGCGTGCGCAGGCCGAGCTGATCCGCCGCGAGGCTGCCGAGGACACCGACCGGCTGCGCACCGAGGCCGCCGAGCGGATCCGCACCCTTCAGCAGCAGGCCGAGGCGGAGGCCGACCGGCTGCGCACCGAGGCCGCGTCCGACGCGTCCGCCTCCCGCGCCGAGGGCGAGGCCGTCGCCGTACGGCTGCGTACCGAGGCCGCCACCGAGGCGGAGCGGCTGAAGTCCGAGGCCCAGGAGACCGCGGACCGGGTCCGCGCGGAGGCGCAGACCGCCGCTGAGCGGATCACCACCGAGGCGTCCGAGACGCTGGCCGCCGCCCAGGAGGAGGCCAACCGGCGCCGCCGCGAGGCCGAGGAGTACCTCGGTTCGGCGCGTCAGGAGGCCGACCAGGAGCGTGAGCGGGCCCGCGAGCAGAGCGAGGAGCTTCTCGCCTCCGCCCGCAACCGGGTCGAGGAGGCCCAGGCCGAGGCGGTACGGCTGGTCGAGGAGGCGGACCGGCGGGCCACCGAGATGGTGTCGGCCGCCGAGCAGCACGCCCAGCAGGTGCGGGACTCGGTGGCCGGGCTGCACGAGCAGGCGCAGGAGGAGATCACCGGGCTGCGCTCCGCCGCCGAGCACGTGGCGGACCGCACCCGGCGCGAGGCCCAGGAGGAGGCCGACCGGGTCCGTTCGGACGCCTACGCCGAGCGGGAGCGGGCCAGTGAGGACGCGGCCCGGATCCGGCGCGAGGCCACCGCGGAGACGGACGCCGCCAAGTCCCTTGCCGAGCGCACTGTCTCGGAGGCGATCGCGGAGGCGGAGCGGCTCAGGTCGGAGTCGACCGAGTACGCCCAGCGGGCGCGCACCGAGGCCTCGGACGCCGTCGCCCAGGCCGAGCAGGACGCCTCGCGCACCCGGGCGGACGCCCGCGAGGACGCCAACCGCATCCGCTCGGACGCGGCGCGGCAGGCCGACACCCTCATCACCGAGGCGCGCAGCGAAGCCGAGCGGCTCACCGAGGAGACCCTCACCGACACCGACCGGCTGCGGACGGAGACGGTCGCCGAGGCCGAGCGCGTGCGGGCCGAATCGGTCGCCAAGGCCGAGCAGTTGATCGGGGAGGCCACCGGGGACGCGGAGCGGCTGCGGGCCGAGGCCGCCGACACGGTCGGGCAGGCGCAGCAGCACGCGGAGCGGATCCGCAGCGAGGCCGAGCGGGTCAGGGCGGACGCGGCGGCCGCGGCCGAGGAGCTGGTCAACTCCGCGCGCGCGGAGGCCGATCGCACCCTCGACGAGGCCCGCCAGGAAGCCAACAAGCGGCGTTCCGAGGCGGCCGAACAGGTCGACACGCTCATCACGGAGACCGCCGCCGAGGCGGACAAGCTGCTCAGCGAGGCGCAGCAGCAGGCGCTCAAGACCACCGCGGAGGCGGAGGCGCAGGCCGACACCATGGTCGGCGCGGCCCGCAAGGAGGCCGACCGGCTGGTCTCCGAGGCGACGGTCGAGGGCAACGCGCGCGTGGAGAAGGCCCGTACGGACGCGGACGAGCTGCTCGTCGGTGCCCGCCGGGACGCCACCGCGATAAGGGAGCGCGCCGAGGAGCTGCGTGACCGGATCACCGGCGAGATCGAGGCGCTGCACGAGCGGGCCCGCCGGGAGGCCGCGGAGACCATGAAGTCGACCGGCGACCGCTGCGACGCGCTCATCAAGGCCGCGGAGGAGCAGCTCGGCAAGGCCCAGGCGAAGGCCAAGGAGTTGGTCTCGGAGGCCAATTCGGAAGCCGGCAAGGTGCGCATCGCCGCGGTCAAGAAGGCCGAGGGGCTCCTCAAGGAGGCCGAGCAGAAGAAGGCCACGCTGGTCCGGGAGGCCGAGGAGCTCAAGGCCGAGGCGATCCGCGAGGCGAGGCGCACGGTCGAGGAGGGCAAGCGCGAGCTCGAGGTCCTCGTGCGCCGCCGCGAGGACATCAACACCGAGATCTCCCGTGTCCAGGATGTCCTGGAGGCGTTGGAATCCTTCGAGGCCCCCTCGGCGGGCAAGGACGGCGGCGTCAAGGCGGGCGCCGCGGTCGGCGCCCCTCGTTCGGGTAAGCCGTCGGACAGCTGACCGACTGGTCGGAATCCGCTGCCGTCTGGGGCCTTTGACCAAGTTTTTGGCAAGCCGTCCCAGGGTTAGCCACTCAAAAGGGGTGTCATTCTCCAGATCAAACACGTATCCGCTCGATGACACACCGCTTCGGCCCCTAGGATTCCCCCTATCACCTCACCGGTCTCATTTGACAGGAACCCCATGAGCGACACTTCCCCCTACGGCTTCGAGCTTGTGCGGCGTGGGTACGACCGCGCTCAGGTGGACGAACGGATCTCCAAGCTCGTCTCCGACCGTGACAGCGCTCTCTCCCGCATCACCGCCCTGGAAAAGCGCATCGAGGAGCTCCACCTCGAGACGCAGAACGCCCAGGCCCAGGTGTCCGACGCCGAGCCGTCGTACGCCGGCCTCGGCGCGCGTGTCGAGAAGATCCTCCGCCTCGCCGAGGAGGAGGCCAAGGACCTGCGCGAGGAGGCCCGTCGCGCGGCCGAGCAGCACCGCGAACTCGCCGAGTCGTCGGCCCAGCAGGTCCGCAACGACGCAGAATCGTTCGCTGCGGAGCGCAAGGCCAAGGCGGAGGACGAGGGCGTCCGGATCGTCGAGAAGGCCAAGAGCGACGCCTCGCAGCTGCGTTCCGAGGCCCAGAAGGACGCGCAGTCCAAGCGTGAGGAGGCGGACGCCCTCTTCGAGGAGACCCGCGCCAAGGCCGCGCAGGCCGCCGCCGACTTCGAGACGAACCTCGCCAAGCGCCGCGAGCAGTCCGAGCGCGACCTGGCGTCGCGTCAGCAGAAGGCGGAGAAGCGTCTCGCGGAGATCGAGCACCGCGCGGAGCAGCTGCGCCTGGAGGCCGAGAAGCTGCGCACCGACGCCGAGCGCCGCGCCCGCCAGACGGTGGAGACCGCGCAGCGCCAGGCCGAGGACATCGTGGCCGACGCCAACGCCAAGGCCGACCGGATCCGTTCGGAATCCGAGCGCGAGCTGGCGGCTCTGACGAACCGTCGCGACTCGATCAACGCCCAGCTGACGAACGTCCGCGAGATGCTCGCCACGCTGACGGGCGCCGCGGTGGCCGCCGCGAGCACCCCGGCCGACGACGAGCCGATCTCCCGTGGGGTTCCGGCCCAGCAGTCCCGGTAACACCGCCTGACGGCATCAAGGGCCCGCACCTTCTCCCCCGACAGGTGCGGGCCTTTGGCGTGTCCGGGGGCGACTGGTGCGCGAGGGGCGGGAAGACGTCGTCGACGACAAGGCCGGCCGTCGGGATCCCGCCGCGCTCGGCCGCCCGCCGCTGCCGTTCGGCGCCGGCCCGCAGCACCTCGAGTACGTCCCCGCGCGGCGACCCCTGTCCGGCACCCGGCCGGCGACAACCCTCGTACGGCCCCCACTCCCTGAGACCGACGTCGACGGCTCTCACGTTGTTTACCCATCTCGTCAGCCTCCGTTTGCCCATACGGTTGGCATCTGCCGGACCCCGCACCTAGCGTGGTCCGCATGATCGAGCTAGCGGGCCTGACGAAGCGGTACGGCGAGAAGGTGGCGGTCAACAACCTGACCTTCACCGTCAGACCGGGCATCGTCACGGGCTTCCTCGGTCCCAACGGGGCCGGCAAGTCGACCACCATGCGCATGATGTTGGGGCTCGACCGGCCCACCGCCGGGGACGTCCGCATCGACGGCAAGCACTACGACCAGCTCAAGGACCCGCTCACGTACATCGGCGCCCTGCTGGACGCCAAGGCCACGCACGGCGGGCGCAGCGCCTTCAACCATCTGCTGTGTCTCGCGCAGAGCAACGGCATCCCGAAGCAGCGGGTGCACGAGGTTCTCGACACGGTCGGTCTCACCGCCGTCGCGAGGAAGAAGGCCAAGGGTTTCTCGCTCGGCATGGGCCAGCGGCTCGGCATCGCGGGCGCACTGCTCGGTGATCCGCGGATCCTGATGTTCGACGAGCCGGTCAACGGCCTCGACCCCGAGGGCATCCACTGGATCCGCAACCTGATGAAGTCCCTCGCCGCACAGGGCCGTACGGTCTTCGTCTCCTCCCATCTCATGAGCGAGATGGCGCTGACCGCCGACCATCTCGTCGTCATCGGCCAGGGGCGGCTGCTCGCCGACACCTCCATGGCCGACTTCATCGCGCAGAACTCGCGGTCCTATGTCCGCATCCGCACCCCGCAGCGCGAGCGGCTGCTCGACGTGCTGCACGGGGCCGGGGTGACCGTCGTGGAGACCGGCAACGGCACGCTGGAGGTCGACGGCAGCAAGTCCGAGTACATCGGTGAGCTGGCCGCGCAGCACCAGATCGTGCTGCACGAGCTGAGCCCGCAACAGGCCTCCCTGGAGGAGGCGTTCATGCAGCTGACCGCGGAGTCGGTCGAGTACCACGCCCACAGCGACGCACCCGTCGAGGCACCGCAGCAGCAGCCGTGGGGCAACGGCTGGAAGGGGAACTGACCATGGCGGCGACCCAGGTCATCCGCTCCGAGTGGACCAAGATCCGGTCGGTGGCCTCCACAGTGTGGACGCTCTCCCTCGCCGTGGTCGTCACCATCGGGCTCGGCATCCTGATCTCGGCCCTGTCGAAGAACGAGTTCGACACCATGAGCCGCGAGGACAAGCTGTCCTTCGACCCGACCTTCATCAGCTTCGCCGGGATGAGCCTCGGACAGCTCGCGATGATCGTGTTCGGGGTGCTCGTCGTCTCGAACGAGTACAGCACCGGCATGATCCGCACCTCGCTGGCCGCCGTGCCGCAGCGCGGCACCTTCCTGGTCAGCAAGATCGCGGTGGCCACCGGGCTCTCGCTGGCCGTCGGTCTCGTCACCAGCTTCGTCACGTTCTTCCTCGGGCAGGCGGTGCTCGGCTCGCACCGGGCTCAGATCGGCGACCCGGGCGTGCTGCGTGCCGTGATCGGCGGCGGCGTCTACATGACCCTCATCGCGATGTTCTCGATGGGTGTCGCCGCGATGCTGCGCTCGCCGATGCTGTCGCTGGGCATCCTGATGCCGTTCTTCTTCCTGATCTCCAACATCCTGGGCAATGTCTCGGCGACGAAGAAGATCGGCCGGTTCCTGCCCGACCAGGCCGGCAGCAGGATCATGCAGGTGGTCACGCCGATCGACGACGACACCCCCTACGGCCCCTGGGGCGGGCTCGGGATCATGGCGCTGTGGGTGGCGGTCGCGCTGATCGGCGGTTATGTCCTGTTGAAGAAGCGGGACGCGTGACGCGACGAGCCTTTGCTTTCATTTGAGCGGAACCGTCAGCGTCCCGATAAGCTCCTAACCCTTACGGGGGGCGTGCGCCCCGCTGTCCTGAACCTTGCGATGGGTGCGGAGCATGATCGAGGCAGTCGGCCTGACCAAGCGCTACGGCGACAAGACCGCTGTGTACAACCTTTCCTTCCAGGTGCGTCCCGGTACCGTCACCGGATTCCTGGGCCCCAACGGCTCGGGCAAGTCGACGACCATGCGGATGATCCTCGGCCTGGACAACCCCACCTCGGGGCAGGTGACGATCGGCGGCTACCCCTATCGCAGGCTGCCGAACGCGGCCCGGCAGGTCGGTGCGCTGATCGACGCCAAGGCCGTGCACGGCGGCCGGGCGGCCCGTAACCACCTGCTGTGCCTGGCCCAGCTGTCCGGGATCCCGGCCCGCCGGGTGGACGAGGTGCTGGGTGTGGTCGGCCTCCAGGACGTGGCCAGGAAGCGTTCCAAGGGCTTCTCGCTCGGCATGGGCCAGCGGCTCGGCATCGCGGCCGCGCTGCTCGGCGATCCGCAGGTGCTGCTCTTCGACGAGCCGGTCAACGGGCTCGACCCCGAGGGCATCCTGTGGGTGCGCAACCTGATGAGGGCGCTGGCCGCGGAGGGCCGTACGGTCTTCGTCTCCTCCCACCTGATGAGCGAGATGGCGCTGACCGCCGACCATCTCATCGTCATCGGGCGCGGGCAGCTGCTCGCCGACATGAGCATCCAGGACTTCATCGCCGCGAACTCCGCGGGCTTCGCGCGCGTGCGGACGCCCGACACCGAGCCGCAGCTGCGCGAGAAGCTGTCCGCCGCGATCACCGAGGCGGGCGGGCACGTCCTGCCGGAGCAGGACGGGGCGCTGCGGGTGACGGGGCTGCCGCTCCCCCGCATCAGCGACATCGCGCACGACACGGACGTACGCCTGTGGGAGCTGTCACCGCACCAGGCCTCGCTGGAGGAGGCGTACATGCGGATGACGCAGGGCGCGGTGGACTACCGCTCGACCGTCGACGAGAAGGCGGGCCTGATGCAGCCCCTCCCGCCGGGCGCGCAGCCCCCCGTGCCGGTCCCGGGCCAGGGCCAGCCGGACTGGTACGCCCCGCCGCCGCCCCAGCAGGGCGGGCAGCCCTTCACGGGCCCGCAGGGCCACGCGCAGCCCGGTCCGTACGGTGGCCCCGGCGCGGGTGCGCCCAACCCGTACGCCCAACCCCAGCCCCCGGCCGCCCCGCAGGCCCCCGCACCGTCCGCCACCACCCCGACCGAGTCCGAGGACGCCCGATGAGCACCCCGCAGCCTTCGATGCAGCAGGCCCAGGCCGCCGTGCCGAACCGGCAGGCGGCGGGTGGGCCGTCGTACCCCGGCTACACCTCGCCGATCCCCGTGGTGCCCACGCATCTCGGGCATGCCATCGCGTCGGAGTGGACGAAGATCCGCTCGGTGCGGTCGACGATCTGGACGCTCGGCGTGTTCGTGCTGCTCGTGATCGGGATCGGGCTGGGGGCCGCCGCCCTGGTCGCGGCCAACGCCTCGCAGGAGAGCATGGCGGGCGAGAGCCCGCTGCCCCTGGGCTTCTTCGGTCTGCTGCTCGGCAGCATGTGCGTCATCACGCTCGGCGTGCTGACCACGGCCTCGGAGTACGGCACCGGAATGATCCGTACGACGATGGTCGCCTGCCCCTCGCGCGGCCGGGTCCTCGCGGCGAAGGCGATCGTGTTCTTCGCCGTCGCCTTCGTGGCCACCCTCGTCCCGGTCCTCGTCGTCGCCCTCGCGGACGTGGCCCTGCTGGACGGCGCCCGCACCCCGACCGGCCAGGAGTGGCTGAAGGGCACCCTCGGCATCTCGCTCTACATCGCGCTGCTCGGCCTGCTCTCGCTGATCGTCGGCTCGATCATCCGGCACTCGGCGGGGGCGGTCACCCTGATGATCGGTCTGGTGCTGGCCCCGCTGGTCATCGCGCTGTTCATGGTCTCGCAGTCCCTGAAAGGCCTGCGCCAGGCGCTGTTCGAGTACTCCATTCCGAACCAGCTCAGCGTCTTCTACTCCAACTCCCTCACCGACTCCGGCCCTTCGGGCTGGGATCCGCTGTGGATCATCGCCGGCGTGACGGCCGTCGCGTTCGCCGGCGCCTTCGCCCTGCTGGAGAAGCGGGACGTGTAAACAGCCCTAGAACCTCGGCGCGTTACGGGACCGCTGCACCCGCGTGGTTCGGCGGTCCCGCGCGTTCCAGCACGCCTTGTGCCAGTGTCTGCGCTCGTCGACACCCGAGTGGTCCGGCCAGGCCACCACGTGCGGGACGCCGTCCGGGATCATCTGGTCGCAGCCCGGGCACCGGTACGTCTTGCCCTGTGCGCTCGCCCCCGCCACGTGCCGGACGTTCCAGTCCTCGCCCTGCCAGTGCGTCGAGGACTGGAAGCCGCCGTACCGGCCGGAACGGTCGTCCTCGGCACTCCGGCCGGCCGAGTCCGACGAACCGGAACCCTTGGGTCGGTTGCGACGCGGGGACACAGGACACCTCACGGGGCTATACAGGAAGCAGGGACCGCGTCCAGCCTACGCGGGACGCGGCGGGGTACGCGTAGGGCACCAACCCCCACAAGTCCCCCTCCGGGGCGACCCATTCTGCAGACAATCGGCAAATCTCTCCGCCAGGCCGTGTCCTCGGCACGTGTCGGGCGGTTATGCCGTGCGGGGGAGCTCCGTGTCGGAGCCAAGGAAGCAGGAAAAGCACATGCACGTGGGAAGTTTCGTGTTGGCGGCCCAGTTCCCGGGGCAGGGCCAGGGGGAGGCGCTGCACCGCGCGGTCCGCTCGGCCGAGGTCGCGGAAGAGGCCGGACTCGACGCGGTCTGGCTGGCAGAACACCACTTCGTACCGTACGGCACCTGTCCGTCGGCGATCACCCTGGCGGCCCTGCTGCTGGGCCGCACCCGCCGTATCCGGGTCGGCACCGCCGTGAGCGTGCTGCCCACGGTGCACCCGGTGGCCCTCGGGGAGCAGGCCGCGCTGCTGCACATGACGAGCGGCGGGCGCTTCTCGCTGGGGGTGGGGCGCGGCGGCCCGTGGGTCGACCTGGAGGTGTTCGGGTCGGGTCTCGAGGCGTACGAGAAGGGCTTCCCGGAATCACTCGATCTGCTGGTGCGCTGGCTGCGCGAGCCGTCCGTCGGGGCGGACGGCGAGCGCTTCCGCTTCCGCGAAGTGCCGGTCGTGCCGCGGCCGTCCGAGGCGCTCACAGAAGTGGCGGGTCCCGAGGTGATCGTCGCCTGCACCTCCCCGGCGAGCGTCCGGCTGGCGGCCGAGCGCGGGCTTCCGATGCTGCTCGGGATGCATGTCGGGGACGAGGAGAAGGCGGAGATGGTCGCACTGTGGCGCAGGCAGGCGCGTGCCGCCGGCCACGCGCCGGAGAAGGTCCTGGACGCGCCCCATGTCTCGGCCGGTGTCTGTCAGCTCGCGGACCGGCGCACGGACGCGGTGGAGGCCCTGGTGAAGGCGATGCCGGGCTGGCTCAGGCAGGGACTCGGCGCCCATGTCACGGTCGACGGGCGCGCACGGCAGATGCGCGATCCGGTGGCCTACACCGAACTGCTCTGCGGACTGCACCCGGTGGGCACCCCGCGGCTCGCCGCCGACCGTCTGGCGGCGACCAGCGAACGCACGGGCGTCACCCGCTTCGCCCTGCTCGTCGAGGGCTCGGGAGACCTGGCGGCCACCGAGGAGAACGTACGGCGGCTGGGTGCGGAAGTGCTGCCGCACCTGACCTGAATCGGAACAGCCCTGTTCGGCGGGAGCTTGCCGCCCCGTACTGATGCACCTCCCGCGTACGGAGCGGCAAGCGAGCGGCGCCGCGTCAGCAGTCCCGGAACTCCGGAGACTGGTTCAGCAGCTGACTGCGCACCGAGGTGAAGCGGACCAGCGTCTCGTCGACCGAGGAGTCCAACGGGAACACCGCCACCCGGTGGCAGTTCTGGAAGGCCAGCCGCACACCGAAGTGCCGCTGAAGCGCGCCGCGTATCGCGTCACTCGCAAGCGCACGCAGCAGCTGACCGCGTGCCTGCTCGTCCGGCGGGGGCGTCTGGTTGTCGGCGAAGTTGCCGCCGTCGACCTTCAGCTGGGCCACCAGGGAGCTGATCATCTCCCATGCGTAGGGCAGGGAGGTCCGGACGCAGTCGACGAATTCGGCTTCGTCGACCTCGCCTCGCTCGGCCTTCTCGAGTAGGGCCGGTGAGACGTCGAGCGACATGGGTTCTCCTCTCGCACCCCCGATTCCTCAGGGGTTGCCGGACAGATGAGGGAGTTCGCGCGACCGGACACGCTCAGTACACGCCTCGCGACCTCCCGTTCACTACGGTAGGCAACGGACGGTGACGGCACCAGGAGAATGCGAACAAAGGGCACTCCCAACAGGCCCACAATCGGCCACAAGTGAACAGGGTTTCTCCACAGCCTTACGGGCCGAATCGCGTGGACATGCGCCCGTCGAGTAGCGTTGCCGACCATGCGTCTCGTCATTGCCCGGTGTTCCGTCGACTACGCGGGCCGGCTCACCGCCCACCTGCCCTCGGCCCCCCGTCTGATCCTGGTGAAGGCCGACGGCAGCGTCTCCATCCACGCCGACGACCGGGCCTACAAGCCCCTGAACTGGATGTCGCCGCCCTGCACGTTGAAGGAGGGGACCGGCGACGACGAAGGCGTCTGGACCGTCATCAACAAGGCGGGCGAGAAGCTCATCATCACGATGGAGGAGGTCCTGCACGACTCCTCGCACGAACTGGGCGTGGATCCGGGCCTGATCAAGGACGGCGTGGAAGCACACCTCCAGGAGCTGCTCGCGGACCGCATCGAAACGCTCGGCGACGGCTACACGTTGATCCGCCGCGAGTACATGACGGCCATCGGCCCGGTCGACATCCTGTGCCGGGACGCCGAGGGCCAGACGGTCGCGGTGGAGATCAAGCGGCGCGGCGAGATCGACGGCGTCGAGCAACTCACCCGCTATCTCGACCTGTTGAACCGCGATCCCCATCTCGCCCCGGTCCGCGGCATCTTCGCGGCCCAGGAGATCAAGCCCCAGGCCCGCGTCCTCGCGACCGACCGCGGCATCGGCTGCACGGTGCTGGACTACAACGCGCTGCGGGGCATCGAGGACGACAAGCTGCGGCTGTTCTGACAGCGCGTCTTCGTCTACGACGACGAGGGCCGGGTCCGATGCACGGACCCGGCCCTCGTGCTGTGCCTGAGCTGTTGTCGGAGACGGCTTGTACTCTGCATTCATTCGATGATCGGACGACGCGGGGATTTCGATGGGTGACGCACATCCGATACGAAGCCGCAGGACGGGCCTTTCGGTCGGTGCGCGCCTTCTCGCCGTGGTCGTCCTCGCCGCGATCGGGGCCGTCGGCGCCTGGCTCCAGCACGACGCGCCCGGCCGGAGTGCTGAGCCGCGTACGGAGTTCACCGCGAACAACCCACCCGCCGGTCTGCCCACCGCACTCACCACCGGCCGGCACCTCCACTGGTCCCGCTGCACCTCGCCGCCCACCGCGCGCACGGGCTACGACTGCGCCGTCATGAGGGCCCCCCTCGACTACCGGAAACCAGCCGGCAGGACGATCGACGTCGCCCTGATCCGCCGTAAGGCCACCGGCCCGAACGCCCGGCGCATCGGCTCGCTCGTCCTCAACTTCGGCGGCCCCGGCGTGTCCGGCGTGCGCGGATTACCCGAACACCTCAACCAGTACGAGCCGCTCCTCGACCGCTACGACCTGGTCTCCTTCGACCCGCGCGGCGTTGGCGCGACCATTCCCGTGCGCTGCGGCAAGAACGCGGACGACACCGGCTACGACGGGGCCGCCGCCTGCGCCGAGCACTCCGGGGCGCTCCTCCCGTACATCGGTACCTCGCACACCGCGCGCGACCTCGACCTGATGCGCTACCTCCTCGGCGACGAGCGGCTTCACTACTTCGGCGTCTCGTACGGAACGGCGCTCGGCGGGGTCTACGCCCACCTGTACCCGTCGCACGTCGGGCGGCTCGTCCTCGAAGCGTCCGTCGATCCGACCGAGGACCTCAGCGAGGAGCAGGTGTCGCAGGTCAAGGCGGTCCAGGCGGCGTTCGACCGGTTCGCCGCGCACTGCGCGGCCCGTATCCGCCACTGCCCGACCGGCGATGGGCCCGAGGAGGCCGCGCGACGTATGGCACGCCTGGCCGACCGCCTGGAGAAGACGCCTGCCCCGGCCGGCGGCGGAAGGAACCTCGACGCCGACGCCCTCGCGCTCACGGTCAGTGACTATCTCGACCTCGGCACAGACGGTTGGTCGCCGCTCGCCAAGGCGCTCACCGCGCTGATCGACCACAACGACGGCGGTCCGCTCAGCAAGGGCGCGGACGACACCGGCTCCGCGGACCGCGCGGCGACCCCACGGGACAGCAGCCGCGCCGCCCGGATCGCGATCACCTGCGCGGACTCCAGTCTGCGCCCTGGCTTCGAACGCCTCGACAGGGACGAGGCCCGTATCAAAGCCGCCTCACCCGTCTTCGGCGAGACCTGGTCCACTGGTGTCTACCTCTGTTACGACTGGCCGTTCGACGGCGAGCGCGCCACGCTCCAGGTGAACGCCGACGGCGCGGCCCCCGTCCTGGTGGTCGGCGGCACCGGCGACCCGACCACCCCCTATCCCGGCGCTCGCCACATGGCCCGCGCCCTGGGCGACGGTGTCGGCGTGCTCCTGACGGCCGAGGAAGAGGGCCACGGCACATACCCGCAGAACCGCTGCGTGGCGGAGGCGGTCGACACCTACCTGCGCACGGGCCGCACCCCGGCCCCGGGGACGGTGTGCCGGGGCAGCATGTCCTGAGGCCCGTACGGATCCGCGGTCACAGCACTAGATGACGGACCCGCTCGGTGAACTCACCGTGCTGCTCTCCGGCGCGCCGGCCGAGCTGCTCGTCTCCACGGGGGCGGAGGATGCGGGGCCGCTGGCCGAGGTGGCGTTGCTCGGGGTCGTGGCCGTCGGCGTGGGCGTCGCCGACTCCGACGGCGAGCCGGACGGTGACGCGGAGTTGGACGGAGTGCCCGACGGCTTGCCGGAAGGCGACGCGGACGGACTCGAAGGGCTCGACGGCTTGGGCGACGTCGACGTGGACGGGGTCGACGAACCGCCGCCCTTCGTCCCGCTCGGCTCGTCGGACGGCTCCGCCCCACCCGTGGGCGTCGGATCGTCCGAAGTCCCGTACGTCCCGTCGGGCCCCGGGTCGGTCGGGCGGGACGTGGCCGTGCCCGTGTCGCCCTTGCCGTCGTCGTTCTTCGGGACGTCCGCGCCGAGGTTGCCGTCGTCGATGCCGACGCTGGCCGAGGGGTTGACGCCCACCTCGTTGGACGGGGCGTTCGGGTCGTTGCCGGAGGTGGCGCCCAGCGTCACGACCGTGCCGAGGACCGCGACCAGCAGCGCACCCGCGCCGGCCGCGACGAGATTGCGCTTGGCGAGGCCCTTGAGTCCGCCCCGGGCCTTGCGCGAGGGCGCGGGCGTGGAGGGCGAGCGGTGAACGACGATCGTCTGCGAGTCGGCCGGCGGCTGCAGCGGCGGGAAGGCCGCGGGGACTCCCCCGGGCGGTGAGGCGGACTCGTCGTACCGGGCGTCGGGCACCTCCTCGCCCGCCGTCGCGCCGAGACCGGCCAGGCCGGGCGCGGTGCCGTCCCGGTCGGAGACCAGGGTGAGGGCGCGGCGGCCGGCGACGGTGCCGCGCTTGTCGGCGAGGGCGCCGCGCAGGCCGATGGAGGCCTCCAGTTCGGCGCGGGCCCGGTCGAGCTGTCCGCCGCAGAGCGCGAGGATGCCGAGCTCGTGGTGGAAGTAGGCCTGATCCGACACCTCGCCGGCCAGCCGGGAGGCCTCGGAACCGGCTCGCAGGCAACGCTCCCAGGCACCCCAGTGGCCGCCGGCGGCGAACGCGGGCGCCGCCGTGCGGGCCAGCTGCACGGTGACGGCCTCCGCGCCCTCGTCGGGCGCGGTGGTCGCCGGGACCAGGACGGTGAGGGCGGCGAGCAGGGCGTCGGCCTCCGCGCACACCCGCTCCGGGGTGACCGAGGGGTGTCCGGCCCACCACGCGTAGTGCTGGGCGGCGGTGTGGGCGCGGCGCTCGGTGTCGTCGCCGTATCCGGCGGCCTCCAGCTGGGTGAGGACGCCGGCGGCGAGCCGGTAGCGGGAGCCGACCGGGGAGACCAGGCCGCAGTCCGCGAGCTCGCCGAGGGCGGCGTCCGCGTGGGTGTCGCCGATCAGGGCGGGCAGGTGCGCCTGGTGGGGCACCTCGCCGCCGAGCGCGACGGCGAACCGCAGGGTGGCACGGGCGGACTCGCTCAGCCGGGAGGCGAGCAGCGGGGCGGGTGCCGCGGCCTCGCCGAGCGCGGGCAGGGGGATCTCCTCGCCCTCGTCGGCAGCGAGCGGGGCGTCGACCGGGGCCGCGTCGGCGAAGACACCGAACTCGTCGACGGCGTTCGCCCCGGCCCGCAGCCGGTCGCGCTGCCTGAGCAGGGCGCCGGCCTGGACGAAGCGCAGGGGCAGGCCCTCGGACTCGAACCAGAGGTCGCCCGCCCAGTTCGACTCCTCCTCCGTCAGCACCCGTCCGACGGAACGCTCCAGGAGCTCCACGCCGTCGGCGCGCTCCAGGCCGCTGAGGAAGACCTCCTCGACGGCGGAGTCGGCCGAGGGCGCGGGCACGTCGGGAGTGGCGCCGATCACGAAGGCGCACTCGGGGGTGGCGTCGAGCAGTTCGTCGAGGGCCGCGCCGCCGAACTCGATGTCGTCGAGGACGACGACCGCGCCGATCTCCCGGACGCAGGAGAGCAGCTCGTCCCGGTCGGGGCGGTGCAGGGGCGAGTCGAAGACGGCGTAGAAGAGGTCGTACAGCAGCTCGCCGGCCGTGCGGTGGAAGCCGGTGAGGCGGACCACGCCGTCGGGGGCGAGGTCCGAGCAGTCCTCGGCGACGAGGTCGAGGAGGCTGGTGCGGCCGGAGCCGGCGGGGCCGGTCAGGCGTACCGAGCGGCCGCGGGCGAGCAGCCGTACGAGTCGCTCGCGCTCGCCCTGGCGGGCCAGGAGGTGCAGCGCGGTGCGGGTCGGTCCCGGTGGGACGGGCGGGCGGGCCGCGCGGTCCACCTCGGCGCGTTCGGCGGTGCCGTACTTCTCGGGCCGTCCGGGCCGCTCGCCGGGCGGGCAGGCCTCTATCTCGCTGCCGTCGACGGGGTTGACGGTGAGCAGGAAGTCACCCGCGACGAGCTGCACGGTGCGGGCGAGCGCGGGCGAGTGCTGGCCGAATTCGGATGTGAGGGAGTCCCTGGGAGGCCGCTGACGCGGCGAGCCGCCGTCGTCGTCATGGCCGTACTCCTCGGGTCCCCGGTTGTTCGGGTCCATAGGTTCAAGCCCCCCAAAAGCGTCTCGTGTGCCGTCAGTGGCCCTCCCGGCCTGCAGCTCACCGCGCTGTCGCTTCTGGTCCGGGCCCGCTCGAAGGGAATGTGGCAGCGGGCGACCGAACCCTAAACCTTCGCACAGTATCTACGACAGCCCGGGGTACCGCGCCGTCCGAGACGTCACAGTCTCGTGAGGATTGCGCGTGACATGCGTTTCGCCACGGCGGCCTCGGTCAGACGCGGGGCAGGGACTCCACGCCGATGCCGCCCTCGATCGCCAGGATCCGGTGCAGCCGGGTGGCGACCAGGAGGCGCTGCATCTGCGGCGGTACGTGGCGCAGCACCAGCCGGCGGCCGCAGCGGCCGGCCCGGCGGTGGGCCCCCATGATCACCCCGAGACCGGTGGCGTCCCAGGAATCCAGCTCGGACAGGTCGAGCACCAGGTCGCCGGCTCCGTCGTCGACGGCCGAGTGCAGGACCGTACGGGCGTCCGCCGCGCTGCGGACGTCGAGGCGGCCCCCGACGACCAGCTCGGCGTGGTCGCCCCTGATGTACATATGCGCTCCCCGTGAGTGCGTGTAGTACTCCACGAATTTGCATGTCCAGTGATGACACCTCTGACTGCGTTGGGCGGTCAGAGGTTGCCGTCTGTAAGCGAACCGATACCGAATTCACCCGCGGGTGTGAAACCAGAGGGGCTTGTGCGGTTACGGTGGCGGAAAAAACCGTCAGTGCTTGTAGAAGCCCTGCCCGCTCTTGCGTCCGATGTCACCGGCGTCCACCATCCGGCGCATCAGCTCCGGCGGGGCGAACTTCTCGTCCTGGGACTCGGTGTAGATGTTGCTGGTGGCGTGCAGCAGGATGTCGACGCCGGTCAGGTCCGCCGTGGCGAGCGGGCCCATGGCGTGGCCGAAGCCCAGCTTGCAGGCGAGGTCGATGTCCTCGGCGGTCGCGACGCCCGACTCGTAGAGCTTGGTCGCCTCGACGACGAGGGCGGAGATGAGACGGGTGGTCACGAACCCCGCCACGTCCCGGTTGACGACGATGCAGGTCTTGCCGACGGACTCGGCGAACTCCCGCGCGGTGGCGAGGGTGTCGTCGCTCGTCTTGTAGCCGCGGACCAGCTCGACGAGCTGCATCATCGGCACCGGCGAGAAGAAGTGCACGCCGACGACCCGCTCCGGGCGCTCGGTGGCCGCCGCGATCTTGGTGATCGGGATCGCGGAGGTGTTGGAGGCCAGTACGGTGTCCGCGCGGACGATCTTGTCGAGCGTGCGGAAGATCTCGTGCTTGACTTCGAGCTTCTCGAAGACGGCCTCGACGACGATGTCGGCGTCGGCGGCCGCGTCCAGGTCGGTGGTCGCGGTGATCCGGGCGAGGGCCGCGTCGGCGTCGTGCGCCTCCAGTTTGCCCTTGCTCACGAACTTGTCGTACGAAGCCTTGATTCCGTCGGTGCCGCGCTTCAGCGCTTCGTCGGTGACGTCCCTCAGGACCACGTCCCAGCCCGCCTGGGCGGAGACCTGGGCGATGCCGGAACCCATCAAGCCGGCGCCGATGACGGCAAGCTTCCGTGCCACTGTTGCGACTCCCCTTTGAAACGCCTTACGCCCTGTTTACGTTGCCTCTGCGGCGGACACTAGCGCTCGTGAAGGGCTGTGTGACCGGTTAGTAATGCGCGTCACGTCTCATCTGACGGACATCACACCGGTAGCTGTCACGAGTGGTCTCGTACGGCGTAGTTGAGCACCTTATCGCTCAACAACTCCTCCATGTCGTCGAGAAGCGCGAGCGTCTCTCGTGACACTTCGTCCGGTTTGCGCCCGGCGACCATTTCGCGTCCGATGCTGCCCATGACCGTCTGGTGGAGCCAGTTGATCTGACCGGCGATCAGGGCGGGCAGCGGATCGCCGGGGGCGGCGCCGGTCTCCTCGCGCAGGGTCTCCTCCAGGTTCTCCTGGACCTCCTGCTGGATGCTCCACAGCCGGGAGCGGAGCGTCGGCGCGTCCTGGACGACCCGCATGAAGCGGTCGTAGCCCGCCAGCAGGCCGACCCGCGGCGAGACCGCCTCGACCTCGCCGCGCAGTTCCCTCAGTACGGCCGCGGCCGCCGACTCGCCGACGTCCCGGCCGCGCACCCAGCGCGAGAGCCGGTCGACGATGCCTTTGCTGCGGTCGAGGAAGAGGTCCTCCTTGGCCGGGAAGTAGTTGTAGACGGTGTTGACGGAGACGTTCGCGGCCTCGGCGACCTCGGCGACGGTCACCGCGTCGAATCCCCGCTCGATGAACAGGCCGGTCGCGACGTCCGAGATGTACTGCCGGGTCTGCCGCTTCTTCCGCTCCCTGAGCCCCTCTGCCATGTCCCGATCCTATCCGTTCTTGGGCTCCCTCAAATTTTGGAGCCATTGCAAAATTTCAGGGACTCTGTT
Source organism: Streptomyces sp. NPDC102270 (assembly GCF_044766405.1). Taxonomy (NCBI): domain Bacteria; kingdom Bacillati; phylum Actinomycetota; class Actinomycetes; order Kitasatosporales; family Streptomycetaceae; genus Streptomyces; species Streptomyces sp. NPDC102270. The sequence continues at coordinate 434,244 of NZ_JBIWLX010000008.1, read as the reverse complement.
TTTCTGGCTCCATGGCAACCGTCATCAGCGCGGCCGGACTGGCCCGCACCTTCCAGACCAAGCACGGCACCGTCGAGGCCGTCCGCGGAATCGATCTCGCCGTCCGCGAGGGCGAGATCCTCGGCTTCCTGGGCCCGAACGGCGCCGGGAAGACGACCACCCTGCGGATGCTCACGACCCTCCTGGCACCCACCGGCGGCGCGGCCACCGTCGCCGGCTGCGACCTCGCGACCGACGCCGCGGGGGTGCGGCGCGCGTGCGGGTACGTGGCCCAGTCGGGCGGGGTGGATCCGCAGATCTCCGTGCGGGAGGAGCTGGTCACGCAGGGGCGCCTCTACCGGCTGACGAAGGACCAGGCCGTCGCCCGCACCGCCGAGTTGGCCCGCGACCTCGGCCTCACCGAGCTGCTCGACCGCAGGTGCGGCACGCTCTCCGGCGGCCGGCGCCGCCGCCTGGACATCGCGATGGCGCTCACACACCGGCCGAAGGTGCTGTTCCTCGACGAGCCGACCACCGGACTCGACCCCGCCGGCCGCGCCGGCCTGTGGGAGCTGATCCGCCGGCTGCGCGACGAGTACGGCACGACCGTCTTCCTGACCACCCACTACCTCGACGAGGCCGACGCGCTCTCCGACCGACTGGTGATCGTCGATCAGGGCGTGGTCGTGGCGGAGGGCACACCGGCCAAGCTGAAGCTGGAGTTCGCGGGCTCGATCGACGCCTCGCTCCAGGACACCTTCCTCGCGATCACCGGCCGCAGCGCCACGCCGACCGACGCCGCCCCCGTAGCCGTATAGGAATCCCATGCTTCTCCAGGACACCGCTCTCATCTACGGCCGCTACCTGCGCCAGTCGCTGCGCTCCCGCATCGCCCTGCTCTTCGGCGTGCTGACCCCGTTGCTGTATCTGCTGTTCTTCGGCCCGCTGCTCACCGATCTGCCGCTCGGCGGACAGGGCAGCTCCTGGCAGGTCCTCGTGCCCGGGCTGCTGCTCCAGCTGGGGCTGTTCGGGGCGCTGTTCGCCGGCTTCCTGATCATCATCGAGAAAAGCCAGGGCGTGGTGGAGCGGATGCGGGTCACCCCCGTCAGCCGGCTCGCCCTGCTGCTGGGCCGGGTACTGCGCGACGCCACGGTGTTCGTCTTCCAGGCAGTGCTGCTGGTCCTCGCCGCGGTGGCGATGGGGCTCCGGGCCCCGCTGACCGGCATCCTGATCGGTTTCGCGTTCGTCGCTCTGCTGACCGTCTCGCTGGCCTCGCTGTCGTACGCGCTGGCGATGAAGGTCCGTACCCCCCAGGAGTTCGGCCCGCTGATCAACGCCGTGTCGATGCCGTCGATGCTGCTGTCCGGCCTCATGCTCCCGATGACCCTCGGCCCGGCCTGGCTGGACGTCCTCTCCCACCTCATGCCGCTGCGCTATCTGGTGGACGCCGTGCGGGACGCGTACGTCGGCTCGTACACGACGCCTCACATGCTGTACGGCGCCGTGGTCGCGGTGGCCCTCGCGGGACTCGCCGTGACGGTGGGCACACGGGTCTTCCGGACGTCCGGGGCGTAACTACGCTGGCCTCATGGTCAATCTGACGCGCATCTACACCAGGACCGGCGACCGGGGCACCACCGCCCTCGGTGACATGAGTCGGGTCGCCAAGACCGATCTGCGGATCTCCGCGTACGCGGACGCCAACGAGGCGAACGCGGTGATCGGCACGGCGATCGCGCTGGGCGGGCTCGACGAGGAGGTCGTCACGGTCCTCACCCGGGTGCAGAACGACCTGTTCGACGTCGGAGCCGACCTGTCCACGCCCGTGGTCGAGAACCCGCAGTTCCCGCCCCTCAGGGTCGAGCAGTTCTACATCGACAAGCTGGAGGCGGACTGCGACCGCTTCAACGAGCGGCTGGAGAAGCTCCGCTCCTTCATCCTCCCCGGCGGCACCCCGGGCGCGGCCCTGCTCCACCAGGCCTGCACGGTCGTACGCCGGGCCGAGCGCTCGACGTGGGCGGCGCTGGAGGTCCACGGCGAGGCGATGAACCCGCTCACCGCGACCTACCTGAACCGCCTGTCGGACCTGCTGTTCATCCTGGCGCGCACGGCCAACAAGGACGTCGGGGACGTGCTCTGGGTCCCGGGCGGGGAGCGTTAGCGCTCGCGCTTGGGGAACAGGGTGTAGCTGGCGGCGATGACCAGGTTGATGACGATCAGCCACAGCATGCGCTGCTGCCAGGCGAGCAAGGAGTCGGCCTGGCCGTCGCCGACGTACCAGACCGCGGCCTGGAGCAGTGCCACGGCGACCACCGCGGCGAGGATCCAGCGGCCCGCGACCCTCCACTCGTGGGCGGCGCGGGCCATGCCGTGCCTCGGCGGCTTCACCGGCGGCGGACCACCGGCGAACCGGTGGGCGACCCGGGCGTCCGCCCACCTGATCGTCGAGTGGCCGAGGCCCACGGTGAAACCGATGTAGACGGCGGCCAGGCCGTGCTTCCAGTCGGGCTCGGCACCGTTCTTCAGGTCGATCGCGGTGACCGTGAACAGCACGAGCTCCTGCAACGGCTCGCACAGCAGCAGGGCCAGTCCGACACGCGGCATGCGCAGCCCGTAGCGGAAGGCCAGTCCGGCCGCGAGCAGCGCCCAGAAGGCCACCTCACAGGCGACGATCAGTCCGACGACCACGACCACTCCCTTCGTCTCCCCTCAAGGCTCCCGACGCGCGCGGCCGCTTTCGTCGTCGCCGGTGACGAAACCGCGCTACATCGAAAGATGCAGTCCAGGACCGTTCCCGGGGATCAGGCGTGGCGCGCGGCCACCGTGTTGGATGGAGTCATGGCCCTCCCCCGCCCGCACCGCTTCGACGTGTACATCGCGGTCGGCGGGCTGCTCGGCGGGCTGCTGCTGGTGGGCATCGGCCTGGGCACCCGGCCGTCCAGCGACCCGATAACCCTCTTCGACGGCCCCTGGCCGGTCCTGGTGCCGCTCACCGTGCTGGCCGGCTGCGAGTTGCTGCGCCGCGCGGCCCCTCGCGCGGCCCTGCTCATCGCCACCGCCGCGATCTGCGCCGACCTCGTGACCCAGGGCAGTCTTGCCACCGTCCTGATGTTCACCGACGTCGTCTACGCGGCCGTGCTCTACGGCCCGCTCGCCTCGGCCCGCCGCATCCAGTGGATCACCGGGCTGCTGACGGTGGCCGGGACGCTGGTGCCGTTCGCGGTGTGGCGGGTGCCGGAGGCGCTGCTGATCGGCGTGGTGGTGGGGGTCGTGGCGTACGCGCCGGCCGCCACGGGGTGGATCGTGCGCGACCATCGTGACGCCGCCGAGGCCGCCCGGCTGCGTGCCGAACAGACGGCGCTGCTCGCGGAGATGGACCGCGCCCAGGCCGTGACCGCGGAACGGGCCCGGATGGCACGGGAGTTGCACGACATGGTCGCCAACCACCTGTCCGCGATCGCCATCCACTCCACGGCCGCGCTGTCGATCGACGAACCGGCCACCTCACGGCAGGCGCTGACCGTCATCAGGGAGAACAGCGTGGCGGGCCTCGCCGAGATGCGGCGGCTGATCGGCATCCTGCGCGACGCCGGCGGCGACACCGAGCCCGCCGCCTCCCCCACCCTGGACGGCCTCACCGCACTGGTCGACGGCGCCCGCGCCAACGGCCTCGACGTGCGCCTCGACACCGACGACCACGGCAGGGTTCCCGCACCGGTCGAGCTCGCCGCCTACCGCATCGTCCAGGAGTCCCTGACCAACGCCCTCAAGCACGCCTGCCCCGGCCGCGTCACCGTCGCCCTCGGCCGACGCGACGGTCTGCTCGACATCCGGGTGACCAGCCCCTACGGCCATCGCGACGGCCCGCGGGCCCCCGGATCCGGCGCCGGACTGGCCGGTATGCGGGAGCGGGCCGCGCTGCTCGGCGGCACCTTCCGGGCCGGACCGCAGGACGTGCTGTGGGTCGTACACGCCACGCTCCCCGTGTCGGAAGGAGAATCCGCATGATCCGTGTCCTCGTCGCCGAGGACCAGTCCGCCGTACGCGCCGGGCTCGTCCTCATCCTGCGCAGCGCACCCGACATCGAGGTGATCGGCGAGGCTGCCGACGGTGAGCAGGCGGTGGAGCGCGCCCGGGAGCTGCGGCCCGACCTGGTGCTGATGGACATTCAGATGCCGCGTCTGGACGGGGTGTCGGCGACCCGGACGGTCGTCTCGGAGGGGCTCGCCGACGTCCTCGTGCTGACCACGTTCGACCTCGACGAGTACGTGTTCGGGGCGCTGCGCGCGGGCGCGTCCGGGTTCCTTCTCAAGAACACCGAGGCCAGGGATCTGCTGGAAGCGGTGCGGACCGTGGCGCGCGGGGAGGGGCTGATCGCGCCCGCCGTCACCCGCCGTCTGATCGCCGAGTTCGCCGCGAGGCCGGTCCGCGGGCCGGGCACCGATCCCGGCGTGCTCGACGCCCTCACCCGCCGCGAACGCGAGGTGCTCTCCTGTCTCGGGGAGGGCCTGTCCAACGCCGACATCGCCGGCCGCCTCGACATGGCGGAGGCCACGGTGAAGACGCACGTCAGCCGGTTGCTGGGGAAGCTGGAGCTGCGGAGCCGGGTGCAAGCAGCCGTACTGGCGCAGGAGTTGGGCGTCTAGTTGCGGCGTGAACCAGAGTGGTCCAGACCTATTGACCTGTGGTCCAGACCTTTCTATTCTCGCGGCACCGTGGGTGTGAAGGCTCAGTCACGCCCCCAACTCCCCTAGGAGGCGCACGATGCGCTTCAGACACAGAGCCGCGGCAGGATTCGCGACACTGTTGCTCCCCTTCGCCGGTCTGGTCGGCCTCGCGAGCCCCGCCCAGGCCGCGACCTCCGCCACGGCGACCTACGCCAAGACCCAGGACTGGGGTACCGGATTCGAAGGCAAGTGGACGGTGAAGAACACCGGTACCACCAGCCTCAGTTCCTGGACCGTCGAGTGGGACTTCCCCTCCGGCACCTCCGTCACCTCCGCCTGGGACGCCGACGTCACCTCCTCCGGCACCCACTGGACCGCCAAGAACAAGTCCTGGAACGGCAGCCTCGCCCCGGGTGCCTCCGTCTCCTTCGGCTTCAACGGCACCGGCGCGGGCTCCCCGGCCAACTGCAAGCTGAACGGCGGCAGTTGTGACGGCGGCTCCACTCCGGGGGACGCGGCACCGTCCGCCCCCGGCACCCCCACCGCCTCCGGCATCACCAACACCTCGGTGAAACTGGCCTGGAGCGCCGCCACCGACGACAAGGGCATCAAGAACTACGTCGTGCTGCGCGACGGTGCCAAGGTGGCGACCGTGACGACGACCTCGTACACGGACACCGGCCTGAGTGCCGGTACCGACTACTCCTACACCGTGCAGGCCCGTGACACCGCCGACCAGACCGGACCGGCCAGCGGCGCGGTCGCGGTGCACACCACCGGCGGCACCACCGACCCGCCGCCCACCGGCTCCAAGGTCAGGCTCGGCTACTTCACCGAGTGGGGCGTCTACGGCCGCAACTACCACGTCAAGAACCTGGTGACCTCGGGCTCCGCCTCGAAGATCACCCACATCAACTACGCGTTCGGCAACGTCAAGGACGGCAAGTGCGTCGTCGACGACACCTACGCCGCCTACGACAAGGCGTACACCGCCGACCAGTCCGTCAGCGGCGCCGCCGACACCTGGGACCAGCCGCTGCGCGGCAACTTCAACCAACTGCGTGAGCTCAAGGCCAAGTACCCGAACATCAAGGTGCTGTACTCCTTCGGCGGCTGGACCTACTCCGGCGGCTTCGCGCAGGCCGCGGCCAACCCCGCCGCCTTCGCGGCCTCCTGCAAGTCGGTCATCGAGGACCCGCGCTGGGCGGATGTCTTCGACGGCATCGACATCGACTGGGAGTACCCGAACGCCTGCGGTCTGACCTGCGACACCAGCGGGGCCGCGGCCTTCAAGAACCTGATGGGCGCGCTGCGCTCGGAGTTCGGCTCCAATTACCTGGTCACCGCGGCCATCACCGCCGACGGCTCCTCCGGCGGCAAGCTCGACGCGGCCGACTACGGCGGCGCCTCCCAGTACATCGACTGGTACAACGTGATGACCTACGACTACTTCGGTGCCTTCAACGCGCAGGGCCCGACCGCCCCGCACTCGCCGCTGACGTCGTACGCCGGCATCCCGCAGGCGGGCTTCAACTCGGCCGACGCGATCGCCAAGCTGAAGTCGAAGGGCGTGGCCTCCAACAAGCTGCTGCTCGGCATCGGCTTCTACGGCCGCGGCTGGACCGGCGTCACCCAGGCCGCCCCCGGCGGCTCGGCGACCGGAGCGGCACCCGGCACCTACGAGGCGGGCATCGAGGACTACAAGGTCCTCAAGACGTCCTGCCCGGCCACCGGCACCATCGCGGGTACGGCGTACGCCTACTGCGGCAACAACTGGTGGTCCTACGACACCCCCGCGACGATCGCCGGAAAGATGACCTGGGCCAAGAACCAGGGCCTGGGCGGCGCGTTCTTCTGGGAGTTCAGCGGCGACACCGGCAACGGAGAGCTGGTGAGCGCCATCAACAGCGGACTGTCGTAAGCACACGCGCTAGGCGACATTGACGCGCTGACCGGGCGGGGCTGCCTCCAGCCACGCGAGGAAACCGGTCAGCGCGTCTTCGCTCATGGCGAGTTCGAGACGCGTGCCCCGGTGCATACAGGTCAGGATCACGGCGTCGGAGAGGAGAGCCATCTCCTCCTCGCCGTCGGGCAGACGACGGCCGGCGACCTCGATCGCAGCCCGCTCCAGGACCCGGCGCGGGCGATAGGCGTAGGAGAAGACGCGGTACCACTCGACGCGGTCGCCGTTGTAGCGGGCGACGCCGTAGCTCCAGCCCTTGCCGCTGATGTCGGTCTTCTCCGGGACGTCCCAGCGCAGGGAACAGTCGAAGGTGCCGCCGGAGCGCTGGATGAGCCTGCGGCGCAGGCCGAAGACGAACAGCCCCAGTACCACCAGGGCCACGACGATTCCGCACACAGTCAGAGCGAGGACCATCGACACCGACCTCCTCGTCTCCTAGGTACCTTCAATAGGTAACGGAACGGAAAAAACATCCAGATCTGCCTCAGCCGCGACCGGCTCCGGATCGCTCCGGTGCCGGCCGCGGCTGAGTGACGTCATACGGCTCCGCGCTGGTTCAGCGCGAAGTCGCCGCGCGCAGTCGTACGTCCGCGCGACGCTCGGCGGCGGCGTCGCCCTCCGCCTTCGCGCGCTCCAGCTCCCGCTCCGCGCGCTGGACGTCGATCTCGTCCGACAGCTCGGCGATCTCGGCCAGCAGCGACAGCTTGTTGTCGGCGAACGAGATGAAACCGCCGTGCACCGCGGCGACGACCGTCCCGCCATCGCTCGTACGGATGGTCACCGGGCCCGACTCCAGCACACCGAGCAGCGGCTGGTGACCGGGCATGACGCCGATGTCGCCGGACGTGGTGCGCGCGACGACCAGGGTGGCCTCGCCGGACCAGACCTCTCGGTCGGCCGCGACCAGCGCGACGTGCAGCTCAGCAGCCAAGGTGGCTCCTCGGGTCACCACCCGACTCTCATCGCCGGGTGTTATTGGCAAGTCTAGTAGGGCGCCGAGCACCAAGGTGTCGGGGCCCGCCCCGGAACGCGGCCGGGGGTCTGGGGGTTGCCCCCCAGATGATGCAGCAGTGGGCGTGCGTGAGGGGGCGGGACGTGCCCCGCCCCCTCAGGCGTGAACCACAGGGTTCACTTCGAACTCAGGCAGTTCAGGAGACGCCGAGCTCCTTGGCGTTGGCCTTGAGGTCCTCCAGGCCACCGCACATGAAGAACGCCTGCTCCGGGAAGTGGTCGAACTCGCCGTCGCAGATCGCGTTGAACGCGGTGATCGACTCGTCCAGCGGCACGTCCGAACCGTCCACGCCGGTGAACTGCTTGGCGACGTGGGTGTTCTGGGACAGGAAGCGCTCGACGCGTCGGGCACGCTGGACGACCAGCTTGTCCTCCTCGCTGAGCTCGTCGATGCCGAGGATCGCGATGATGTCCTGGAGGTCCTTGTACTTCTGGAGGATCCCCTTGACGCGCATGGCGGTCTCGTAGTGGTCCGGCGCGATGTAGCGCGGGTCCAGGATCCGGGACGTGGAGTCCAGCGGGTCCACGGCCGGGTAGATGCCCTTCTCGGAGATCGGACGGGACAGAACCGTCGTCGCGTCGAGGTGGGCGAAGGTGGTGGCCGGGGCCGGGTCGGTCAGGTCGTCCGCGGGGACGTAGATCGCCTGCATCGAGGTGATCGAGTGTCCACGGGTCGAGGTGATGCGCTCCTGGAGGAGACCCATCTCGTCGGCCAGGTTCGGCTGGTAGCCCACCGCGGAGGGCATCCGGCCGAGCAGCGTGGAGACCTCGGAACCGGCCTGCGTGAAGCGGAAGATGTTGTCGATGAAGAACAGCACGTCCTGCTTCTGCACATCGCGGAAGTACTCCGCCATGGTCAGACCGGCGAGGGCCACGCGCAGACGGGTGCCCGGGGGCTCGTCCATCTGGCCGAAGACCAGCGCGGTCTTGTCGATGACGCCCGAGTCGGACATCTCCTCGATGAGGTCGTTGCCCTCACGCGTGCGCTCGCCGACACCGGCGAACACGGAGACACCGTCGTGGTTGTTGGCGACGCGGTAGATCATCTCCTGGATGAGCACCGTCTTGCCGACGCCGGCACCGCCGAACAGACCGATCTTTCCACCCTTGACGTACGGGGTGAGAAGGTCGATGACCTTGACGCCGGTCTCGAACATCTCGGTCTTCGACTCGAGCTCGTCGAAGCGCGGGGCCTTGCGGTGGATGGACCAGCGCTCGCCGTCGTAGGTCTCGTCGCTGTTCAGCACCTCGCCGAGGGTGTTGAACACCTTGCCCTTGGTGAAGTCACCGACCGGGACGGTGATGCCCGTGCCGGTGTCGGTGACGGCGGCCTGGCGGACCAGACCGTCGGTGGGCTGCATCGAGATGGTGCGGACCAGGCCGTCACCCAGGTGCTGGGCGACCTCCAGGGTCAGCGTCTTCTTCTCGCCGGCGAGGGCCGGGTCGGCCACCTCGACGTGAAGGGCGTTGTAGATCTCCGGCATGGCGTCGACGGGGAATTCCACGTCGACGACCGGGCCGATGACCCGGGCGACGCGGCCCGTGGCAACGGCCGTCTCAACTGTCGTCGTCATTACCTGTCACTCCCCGCGGACGCGTCGGCCAGGGCTGCGGAGCCACCGACGATCTCGCTGATTTCCTGGGTGATTTCGGCCTGGCGGGCCGCGTTGGCAAGTCGGGAGAGCGTGGTGATGAGCTCTCCGGCGTTGTCGGTGGCCGACTTCATCGCGCGCCGCGTGGCGGCGTGCTTGGAGGCGGCCGACTGGAGCAGCGCGTTGTAGATACGGCTCTCGACGTAGCGCGGCAGCAGGGCGTCGAGGACGTCCTCCGCCGAGGGCTCGAAGTCGTAGAGCGGGAGGATCTCGCCCTGCGGCTTCGCTTCCTTCGCCACCTCTTCGAGGCTGAGCGGCAGCAGGCGGTCGTCGAGCGCCGTCTGCGTCATCATCGAGACGAACTCGGTGAAGACGATGTGGAGCTCGTCCACGCCGCCCTCGGCCGTGTCCTTCTCGATGGCCTCGATCAGCGGACCCGCGACCTTCTTGGCGTCCGCGTACGTGGGCTCGTCGGTGAACCCGGTCCACGACTCCGAGATCTTGCGCTCACGGAAGTTGTAGTGGGCGACACCACGGCGGCCGACGACATAGATCTCGACCTCCTGCCCCTCGCGCTCCAGCCGCTCGGTGAGCCGCTCCGCCTGCTTGATGGCGTTGGAGTTGAAGGCGCCGGCGAGACCGCGGTCGCTCGTCAGGAGCAGCACCGCGGACCGCGTGACCGTCTCGGCCGTCGTGGTCAGCGGGTGCCTGGTGTTCGAGCCGGTACCGACCGCCGTGACCGCGCGGGTGAGCTCGGTCGCGTAGGGCGCGGAGGCGGCCACCTTGCGCTGCGCCTTGATGACGCGCGAGGCGGCGATCATCTCCATCGCCTTGGTGATCTTCTTGGTCGCGGTGACGGATCGGATGCGACGCTTGTAGACCCGGAGCTGGGCTCCCATGAGTCAGGTCCCTTCCTTACGTCACTTGGCCGCGGCCGGGGCGTCCTCGCCGAGAAGCCTGCCGTCCGAGGTCTCGAACTGCTTCTTGAAGTCGGCGATCGCGTCGGCAACAGCGGTGAGGGTGTCGTCCGACATCTTGCCGCCCTCCTTGATGGAGGTCATGAGGCCCTGCTCCTTGCGGTGCAGGTACTCCAGGAGCTCCTTCTCGAAGCGGCGGATGTCGTTGACCGGAACGTCGTCCATCTTGCCGGTGGTTCCGGCCCAGACGGAGACGACCTGGTCCTCGGTCGCCATCGGCTGGTACTGGGCCTGCTTCAGCAGCTCGACCATGCGCTGGCCGCGCTCCAGCTGCGCCTTCGACGCGGCGTCCAGGTCGGAACCGAAGGCGGCGAACGCCTCCAGCTCACGGAACTGGGCGAGGTCCACGCGCAGACGTCCGGAGACCTGCTTCATCGCCTTGTGCTGCGCGGAACCACCGACTCGGGAGACGGAGATACCGACGTTCAGCGCGGGGCGCTGACCGGCGTTGAACAGGTCCGACTCCAGGAAGCACTGGCCGTCGGTGATGGAGATGACGTTGGTCGGGATGAACGCCGAGACGTCGTTGGCCTTGGTCTCGACGATCGGCAGACCGGTCATCGAGCCGGCGCCCATGTCGTCGGAGAGCTTGGCGCAGCGCTCCAGCAGACGGGAGTGCAGGTAGAAGACGTCACCCGGGTAGGCCTCACGGCCCGGCGGGCGGCGCAGCAGCAGGGACACGGCGCGGTAGGCGTCGGCCTGCTTCGAGAGGTCGTCGAAGATGATGAGGACGTGCTTGCCCTCGTACATCCACTGCTGGCCGATGGCCGAACCGGTGTACGGCGCCAGGTACTTGAAGCCGGCCGGGTCGGACGCCGGGGCGGCGACGATGGTCGTGTACTCCAGCGCGCCGGCCTCTTCGAGGGCGCCACGCACGGAGGCGATGGTCGAGCCCTTCTGGCCGATGGCGACGTAGACGCAGCGGACCTGCTTCTTCGGGTCGCCGGAGCGCCAGTTGTCACGCTGGTTGATGATCGTGTCGACGGCCAGGGCGGTCTTGCCGGTCTGACGGTCACCGATGATCAGCTGACGCTGGCCACGGCCGATCGGGGTCATCGCGTCGACGGCCTTGTAGCCGGTCTCCATCGGCTCGTGCACCGACTTACGGGCCATGACGCCCGGAGCCTGCAGCTCAAGCGCGCGGCGACCGCTGGTCTCGATCTCGCCGAGGCCGTCGATCGGGGCACCGAGCGGGTCGACGACGCGGCCGAGGTAGCCCTCGCCGACGGCCACGGAGAGGACCTCGCCGGTACGGGTGACCGGCTGCCCCTCCTCGATGCCGCTGAACTCACCGAGGACGACGCAACCGATCTCGCGCTCTTCCAGGTTGAGCGCGAGGCCGAGGGTGCCGTCCTCGAACTTCAGCAGTTCGTTGGCCATGGCCGAGGGCAGGCCCTCGACCTTCGCGATGCCGTCGCCGGCAAGGGTGACCGTACCGACCTCCTCGCGCGAGGCCGCGTCCGGCTTGTACGACTGGACGAAGTTCTCCAGCGCGTCCCGGATCTCCTCCGGCCGGATCGTGAGCTCCGCCATCTGGGTTCCCTGCTCTCCTTGTTGGGCCCGAAGTTTCACTTTGGGGGTCTGGGGGCGACCCCCAGGATTCTTCATGTACGGCCCAACCAGGGCCGTCGTAAGTACGTACTGCTATGAAGTTGCTGTCAGCCCGCCAGGCGGCGGCCGGCGTCCTCGATACGGTCCGCGATGGAGCCGTTGATGACCTCGTCGCCGACCTGCACCCGGATCCCGCCGAGGACCTCGGGGTCCACGTCGAGGTTGAGGTGCATCGGGCGGCCGTAGAGCCTCGCCAGGGCACCGCCCAGGCGCTGCTTCTGCTGGTCGCTCAGCGGAACCGCCGAGGTGACGACGGCCACCATGCGGTCCCGGCGCTCGGCGGCGAGCTTGGACAGGGACTCCAGTCCCGCCTCCAGGCTACGTCCCCGGGGCGCGGCCACAAGGCGCGTCACCAGACGTTCGGTCGTCGCATCGGCGCGGCCGCCGAGCAGGCTGGCGAGCAGCTCACGCTTGGCCGCGGCCGGTGCGGCGCGGTCGGTCAGCGCGGCGCGCAGCTCGGTGTTCGAGGCGACGATCCGGCCGAACCGGAACAGCTCGTCCTCGACGTTGTCGAGCTTGCCCCGCCGCTGCGCGGCGGTGAGGTCGGCGGTGTCGGCCAGCTCCTCCAGTGCGTCCACCAGGTCACGCGAGCGCGACCAGCGGGAGCGCACCATGCCGGCCACCAGGTCGGTGGCGGGGCCGCCGACCTGCGTGCCGATCAGGCGCTGGGCCAGTTCGGCCTTGGCCTCGCCGGGCTGCGCCGGGTCGGTCAGGACCCGACGCAGTGACACCTCGCGGTGGAGCAGCGCGGTGACGGCGGCCAGCTCGTCGGCGAGCGAGCCGGCGTCCACGGACGTGTTGTCCGTCAGCGCGTCGAGACGCTCGCGTGCGGCTGCCAGGGCCTCGCGGCTCGCTCCGTTCATCGCGCGGCCTCGGCCTTCTCCTCGAGGTCGTCGAGGAAGCGGTCGATGACGCGGCTCTGCCGGGCGTGGTCCTCGAGGGACTCGCCGACGAGCTTGCCGGCCAGGTCGGTGGCGAGCTTGCCCACGTCCTGGCGCAGCGCGGACGCGGCGGCCTTGCGGTCGGCCTCGATCTGCGCGTGACCGGCGGCGACGATCTCCTCGCGCTGCCGCTGGCCTTCCGCGCGCATCTCGGCGATGAGCGTGGCGCCCTGCTCCTGAGCCTCCTGGCGCAGGCGCGCGGCCTCGTGGCGGGCCTCGGCAAGCTGTGCCTTGTACTGCTCAAGGACGCTCTGGGCCTCGGTCTGCGCGGCCTCGGCCTTCTCGATACCGCCCTCGATGGCCTCGCGACGCTCTTCCAGAACCTTGTTGATGTTCGGGAGGAGCTTCTTGGCGAGGAAGCCGAAGACGATGACGAAGGCGATCAGGCCGATGACGAGCTCGGGGATCGGCGGGACGAGGGGGTTTTCCTTCGCCTCGGCCGCCAGAATGAGCATCTGGCTCATGTCAGTGCCTTTCGTCTAGTGGGCTGTCGATGAACGGCAGATCACTGGCCGTAGACGAACGGCATGACCAGACCGATGAGGGCGAGCGCCTCACAGAAGGCGAAGCCGAGGATCTGGTTGGCACGGATCAGGCCGGCAGCTTCGGGCTGACGGGCAAGAGCCTGGGTGCCGTTACCGAAGATGATGCCGACGCCGACGCCGGGACCGATGGCGGCGAGGCCGTAGCCGATCGAGCCGAGCGAACCGGAGACGGCAGCGAGGGTCTCAGTGGCAGCCATGCTGATTCTTCCTTATCTGTACGGACCGGCGGGGGTTGGCCACCGGACGCTAAGGGGGGGTCTGGAGGGGGTGCTCAGTGGTGCTCGGCGAGCGCACCCTGAATGAAGGTGCAGGTCAGCAGCACGAAGACGTACGCCTGCAGGGCCTGGATGAACAGCTCGAAGGCCGTCATGACGATCACCATGATGAACGAGACACCGGCGTAGGCGATCCCGATGCCGTTCAGCAGGTACCAGCTGGCGATCGTGAAAAGCAGCAGCAGGGTGTGGCCCGCGAACATGTTCGCGAAGAGTCGCACGGCGTGGGTGAACGGCCGGACGAGCAGATTCGAGAAGAACTCGATCGTCATGGCCAGCGGGAGAACCGGGCCGAGCGACTTGTCGTAGCCGGTGAAGTTCTTGAAGGCGCCGACGAATCCGTGCCGCTTGAACGTCAGCGATACCCAGAGGATGTACACGATCGCCGCGAGGACGATCGGGTACGCGATGATCGACGTCACCGGGAACTGGGCGACCGGGACGATCGACCAGAGGTTCATCATCCAGATGAAGAAGAAGAGCGAGACGACCAGCGGTACGTACTTCTCGCCTTCCTTCTTTCCGATGGTCTCGTAGACGACACCGCGGCGGATGAAGTCGTAGCCGGACTCGGCGACCATCTGCAGCTTGCCGGGGACGACCTTCGGCTTGCGGAAGGCGGCCCAGAAGAAGCCGACAACGATGACCGAGCCGAGCAGCGCCAGCAGCATCGGCTTGTTGAAGTACACGTTGCTGTCGCCGTCCCCCAGAAGGGGCTTGAACAGGAACGAGTGCAGGCCGGGAGCCGGGAAGCCACAGCCGTCGAAGATGTGACAGTCGGTCTCGAAGGCGAGCACCTGCGTCGGGTCAGCACTCACCGCGGGCTCCTTCAGCGTGGCGCATAAGTACGGCAACCTCGTTGTGTCGGCGCGGCGCGTAGCCGCGGTTCGGCACTGGACTGGTGTTACGGATGTGGGGGCGGCCGGGGGGCATCGAGCCTCGCGTTCGAGCAGGCGTCAGCTCGGATGCCCGCGCCCGCGATGCCGCAGTTGGCACCGGACGATAGCAGGGTCTCTCAGTCGCATTTATCCCGGCCCTACCTCTCACGACGAGTGCCCCGTTTTTTCGGACTTGGTGCCCGAATCGGGTTCGACGTAGAGGATCTTGGACTTCATGTGGGCGCGTGTCTGCGCGGCGATCCAGGTGAGGGTGCCGGCGACGAGCGTGAGAGCGAAAGCCTTGGGGTGGAACAGCGTGGTGTTCTTGAACACCGCGACGAAGACGAACAGCAGCAGGATCTGAGCCGTGTAGAGCATCAGGCCCATCGCCTGGAACAGGTGCGGAAGCGATTTGGCAGTGCGCTGCAGGATGTAGAGACCGATTCCCATGAAGAGGATCACGATCAGCGTCGCCACTCCCGCCCCGACCGCACCCTTGCCACCGGCGACCACACCACTGACGACGGCGGCGATCGCGCCGACGGCAGCCGTGGGCACGGCGGCCTGAGCCAGGATCCGGACGTCGTTGGACGGCATGGCGGCAACTCCGCTTTCAAGGGGGGGTGTGTCGTCATGGACGAGCGTAGTCCCGGGCTGAGGGTGACCCTCACGCCAAGGGACCGTCGCACTGCGGTCCTTCGGCTCTCTCCCGGGTTCTCGTGAACCGTATCACAAACTATTTGATGCGGTCTTTACCTAGAAGGTGTGCCCACTGTCACACATGAGAGTGAAGCTGCCCGTCCGTGCGGAAACACGGCCGAGTTGTCTGGTATAAGGGCGATTTGTCACCCCGCCGAACTCCCACGCGTTGGCAATGCTTTAGTCAGATTCTTACCTTGGCCGTCAGCGCGAGGTCTCCGCCGTACGCCTCTCCTGGACGTGCTGACGGGTGCTCAGCGCGGTCGCGCCGTTGACACCCGCCACCCCCACGGCCACCGGAGTGCGCTGCTCCACCTCCGCCTCCACCGGCTCCGCGGCCACGGCACGCCTGCGGCGGCGGTAGCGCGGCGGCACGACGGCCTGGGCCCACACCGGGACACGCGGGGTGAAGCGCGGCAGCAGGAGCAGGGCGAGCCCGATCGCGCTGAGGAACACGACACCGAGCACGATCCACATGGACGCGGAGTTCACCGAGTAGGCGAGCGAGCCGAACGCGATCAGCGCCGACCAGAAGTACATGATCCACACCGCCCGGCTGTGCGAGTGCCCGATCTCCAGGAGCCGGTGGTGCAGGTGCCCGCGGTCGGCGGCGAACGGCGACTGGCCGCGCCAGGTGCGGCGCACGATGGCGGAGATCAGGTCGGCGGCCGGCACCGCGATGATGCTCAGCGGCAGCAGCAGCGGGATGTAGACGGGGACCGTCTGGTGCACGGCCGCCTTCTCCGACCCGGCGAACAGCTTCAGCGCGTCCGGGTCGATCTGCCCGGTGATGGAGATCGCGCCCGCGGCCAGCACCAGGCCGATGAGCATCGAGCCGGAGTCGCCCATGAAGATCCGCGCGGGGTGCATGTTGTGCGGCAGGAAGCCCAGGCACATGCCCATCAGGATCGCCGAGAACAGCGTGGCCGGGGCGGCCGCCTCGATGCCGTACGAGTACCAGATGCGGTAGGCGTACAGGAAGAACGCCGCCGCCGCGATGCAGACCATGCCGGCCGCGAGACCGTCGAGGCCGTCGACGAAGTTCACCGCGTTGATGGTGATGACGACGAGCGCGACCGTCAGCAGGGTGCCCTGCCACTGGGTCAGCGCGACCGAGCCGACGCTGGGGATGGGCAGCCACAGGATCGTCAGACCCTGCATGACCATCACGCCCGCGGCGATCATCTGGCCGCCCAGCTTGATCAGGGCGTCGATCTCGAACTTGTCGTCCAGGACGCCGATCAGCCAGATCAGGGCCGCTCCGGAGAGCAGGGCACGCGGTTCGTTCGACTTCTCGAAGACCTCGCTGAGGTTGGTCAGGTGGTCGGCGACCAGCAGGCCCGCGCACAGTCCGAAGAACATGGCGATACCGCCGAGCCGCGGAGTCGGTTCCCGGTGCACGTCACGGGCCCTGATCTCCGGCATCGCTCCGGCCACGATCGCGAACTTCCGTACCGGCCCTGTCAGCAGATACGTCACCGCGGCCGTGATGCAGAGCGTCAGCAGGTATTCACGCACAGGCTTCCCCACAGGTCTCGCTGGCCATCTCAGCCCCACACCCTAGCGACGCACGCATATGGTTGTGGACATCCGGGTAGAGCCGATGGTTGCACGTGCGGCTGTGCACCCAGGTGCGAATACCCTCGCTCAGGCCGGATACGGCGGAAATCCGCCGACCAGATCCCGTACTTCTTCACGTGCCCCGGCGCTCTCGACCTCGCCGCGCACCACCCTCGCGAGCAGGGCGGCGATCCTCGCCATCTCCTTCTCGGCCATCCCCTGGGTGGTCACCGCGGCGGTGCCCAGGCGCAGTCCGCGGGTGTTCGCGTGAGGCAGCGCACAGCAGTCGAGCACCATCCCCGCGGCCGCGAGCCGTCCCCGCGCCGCGCGCCCGTCGACGCCGAGCGGCGCCGGATCGGCCGTCACGAGGTGGGTGTCGGTTCCGCCGGTGGTGACGACGAGTCCTTCGTCGGCCAGCCCGGCCGCGAGCACCCGCGCGTTGGCGACCACCTGATGGGTGTACGCGGAGAACGCCGGTGTCGCCGCCTCGCCGAACGCGACCGCCTTCGCGGCGATGGTGTGCATCTGCGCGCCGCCCTGCGTGAACGGGAAGACGGCCCGGTCGACCCGCTCGGCCAGTTCGCTTCCGCAGAGGATCATCCCGCCGCGGGGCCCGCGCAGCACCTTGTGCGTGGTGGCGCAGACGATGTCGGCGTACGGCACAGGACTGGGCGCCGCTCCCCCGGCGACGAGCCCGATGGGGTGGGCGGCGTCGGCGATGAGATAGGCGCCCACCTCGTCGGCGACCTCGCGGAAGAAGGCGTAGTCGATGTGCCGGGGGTAGGCGATGGAGCCGCACACGATCGCCTTGGGCCGGTGGGTGCGGGCCAGTGTCCGGACCTGGTCGTGGTCGATGAGCCCGGTCTCGGCGTCGACGCCGTAGGGGACGAAGTCGAACCAGCGGCCGGAGAAGTTGGCGGGCGAGCCGTGGGTGAGGTGGCCGCCGTAGGGCAGGCCGAGGGCGAGGACGGTGTCGCCGGGGCGCAGGAGCGCGGCGTAGGCGGCCAGGACCGCCGAAGAGCCGGAGTGGGCCTGCACGTTGGCGTGCTCGGCGCCGAACAGGGACTTCGCCCGGTCCACGGCGAGCCGCTCGGCGACGTCGACGATCTCGCAGCCGCCGTGGTGCCGGGACCCCGGATAACCCTCGGCGTACTTGTTGGCCAGCGCGGAGCCCAGCGCGGCCAGCACGGCCGGCGAGCAGAAGTTCTCGGCGGCGATGAGCTGAAGCGCCGACGACTGCCGGTAGAGCTCCCCGAGCAGGATCTCGGCCAGCTCGGGGTCCTGCCGTGTGAGGACGTCTGCGGCCTGGGGCGCATGGGTGACCGACATGGTGGACTCCGGGGCGTCGACGATGACGTACGTCCAATGTAGGCCCGGGGCCCGCCGGGTGCCCGGTCGTTGCGTCCTTGCGGGTACACCCGTCAGCGCGGTGACGCAGGACCCAGCGCCTCGTGCAGCCCCAACCCCAACGCGCCCCCGCCCGGCGTCACGTGCGCGCGGGAACCCCCGTCAGCGCCGTCACCACCGGATCCAGCGCCTCGTGCAGCCCCATCCCCGACGCGCCCCTCGCACCGCTCGGCCCTGGCGGGCCTCCCGGGCTTCGGGCCGCTGCGTCGGACTCCGTCCGCCGGCTCGGGTGCCGCCCCGCCCGGCGTCACGTGCGCGCGGGAACCCCCGTCAGCGCCGTCACCACCGGATCCAGCGCCTCGTGTATCTCGTCCCCGATCGAGCGGAAGAAGGGCAGCGGTGCCCCGTACGGGTCGAAGACCTCGTCGGCCTCCGCGGTCGGGGCCAGGAGCCACCCGCGTAGAGCCGCCGCGGCGCGGACCAGGGCGCGTGCGCGGATCACCAGGCCCTCCTCCAGGGGAGGCAGGGTCGCCGTGTCGATCGCCTTCACCAGACGGGTGAACTCCTTCAGGGTGAAGGTGCGCAGGCCCGCCGAGTGGCCCATCGAGATGACCTGCTGGCGGTGGTCGCGGGTGGCGGTCAGGACCAGGTCGGCCATGATCACGTGTTCGTCGAGGAGCTCGCGCCCGGTGAAGCCGGAGGCGTCCGCGCCGAATTCGGCCAGCACCGCCTCCGCGTTGGCCTCCATGGGCGCGCCCTCGTGGCCCCAGGTCCCCGCGCTCTCCACGACCAGGCCGCCCCACAGCGGGTCGCCCAGCCGGTCCGCCAGGGCATGCCGGGTCAGCCGCTCGGTGATCGGCGAGCGGCAGACGTTGCCGGTGCTGACGTGGAGGATGCGGAAGCTGTCACGCGGGAGCCCTGTGAAGGTCCGCGTCTCTTCCCCGTCCCATATGCCACGCCCCGCGTCAGGGGCCGTCAATTCGCCACCTCGAGGTCGGGTACGACCTTCCTGAGCTCGTCCGCGGAGATCGCGCCCGCGCGCAGCAGCAGGGGCACCTCGCGGGTGACGTCGACGATCGAGGACGGGACGTTGCCCGGGGTCGGGCCGCCGTCGAGGTAGACGGAGACCGAGTCGCCGAGCATCTCCTGCGCGGCGTCACAGGTTTCCGGCGACGGGTGACCGGTCAGGTTGGCGGAGGAGACCGCCATGGGGCCGACCTCGGTCAGCAGCTCGATGGCGACCGGGTGCAGCGGCATCCGGACGGCCACCGTGCCCCTCGTGTCACCCAGGTCCCACTGCAGGGACGGCTGGTGCCTGGCGACGAGCGTGAGCGCGCCCGGCCAGAAGGCGTCGACGAGTTCCCAGGCCAGCTCGGAGAAGTCGGTGACGAGACCGTGGAGGGTGTTCGGGGAGCCGATCAGCACGGGGGTGGGCATGTTGCGGCCCCGGCCCTTGGCCTCCAGGAGGTCGGAGACGGCCTCGGAGGAGAACGCGTCGGCGCCGATGCCGTACACCGTGTCGGTCGGGAGGACCACGAGCTCGCCACGGCGGACGGCGGACGCGGCTTCGCGCAGACCGGTCGTGCGGTCGGTCGCGTCGTTGGTGTCGTATCGCCGTGCCATATCTAGCGGGCCTCCTCGTACACGTACTGCTCTGGAGTCTTGGGGGTGTGGCTCACGGCATCGCCCTGCGGGCCGTCGCGAACCGGGGGCGGTTGTTGAGGTCGGGGTGGTCGGCAGCGTCGGCCCAGCCCCGCTCCTCGGTGAAGATCCACGGCACCTGGCCGCCCTGGGTGTCGGCGTGCTCGATGACGACGACACCGCCCGGGCGCAGCAGCCGGTGTGCGGTCCGTTCCAGACCGCGGATGAGGTCGAGGCCGTCCTCCCCCGAGAACAGGGCGAGTTCGGGATCGTAGTCCCGCGCCTCGGGAGCGACGTACTCCCACTCGGTGAGCGGGATGTACGGCGGGTTGGAGATGACCAGGTCGACATGGCCGTCGAGGTCGCGGAAGGCGTCCAGGGCGTTGCCCTGGCGCAGCTCGACCCGGGACCCCTCGACGTTCTTACGGGTCCACCGCAGGGCTTCCTCGGACAGCTCCACGGCGTGCACGCGGGAGCGCGGGACCTCCTGGGCGAGGGCGAGCGCGATGGCGCCGGAGCCGGTGCACAGGTCGACGATGCACGGCTCGACGACGTCCATCGCGCGCACCGCGTCTATGGCCCAGCCGACCACGGACTCCGTCTCGGGGCGCGGCACGAACACGCCGGGCCCCACCTGGAGTTCGAGGTACCGGAAGTAGGCGAGGCCGGTGATGTGCTGGAGCGGCTCGCGCTGCTCACGGCGCGCGATGGTCTCCCAGTAGCGGGCGTCGAAGTCCGCGTCCTTCACGGAGTGCAGCTCGCCCCGCTTCACGCCGTGCACGAACGCGGCGAGCTCCTCCGCGTCGTTGCGCGGCGAGGGCACGCCGGCGTCGGCCAGCCGCTGGGTGGCCTGGGCCACCTCTGCGAGCAGCAGATTCACGCAAGTCCTCCGTGTCGTACTCGTGCGTGGGTACGCCTCTTACGCGGCCGCCAGCTTCGCTGCCGAGTCCGCGTCGACGCAGGCCTGGATCACCGCGTCGAGGTCGCCGTCCAGGACCTGGTCCAGGTTGTACGACTTGAAGCCGACACGGTGGTCCGAGATGCGGTTCTCCGGGTAGTTGTACGTACGGATCTTCTCGGAGCGGTCGACGGTGCGCACCTGGCTGCGCCGGGCGTCGGCGGCATTGCGCTCCGCCTCCTCCTGCGCCGCCGCGAGCAGCCTGGAGCGCAGGATACGCAAGGCCTGCTCCTTGTTCTGCAGCTGGCTCTTCTCGTTCTGGCAGGAGGCGACGACTCCGGTGGGAATGTGCGTGATGCGCACCGCGGAGTCGGTCGTGTTGACGGACTGTCCGCCGGGCCCGGAGGAGCGGTAGACGTCGATGCGCAGGTCGTTGGGGTTGATCTCGACGTCGACCTCCTCCGCCTCGGGGGTGACCAGCACACCGGCCGCGGAGGTGTGGATACGGCCCTGGGACTCGGTGGCCGGGACGCGCTGCACGCGGTGCACGCCGCCCTCGTACTTCATCCGGGCCCACACGCCCTGTCCGGGCTCGGTGGCGCCGTTGCCGCCCTTGGTCTTCACGGCGACCTGGACGTCCTTGTAGCCGCCCAGCTCGGACTCGGTGGCGTCGATGATCTCGGTCTTCCAGCCGACGCGCTCGGCGTACCGGAGATACATGCGCAGCAGGTCGCCGGCGAACAGCGCGGACTCGTCGCCGCCCGCGCCCGCCTTGATCTCGAGGATGACGTCCTTGTCGTCGCTGGGGTCGCGCGGGACGAGGAGAAGCCGCAGCTTCTCCGTCAGCTCCTCGCGCTGCTTCTCCAGCTCCTTGACCTCGGCGGCGAAGTCGGGGTCGGCGGCGGCGTACTCGCGCCCCGTCTCGATGTCGTCGCCGGTCTGCTTCCAGGAGCGGTACGTGGCGACGATCGGGGTGAGCTCGGCGTAGCGCTTGTTCAGCTTGCGCGCGTTGGCCTGGTCGGAGTGGACCGACGGGTCGGCGAGCTTCTTCTCCAGGTCGGCGTGCTCACCGACGAGTTCCTCGACGGCCTCGAACATCTCTGGGCTCCTGTACTGCGGATGAAGGGGGAAGGCGGGCGACCAAAAACGCCGGTCCCGGCGCACTCCGAGGAGTGCGGCGTGGACCGGCGCTGGTGGCTCGCTACTTCTTGGCAGCAGCCTTGCCGAAGCGGGCCTCGAAGCGGGCCACACGGCCACCGGTGTCGAGGATCTTCTGCTTGCCCGTGTAGAACGGGTGGCACTCGGAGCAGACCTCGGCACGGATGGTGCCGCTCTGGATCGTGCTACGGGTGGTGAACGACGCGCCACAGGTGCAGCTGACCTGCGTGTCGACGTACTCGGGGTGGATGTCGCGCTTCAAGGTGTCTCCTAGTTTCGGGAGGGCGCCGGGTCGCCACCGCGGGCTGCGGGTGCGTGAACCGGGGCCGACGTACCAGTCTGCCAGCACTGGCCGCATCCCCCAAAACGAGGGGGCACCGCGATCTATTCCCCGCCCTCGGCGGACACCCCCGGCGGACACCCCTGGCAGACGCGGACCTACGACGTGACGACGCCCTTGGCCTGGCCCGTCGCGGTGCCTTCCGTGGCCGACTTCGGGATCGGCCGGTCGTTCTCCAGGGCCGTCCAGATCTGCTTGGCCTTGGTCTTCTGCACGAGGACCCGGTTCGGGTTCGCCGGGTCGTAGCGGACCGGCAGGGTGACCATGGTCATGTTCGAGTCGCTGATGTGCTTGAGGCCGCTCGCGAAGGAGACCAGGGAGTTGACCGAGCCGAGGTCGGAGTCGGTGGTGACGGCCTTGGTGGCGGTGTCGGCGAGGTCGTAGAGCTTCTTGGGGCTCGTCAGCACGCCGACGCTCTTGACCTTCTTGACCAGCGCCTTGATGAAGGCCTGCTGGAGCTGGATCCGGCCGAGGTCGGAGCCGTCGCCGACGCCGTGCCGGGTGCGGACGAGACCGAGGGCCTGGGCACCGGTGAGTTCATGCGGGCCGGCCTTGAGGTCCAGGTGGCTGTCGGTGTCCTTGATGTCCTTGGTCGTGGTGACCGTGACCCCGCCGAGTTCGTCGACCAGCTTCTCGAAGCCGCTGAAGTCGACCTCCAGGTAGTGGTCCATGCGGATGTCGGTCATGGACTCGACGGTCTTGACGGCACAGGCCGCGCCACCGGTCGTGTAGGCGGAGTTGAACATGACGTCCGACGCGGCGTCGTGTGCCTTGCCGTCGGTGTCGGTGCACTCGGGGCGGTCGATCAGGGTGTCGCGCGGGATGGAGACCACCGTGGCCTTCCTGTGGCCCTCGTACACGTGGATGACCATCGCGGTGTCGGAGCGGGCGCTGCCGTCGTCGGTGCCGCCGCCGAGCTTCCTGTTGGAGCCGGAGCGGGTGTCGGAGCCCAGGACGAGGATGTTCTCGGAGCCGTTGTCGGCCTTCGTGGGCCGCGCACTGCCGAGGACCTGGTCGATGTCGACGCTCTTGATGTTGCCGTTGAGCTTGAAGTACACGTAACCGGCCCCGGTGCCGCCCACCACGACGATCCCCGCGGCGACCCACGCCATGGTCAGCAGGCCCTTGCGGCCCCTGCTGCGGGGTGTGCGGCGACGTCCCTTGCCGCCCGGTTCTCCGGGTATCGGCGCGCTCTCGGCTGACATGTGCTCCTCGAATCTCGTCCGGTCGGTTACCCCCTGTTTTCAGGGTCAGACGTGGTCATCACAAGACCCGTACCGCTCCATGGTCTCTCCGCCTGGTCAGACGGGGATACTCGAGAAAGGGTTGCACAACGCGCTGTGACCACCACGGGGAGCGGCGGTCACAGCGCGTCACTGAAGCATCAGGGCATGCCCTGCTCACCAGTGGTTTCAGCCAAAGATGTCGTACTGCTGGAAGCCGGTCCCCACGGTGGTTCTTGTGGCGAAGATCTCGCTGGTCGCCTTGCCGGTGCCCTTGTACAGATAGAGCGTGCCGCCCGGGGTGCGGGCCACCAGGTCGGCCCTGCCGTCGCCGGTGATGTCGCCGACGGCGTCGAAGGCGTTGTAGCCGCTCCAGTTGGTGCGCACCTTGACCCGGGCCGCGAAGACGCCGGTGCCGGACTTGCCGGTGCCCCTGTAGAGGTACAGGTCGCCGGTGCTCTTGTTGCGGGCGAGGACGTCCGCCTTGCCGTCACCGGTGAAGTCGCCGTGGCCGAGCAGGAGGTTGTACTGGCTCCAGCCGCCGCCGACCCTGACCCGGGCCGCGAAGCTGCCGTCGCCCTTGCCCGGGTAGATCCACAGGACGCCCGCGGAGTCCACCGAGAGCAGGTCGGGCTTGTAGTCGCCGGTGACATCGCCGGGGGTGAGGATCCGGGTGCGGGTCCTCCAGTCGGTGAAGACCTTCTTCGGGTCGGCCCAGGCGCCGGTGGCGGGGAGGAACCGCAGCCAGTAGACGTCACCGGTCGCGGAGACGCGGTACAGCAGGTCCTGGTAGCCGTCCCGGTCGAGGTCGGTCTGCCGGACCAGGTTCACACCGTTCCAGTCGCCCCAGGACTGCCGGGCGGCCAGGGTGGTGCCCTTGGAGTCCAGCTCGTAGCCGACCTTGGTGGAGGAGTTGCGCACCCACAGGTCGGCCTTGTGGTCGAAGCTGAGGTTGGTGTCGTCGACGCGCGGGTAGGCGGCGCCGACGTACTTGCTGACCTTGGTGAAGACGCTGTAGGCGCCCTTGGCCACGCAGTCCGTCACGTTCCAGGAGACGACGCCGACGATCCGCCCGTTCACGACGAGGGGGCCGCCGGAGTCACCGCTGCAGATGGCGGTCGTACCGGAGTCCCGGCCGCTCGCGGGCGGCCCGGCGCAGACCATGTGCCCCTTGATGAACCAGGAGCCGTAGGCCGCGGCGCAGGTCGCGTCCGACTTGATGGGCAGGGTGGCCGTCTTCAGCGTCGGGGAGACGGCGTCGCTGGTGGAGCTGGTGCGGCCCCAGCCGTAGACCTTGGCGGCCTTGGCGCCGGCCGTGGCGGGGTCGTACGAGGCGGTGTCGGTGGACGTCGTCATGCGGATCGGGGTGGCCTTGACGGGGGCCGCCAGGGTCAGGACCGCGATGTCGTTGTCGATCGTGTCCGCGTTGTACGACGGGTGGTACCACTGCCGCAGCACCGCGGTCGCGGTGCCGCCGTGCAGGTCGCTCCCGTCGTCCGAGGGCAGCTGAGTGGCCCCGGTGACCACGGCGCCGCCCTTGGCCCAGTCGGCACCCTTGACGCAGTGCGCGGCGGTGAGGATCTTCGTCGGCGCGACGACGGCACCGCCGCAGAAGAAGCCGGTGTCGTCGCTCTTGTCGGCGGTGCCCTGGTCGTCGGTGTACCAGAGCTGGGCCATCCACGGGGCCGAGGTGATGGTGGTCGTCGTGCCGCCGATGATCATCGGCGAGACGGTGGAGTCGACCTTGCCACTGTTCATCGGCGACCGGGTCACCGTGCCGGAGGTGTCGTCCGCCGCGAGGGCGCCGGCGATCCGCTGCTTCAGCTCGGCCTGCGACGGCGTGGGCGCGGTGGCGGCGGCCTTGACCGGTGCCTGCGGCTCGGGCACGACGGTCGCGGCGTTCGCCGACGTGGCCAGCAGCGCGGCGGCCACGGCGACGGGCAGAGCGATCCGCAGCCGTCGTCTGTGGCGCCCGGCGCCTCCGGACATGGATATGCCCATGCAAGTCCCCCCAGGGATCAGAAGCTCGGAGATCGAAAATTCGACCGAAGAGCGTGATCGTAAACCAAAGAGGGCCGCCCCCTGACAACAGGGGGCGGCCCTCTTCGCGAACGCTGGACGTCAGTCGCCGTTGCCCGGCGCCGGCGTCGTCTTCTGGATCTGCATCAGGAACTCGGCATTCGACTTCGTCTGCTTCATCTTGTCGAGGAGCAGTTCGACCGCCTGCTGCTGGTCGAGGGCGTGCAGCACCCGGCGCAGCTTCCATACGATCCCGAGCTCGTCGGGGGCGAGCAGGATCTCTTCCTTACGGGTGCCGGACGCGTCGACGTCCACCGCCGGGAAGATCCGCTTGTCGGCGAGCTTGCGGTCCAGCTTGAGCTCGGCGTTGCCGGTGCCCTTGAACTCCTCGAAGATCACCTCGTCCATGCGGGACCCGGTGTCCACCAGCGCGGTGGCGAGGATGGTCAGCGAGCCGCCGTCCTCGATGTTGCGGGCCGCACCGAAGAAGCGCTTCGGCGGGTACAGGGCGGTCGAGTCGACACCACCGGACAGGATGCGGCCGGAGGCGGGCGCGGCGAGGTTGTAGGCACGGCCCAGTCGCGTGATCGAGTCGAGCAGGACGACCACGTCGTGGCCCAGCTCCACCAGCCGCTTGGCGCGCTCGATGGCGAGCTCGGCGACCGTGGTGTGGTCCTCGGCCGGGCGGTCGAAGGTCGAGGAGATGACCTCGCCCTTGACCGACCGCTGCATGTCGGTGACCTCTTCCGGACGCTCGTCGACCAGGACGACCATCAGGTGGCACTCGGGGTTGTTGTGCGTGATCGCGTTGGCGATCGCCTGCATGATCATGGTCTTGCCGGTCTTCGGCGGGGCCACGATCAGACCGCGCTGGCCCTTACCGATCGGCGCGACGAGGTCGATGATGCGGGTGGTGAGGATGCCGGGGTCCGTCTCCAGGCGGAGGCGGTCCTGCGGGTACAGCGGCGTCAGCTTGTTGAACTCCGGGCGGCCACGGCCGTGTTCGGGCGCCATGCCGTTGACGGAGTCGAGACGCACCAGCGCGTTGAACTTCTCGCGCCGCTCGCCTTCCTTGGGCTGACGGACCGCGCCGGTGATGTGGTCACCCTTGCGCAGGCCGTTCTTGCGGACCTGGGCGAGGGAGACGTACACGTCGTTCGGCCCGGGCAGGTAGCCCGACGTACGGATGAAGGCGTAGTTGTCGAGGATGTCCAGGATGCCCGCGACCGGGATCAGGACGTCGTCCTCGTTGATCTGCGGCTCGGGGGTGCCGCCCATCTCGTCGCGGCCACGACGGCCACGGCGGTCCCGGTAACGGCCCCGGCGGCCGCGGCGGCCGCCCTCGAAGTCGTCGTCGTCCTGCGGGCCGGTGTCGCGCTGCTGCCGGTCCTGGCGGTCCGGACGGCCGCTGCCCTGCTGCTGGTTCTGCTGCTGGCGCTGACCGCCGCCCTGGCCCGGCTGGTCGTCGCTCTTGCGACGCTCCCCCCGGTCCCCGCGGTCGCCACGCTCCGCGCGGTCGCCCCGCTCGCCGCGGTCACGGCCGCGGTCACGGCGGTCGCGGCGGCCACGGCTGTCGCCGTCACCGGCGTCGCCCTGCGGCTGCTGCGCCGGCGTCTCGGCCTTGGGCTCGCTCTGCGCCTCGGCCACGACGGTCTCGGGGCTGCCCGCGGGGGCACCCGCCTCGGCGGTGGCACGGCGGCGACGGCGCTCGGCGGGAGCGTCGTCCGCCCCGCGCTCGGCGGCCGGCTGGCCGGGGATCTCGATCTGCTGCTGGGCCACGGCCTTCTCTGCGGGGGCCTCGGCCTTCGCCTCCGCGTTCTTCTCGGCGGCGTCGCCGGTGCGGGCCTTGGAGGTGGCGCGGCGCTTCGGCTTGGTCTCGGCGGCGTCGCCGGCGGGCGAGGACGCTGCCTTGGGAGCCGCGGCACCTCCCCCGGCCTGCGCTTCCTTGATGACCTCGATGAGCTGGCTCTTGCGCATACGCCCGGTGCCCTTGATACCGAGGCCGGAGGCGACCTGCTGCAGCTCGGCCAGCACCATGCCGTCGAGGCCGGTACCGCGGCGCCGCCGGGAGCCGGCACCGGTGGCAGGCGCGGAGGCGTCCGTGGAGGGCGCGGCAGCGGTCTCCTCGACACGTGCGCCCATCAGATCGGTGGTGTCGCTCACGAAGGGTCCTTCCCTGGAGCGGACGTCGGCCTGTCTGGCTCGGCGACCGTTTGTGCTGTCCGACGGCGGTCCCATCCTTGTGGACCGTGCCGGGGCGGTGGTCCGCCGGAACGGCGGAGGAATGTGGTGACGGCGCTTCCGAGAGCCGTGGCACTGAGTGTCCGTGTCACGTGGCTTGGTCACACCGGTTCCGGAGCGTGCCCGGCGAGTCGCTCAGTGCTCGCGTACGAGGTACTGCCCATGTACGTCGTACGGAACGCTGTGCGGCTTGGGAGGCTCCCGGAAGAATGTCTGTCCCGGACGGGGACGTGAAGCACCTCGCCATGGTGGGGTCGGGTGCAGACTTGAGATTAACACTACCGGATCCAACAAACATTCCCCCTCTCGAAATCCGGCACACGCCGGATCTCAGATGTCACTGGCGGCCGCGAGCGGGAGCACACAGGCCCCCTGGGCGTCGAGGTCCAGCCGGTTGGCGGCCCAGCCCTCGCCCGCCAGATGGGCCACCTTGTCGGCGCTGTCCGCGTCGGCCAGCGCGAGCACGGTGGGCCCTGCCCCTGAGATGACTGCCGGGACTCCGTCGGCCCGCAGCCGCTCCACCAGTGCGGCGCTCTCCGGCATGGCGGGAGCGCGGTACTCCTGGTGGAGACGGTCCTCGGTGGCCGGCAGCAGCAGCTCGGGGCGCCTGGTGAGGGCCTCGACGAGCAGCGCGGCACGGCCGGCGTTGGCGGCGGCGTCGACGTGCGGCACGGTGCGCGGGAGCAGTCCGCGCGCGGTCTCGGTCAGGACGGGCTTTCCGGGCACGAAAACCACCGGAACGATGGAATCCGCGGGCTCCATCCTGATCGCCCGCGCGGCGCCGGCCTCCATCCAGGAGAGCGTGAAACCGCCGAGCAGACAGGCGGCCACATTGTCGGGGTGGCCCTCGATCTCGGTGGCGAGCTCCAGGAGCGCGGTGTCGTCGAGCCGGGCCTCGCCGCCTATGGTCACGGCGCGCGCGGCGACGATTCCGGCGCAGATGGCGGCCGAGGAGGAGCCGAGGCCCCGGCCGTGCGGGATGCGGTTGGCGCAGACGATCTCCAGGCCGCGCGGCTGGCCGCCCAGCAGATCGAAGGCGGTACGCAGGGAGCGTACGAGCAGGTGGTTCTCGTCGCGCGGGAGCGTCTCGCTCCCCTCCCCCGCGATGTCGATGTGCAGCCCTGAGTCGGCCACCCGGACGACGACGTCGTCGTAGAGCCCCAGCGACAGGCCCAGGGCGTCGAAGCCCGGGCCGAGGTTGGCGCTGGTGGCGGGGACGCGCACCCGGACGGCGGCGGCACGGAAGGCGGGACCGGCCATCTCTCGATGACTCTCCTTGAGCTGCGTGATTGTCGAATGACATTCGATGACATCCGATGACGTACGAAGACCCTGCGGACCGCGGAGACGACACGGCACCCCGCTGTACGCGAGGGCATATGCAGCGGGCGGGTTCGGTACAGCCTATCGAAGGAAGGTTCTGTGGCGACATAGGGCGCACAGGAGGCGCACGATGCGTGTCGTAAGCCCCCTGTGCACCCCTCGTGGGGATTCCCTGCTCAGGCGAGCCCGAGGCGCTCCGCCGCCGTGGCCGCGTCGACCGGGACGGTGACCGGTTGCGGGGCGCCCGCGACGGCCCAGTCGGGGTCCTTGAGGCCGTTGCCGGTGACCGTGCACACGATCCGCTGGCCCGGGTCGACCTTGCCCTGCTCGGCGGCCTTCAGCAGACCGGCCACGGAGGCGGCGGAGGCGGGTTCCACGAAGACACCCTCCTGGGCGGCCAACAGCCGGTAGGCGCGCAGGATCTCACGGTCCGTCACCTCGTCGATGAACCCGCCGGACTCCTCCTTCGCCGCGAGGGCGTACTGCCAGGAGGCGGGGTTGCCGATGCGGATGGCGGTGGCGATGGTCGAGGGGTCCTTGACGACCTCGCCACGCACGATCGGGGCACTGCCGGAGGCCTGGAAGCCCCACATCCGAGGAGTCTGTGCGGCCACCCCGTCGGCTGCGTACTCCTTGTAGCCCTTCCAGTACGCCGTGATGTTGCCGGCGTTGCCCACGGGCAGGACGTGGATGTCGGGCGCGTCGCCGAGCATGTCGACGATCTCGAAGGCGGCGGTCTTCTGGCCCTCGATCCGCACCGGGTTGACCGAATTGACCAGCGCCACCGGGTAGTTGTCGCTCAGGGCGCGGGCCAGGGTGAGGCAGTCGTCGAAGTTCCCGTCGACCTGGAGGATCTTCGCGCCGTGGATGAGTGCCTGCCCCATCTTGCCGAGCGCGATCTTGCCGCGCGGCACCAGCACGGCGGAGACCATGCCCGCGCGTACGGCGTAGGCGGCGGCGCTCGCCGAGGTGTTGCCCGTGGAGGCGCAGATGACCGCCTTCGCGCCCTCCTCCTTGGCCCGCGTGATGGCCATGGTCATGCCCCGGTCCTTGAAGGAACCGGTGGGGTTGGCGCCCTCCACCTTGAGGTGGACCTCGCACCCGGTGCGCTCGGAGAGCACCTGCGCGGGCACGAGGGGCGTGCCGCCCTCGCGGAGCGTCACGACCGGAGTGGTGTCGGAGACGGGCAGCCGGTCCCGGTACTCCTCGATGATTCCGCGCCACTGGTGGGTCATTGCTCGTTACTCTCCTTCAACCCGCATGATGCTGGCGACACCCCGCACGGTGTCGAGCTTGCGCAACGCCTCGACGGTCCCGTTCAGGGCGGCGTCGGACGCGCGGTGCGTGACGACGACGAGAGATGCCTCGCCGTCCTTCCCCTGCTGCCGAACGGTATCGATGGACACCCCGTGCTCGGCGAACACGGTGGCGACCTGGGCGAGAACGCCCGGTTTGTCGGCCACGTCCAGGCTGATGTGGTAGCGCGTGACGACCTCGCCCATGCCCGAGACGGTCAGGGCGGCGTACGCGGACTCACCGGGTCCGGTCGTGCCGCTGAGCCGGTTGCGGCAGACGGCGACGAGGTCGCCGAGGACGGCGGAGGCGGTGGGCGCGCCGCCCGCGCCCGGGCCGTAGAACATCAGCTGCCCGGAGGCGTCCGACTCCACGAATACGGCGTTGTACGCGCCCCGCACCGAGGCCAGCGGATGCGTGAGCGGGATCATCGCGGGGTGCACGCGCGCGGTGACGGACTGCCCGTCCTCGGCCCGCTCGCAGATGGCGAGGAGCTTGATGGTGCAGCCCATGTTCTTCGCGGAGGCGAAATCGGAGGCGGTGACCTCGGTCATGCCCTCGCGGTAGACGTCGTCGAGGCGCACGCGCGTGTGGAAGGCGATCCCGGCGAGGATGGCGGCCTTGGCGGCGGCGTCGAACCCCTCGACGTCGGCGGTCGGGTCGGCCTCGGCGTACCCGAGGGCGGTGGCCTCGTCGAGGGCCTCCTGATAACCGGCCCCGGTGCTGTCCATCTTGTCGAGGATGAAGTTGGTGGTCCCGTTGACGATGCCGAGCACCCGGTTGACCTTGTCACCGGCGAGGGACTCGCGCAGCGGACGGATCAGCGGGATGGCACCGGCGACGGCGGCCTCGTAGTAGAGGTCCTTGCCGTGCCGTCCGGCCGCCGCGTGCAGGGCGGCGCCGTCCTGGGCGAGGAGCGCCTTGTTGGCGGAGACGACGGAGGCGCCGTGCTCGAAGGCGGCGGTGATGAGGGAACGCGCGGGCTCGATGCCCCCGATGACCTCGACCACCACGTCGATGTCCCCGCGTTTGACGAGGGCGGTGGCGTCGGTGGTGACGAGTTCCCGCGCGATGCCCTCACGCACCTTGGAGGGCCGCCGCACGGCGACCCCCGCGAGCTCCACGGGGGCGCCGATGCGGGCGGCGAGGTCGTCGGCGTGCGTCGTCATGATGCGCGCCACCTCTGAGCCGACCACTCCACAGCCCAGCAGCGCCACCTTCAGCGGACGCGTACGCATCATCCGACCTCGTTTCCTCATACCGTCTACGGTGGACCCAGTCTCACTCACCGGACGGGAGTTTCTGCCCCTGGTCCGGATGATGAGACATCTATTTCATTTGCACGGGGGCGGAAGACCGTAGATCTTCCGTTCCTTCTCTATAAAGCCCCTACAGAGGTTCATCCGACGTCGAGCCGCAGAAGGTCCTCCTCCGTCTCGCGGCGGACGATGACCCGCGACTCGCCGTCGCTGACGGCGACGACCGGCGGGCGCAGCACGTGGTTGTAGTTGCTCGCCATGGACCGGCAGTAGGCGCCCGTCGCCGGTACGGCGATGAGGTCACCCGGTGCCAGGTCGGCCGGCAGGAACGCGTCCTTGACCACGATGTCCCCGCTCTCGCAGTGCTTGCCGACGACCCGGGCGAGCATGGGCTCGGCGTTGCTGGTCCTGGACACGAGGGCGACGGTGTACTCGGCGTCGTACAGCGCGGTACGGATGTTGTCCGACATCCCGCCGTCGACGGAGACGTAGGTGCGCAGCCCGTCGAGGGGCTTGATCGTCCCGACCTCGTAGAGCGTGAAGGCGGTCGGCCCGACGATGGCGCGTCCCGGCTCGACGGAGATCCTCGGGGTGCGCAGCCTGGCGGACTCGCACTCCCTCGTCACGATCTCGGTGAGCGCCTTGGCGATCTCGTGCGGCTCGCGGGGGTCGTCGTCGCTGGTGTACGCGATCCCCAGCCCGCCGCCGAGGTCGATCTCGGGCAGCTCGACACCGTGCTCGTCACGGACGTCCTTGAGCAGCCCGACCACCCGATGGGCCGCGACCTCGAAGCCGGACATGTCGAAGATCTGCGATCCGATGTGGGAGTGGATGCCGATGAGCTCCAGCCCGTCGAGCTGCAACGCCCGCCGCACGGCCTCGGCGGCCTGTCCGCCGGCGAGCGGGATGCCGAACTTCTGGTCCTCGTGGGCGGTGGCGATGAACTCGTGGGTGTGCGCCTCGACGCCGACGGTGACCCGGATCTGGACGCGCTGTCGCTTGCCGAGTCCCTGCGCGATGTGGGCGACGCGGACGATCTCCTGGAAGGAGTCGAGGACGATGCGTCCGACGCCGCTCTCGATGGCCCTGGTGATCTCTTCCCTGGACTTGTTGTTGCCGTGGAAGGCGATGCGGTCGGCGGGCATGCCGGCGGAGAGGGCGGTGGCGAGCTCGCCCCCGGAGCACACGTCCAGGTTGAGCCCTTCCTCGTGCAGCCAGCGCACGACGGCTCGCGACAGGAACGCCTTGCCGGCGTAGAAGACGTCGGCGTCGGCCCCGAAGGCACCGCGCCACGCCCGCGCCCGCTCCCGGAAGTCGGCTTCGTCGAGGATGTAGGCGGGGGTGCCGTGCTGTTCGGCGAGGGTCTTGACGTCGATGCCGCCGACGGTGACGACACCGTCGCTGTCACGGCCGACCGTCTGGGCCCACACCTTGGAGTCGAGGGTGTTGAGGTCGGCGGGCGGGGCGGAGTAGTGCCCCTCGGGAAGGACGTCGGCGTGACGGGGCCCGGCGGGATGTGCGGAACGGCTCATGTTCTCGGATGGCTTTCTGTGCGCGTCACAGGTGTTCGGGTGCGTCGATGCCGAGCAGGGACAGGCCACCGGCCAGCACCGCCCCGGCGGCTTCGGCGAGCGCGAGCCGGGCACGGTGGGCGGCCGAGGGTTTCTCCGCACCGCGCGGAAGAACGGCAGCGAGAAGGGGCAGCACGGCATCGGCGACGGCGACGAGATGCCGGGCCAGGCGGTCGGGAGCGTGGTGGGTCGCGGCGGCGCGGAGGACACGGGGGTGATCGGCGAGGGCGTTCCGCAGGAGCGTCGTCGTGTCGTGTACGACGGTTTCCTGTACGGCGCCTTCCGCTACGTCGCTTTCTGGTACGTCGCTTTCTCGTACGGCTGGCTCTGCGCCCCGTGGGTCCACGTTCCCGGGCTCGCCGGACTCCCCGGGCTCGGCGTGGAAGCCCAGGTCGGCGGCGTTGCGGGTGAGGGCCCGGGTACGGGCGTGGGCGTAACGGACCCGGAAGAGAGGGTTGCTCTCCCGCTGGACCAGGTGGTCGGCGGTGATGCGGGGCCGGTCGTGGGGGGCCGGGTGGAGGAGCGCCCAGCGGGCGGCGTCGCGGCCGAGGGGGAGGGGGTCGGCGTCGGCCGGTACCGGTCGTAGGTCGGCGTGGACGTCGAGGGGGGCGGGCGCGTCGGGGGTGCGGGGAGCGCCGAGGGTGCCGTATGTGTGGACTTCGGCGCCAAGGAGGTCGGTCCACCCCGCCTCCGGGCGGGCAGCGCAGTGGGTGTGGACGAGGGCGCCTTGAGAACGCAGAAGGCGGGCGACGGCGTCCATCACGACGACGGCGCGGACTTCGTGGGGCGCGTCCAGGTGCACGAGCCGGTCAGTAGGCCGGTCGGCATGGCCGTACCGCTCTCCGAGTCGGAGGATCTCCCGTACAAGGGTGTCCCGGTCCCCGCGCAGGCTGATGTTGAGGAACCCGGGCCCGGTGACGACGACGTCGCGGATGCCGTCGCTGTGCGCGAGGCGCCGCCGGAGGATCTCAGCGACGTCGAGGGCCGGCTGCCCGGCAGGCCGGGCGAGCTGGAGCGCCACGTTGGTGGCGTAGTCACCACAGCCGCCGGCCCCGGGAGGCATGACCTTGACCCGCCCCGGCACGACGACGTCCAGCTCCCCGTCATCGACAGCACGACGCACCGCGCGCAGCACGGTACGGGAGAGCTCGACGGGGGTCACGGGACAAGCGTATGGGAGGAGGGGGGGTGGGGGGACGAGCGGGTTTGGGTGGGGTCCGGTATGTGGGACGGGGGGTGAGCCCGGCGTCGGGTAGGTCGGTGCCACTTAGGGAGAGGTGGGTGTGGCTGCGAGCCTGTGCTCGTGGGAGCTCAGCCGCCGGTGCGACCGGCGGGCTCGGTCTCGCCGCCCCCGAGGACGCCCCCTACTAGCGGGGAGTCACCCTCCCCCGGACCCCGCACCTCCCGACTCCTCTCGATCAACTGCCGTACGAGTCGCACGAGTTCGGCGGGCTCGAAGGGCTTGGCGAGAAAGGCGTCGACGCCGACGTCGAGACCGCTGTCGACCTCGTGCTGCGTACAGGCGCTGACGATGGCAAGGGGAAGGTGAGCCGTCCGGGGGTCGGAACGCAGCTGTGCGGCGGTCCGCAGTCCGTCCAGCCGGGGCATGACCACATCGAGGGTCACGACATCGGGGCGCACCTGATGAACCACATCCAGACACTCGACACCATCGGCCGCGGTCACGACCTCGAGACCCTCCAGCTCGAGATTGACCCTGATCAACTGCCGGATGACCTTGTTGTCGTCCACAACAAGCACCCGACCCGACGCGCCTGGCACAACTCGAGAGTAGGTGCGGACCGGCCACCGCGTCCGGGTTTTCCCCACTTCCACCCCGTGCGGGGGACCCACGCTCCGCAGGCCCCGACAAACCCGTTCCTGATCACCCCGAGGGAGCTGGTAGTGTTCTACCCGTCGCCGCGAGCCACCAGCTCGACACCGACACGCCCCCGTAGCTCAGGGGATAGAGCAACGGCCTCCGGAGCCGTGTGCGCAGGTTCGAATCCTGCCGGGGGCACCCTTCATACGGTGCCCAAAGACCCCGTCACCAGCGGAAACGCTGAGTGCGGGGTCTTCGCGTTTGTGCAGGCGGATGCCGCCGGAAGCAGCCGTTTGCCAGTGATCACGTAATGACGACGTAATGATCTTGGTGGCTCTTCTGGCAGGTCAGCGCGGGTCCGTGGTGCTGTTCGGGTTGGGCTCGCTCAGGCGACGGTGCTGAGCGTTGCACATACGGGCGTTTGTCTCGCGAGGTGTGGTAGGACCACGATGGCGCCGTGAGCTTCATTGGACAGTCAGCCCTTTTCAAGGTCACGGTGCGACCCGCGCGGGCCGCTTACCTGATTACTGAGGGCAACCACAACGGCTTCCGACGAGCGACCGCTCTCCCCCTGCTCAGAGGCGGTGCGCGGGGCGTCACCCCAGGGCCAAATCCCCAACGTAAGTTGAGGAACAACTGACCTCCGAGACGAGGTGCCCCCCTTGCCCTTGCTGGTGGAGGGCGGCCCGTGACCTTGACTCAGTCATTGAAGCTCCAGCCCGAAATCGCTCCGCCAGCCGCTCGTGTGGCGCTGCACAGAGCTGGGAATCATCCCTCTCAAACGAGCCATGGACAAGCAGCTTGCTGACAGATGCCGGCAGAACAAAGGAGCAAGGGGCGCATGGAATTCTTGCGAAACAGACACTTCTCATGGGCTACTACTGTTGTCGCAATCGCCATTATCGCACTGACCCCAGTAATCCTCAAAGGCCTCTCATTTCTGGGAGGAGACTGGCAATCGCTCAGCAATGTCGGGCAGGCCTACGGATTCCTCTCCGTGATCTTCTCCGGTGCAGCACTAATTGGGGTTGCAGTATCTCTCGCCTATCAAGCCCACCAGACCCAAATATCCAACGAAGAAGAACGACGGGCCGCGCACCGCGAGCTGGCGCTTATGTCGCTCAACGATCCCGAGCTTCTCGTTTGCTGGCAACCATCACAGAGCCCGCTCCCTTTGACGCTGGCAAGGCAACTCCACTTCACGCATTTGATCGTTACGCAATACTACTCCGATTATTTGCTCAAGCGTGTGAATGACGACGCAACGCGCGTCCAGCTTGAGTTGCACTTCCGGGGTGAGCGAGCGCGAGATCATTGGGTCGATCGTTCCGTGGGCTGGCGCGAGTTTGCAGAGGCGACAGGGGATACTCGGCAGATTCGCTTTGTCGACCTGATGGACGAGGCATACGAAAAGGCTGCGGCTTCCGGACCGTCGATAGCGGCCTCCTCTTATTTCGCCCCTGATCCCGGATGATAAATCCCGCATGGATCTGTGGTGACGTTGCACAGCAGCGGAGTGAAGCAACCGACAGCACCCCACGCCGGGGAGTGCCCGCGGATCTCCATCAAGATAGCCGCTTCATGACCGGGGTCTATTCGGCGGTCCCTGCTGCACTACTTGGCGGGACATCATCTCTCGCAGTTTCGATTGCACTCTCAATCTCTGTCTTAAGACGTTCGATTTCGCCGTTGGCGCGCCGCGCGTATGACATTGACTCTGGATCTTCCCGGTGCGGTCGTCCGCTTGCCATGCTTAGGCGTTGGTCAGGCGCAGGCGGGTGGCCTCGTATGACAAATTGGATATAACCGTGAAACATCGCTGTGGCCGGCTTTACGATGACATGGTCAATCTCCCGGACGGTGAGTGACCGGATTCCTTTCATTCGAGGTCCATATCCCTCCTTTCGGATGGTGACGGTTTCACCGTCGAAGTTGATGCTGGCGAGCACGCCTTTAACGGTGGTTAGTCTCTTCTGGCCGCTGGATGCGACTGGCGGTGTGACGGCCCCTGCGGGAACTGCGCATAAGAGCTGCTGACCCCTTTCCGGTGCGGCAGTTGCGCCATCAGCGCTGCGCCTCTGCTGCTCTTCCTGGTTCCGGGGGCTGTCGGTACCGGAGGTGGCTGACTGGAGGCCAGCAGACAGCTGCGAGGGTGAAAAGCGGCTAGGCCGGGTCGCGCCTGCATCCCGCCACACCGTTCGAAGCCCGGTGACGAAACCGTCGACATAAGCTCTGCCGGGAGTAAAGGACCAATGGTCGTAGCCGATCGGGTCGACAAGAGCTCCGAGGTGATCGGCGAGTAGCGGCAGCCATGTTGGAATCGTGGCACCAGAGGGGCCTTGTCCCAACTTTATGTCGAGCCACCCATTGCGCCAGCTTTCCAACCAACCTTCGAAATCGAAATCTCGGTTGGCGAGCTCATCGAGAGCCAGCCAGCCAAGATGAGGAGCTAGGTGCACTCCGTCCTGGAAGCCGCGCTCACGTGTGCTATGGCGATCCGCCTTCAATACCGCGACTGCCGTGTCGAGATCGGATGGCGGATCTGGCGGGTCATGCTCGGCGGTGCCGGTGCTCTTCTGCTTCGGTTCCACACCGGGTGCCGAGGGTTGCGCTGCCTCCGGCAGGGTTGGCGAGATGGTGCGATTCAGGGTTCCCTTGGCAGACTTGCGGCCTGGGGTGGGTGATTGGCCTGCCATCTCCTCTTCGCTGCCGAGCTTAGCTTGCGAGTCGATGAACTCCTGAAGCTCAGCGACAAATCCATGTAGAGACCCATCGGTCAGTTCACTGGCCCGTGAAACCTGAATCCACATCGTTTCGCTGCCACGTCGCAAAGTCTTGGTGAGGTTGACCCAAAAGAGTCGCTTTTCGTCGAGGTCATAGACCACGCCCACCACAGGTAGACGACTCTCTTTCCAGTCATCCCGGTGATCGGCGACAGGGATGGCGTACCCCTTGGCCCGCTTGTACTTCTGCCCGCTCTTCACCTGGATAGCGACGACGTGCCCTGTACGCCGACCTTCACTGGTGAACCAGACGTGTAGGTCTTCGCCGTGATCAGCGCCCCCGTCGATCTCTTGGACGAGGTGGTCATGCTCCTCAAGCAGCGTTCGAAGGGCGTTAACTCCTGCGCGCTCGATCTTCCGGCTCGCCCTGATGGTCGCCACGTAGGACACCTCCCCCGACGCGTCCCGTTACCCAATGCAGGGTAGTCGCAGGGACCGACTGTCATGCCCAATCGTCCAGCATCGCGGGGGAGTTCGACCCAGCCTCACGGTCAGACGGCAACCGGGACACTCGATGTGCACGCTTTGATCACCGGGCCCATCTCGGGCGCTGCACCGGCTGTGGTACAGCAGCGAGGTACAGCAACCTCCGCACCCCCAACCGACCGTCAAGGACCGTCAACCGCCGAGTGACCAGCCCAGCGGACCTTAGTGGCCCCGTAGCCGATAGCTTGGGACGAAGAAGTCGTGCCAGGCGCGTGCCAGATCCTGCGGGAACCACGGGGAATCAACGGAGCCACCCACCAGGCGGCCACATGCTTCCGTCGCAGGTCAGCCCACACAGCGAACCAGAATCACCTCGCTTCATCATCTGATGACCCTGCCGTTCGTCCGGGCTGCGGCGCTGGGGCGCCGGTCCCGGCCGAGCGGCAGGGCAACCAACCGCCGAGGAGCGGTTCAAGCTGCAGGCGCTTCCCGAGGAGGGAGTAGCGGCAAGCCCGCCGTCGTGTCTCCTGACTCCGCGTTCAGACCGACCGCAATCAGCCTCGCCAGCAGCTCAGCCGCCTCAGGACGCACAGTACCGAGCTGCACCAGCCCGTCACGTCAGTTGTGGCGCGCTGATCTCAACCGGTACGAGCCCCTGCTGCAGGCCGAGCCGTCCGAGCCCGCATGGAACGAAGCCTCGCTCCGTTGGCTGGTCGCACCCGAGCCTGCCATTCCTCGGCAACGTCGAGACGGAATGCGCGTCGGTTTCGGAGATGTCGCCGCCGTCAAGACCACGGCCGACATGTTCGCCGAGTTAGACGACCGGTTCGGAGGCGACCACGCTCGACACGCAGCTGTGCAGACCGAGGTGACGCCCCTCTGCTCGAACGTAACCGCAGGGTAGGAGACGGCGCCGACAGCGCACCGCTCTTGATCATTCGTACTCGCGCAACAGCCCTTCGACGGCGAACCTGTCAGGCCGTCTCTCAACACGTGCCTGGGCTCCACTGCACGGAGTTCTTCTACGGCCTGCTGTCAGCGCGGGGTGTGCCATACCAACGCCACTCGGTAAGGCGCG
Source organism: Streptomyces sp. NPDC102270 (assembly GCF_044766405.1). Taxonomy (NCBI): domain Bacteria; kingdom Bacillati; phylum Actinomycetota; class Actinomycetes; order Kitasatosporales; family Streptomycetaceae; genus Streptomyces; species Streptomyces sp. NPDC102270. The sequence goes on along the minus strand of NZ_JBIWLX010000008.1, from coordinate 395,124 downwards.
GCCGACCGGGTAGCTCCGTGCGGCCGGTGGCCCAAAGGAGGGTTGGCCACCGGTCGGTATCGGTCGGGGCGTCGGGGAAGAGCCGGTCCAGCACGCGGCCGCATAGGTCTGCGGGCGGCATCCAGTCAACGCCCAGACCCTCGGCAACGTCGTGGGTGTGCACCAGGGTCTCGACGATGCCCATCGCGGCGAAGCCTTCGGGATCGGCAGGGCCGAAGACGTGATGTGCCCGGACCGTGGGTGGCGTCGTGCGAACGATTGCGGTCAGCAAGGCGCCGCTGGCATCAAGTACTTGCAGCAGACCGGCTGGGCCGGCATCGCGGTCTGCGAAGACAGCATTCGCGGGGCCGCCCGGCCTCTTGCGATCCCACGCGAACGGCACGTGGGTGTCCAGCGGCGGGTTCGCCGGGCCCAGTTGGACGGCGTAGGAGAACAGGTCGTCGGCCAGGTGCTCGACCGTCTCCCAACAATCCCACTCCAGGGAACCAGCCTTGACACTCCAGTCCGGCGCGTGGGCCCCGCGCAGAGCGGCGAGCGCCAAACGGACGGCATGTTCGACATCGGCCGCGGTAACCGGGCCGTTCGATGATCCCTGCGCTTCAGCCATGACGGGACCGTATCAATGCCTCCCGAGCGTGTCGGGTCCCAGGTGATGCCTGACGTTCTTCTGGTCCCGGGTGATGCTTGACGGTGGGCCTAGACAACGTAGGGACCTCCGTGGGGCTTGTTCGCTTTCACGTTACGGGTAAGATCATCGGCTGCTCTGCGCGTCTGATCCCAACCCCGGGGCGGTTTCTCCGATGTCGCTGAGCCAGTCAGGGCGTATTGCTGGGGTTGGATCAACCATGTCTGACACTCCCAGACGGTCGGTCGCGTTCATTCTGGGGGTCGAGGCAATTGCGCTCAGAAAAATCGTCCCTCGCTTCGCCTGTGCGTGCTCGCGAACCGACCGGCCGGGTCCACGGGGGCGCAGCGCGGCCCAGGTCGCCACGGTTGGACTGTGTCAAGCAGAGAAGGAAGGAGCACCGGGCAGTCCCGAACCCGTCCCGTGGACCATTTGTGGACAGGCCAGCGCTAATCGATCCACCGAAGGCCGGTGACCTGCGCACGCGTCTGGGGCCGAAGGGCCCTCCGGAGCCGTATGCGCAGCTTCGAATCCTGTCGGGGGCACCTTGGATCAAGGTGCCCGAAGACCCCGTCACCAGGAAACGCTGAACGTCTTCGCGTATGTGCGGACGTATATCGCCCTGAGCCGCAGTATTCGACATCTGTGGACGATGCCCCTGGGACAGGGACAGGCGGTCACATGCAGAGCGGTACCGCCTGCTGAGGGATCTGCCGCAAAGATCGGCCGATGCGCCCGGGCTCAAAGTCGGGGCGTCCGGGCGGCATGATGGCCTGCGTGATCAACAGTGCAGACCTGCATCCTGCCCGGATACCGGGCTACGACGGTGGCCCCCTCACCTACCGGGCCGGGCTCCTGGACGAGCCGCTCTTCTGGCTGGGGCATCTCTACTCGTGTGTCCACAGCGAGGCGGCCGAGGAGCTGCTGTTCGGTGCGGACTACGATGCGGCCGGCGAGTTTCAGCAGCGGCTGTGGGAGCGAGCCGAGTGGCCGGCGTTCGCTGTTCCGCTCGGCGCTGATCACCGTCTCTACGTGGTCTATCGCACCTTCGCGGACGACACCGGCGTCGACTACCTGCTCCATCACCCCGACTGGGACGAGGCCGAACTGCTCGCCCGGGACGACGGTCACTTCATGGGACCGGGCCTGTCCTGGCCCGAGCTCATGGCCGCCGCGGACAACGCACCGCCCGGCGGCAGCACCATCGATCCCCATGCCCGCCTGTTGCTCCTGCTGCCTGCGTTCGGCGACGACGCCGTCCCCGACGATGCCGTCGGCCGCCTGGCGGGCGCGCTGCGCTCCCGCACCGGCGTGGAGGACCCTGAAGCCCTCGCCTCTGCGGTTCTCGAGGATCAGGGAGCCCCCGGCCCTGCGCACTGGACAACGGCCATGCCCGGTTTCTCCGTGAACAACGGCGAGTACTCCTTCCGCAACCCTGCCAACCGCTTCGCTCTGTCGGCCGAGCGCCTGGCCCGGGTGGCCACCGCACTGGCGCCGTGACCAACCCACGCCATCGTCCGGCCGTACGGGACGGTGCCTGGAACAGGTCGAGCCGTGACTGCTCTGATCACGGCTGCGCAGTCGGCCTGGATATCCCCCGTTCACCGGCTGCATCGTTGGTCATCTCGGTCCGTTGTCTGCTCTGCCCAGCAGGGGCGGCCCATCAGGCGGGCAGAGGCGGCGTCCGCCGGGCGTACGGTGCCCTCGTTGCCCACCGGCTGTGAGCGGAGCGTCGCGGTGGCTGCGATGCCCCGGCCACTCCATCTCGCTCACGGAAGCGGACGGATTTCTCTCTTTTCGGGTGCTGTCGTGCGGGAACTCGCTCGTTCGTACGAACCCGTCGGTGTTGAGGAGGTCGCCGTGACCGAGTCGCAGCACAGCCAGCAGGATCCCACGACGCAGCATCCGACCCCGGAGTTTCCGGCGCAGGACCAGTCGCACCCGGGGTGGACCGGGCCGATGGACCCGCCGCCGGATCACGGCGAGGAGTCGTACCGCGGCAGCGGTCGGCTGGAGGGCCGTAAGACCGTCATCACGGGCGGGGACTCCGGCATCGGGCGGGCCGTGGCGCTGGCCTTCGCCCGGGAGGGTGCCGATGTGCTGTTCACGCATCTGCCGGAGGAGGCGGACGATGCGCGCGAGACGTCCCGCCTCGTCGAGGACGCCGGCCGCAAGGCGGTCGCCGTCTCCTGTGACATCCGTGAGGAGGACAACTGCCGGGCGTTGATCGAGCGTGCCGTCTCGGAGTTCGGGCACATCGACGTGGTGGTGAACAACGCGGCGTTCCAGATGTCGCAGCCGGACGGGATCGAGGCCATCAGCACCGAGCAGTTCGACCGGGTCATGCGCACCAACCTCTACGGGATGTTCTGGCTGACCAAGTTCGCCCTGCCGCACATGCCGAAGGGTGCCAGCGTCATCAACTCCACGTCGGTGCAGGCGTACAAGCCCAGTCCGCACCTGCTGGACTACGCCATGACGAAGGGCGCGATCGTGACTTTCACCCAGGGGCTGGCCCAGATGCTCGCGGAGCGCGGCATCCGCGTCAACGCGGTCGCGCCGGGCCCGGTGTGGACGCCGCTGATTCCCGCGACGATGCCCGACACCGTCGAGTTCGGCAAGCAGAGCCCGCTGGGACGCCCCGCCCAGCCCGCCGAACTGGCCCCGGCCTACGTCTACCTGGCCTCCCAGGAAGCGAGCTTCGTCACCGCGGAGATCCTCAACGCGACGGGTGGCACGCCGCTGCCGTAAGCCCAGGGGCGGCGGGCCGCGGCGCCGGTCACCTGCGCCCTTGGCGCTCCAGCAGCCTGCTCGCGGCCTCCACGTGCGGCGGCAGCCGTCGGCGCCGTGCCAGGGCGGCGGGAAGGCGTACGACGACTTCGCGCAGGGCGCGGCGGGCGTGGGGGTCGCCGGCGGCGCCGCGGCCATCAGGCGGGCGGTGGCCCGCAGGGCGACCGGCACCGGACGACGCAGCCACAGGGTCAGCACCTCGTTGCGCCGCGGCAGGTGGCCGCGCCCGTCGCGGCCTCCCGGCTCGGGGCAATGACGGGCCGTCAGCGACGGTTCGTAGGTGACACCCCAGCCGCGGGCCGTGAGGTCGTAGGCGAGCAGGGTCTCCTCGCCGCCGAAGAACAGCAGCGGATGGAAGCCGCCCGCCGCGAGGTAGGCGTCCCGGCGCACCACGCAGGCGCAGGCCAGGAAGCCGAGCACCGGGCGGCCCGGCAGGTCGGCCTCGCGCGGCAGCGGTGAGGCGGCGAGTACGGCGTCGAGGGGGTCCTCGGCCCGTTCGGGACCGACGAGGGTGCGGGCCGCGAGCAGGCCCAGCCGGGGGTGCCGGTCGAGCAGGTCGGCCGCCTGCCGCAGCGAGCCCCGGGTCCACCAGGAGTCGTCGTCGCTGAACGCCACGTAGGGCGTGTCGGCCTGCCGTACCGCGAGGTTGCGGCCGAGGGCGCCGGTGTTGCGGCCTGGCCTCAGGACGCGGACGGCCGGGGGATGGTGGTGGCGCAGCGCCTGGAGGGTCGAGTCGTCGGAGCTGTTGTCGACGACGATGACGGGGGGCCGTTCGGGGAGGGCGGTGAGGGCGTCGACGGTCCGCAGGACGCCGGCGGGCCGGTCACGGGTGATGACCGCGACGGTGACCCGGCTGTCCCCGCTGTCCGCGCTGTCCCGGGCGCCGGTGCGACCGGCCGTGGCCTCGGGCCGCGGCATCTCAGGGCGGGGCTGCGGGGACACGGACCTCGTCCCCCCTCCCTGGTGACGCACCGCTCCGTGCGGACCGCAACAGGGACAGTGCCGCGGTGGTGGCCTCGTCGGTGTCGATCCGCAGCAGCTGGGGGTCGGGGGCGTCGCCGTGCGGGTCGCCGGGCGGTCCGGGTTTCCACAGGGCGAGGTGGTGCCCGGTGCGGGGCGGACCCCACAGGTGGGGTGACACTGGCCCGAAGAGCGTCACGGAGGGCGTGGCGTGGGCCACGGCGAGGTGCGCGAGTCCGGTGTCGCCGCTGACGACGAGCGCGGCGTGGGCGACGAGCGCCGAGAGCTCGCCGAACGGCAGACCGCCGCGCAGGACGTCGCGCTCGGGCAGGTCCGCGCGTGCGGCGACGTCCAGGACCAGGGCGTCCTCGGCCGGACCACCGGTGAGGACGACATGGTGACCGGCGGCGCGCAGGCGCCGTGCGAGGCCGGCGAAGCGCTCGGCGGGCCAGCGGCGGGACGCGGACTGCGCGCCGGGATGGACGACCACGGCTCCCGGTGCCGGGGAGGGCGCGTCCGGCGGTGGCAGCCGCAGGTCGGCGGGGTCCGCGGCGATGCCGTAGGCGGCGAGGAAGCCGCACCAGCGCTCGCGCTCGTGCTGGTCCGGCCGCCACACCGGGGGCCGCGGGAGGGCCGGGCCCGGCTGGGCGTGGGCCAGGAGCCGGCGGGGGGCGAGGGCGGCCAGCGCGTCGCGGCTCTCCGGTCCGTTGCCGTGCAGGTCGATCGCGATGTCGGGAGGCGGGCCCGTCCACCGGTCCAGTGCGGGTACGGCCCGTTCCGGGGCCTCGGCCGGGAGGATCTCGTCCACCGCTCCCGTGCTCAGCGCGGCCTCGGCTAGCGCCGGGGGGATCGCCAGGACGACGTGGTGTCCGGGAAAGGCCCGGCGGATGCCGCGCAGGGCGGGCACCGAGGCGAGCAGGTCGCCCAGTCCCAGCGCGCGCAGCACCAAGAGGCGGGGGCGATGCGGTGGGGCGGTCATCGGCCCCTCCGTCCGCTCGTACGCGCCGGCTGGGGGGCCGCTGCCGCGCGTTCGGCGATGCCGGTGGTGGAGCGGCCGTCCAGGTAGGGGAACAGGACGACCTGGCCGCCCCAGCTCTCCACGAGCGACGCCTCCGGCAGCCGGGCCAGGGCGTAGTCGCCGCCCTTGGCCCAGATGTGCGGGCGCAGCTCACCGAGCAGTCGCTCCGGGGTGTCCTCGTCGAAGACGGCGACCGCGTCGACGCACTCCAGCGCGCGCAGCACCCGCACCCGGTCCGCCAGCGGGACCAGGGGCCGGCCGCTGCCCTTGCGCCGGCGTACGGAGGCGTCCGAGTTGACGCACACCACCAGGCAGTCACCGGTACGGCGGGCGGCCTGCAGCAGGGCGACGTGACCGGCGTGCAGCAGGTCGAAGCAGCCGCCGGCGGCGACGACGGTCCCGCCGGCGGCCCGTACCCGGGCGGCCGTGCGCAGGGCGTCGCCCGTCGGCTCCCGGTCGTCGGAGGGTCGCGGCGGGGCGGCGGGTGCGGTGTCCACGGCGAGCGCGCGGGCGCCGCCCTCGGCGACGTACCGGGTGGCGGCGTGCACGGCGGCCCGTACGGCGGTCTCGGTGAGTTCGCCGTCGGCGAGGAATCCGGCGGCGGTGGCCGCGAACCGGTCCCCGGCCCCGCAGGCGTCGCCCTCGGCCGTGACCGGCGACGGCACCAGCAGCGGAGTCTCGCCGTGGGACAGCAGCGCGCCCCGCCCGCCCAGCGTCACGGCCACGGAGGCCGCACGCCAGGCCCGTACGAGCGTGTCGGCGTGGCGGGCCGCGGTGTGCAGGGCGCTGCCGTTCTGGGGTTCCTCGCCGGTGCCCGGTCGCTCGGCGAAGCCACGCGCCTCACCGGTGCGCACACGGCCGGCGAAGGCACGCGCCTCGGCGGCGCACGGCGTGGCCAGCCGGACGCCCGGCACCGGCGGGTTGCCGCGCGGATGCGGATCCCAGACGACGGGCACCCGTGCGGCCGCGGACTCCAGCGCGTCGCGCAGGACGTCGGCGGTGCCGCGGCCGTAGTCGGCGACGAGTACGGCACCGGCCTCGGCGATCGCCCGGCACGCCTCGTCGGTCCGCTCCCGGGCCCGCCCGTCGCCGTCGTCCAGGCGCAGCAGCGGCCGGTCCTCCGCGAGGACCCGCGTCTTGCTGGACAGGGTGCCGGTCAGGGGCAGCCGCACCAGGCGCACCCGGTCGGCCAGCAGCCGGCACAGGGACTCGCTGGCCTCGTCGTCGCCGAGCGCGGTGACGAGGGTGACCTGCCGCCCGTCGGCCGCGGCGAGGCAGGCCGCCAGCGCGGCTCCGCCCGGCCGCGCGATGCGCCGGAGCGAGCTGACGACCGGCACGGGCGCGTCGGGAGCCAGTCGCTCGACCCGTCCGCACAGATCGTGGTCGAGCAGCGCGTCTCCGACGACGAGCAGCGGGGCCGGGGCACTCATACGCGGTCCTCCGTGTCCCGGCCTTCCGCATCCCGGCCTTCCGCGTCCCGGTCCGCCGCGTCACGGTCCGCCGCGTCCCGGTGCGTCCGTCGGCCGTCAGGCGTCACCAGTCGTTCCACGGTGCGGTCGAAGGACTCGCAGAGCATGTGGACGGCCACGAGGTGCAGTTCCTGGACCGTGGCGGTCGTCGCGGCGTCCACGCACAGGGATTCGTCCGCGGATCCTTCCAGCGGGTTCGGCGCCGGCCCGGTCAGCACCCAGACGGTCATGCCCAGCCGGTGGGCCTCCTTCGCGGCGACGAGCAGGTTGGCGCTGGCGCCGCTGGTCGACAGCAGCATCAGCACGTCCCCGGTCCGGCCGTGCGCGGCGACCTGCCGGGCGAAGATCTCCTGCACGCCGTAGTCGTTGGCGATGGCGGTGGTCGAGGAGGTGTCGGCGTGCAGTGCGAGCGCGGAGAACGGCGGACGGTCCTCGCGGTAGCGGCCGACCAGCTCGGCGGTCAGGTGCTGGGCCTGGGCCGCGCTGCCGCCGTTGCCCGCGACGAGGAGCCGGGCGCCGGTGCTCAGGCGTTCGGCGAGGGAGGAGCCCCAGCGCCGGACGACGGGGGCGGCGTATTCGCGGAACCCTTCGAGGGCCTTCATCAGGTCGTCGCAGTGTGCGGCGTCGGCAGCGAGGGTCATCGCACGACTCCCGAGAGCGAGGGAACGGAGGAAACGGCGCTGTAGACCCGGGTCACCCCGTCGGCGACGCGGTCCCAGGTGAAGCGGGCGAGCACCCGGCGTCGTCCGGCAGCGCCGTAGCGGCTGAGCCGGCGCGGGTCGTCGAGGAGCTCCCGGACGGTCCCGGCGAGGTCGTGGTCCTCGTCGGGCGGGACCAGGACGCCCGTGACACCGTCGGCGACGGTGTCGAGCTGGCCGCCGACGGCGGTGGCGACGACGGGGGTGCCGCAGGCCATGGCCTCGACCGGGACGATGCCGAAGGGCTCGTAGCGGGGCACGGACAGCACGAGGTCCGCGCCGGACATCAGCGCGGGCATCCGGGAACGGCTCACGCCGCCCAGGAGCGTCACCCGGTCGGCCACACCGCACTCCTCGGCGATCGCGCACAGCCGTTCCGTCTCCGGTTCGGCGAAGAGCAGGGCCGGTTCGGGGCCCCCGGCGACGAGGAGTTCGGCGTCCGGCACGTCCGCGAGGGCGCGGATCGCCCGGTCGAAGCCCTTGCGGGGCACGAGCCGGCCGACGGTGAGCAGTCGCCGGCGCGCCGACAGGTCCCGGCGGGCCGCGGCGACCGGCGCGAACTGCACGGGGTCCACACCGCAGGGCACGACGTGGATGCGCCGACGGGGCAGCCCCATGGCGACGAGTTCGCCCACCTCGTCCTCGCAGGTGGCGATGATGCCGCCGCACTCCCGGCCCACGGCCGTCTCGATCGCGATGCGATCGGGCGGACTGGTGTCGGCGGCGCCCTGGTGCCGTTTCTTGACGGTGCCGAGCGCGTGGTACGTCTGCACCACGGGCACGCCCACGCCGCGCGCCCCGGCCACCGCCGCCATGCCGGACATCCAGAAGTGGGCGTGCACCACGTCGGGTGGCTCCGTCGCCCACTCACGTGCCAGCCACGCTCCGAACTCCTCCATGTACGGCAGGAGTTCGTCCTTGGGTATCGGGGCCGGCGGCCCGGCGGGTACGTGGACGACCTTCACCCCGTCCGGCGTGACGACCCGTTCCGGCAGCCGCGGGTCGTCACGGCGTGTGTAGACGACGACCTCATGACCGCGGCGGGCCAGCTGAGCGGCGAGTTGGGCCACGTAGACGTTCTGGCCGCCCGCGTCGGGGCCACCGAGCTCGGCCAGCGGGCTGGCGTGCTCGGAGACCATGGCGACGCGGCCGGCCGACGGCTGCCTGGGGCTCATCGGGTGACCTCCTTGATCAGGCGTTCCCAGTCGTCCCGGAAACGCCGCTCTCCGTAGCGGGCCTGTGCCGCGGCCCGGGCTGCCTCCCCGGTCCGCCGGGCGTGCGCCCGGTCCGCGAGGAACCCGCGGACGGCCTCCTCCAGTACGTCGATCCGGTTGGAGACCACTCCGGCCCCTTCGGGCACGGCCTCCCTGACCTCCGTGGTGTCGAGCGCCACCACGGGCATCCCGAGGAACATGGCCTCCAGCAGCGACAGTCCGAGCGACGTCCACCGCACGGGATGCAGGTACAGGCGGCAGCGGGCCATCGCCGGATGCAGTTCGCCCTGGGGCAGGTCCCGGGTGCGGCAGCGGTCGGGGGGCAGTGCGAGGTGGCCGGCGAGCCCGTCCGTACGCATGCCGAAGACGTCCAGCGGCGCCGAGCGCGCGAACCGTGGCAGCAGGTCGGTTCCCGTGGTCCGGCCCCGCCGCACGGGCTCGTTGACGACAACGGCCGCGCGGGCCTCCTCACCGGTCCACAGGGGCCCGGGGTCGATGATGCCGTGCTCGATCACCTCGGTCGGAGCGCGGCCGTTGTCCCACATCAGGCGGTTGAAGTGGGTGACGTGGACGAGCGGGATGTCGCTCCGGTCGGCGAGGGGGTGGCGGGTGTCGACGGGCGTCCCGTGCGGGCTGTTGTGCTCGACGTAGACGGCGGGTACATCGGTGCCGGGCCGGCGGCCGGTCCACTGCCGCGCGAGGTCCGGTTCGTGCGGCCGTTGCAGGACCATCAGGTCGATGTCGGCCTCGCGCAGCTCGGCGGGGCTCAGTTCGCGCACGCTCGCCGGCCACTGCCAGGTCCTGGCCCGCCCCAGGCCGTCGGGGCCGCGATCGGGCGTCACCGGGACCAGGAAGGTGTGGGGGCCCTGGACGAACGACGTCAGCCACGAGCCGTGCACATGCCAGACGAGGATGTTCATGCGCTCTCCTTGAGGAGTTTCTGCACCGCGCGCACCACGTCCTGGGCGGTGACCTCGTCCAGGCACGGATGACCGGGCACGGGACAGTGCCGGGCCCTGCTGTCCGCGCAGGGTGCGTTCTGGTCGCCGAGGAGCACGTGGGGGACGCCGTACGGCGCCCATCGCCCGGCCGGGACGACGGGCGCGAACAGGGAGACGACGGGCGTGCCGACGGCGGCGGCCAGATGGGCGGGGCCGGTGTTCCCGCACACCACGACGTCGGCGGCGCGCAGGACGCCGGCCAGGGTCTGCGGGACCGTCCTGCCGCCGAGGTCCACCGCCCGGTCACCGCTGACCCGCCGGGTGAGGTCCGTCTCGTCGGGGCCGCCGGTGACGACGACGCGGTGACCGGCGTCGGCGAGCAGGGCCACGGCCTCGGCGCAGCGTTCGGGACTCCAGGCGCGGGCGGGCGCGCTGGCCCCGGGGTGTACGACGACGTAGGGGCCGTTGCCGGTCAGGGCGATGGTGTCCGGGGGCGGGAGGACGCGCAGCCGGCCGTCGTCGCCCGGGGGCGGGAGGAAGCCCAGGGCGGCGGCGGTGTCGAGCGCGGCCTCGGTCTCGTGCCGGCCGGGCAGCCGCTGATGCCGTACGTCGAGCAGGCGGCCGGGGTGGTCGACGCTGTCGGCGCCGATCCGTTCCACGCCGGCCATCCGCAGCAGCAGGGCCGTGGGCAGGGGGCTCTGGTGGAACGACGTGAGGATCAGCGCGGTGTCGAACGCGTCGGCCTTCAGGCGCTCCACCAGTCCGTCGACGTCCGCCTCGGCGACGGAGGGCGCGTTCACACCCTCCCACGGGGCCGCCCACACGATCACTTCGTCGACGCCGGGCAGCAGCCGTGCGGCGGGTTCGCCGAGCGGGCCGCAGAGCATCGCCACCCGGGAGGAGTGCGCGGCGACCGCCCGGACGGCGGGCCCGGCGAGCAGGACGTCACCGAAGCTGTCGAGCCGCACGACCAGTGCCTTGCCGCAGTTGTCACGCGGCTCCTCCGCAAGGAGCTCGCGCACCGCCGTGAGCAGGTCGGGGGCGGTCCGGGGAGCCGTCCCGATCTCCTCGGGCCGGGTCGCCGCATTGGGTACGAGGATGCCGCGGGCGCCCGCGGACTGTGCGGCCAGGACGTCGGCCCCGATGTCGCCGATCACCACGCAGTCCGACGGAGCCACTCCCAGGCGCCGGGCCGCCTCGATCACCAGACCCGGCCGGGGTTTGCGGCACGCGCAGCCGTCCTCGGGCAGGTGCGGGCAGTACACCCAGGTGCCGAGGCCGCCGAGCAGCTCGTCCGCCCGGTCGTCGACCCGCTGTACGTCGGTGTGGGTGAGCAGTCCGCGGCCGATGCCCGACTGGTTGCTGACCACGCCGGTCGCGATGCCCGCCGCACGCAGCAGGTCCAGGGCCTGCCCGGCGCCGGGCAGGGGGCGCACCCGGTCGGGGTCGCCGTTGTAGGGGACGTCCTCGACGAGGGTGCCGTCGCGGTCGAAGAGCACCGCGGCGGGCCGAGTGGCGGGTGGGGTCCGGTGGTTCACGGCATGCTCCCCGGCTGTGCGGCGCGTCGATGGCGTATCAGGCCGTCGAGCCAGTGGCGGACCGCGAGGGGCGGGATGACCACGCTGGTGGCGAGCATGGTGGCGATCTCGTGGGGTGTCCTCGGGCCCGGTGCGATACGGGCCAGGGCGAACTCGGCCGTGCCCAGCGCCCACAGCGCTGCGGCTCCACCGGCGGCCCGTGGTCTGCCGGTCAGCGCGCACCCGGCCGCGACGAGCGCGCCGGCCGTCACCAGCGTGTGCCGGGCGAGTCGCCCCCGGGGTGCCTGGGCGCGTGTCCACCAGTCGCGCCCGTGCAGCCGGGTCATCAGGGCGTCGTCCGCGTTGCCGCGCTGGGCGCGTACCGACACCCAGCGGTCGGCCGGGCGCACCGGGTGGCGGGTGGTGCGCCGGCCGTGGCGCAGGGTCCAGCCGGCGTCCCGCACCCGCAGCGCCAGGTCGGCGTCCTCACGGAAGGCCCGGGGGAACCGCTCGTCGAAGCCGTGGACCTGCGCCAGTGCCGCGGTCCGGTAGGCCATGTCCGCCGTGGCCCACGCGGCCTGTTCCAGTCCGGCCGTGCCGCGTTCCCAGTCTGTCGGCCTGCGGTCCGTGGGCAGCGGGACGGTCAGCCGGCCCTGGATCCCGCCCGTGACGGCATCGGCCGCCGCGAGGTCCTCGGCGAGTCTGCGGGACCAGTCCGGCAGCACCTGGACGTCGTCGTCGAGGAAGACGGTCCAGGGGGCGGTGACGGTGCGCCAGCCGGTGTTGCGGGCGGCCGCGGGGCCGCGTCCGCCGCTGCGCAGGGTCCGCACCCGCCCGCGCAGGTCGCCCGCGGCCGCCAGCGGCAGTTTCCCGTCCGGGTCCGGGCGGTCGTCGACCACGACGACCTCGGTGGGCGGATGACCGGTGGCCGCGGCGAGTGCGCGCAGGCAGTCGGCGAGACAGGGGCGTCCGATCGTCGGCACGACGACGCCGTACGCGGGAGGGGCGGAGTCCGGAGCGTCCGTCATGCGAACATCCCCTTCCGCCGGATCGCGAACGGCCCGAGGGCCAGCAGGTCCACGGGCGCGGACCCGAAGCACTCCAGGGCGTCCCGCGGGTCGTCGACCATGGGCCGGCCGGCCGTGTTGAGGCTGGTGTTGACCACCACGGGCAGCCCTGTGCGGCGTTCGAAGCCGTCGATCATGCGGGCCACCAGCGGCTCCGTGTCGCGGTCCACGGTCTGGATCCGGGCCGTGCCGTCCACGTGGACCACGGCCGGGATGCGGTCGCGCCACGCGGTGGCGACGTCGTGCACGAACAGCATGTAGGGGCTGGGCAGTGGCCCGTCGAAGAGTTCCGCCGCCCGGTCCGCGAGCACCATGGGGGCGACCGGACGGAACTCCTCCCGTCCCTTCACCGCGTTGAGGCGTTCCAGGTTCGCGGCATGACCGGGGTGGGCCAGCAGCGACCGGTGGCCGAGGGCCCGGGGACCGTACTCGCTGCGGCCCTGGAACCAGGCCACGATGCCGTCGCGGGCGAGTTCGTCGGCGACGGTGTCGGCGATGTCGGCGGGCTCCTCGTAGGGGACGGCGGCGGTCTCCAGCCATGCGCGCAGCTCGTCGTCGCTCCAGCCACGGCCCAGGGCGGCCGTCGGCATGGCCTCCACCGTCTCCTTCTGGTGGGCGATGTGGAGCGCGGCGCCGAGGGCCGTGCCGGCGTCCCCGGCCGCGGGCTGCACCCAGACCCGGCGGAAGGGTCCTTCCCGGTACAGGCGGGTGTTGGCCACGCAGTTGAGGGCCACACCGCCCGCCAGGGTCAGTGTCTCCTCGCCCGTGCGCTCGTGCAGCCGGCGCACCAGGCCGAGCAGGACCTCCTCCAGACACGCCTGGGCACTGGCCGCCGCGTCGGCGTGGTCCTCGGTCCACGGGTCACCCGCCGCACGGGGCGGGACCAGCGACGACCAGGGCACCGGACGGGCCCGGAAGCCGCCCTCGCCCTCCAGGTGGACGTACTCGCGCAGCTGCTCGAGGAAGCGCGGCCGGCCGTAGGACGCGAGGGCCATCACCTTGAACTCGTCGCTGCTGCGCAGGAATCCGAGGTGCTGGGTGAGCTCCTCGTAGAACAGGCCCAGGGAGTCGGGCAGCGACTGCGTGCCCAGGACGGCGAGTTCGCGGTTCGTGTAGCGGCCCGCGAGGTGGGAGCCGCATTCGCCGCGGCCGTCCAGGACGAGGACGGCGCAGTCCGGGTAGGGGGAGGCCTGGCCGGCGGAGGCGGCGTGGGCGACGTGGTGCGGGACGAAACGCACCTTGGCCGGGTCGAGGCCGGGCAGGGCCTCGGCCAGGAACTCGGGGGCGCGGCGGGCGTACTCCTGACGTAGGTGGTCCCAGGGGTCGTTCAGACCCAACTGGTCTGCGGGACGGGCGAGTTCGGGGTCGTAGGAGTAGGCAACCGCGTCCAGTTCGGCCGGGGTGAGACCGGCCTGCTCCAGGCACCAGCGGGCGGACAGTTCGGGCAGTTCCCACGCGGAGAAAGGGATGGGCCGCTTGCCGTGCTTACGACGGCTGAAGCGCTCCTCCTCCGCCGCTGCCACGATCCTGCCGTCCATGACCAGGGCGGCGGCCGGGTCGTGGAAAAGGGCGTTGATTCCCAGGACACGCATACGGTTCCTCCGGGTCGGCGGGGTGGACGACTTCGGGGGCTGCGGGCTCAGACCTGCCTGGCCGGCTCCCGCGTCGGCCGCGCCGCCGCGAAGTAGGCGATGGTCTGCTTGATCCCTTCCTCCCAGGGCACCTTGGGGGCCCAGCCCAGCAGTTCACGGGCCAGCCGGGTGTCCGGGCGGCGGCGCTGGGGGTCGTCGACGGGGCGGTCGACGAACTCGATGCGCGAGGAGGAGCCCGCCAGTTCCACCACCCGGCGGGCGATGTCGCGGACCGTGACCTCGTCGGTCCCGCCGATGTTCACGGGCCGTACCGAGTGGCTCGCGGCCACCAGCAGGATCCCGTCGACCGTGTCGTCGACGTAGCACAGGGACCGCGTCTGGCTGCCGTCACCCGCCACCGTCAGCGGTTCGTCGGCCAGCGCCTGGCAGACGAACGTCGGCACGGCGCGGCCGTCGTGGGCGCGCATGCGGGGCCCGTAGGTGTTGAACAGGCGCACGATGCCCGCGTCGGCGCCCCGGGCCCCCACATGGGCGGTGACCAGCGCCTCGGCGAACCGCTTGGACTCGTCGTACACACTGCGCGGACCCACCGGGTTGACGTTGCCCCAGTAGTCCTCGCGCTGCGGATGCACGAGGGGGTCGCCGTACACCTCGGACGTCGAGGCGAGCAGGAAGCGGGCCCGGTCCCGCTCGGCCAGGGCCAGCATGGTGCGGGTGCCCAGACTGCCGGCGTCGAGGGTCTCCAGGGGCAGCCGCAGATAGTCGGCGGGCGAGGCGGGACAGGCGAAGTGCAGGACGAGGTCGTACGGCCCGGGCAGGTGCCGCAGGCACTCGGGCACGGAGACATCGCACTCGACGAACCTGAATCCGGCGCGGCCGTCGAGGTGGGCGATGTTCTGGCGCGATCCCGACACCAGGTTGTCCGCGCAGTCGACTTCGACACCTGAATCCAGCAGGCGCTCGCACAGATGGCTGCCGAGGAAGCCGGCGCCGCCGGTCACCAGGGCACGGCGCCAGGGCACACGAGGGGTGGCATCAGTCATGGGACGTCCTTCAGCCAGGACTGGATACACGGGGCACGTGTCAGGAACAGGGCCGATATGGGCCGAGGCCGCCGTTTTCCCGACGGCACGAATGCTGGGTTCCCAGGCGAGTAGCTTTCACACTTTGACCCCTATAGGGCATTGGTCCCTATTGTGCACAGGGCCGCAGCACGCGCGACCGATGCCTGTGAGCAACCGCACTCGGCGCGGCAAGTGCGCGTAGGGCGAGCGGCGGTTGAGCCCGTGGGGGCGCTGCCGCAGGGCGTACCGCGGCGGACTCACCCGGCACGTCTGCCACGATGGTGCCCGCCGTGACCGACTCGGTGGATGACCGCGCAGCGCAGCCCGGCGTTCTTCGGTTTCGCCTACCTGTCTGGCCTGCCCCTTTCACCTTCCGGGTACCGCACTGTGTCTTCCGTTCCTGTCTCTGCCTGCCCTTCCGCTGCGTCCCGCTCGCCGTGGCGGTCCCTGAGGCACCGCAGCATGCGCTGGTGGTCCGTCGCGAACTTCGTGTCGAACGCCGGCACCTGGATGCAGCTCACGGTGCAGAACCTGCTGGTTCTGCAGATCACCGGGTCCGCCGCCGCGACGGGCCTGTCGATGTCCGTCCAGGCCGGCCCCGCACTGTTCATGAGCCTGCTGGGCGGAGCGGCGGTGGACCGCTGGTCGCGCAGGCTGACGGCGGCCGTCAGCCAGACGCTCCTCGGGGCGGTCGCCTTCGTCACGGCCGTGCTCGTGGCGCTGGACCGGCTCGACATGACGTCCCTGCTGGTGCTGGCCGCGGTGACCGGCGCGATCGCCACCGTCGACGGACCGGCGTGCGCCCTGCTGGGCAACGATCTCGTCCCGGCCGAGGACGTTCCCTCCGCCATCGGCATCGGTTCGATGGTGCACAGCGCCGGCCGGCTCGTCGGGACCGCCCTGGCCGGTGTGACGGTCGGCTTCCTCGGCACGGCCGCCGCGTACGCGGCCAACGGGCTGTCCTTCCTGTTCGTCGCCGCGGTCGTGCCGTTCCTGCGCCCCGCACCCGGCGCGGCAGCTCCGGCGGGGCCGGAGGCGACCGTCGCGGCCGGGCCCGGCACGACCGTGCGCGAAGGCCTGCGCTTCTTCGCGGCCCGTCCCCGGCTGGTCGCGCTCGCCGGCATCACCGGGATCAGCTCGGTCTTCGGCCGGAACTACGGGCTGACCCTGGCCGTGCTCGTCACCGGGCCGCTCGCGGGCGGTGCGGGGGCGTTCGGCACGGTCTCCGCGGTCCTCGCCGTCGGCGGCATCCTGGGCGCGTTCCTCGGCGCCCGGCTGCGGCGGCCCTCCGTCCGGCTGGTGGGCACGCTGGCCGCCGCGGGTGCGCTGCTGCAGCTGGCGGCGGGGCTGTCACCGTCGCTGGCCGTCCTGCTGGTGCTGGTCCTGCCCATGGCCGTGGTGGAGTCCGTCTCCGACACCGCCGGGACGGCCGTCCTCCAGACCGACCCGCCCGCTCACCTGCGCGGACGCGTCCTCGGCGTGTGGAGCAGCATCGGCACGGTGTGGAGCCTCGGCGGCCCGCCCGCGCTGGGCCTGCTCATGGAACTGGCAGGGGCACGCGGAGCGCTCGTGACCGGTGGCCTGTTCATCGCCGGCGCGATCGGCGCGGGTCTCCTGGTGCGGGGGCGCCGGACCCTGGAGCCCGTGTCCCTGCCGACGAAGCCGGGCGGCGAGGTGGCGGGGCGGGAAGCGCTGAGCACGGCCGCGTGACGGGAACGACGAGCCCGAACGGGGCACGGCCGGCACACACGTACGAAGTTTGGGCCCCTCCCGGTGTGGTGAAGCGCCCGGGATGCACGACGAGCACCTTGCGCACCTTGCCACCGCCGCCCCCCGTGAGCGGGACCCCTTCTTCGACAACGCCAAGTACCTGGCGATCGTGCTGGTCGCGGTCGGGCACGCGTGGGAGCCGTTGCGGGCCGGGAGCCGGAGCGTGTCCGCGCTGTACCTGCTCGTGTACGCGTTCCACATGCCGGCGTTCATCGTCGTCTCCGGCTACTTCTCGCGGAACTTCGACGCGAGTCCGGGGCGGCTGCGGCGGCTGGTGACCGGGCTCGTCGTGCCGTACGTCGTCTGCGAGACGGCGTACACGTTCTTCACGTGGGGGCGGCGGCTTCTGACCCGTCACGCCCCACACAAGGACGACCGCCTCCACACCCGCCCCACGCGAGGACGGGACTCGACACAACCGTGGCAAGCGACGGCCCGGGCCCAGCGCACCCCGCACCGGGCGGCCGCCCCCAAACCGCCTCGCGCGGGGCGCCTTCGCACGGCCTACTTCGACGGCCTCTCCGTGACCGTGGGAACCGGACTCGGCACAGTCTTGGGCAGCGTCGGACTCGGCGCGGAGGTCGGTTCCGCCGGGGCGGGGCTGGGCACGGTCGTAGGCACCGGACTCGGCTCGGACGGGGCCACGGACGGGACTGAGGCCGGGTCGGACGGGGCCACGGACGGGACCGGGCTCGGCTCGGACGGCCTCTCCGAGGGCACGGGCGAGGGGACGGCCGTGGACGTCGGCCTCGGTGAGCCGGTGGTGCCGGTCGTGGCGCCTGCGACGGCGGCCCAGCCCGCCACGGCCACGGCGCTGCCCGCGATGACGCCGATCAGCAGACGGCGGGTGGGTCGGATGGCATGACGGTTCTTCACAGCTGCTGCTCCTCGGTGGTCGGGTCGGTTGCGTGAGAGGAGTACGGGGTGGCGGCCGGGGCGGGTTGCACGGAACGGTGCGGAAACTTTTCTCGCGGGGGCGTGCAACCTCGTGGCGCGTCCCGCCGTACCTCTCAAGGACAGGTGTGATCGGTTCGGCGGAGGGTCGGGGCGGGTGCGGGAAGCAGTCCGGGAGCGGGAGTTCCGGGAGTTCGCCGAGGCCCGGCAGGGGCAGCTCAGACGCAGCGCCTATCTGCTGTGCGGGGACTGGCACCAGGCCCAGGACCTCACCCAGACGACGCTGATGAAGCTGTACGCCTCCTGGGGCCGGATCCGCCGCGACGGCAACGTCGAGGCCTACGCCCGTACGATCCTCACCCGCGCCTTCATCGACCAGTACCGCAAACGGGGCTGGCGGGAGGAACCGACGGAGGAGCTGCCCGAACCGGTGTCCGCCGAACCGCCGGTCACGCCCGAACTGCGGCTGGTGATGCAGGCCGCGCTGATGGAACTGCCGCCCCGCTACCGGGCGGTCCTGGTACTGCGGTTCTGGGAGGACTGGAGTGTGGAGCAGACCGCCGAGGCGCTGCGCGTGACCCCGGGCACGGTCAAGAGCCAGAGCGCCCGCGGGCTCGTCCGGCTGCGCGGGCTCGTCGAGCACCTGGCGGGCGAGACGAGCGGGAGGTGAGGCGGCAGATGGACGACTGGGACGAGCACGGGGAGGACGGCCGCGTGCGAGGCGCCTTCGAGGCCATCCTCGACGGCTCGCGGGAGCCGGCCCTGCCCAGTGTCACCGACGCGGCCGTCGCCGGCGGCCGACGGATCCGACGCCGTCGTACGGCGGTCTCGGGCGCCGCGGGAGCACTGGTGGCCGCCGTCCTCACGGCCGGGATCGTGGCCGCCCTGCCCGGCACGGGCACCGACCGCTCCTCGGTGCCCTCGGTGCCCCTGGCCCCGGCGAGCCCTCCCCCGCCCACCGGCACCGCCCCGGGGTCACCGTCGGCCGTCCCCTCCGAACCGTCGACCGTGCCGACCCCGGGACCGCCCACCTCACCCGCGCCATGACGATCGCGGCCGGAGGCGAGGAACACGGAACGCCACCGGCACCCGCACAGCCGTGTGACAAGATGCTTCGGTCATGCCCCACCAGAAAGGGACGATTCCCATGTCCAGGGTCGAGCTGACCACTAATTTCGGCCGTATCGTCCTCGAGCTCGCCGACGCCGAGGCGCCCAAGACCGTCGAGAACTTCCTGAAGTACGTCGGCAACGGGCACTACGACGGCACGATCTTCCACCGGGTGATCAACGGCTTCATGGTCCAGGGCGGTGGCTTCACCCCGGACATGGTCCAGAAGCCCACGCTCGCGCCGGTCCCGAACGAGGCCGACAACGGTCTGAAGAACACCGCGTACACCGTGGCGATGGCGCGCACCAGCGACCCCCACTCGGCGACCGCCCAGTTCTTCATCAACGTCTCGGACAACGAGTTCCTGAACTTCACGGCCAAGAACCCGAACGGCTGGGGTTACACCGTGTTCGGCAAGGTCGCCGAGGGCCAGGACGTCGTCGACCAGATCAAGGGCGT
Organism: Streptomyces sp. NPDC102270; assembly: GCF_044766405.1. NCBI lineage: Bacteria > Bacillati > Actinomycetota > Actinomycetes > Kitasatosporales > Streptomycetaceae > Streptomyces > Streptomyces sp. NPDC102270. The sequence continues at coordinate 375,936 of NZ_JBIWLX010000008.1, read as the reverse complement.
ACGGACCGGCAGCAGCCGCGGCCACGGTGACGTGCCGACGCAGCCGGTGATCATCGAGTCCGCCAAGGTCGTCGACTGACCGCGGCAGCAGGCTGACGCGACCTGCGCGGTGCCTACGGCGGTGCGCAGGTCACGCGGTCCGTTTGCGGGCGGTCGTCTTCTTGGCCGCCGTCTTCTTGGTGGCCGTCGCCTTCTTGGCCGCCGCGGTCTTCTTCGTGCCCTGTGACGACTTGGCCGTCGTCTTCTTGGCGGCCGCCGTCTTCTTCGTGGCGGACGTGGACTTCTTGCCACCGGTCTGCTTCGGGGCCGCCCGCGCCGACTTCCGCTGCGGCAGCCGTGTCACCTCCCCCGCCTCCTCGCCCCGCGACTCCTTCGCCTCCCGCACGCTCTTCTCCAGCGCGGCCATGAGGTCGAGGACCTTGCCGCCCTTCGCGCGCTCGGGTGCCTCCGGAGGTGCTTCGCCGGCGGCCTTCGCGGCGACGACCTCCTCCAGTGCCTCGCGGTACTCGTCGTGCAGTTCGTCGAGGTCGATCTCGCCGAGGGTGTCCATCAGGGCGTCGGCGAGGTCGAGTTCCTTGTCGCTGATGGTGACCTTGGTGTCGGGGGCGAGTCCCTCGGGCGCGCGGACCTCGTCCGGCCACAGCAACCCGTGCAGGGCGATGGCGTCCTCCACCACCCGCAGCATCCCGAGCCGTTCCCGCCCCCGCAGCGCGTACTTGGCGATGGCCACCTTGTTGCTGCGCTTCAGCGCCTCCCTGAGCAGGGTGTACGGCTTGGCCGCGGGGGCGCCGCCCGCCTGGAGGTAGTACGACGCGTCCATCTGGAGCGGGTCGATCCGGTCGGCCGGCACGAAGGCGACGATCTCGATGGTCTTGGCCGTCGGGAGCGGCAGATGGGCCAGGTCCTCGTCGGTGATCGGGATGATCGTGCCGTCCGCGTCCTCGTACCCCTTGCCGATCTCCGCCTGGCTGATCTCCCGGTCCTCCAGCTCGCAGACCTTGCGGTAGCGGACGCGGCCGCCGTCCTCGGTGTGGATCTGGCGGAAGGAGATCGAGTGGCTCTCGGTGGCGTTGACCAGCTTGATCGGAATGCTGACCAGGCCGAACGAGATGGCACCGTTCCAAATGGATCTCACCGGCAGCACCCTTTCTGGCGAATTAACCCGTTCTGCTCACCTATGCATGAGATTCTCATCGTATGACGCCGATCACAGAGGTGGAGGGGCGACGGCTCGCGCTCAGCAACCTGGAGAAGGTGCTGTATCCGGCCACCGGCTTCACCAAGGGCGAGGTGCTGCACTACTACGCCACCGCGGCCGACGTCCTCCTCCCCCATCTGCGTGACCGCGCCGTCTCCTTCCTGCGCTACCCGGACGGCCCCGAGGGGCAGGTCTTCTTCGCCAAGAACGTTCCGCCGGGTACGCCCGACTGGGTCACCACGGCCGAGGTGCCCCGGTCCGAGGGCCCGGCCCGCATGGTCCTGGTCCAGGACCTGCCGAGTCTGATGTGGGCCGCCAACCTGGTCACCGAGTTCCACACCCACCAGTGGCTGGTCGACTCCCCCGACGAGGCCGACCGCCTCGTCCTCGACCTCGACCCGGGTGCGCCCGCGACGATCGTCGAGTGCTGCGAGGTGGCCCTGTGGCTCAGGGAGCGGCTGGCGGCGGACGGGATCGAGGCGTACCCGAAGACCGCCGGTTCCAAGGGGCTGCATCTGCTGGCGGCGGTGCGGGGAGCGTCGTCCGAGGAGGTGTCGGAGTACGCCAAGCAGCTCGCCGTGGAGGCGGAGCGGGCGATGCCCCGGCTGGCCCTGCACCGGATGACGCGGAACCTGCGCCCGGGAAAGGTCTTCGTCGACTGGAGCCAGAACGCCGCCCGCAAGACCACGGCGACGCCGTACACCCTGCGGGCCCGGGCCCGCCCCCTGGTGTCGGCGCCGGTCACCTGGACGGAGGTGGAGGACTGCACGACCCCCGACGGACTGACCTTCCAGGCCCCGGACATGCCGTCCCGCCTCCAGCACTACGGCGACCTCCTGGCGCCCCTCCTGGACGGCGACCGGGCGACGCGGTTGCCGTGAGAGGGGCGCCTAGCGGGGTGCCGGGTCAGGCTGTCGGGCGGCTATCGGTGGGTGGGGGCTGGTCGCGCAGTTCCCCGCGGAGCCGCTGCGCTCGGCTTGAACCGGGCGCCTAACGGGGTGCCGGGTCAGGCTGTCGGGCGGCTATCGGTGGGTGGGGGCTGGTCCCGCCGTTCCCCGCGGGGCCGCTGCGCTCAGCTTGGACGGGGCGCCTAACGGGGTGCCGGGTCAGGCTGTCGGGCGGCTACCGGGCGGTGGGGGCTGGTCGCGCCGTTCCCCGCGGGGCCGCTGCGCTCGGCTTGAACCGGACGCCTAACGGGGTGCCGGGTCAGGCTGTCGGGCGGCTACCAGGCGGTGGGGGCTGGTCGCGCCGTTCCCCGCGGAGCCGCTGCGCTCGGCTTGAACCGGGCGCCTAACGGGGTGCCGGGTCAGGTGTCGGGCGGCTACCGGGCGGTGGGGCTGGTCGCGCAGTTGCCCGCGCCCCTGGGGGGTTGCGGTCACCTGCGCCAGGACGGGGCCGGAGTGGGGTGCCCTACACCTGGCCCCACCGGGGCCGCAGCTGCGCCGCAGGCATTCAGGGGCGCGGGGAACTGCGCACAACGCCCGCCCCCACCGGACCCGCACCCGGAGTCAGACCTGCGTCCACGTACGCCGGTCGCGGGCCATCGCATGCAGCGCCTCCACGTCCGCCGGCTTGAGGACGCCGCCCAGCCGGGCGAAACCCTCCAGGTCCGTGTCCCGCAGGACGCGGACCTCGCGGGGCGGGAGAGTCACCGCCAGATCGGACGCGCCCACGAGGGCGAGGACCGGGTGGACCTCGGCCGTCAGGGCGTAGGAGGCCCGGTGGGCGTCCGCGCGGACGCGGCGCAGCAGCGGCTGCCCGTCGCGGCGGCCGAGGGCGACCATCGGGTCGGCGACCGTGACCCGCTGCTTGCGGGCGTACAGCGTGTGCACCGCGAACAGCCCGCCCGGACCGATCGCCAGATGGTGGACCCGGTCACCGCCGGGCAGCGGCACGGAGTGCAGCGTGTGCCAGCCCACGCCGTCGAGGCGGTCCAGCGCCTCCCCCACGGCCTGTTCCGCCTCCAGCGCGCGCCGACGGGGGTCGCGGCGGATCAGGTGCGGGGAGCCGGGATCCCGGTCCAGGGCGATCTGGAGGGCCTCGCCGGGCCGGTTCGGCGCGAGGTCGTCGTCCGGGTGGAGGGAGAGCCGGGCCAGTTCGGCGGGCGTCGGCACCGGGGGCGGGCCGACAGCCACGCGGCCGGTCAGGAAGGGCCCGAGGGCGTCCAGCACATCCTCTCTGCGGTCCTCGCTCAGCAGATTGATCCGGGCCGCCTCACGGTCGTACCAGGCGATGTTCCTGCCGTCCGTGAGGCAGACGTAGAGCCGCTCCTGACCATGGCGCCAGGTCGGTACGACGCGCAGTCCGCTCATGCACCATCACCCCACCGACCATGGGAACAGGCGGGGTGCTGCGCAGGCAAGAAGCCGGTTACCTTTGGGGTGAGTCGCAGCGACTTGGGGAGGCGCTGTTGCGGACCCGCAGGAAGCAACCCGACGTACCGGCTCCGGACAGAGCGTGGGACGAGATCGTGCCCGGGCTGTGGATGGGCGGACATGAGTTCCAGGGCCTTTCCGGGCGACGGGAGTTCGCTGTCGTACGGGACGAGTTCGAGCTCGTGCAGACGCTGCTGCGGCTGCCGGGCCACGGTCCCGATCCCGGCGTCGAGCACCATGTGTGGCCCATTCCGGACGGCCCGCTGGACGGGACCCAGCTCGCGGGCGTGATGCGCCTGGCACGGGCCGCGAGCGACGCACTGGACGAGGGCCGGACGGTCCTCGTCCGCTGTTACCACGGCTACAACCGCGCGGGCCTGGTCGTCGCGCACGCCCTGGTCCGCAGGGGCCACACGGCAGACGCGGCGATCCGGCTGATCCGGGGCCGGCGCTCACCGTGGGCACTGCACAACGAACTGTTCGTCGAGTACCTCCAGGCCGGCCTGCCGACGGCCCGGCTGCTGGAGGAGCTGACCGAGTAGGGCGGCCCTGGCCCACCGGACGGTAAAAAGGACGTCCGTACGAATAATGTGTACGGGGCCGACACCCCCGGACGGTCCCGATCCCAGGAGCACAGTGCCACCCGCCCGCCGCGCACCCCGTACGACCCGCACCCTCACCGCCGTCACCGCCGTCGCCCTGCTGCTCGCGGTCACGTCGGGCTGTGGCGACGCGGGCGACCTGGTGGGCGCGGGCTCCACGCCGACCGCGATCAGCCCCGACCGGCTGTGGCCGCAGCTGACGCCCGCCTCCAGCCCCGCCTTCGAGATCGGTGAGGTGGACTCGGAGGTCGTGGCGGGCGTCCCCGTGCCCGGCGACGACATCCGCACGGTGGACCCGGTCGCGCTCGTACGCGCCGAGATCAAGGAGGACCCCGGCAGTTACGCCGGCGGGGGCTACGTCGCGACGGCCCGCCGGATGGCGGACTGCGGGAAGAAGGGGGCGGCCGGGAAGAGGTGTCCTGTCCTGTGGCCGTACTACCGCGACCTGACCGGTGACGGGCGCGAGGACCTGACCCTGGGCTTTCGGCAACTGCCCGGCAATGTCACCGCCGTACGCGTCTACACCGTGGAGAAGCACCGGCTCGTGCGGGTCATGCACTGGGAGGACGCGGTCAGCGGGGTGGAGCTGGCCGGGCGGTCGGTGATCATCCGTTCGCCGTCCGAGGTGGCCGGATACGAGTACCGGCTCCAGTGGACCTGGGACCCGCAGCAGAAGTCGATGCTGCTGACGCACGACGAGATGCTCCGCACCGGCAGCCGTGCCCTCGGGGACGCGCCGAGCCCGGTGCCCGGCCCGTCCGCGAGCTCGCGATGAGGCTCGCACTGCCCCGCTGGTCCGGCACGCTGGCCGTGAAGGCCGCCGTCTTCATCACGGTGATGTGCTGCGCCCTCGCCGCGCTGCTCGGTGTCCTCGTGCACGTCTCGGTGAGGAACCAGACCGTCGGCGAGGCCCGTGGCCTGGCGCTGAGCCGGCTGAAGGAGGCGACCGAGGCGTACGAGGCCGGGGACACGCTGACGTGGGACGCGGGCGTGGATCCACCGGACCTGCCGGGGTCGCTGCGGACACTGGCGGTGGCCGGGGACCGCGGCACGATGGTCGGCGAGCACCGCGGCCGTCCCACGATGTGGGCGGCGGGACCGGTGGACGGGAACCGGGCACTGGCCGTGGAGGTCGACTACTCGCAGGGCGCACGGACGATCGCGGGCCTCGACCGGGCGATCCTGTGGTCGTCGGCGCTGGCGATCACGGCGACGCTGCTGGTGGGGGCGTTCGCCGTCACCCGGGTGACGAAGCGGCTGCACACGACCGCTCGGGTGGCCCGGCGGATCACCGCGGGCGACCTCGACGCGCGGGTCGGCGATCCGCGGACGAAGGATCCGTCGCGACCACAGGACGAGGTGGCCGCGGTGGCCGCCGCGCTGGACTCCATGGCGGGGTCGTTGCAGGGCAAGCTGCTGAGCGAGCAGCGGTTCACCGCGGATGTGGCCCATGAGCTGCGGACGCCGTTGACGGGGCTGCACGCGGCGGCCGAGTTGTTGCCGCCGGGGCGGCCGACCGAGCTGGTGCGGGACCGGGTGGCCGCGCTGCGGACGCTGACGGAGGACCTCCTGGAGATCTCCCGGCTGGACACGGGCCGGGAGACGGTGGAGCTGGACACGGAACGTCTGGCCACGGTGGCCCAGCGGGTGGTGCGGGCGTCGGGAACCGATACCGGGGTGGTCGTCCTGCGGGATGTGGCCGTGGAGACGGACCGGCGGCGGCTGGAGCGGGTGCTGGGGAATCTCGTGGCCAACGCGCATCGCCACGGCCGGGGGCCGGTGACGCTGACGGTGGACGGGACCGTGGTAAGCGTCCGGGACCACGGGGACGGGTTTCCGGAGTACCTCGTCGAGCACGGTCCGCAGCGGTTCCGCACGGAGGGCGGGGCGCGGGGCCACGGGCTGGGGCTGACCATCGCCGTGGGGCAGGCGGAGGTTCTCGGGGCCCGGCTCTCGTTCTCGAACGCGGATGACGGTGGGGCGGTCGCCACGTTGGCGTTGCGGTAGCCGATCGGCGCCCCCGAACGGCATCTCCTATGGCCCAGCTTGAAAGGCGGCCCGGGCGCGGCGCTCCTAACGTGGCGATTAGTCAGGTTCGCCACCCCCGTCACGGAGGCCCCCCATGTCCCTGCGCTCCCGCTTCTCCATAGCCGTCGCCGCCGGCGCCCTCGCCGTCACCGCCCTCACCACGCCGGCAGTCGCCGACGACGACTGGGGCACCGACCCGCACAGCGACGCGGGAACCCAACAGAACCAGGGCCAGGGCCAGGGACAGAGTCAGGGCCAGGCGCAGGGCCAGGGCCAGGGGCAGAGCCAGGGCGTAGGCCAGGCGCAGGGCCAAGGCCAGGGGCAAGGCCAGACCCAGAACCCAAGCCAAGGCCAGAACTCGCGTCTGTCCAGGGGGGTCGTGACGGCCAGTTCGCTGGCGCTGCGCAGTGCGCCGAACCGGGGCGGGCAGATCATCCGTTGGGCCGACCGGGGGGAGGTCGTCTCCATCTTCTGTCAGACCAGGGGCCAGAGCGTCCAGGGCAACCCCCAGTGGTACCTCCTCACGGACGGCACCTGGGCCTGGGGCGCGGCCCGGTACATCAGGACCATCGGCCCGGCGCCACGCTGGTGCTGACATCCCGGTCAATCTAGGCAGACATCACGTCCTATTTGGGTAAGTTCCGGACATGACCAAGGCCGGAACCACCGTGGCCCCCGCGGACCCCTCCGCTCGCGCGGTACGCCTGCCCCGGCGCCGCGGCATCGAACTGGCCCTCATCGTCCTCGCCGTCCTGCTGTCCGTGTACGGCTACTGCGCTGTCGGCCTCGCCAGGAACGGCACCCTCCCGCCCGGCGCCGCCGGTTACGGCGCCGGGCTCGGTGTGCTCGCGCTCCTCGCCCATCTGGCGGTGCGCCTGAGGGCGCCGTACGCCGATCCGCTCCTGCTGCCCATCGGCGTGCTGCTCAACGGCCTGGGCCTGGTGCTGATCTACCGCCTCGACCTGGAGACACCCGGCGACCGCGCGGCCCCGACCCAACTCGTGTGGTCCACGGTCGGGGTGGCCCTGTTCATCGGGGTCGTCCTGATACTGCGCGACCACCGCGTGCTCCAGCGGTACGCCTACGTCTGTGTCGCCGCCGCGCTCGCCCTGCTGATCCTCCCGATCCTGTTCCCCTCCGTGAACGGCGCCCGCATCTGGATCAGGGTCGCCGGGTTCTCCATCCAGCCGGGCGAGTTCGCGAAGGTGCTCCTCGCGGTGTTCTTCGCCGCGTACCTCGCCGCCAACCGGAATGCGCTGGCGTTCGCGGGGAGGCGGTTCTGGGGGCTTCAGCTGCCCACCGGCCGGGTGCTGGGCCCGGTGCTCGCCATCTGGCTGATCAGCGTCGGGGTCCTGGTCCTGGAGCGGGACCTCGGCACCTCGCTGCTGTTCTTCGGGCTGTTCGTCGTCCTGCTGTACGTCGCCACCGGGCTCACCGGCTGGATCGCGCTGGGCCTGCTGCTGGCCACCGTCGGCGCCTTCGCCGTGGGCTGGCTGGAACCGCATGTGCACAGCAGGGTGCAGGACTGGCTGCATCCGTTCGCGTCGATCGCGGCGGGCCAGGGGCCGAACCAGCTCGCGCAGTCCCTGTTCGCCTTCGCGGCGGGCGGTGTCCTCGGCACCGGGCTCGGGCTCGGCCACTCCGTCCTGATCGGCTTCGCCGTGAAGTCCGACTTCATCCTGGCGACGGCCGGCGAGGAGTTGGGCCTGGCCGGCCTGTCCGCGATCTTCCTGCTGTACGCCCTTCTCGTGGAGCGCGGCTACCGGGCCGGCCTCGCCCTGCGAGACCCCTTCGGACGACTCCTGGCGACCGGCCTCGCCTCGATCGTCGCGCTCCAGGTGTTCGTGATCGCCGGCGGGGTCGGCGGACTGATCCCGCTCACCGGCATGGCGATGCCGTTCCTCGCGCAGGGCGGCTCGTCGGTCGTCACCAACTGGGCGATCGTCGCCCTGCTGATCCGGGTGAGCGACTCGGCCCGCCGCCAGTACGACGGGAAGGAGACCCCGTGACAACGCCGGCCCCCGGCATGAGCCGCTACATCCGGCACGCCGCCCGCTTCTGCGCCCTGCTGCTCATGGCACTCCTCGTCAACGCGACCCGCGTCCAGCTCTTCCAGGCCGACGCGCACGACGCGAACCCCGCCAACCGCCGCGAGAACATCGCCCGTTACGGCCGGGAACGCGGCGACATCCTGGTCGGCGGGCGTCCGGTCACCGGATCCCGGGACACCGGGGAGCAGCTGCGCTATGAACGGACCTACGCGAACGGGCCGTTGTACGCGCCGGTCACCGGCTTCGCCTCGCAGGAGTACGGCACGACCCTCCTGGAGCACACCGAGGACGCGGTCCTGTCCGGCTCGGACCCGCTGCTGACGCCGTTCCCGCTGTGGAACGACTTCACGAGGCGACGCACGCCGGGCGGGAACGTCGTCACGACGCTGAACGGGGCCGCGCAGGAGGCGGCCTTCCGCGGGCTCGCCGGGCGCAAGGGCGCGGTGGCCGCCCTGGACCCGGCGACGGGACGCATCCTGGCGCTGGTGTCCTCGCCGTCGTACGACCCGGGGGTGCTGTCGGGCAACGACCCCCGGGTGGGCCGGTCCTGGACGTGGCTCAACAGCAATCCGGACAAGCCGATGCTCAACCGGGCGGTACGGCAGACCTATCCGCCGGGTTCGACGTTCAAGGTGGTCACCGCGGCGGCCGCGCTGGACGCGGGTGTGGTCACGGATGTGGACGCGGCGACCGACTCGCCGGTGCCCTACACCCTGCCCGGCACCACCACCTCGCTCAGCAACGAGTCCGACGGCTGCGAGGACCTGTCCCTGCGGGAGGCCTTCCGGTGGTCGTGCAACACGGTGTTCGCGAAGCTCGGGGTGGACGTGGGGGTACGTCACATGACGGCCACCGCACGCGCCTTCGGCTTCAACGACAACTCCCTGCGCATCCCCTTCTCGGTGGTCCGCAGCACCTTCGACCCGACCGTCGACCGGGCACAGCTGGCCCTGTCGTCGATCGGCCAGTACAACACCCGCGCGACCCCGCTCCAGATGGCGATGGTCTCGGCGGCCGTCGCCAACGGCGGGCAGATCCGCACGCCCTACCTCGTGGAGCGGACCACCACCGCCGGCGGCAGCATCGTGGACACGGCGGGCCCGCGTCCGCTGCGGCAGGCGATGTACCCGGCGACGGCCGCGGTGCTGAAGGAACTCATGACCCAGGTGGTGAGCGAGGGCACCGGCACCAACGCGGCCATTCCCGGCGCCATCGTCGGCGGCAAGACCGGCACCGCCCAGCACGGCATCGGCAACGCCGGGGTGCCGTACGCCTGGTTCGTGGCATGGGCGCAGGGCGAGCGGGACATGGAGCCGAAGGTCGCGGTGGCGGTGGTGGTGGAGGACGCGTCGGCGGACCGGGGGGACATCACCGGGGGCGGGGTGGCGGCGCCGATCGCGCGGGCGGTGATGGAGGCGGTGCTCAACTCCAAGGAGTGAGACGGGGGTTGAAGCCCACCGATGGACCGACCTACCGTTCGGTCCATGATTGACGCCACCGCCCACCAACTCGCCCAGGTGAACATCGGCCGTCTCAAAGCCCCGCTGGACTCCGCACAGTTGAAGGACTTCGTCGACAACCTCGACCCCGTGAACGCCGACGCGGACGCCGCCGACGGCTTTGTCTGGCGACTGGAGGACGAGTCCGGCGACGCGACGGACATCGCCGTCTTCGGCGACAAGTGGCTGATCATCAACATGTCGGTGTGGCGGGACGCCGACGCGCTGACGACGTACATGTACCAGGGCCGGCACCGTGCGATGCTCGCCCGCCGCAGGGAGTTCTTCGAGCGGGTCCAGGAGGCGATGGTGGCCCTGTGGTGGGTCCCGGCCGGCCACCGCCCCACGGTCGCCGAGGCCGAGTCCCGGCTGCTGCACCTGCGCGCCAACGGCCCGACGCCGTACGCCTTCACGCTCCGGACGCCGCACCCGCCGCAGGGGGCGCAGCCGGTGACGGCCCTGGAGATCCCGGACGACCTGGGCTGCTCGGTCTAGACCGGCTTCCGCATCTCCGAGCGGATCCGGAGGGTGGTCGCGGCCAGCTTGTCGAGGTCCACGTCCGAGGGGTCGTCCGTGGTCGCGGTGTTCGTCACCTCGAACACCGATCCCGACGTGTTGGCATCGACCCAGCCACAGAGCGGGAGCGTCACCTTCACACCGCTGTCAGTCCGGGTGCTGACCTCGCAGGTGATCGTGATGCCGCCGGAACCGGCCGGGTGGAAGTCCTTCGGAGGCACGACGACTTCCGCGCCTTCTCCGTCCCCGCCGCCCTTCATCATGTCGTTCCGGCTCCACTCGGGGTCCTTGAACCGGCCGTACAGACCCATCACCACCAGGTCACCCTTCGCCTCGTCACCACCAGGGCTGTAATGCCCGTACGCGACACCCGCGAGTTTGACGTCCCAGCTACCGGCGGCCTGTTCCTTGAGCTTTCGGCCCTCGGAATCGGAGACGTCCCGAGTGAGTTCGTAGCGGTTGTCCACCAGCGTCTTGGGGAGCGAGAGCCGGTACTCGGCCTCCGGGAAGCCGACGTCGGCCAGCTTCGAGCCGTACATGGCGAACCCCACCACGCTCACGGCGACGAATCCACCGAGAATGCCGAACACGAGCCCGAGCCGCCGCTTCGGCGGGGGCGGCGGGGCCAGCGGGGGCACCCCCCAGCCGTAGCCGACGGGCTGCGGCTGCGGCTGTCCGTACGGGCCGGCGGCATAGGGGCCCTGAGGGGGCTGCTGGCCGTACGGGTTCTGGGGGCCGTACGGGTTCTGGGGGGCGTAGGGATGTGGCGCCCCGTAGGGAGACTGGGGCGGCGTAGGCGTGGACACGTCAGTACGTTACTCCATGTGAGCGGCCCCCTCCTCGATGGCTTCACTCACCTCCGCGACCCGCTCCCGCTCCTCCGCCACGAAGCGCTCCGCGTCCAGTTTCTCGGCGATCTCCTCGTCCTGGGCCATGAGGAGGTCGAGGTTGGAGTTGCCCATCTCGAAGACGCCCATGTCGACGTAGGCCTGCTGGAGGCGCTTGCCCCACAGGCCGATGTCCTTGACGCAGGGGACGATCCGGGAGAAGAGCAACCGGCGGAACAGGGCGAGGAATTCGGACCGTTCGGCGTACTCCTCGGCCTCCGCCTTCGGGATGCCGAAGTTCTCCAGGACCTCGACTCCGCGCAGGCGGTCGCGCATCAGGTAGCAGCCCTCGATGACGAACTCCTCGCGCTCGCGCAGTTCGGCGTCGGAGAGCTGCTTGTAGTAGTCGCGCAGGGCCATCCGGCCGAAGGCCACGTGCCGGGCCTCGTCCTGCATGACGTAGGCGAGGATCTGCTTGGGCAGGGGCTTGTCGGTGGTGTCGCGGATCATGCCGAAGGCGGCCAGCGCGAGGCCCTCGATGAGGACCTGCATGCCGAGGTAGGGCATGTCCCAACGCGAGTCGCTCAGCGTGTCGCCCAGCAGGGACCGGAGGCTGTCGTTGATCGGGTACAGCATCCCGATCTTCTCGTGGAGGAAACGGCCGTAGATCTCCGCGTGCCGCGCCTCGTCCATCACCTGGGTCGCCGAGTACAGCTTGGCGTCGAGGTCGGGCACGGACTCCACGATCCGCGCGGCGCACACCATCGCGCCCTGCTCACCGTGCAGGAACTGGCTGAACTGCCAGGAGGCGAGGTGCTTGCGGAGCTCTCCCTTGTCCTGGTCGGTGAACTTCGCCCAGTACTTGGTGCCGTAGACGGAGATGGCCTCGTCGGGGGTGCCGAGGGGGTCGTGGGGATCGACTTCGAGGTCCCAGTCGATGCGCTTCTGCCCGTCCCACTGCTTGTCCTTGCCCTTCTGGTAGAGGGCGAGGAGGCGGTCGCGGCCGGAGCCATTCTTTTGGCCAACAAACATGGCCTCCCAGCTGAACCGGGCCTTGCCCGTCGCCGGTACCTGCCAGTGGGGGTCCCCGGGGTCCGTGGTGTGCAGGTCGAAAGTCGGCATGTTCCGCAGGCTGCCCCTTCGTAGACGCCGGGTCAACAAGTCGTGCGCAAGGGATTGACGGCCTTGCTGACAGGCAGTCTCATAAGAGCCATGACGAGTCTGACAGAAGTCGACGCGCTCGAAGGGCTGCGCGACGCCCTCGGCCTGCTCAAGGACCGGGAGCAGGTCGCCGAGCGGCTGCTCGACTCCTCCGCGAAGCACTCCTTCGATCCGGACGAGGAACTGGACTGGGACGCGCCCTTCGAGGAGGGCCTGTGGTTCTGGCCGCCGGAACTGGTCTCGCTCTACGACACCCCGATGTGGAAGCGGATGAGCGAGGAGCAGCGGATCCTGCTCTCCCAGCACGAGGCCGCGGCGCTGGCCTCGCTGGGGATCTGGTTCGAGATCATCCTCATGCAGCTGCTGTGCCGTCATATCTACGACAAGGCGGCCACGAGCGCGCATGTGCGGTACGCGCTCACCGAGATCGAGGACGAGTGCCGGCACTCCAAGATGTTCGCGCGGCTGATCACCCGGGGCGGGACGCCCTGGTATCCGGTGAGCCGGGCCCATCAGCAGCTCGGGCGGCTGTTCAAGACGATCTCCACGACCCCGGGGTCCTTCACGGCGACGCTGCTCGGTGAGGAGATTCTCGACTGGATGCAGCGGCTGACGTTCCCGGACGAGCGGGTGCAGCCGCTGATCAGGGGCGTGACGCGGATCCATGTGGTGGAGGAGGCCCGGCATGTGCGCTACGCCCGGGAGGAGCTGCGGCGGCAGATGGTCTCCGCTCCCCGGTGGTCGCAGGAGTTCACGCGGGTCACGTCCGGGGAGTTCGCGCGGGTGTTCTCCGTGGCATTCGTGAATCCGGAGGTGTACACGAACGTCGGCCTGGACCAGCGGGAGGCTCTCGCGCAGGTGAAGGCGAGCGGGCATCGACGGGAGGTCATGCAGACCGGTGCGAAGAGGTTGACGGACTTCCTGGACGACATCGGGGTGCTGCGGGGTGTGGGGCGTCGGCTGTGGAGGTCGTCGGGGCTGCTGGCTTGACGGTCGGCTGCGGGCCGGGGCCCTGAAGAGGTGGGTACATGCGCATGTCTGACCGCACCCACCCAGGGGCGCGGGGAACTGCGTGCGACCAGCCACAACGGACTCGCAGACGGCCGACTACCCTTCGAGGCATGACCCCATCCGCTCCCGCTTACCGTCGGCTGAGTGTCGAGGAGCGCCGGAGCCAGCTTCTCGAAGCCGCCCTGACCCTCTTCGCGCACCGCGCCCCCGAGGAGGTCTCCCTCGACGACGTGGCCGAGGCGGCCGGAGTCTCCCGTCCCCTCGTCTACCGGTACTTCCCCGGCGGTAAGCAGCAGCTGTACGAGGCCGCGCTCCGGTCCGCCGCCGACGAACTGGAGCAGTGCTTCGACGAACCCCTGGACGGCCCCCTCCTCGTCCGCCTCTCCCGCGCCCTGGACCGCTACCTCGCCTTCGTCGACGAGCACGACGCCGGCTTCAGCGCCCTGCTGCAGGGCGGCAGTGTCGTCGAGACGTCCCGGACCACCGCCATCGTCGACGGCGTACGACGGGCCGCCGCCGAGCACATCCTCAGCCACCTCGGCGTCACCGAGCCCGGCCTGCGGCTGCGCATGACCGTGCGGATGTGGATCACCGCGGTGGAGGCGGCCTCCCTGATCTGGCTCGACGAGAACAAGCAGCCCCCCGTCGGGGAACTGCGCGACTGGCTGGTCGAGCAGTTCGTCGCCGTGCTCTCCGTGACCGCGAACCGTGATCCGCAGACCGCCGCGCTGGTCACGGCCCTCGCGATGGATGCCTGACACTGGTTGCCGTGAAGAGCGAAGACACCCCCTTCGAGGGCGGTCCCATGGACGGCCGGGTACTGCCCGTGCTGCTGGGGCCGACCGGTCATCCGCCGAAGACGTACCGCATCCCCGTCCCCGACGCGACCGGCGGCCCGGCCACCGTGCTGGTCTACCGCCGGGTGCCCAGGAGTCACAGCAGGCTGGGGATCCAGAAGGGGTGGAAGTACGCGTACGACCCGGAGGGGAAGGCGGACAACCGGCTGAAGTGGCCGTGGTCCAAGCCCGACAAACCCCAGCCCGACAAGCCGGCTGACACCGACGGGTGACGAGGTTGCGCCGAACCGCCCACCCGGCGCGCGAGGACGCCGACCCCGTCTGATGCTCACCGTGCGGAACAGAGGGGCTGCTCCGCACGGGAGGTGATGGCATGTCAGGAAGACTTCTGCGTCTGGTGTGTACGGCGGCGGTGGCGGCCGGCACCGCCCTCGCACCGGCGCCCGCGACGGCCGTACCGGAGCCGGAACCGCGTGAGCGTTCCGTCGCCGAGCTGCTGACGGACCTTCAGCGGCTGTACCGGGAGGCCGAGGAGGCCACCGAGTCCTACAACGCCACCGAGGAGAAGCTGAAGGAGAAACGCGCCGAGGTGAGCCGGCTGGACGCCGCGCTCTCCAAGGCCCGGCTGTCGCTGCACGACAGCCGGGGTGCCGCGGGGCGGCTGGCCCGCCAGCAGTACCAGAACAGCAGCACCGACCTCTCGGCGTACGTCCGCCTCCTGCTCGCCCGCGACCCCCAGCACGCTCTCGAACAGGGACATGTGGTCGGCCGGATGGCGCGGGACCGGGCCGGCACGGTGGGCCGTCTGACCGGCACCGAGCACCGCGCCGACGACCTGGCCCGCAAGGCGCGCAAGGCGCTCGACGACCAGCTCACGCTCGCCGACCGGCAGAAGAAGGAGCGGGACGACGTACGGGGCAAGCTCGCCGGCGTGGAGGATCTGCTCGCCTCCCTCACCGCCGAACAGCTCACCCGGCTTGCCGAGTTCGAGGAGAAGGGGGTTGAGGAGGCGCAGCGGGAGCTGACCACCTCCGGTGCCCTCGGCGACGACAACCGCGGGCCTACCCCGAAGGGCGAGAAGGCCCTGGAGTACGCCCGGCGCCAGCTCGGGAAGCCGTACGAATGGGGCGCCGAGGGCCCGAGGACGTACGACTGCTCGGGGCTGACCTCGCGGGCCTGGGCGCATGCCGGCACCCCGATCCCGAGGACCAGCCAGGAGCAGTGGGCCCGGCTGCCGAGGATCCCGCTGAAGGACCTGCGGCCGGGCGACCTCGTCCTCTACTTCCCCGGGGCCACGCATGTGGCGCTGTACGTGGGCCGCGGCGAGGTCATCGAGGCCCCGAGGACGGGCGAGAAGATCAAGGTGTCCCCGCTCGCGTCCCACCCGCTGCTCGGGGCCGTACGTCCGGACGGCGCCGGTCAGGCGCCCGCGACCGAGGCGAGGTAGACCTGTGTCTTCTCCGGCTCGTAGAAGAAGTTCTCGAAGTCGGCCGGGTCGTTGAAGGCGTTGGCGAAGCGGTCGGCGACCGGCTGCAGCTGTCCGGCCGCCCCGATCAGGTTCAGGACGTGCTCCGGCGGCGGCGCGAGCATCGCGTTCGTCCACTTGGTGACGTGCTGGGCGGTGGCCCAGTACCGCTCGAACGTCGCCCGCATCCACTCCTCGTCGAACTCCTTCTCGCCCCGGTCGAGGATCGACGCGAGATAGGCGGCCGCGCACTTGGACGCGGAGTTGGAGCCCTGCCCGGTGATCGGGTCGTTGGCGACGACGACGTCGGCCACGCCCAGGACCAGTCCCCCACCGGGCAGGCGGCCTATCGGATTGCGCACGGTGGGCGCGTAGCGGCCGGCCAGCGTGCCACCGGCGTCCGTGAGTTCGACGTTCGTGGCGCGCGCGTACTCCCAGGGCAGGAACGTCTCCATGAGTTCCAGGGTCAGGGAGAGGTGTTCCGCCGGGTCCTTCACGCCGTTGAAGACGTCGAGCGGGCCGCCGGGTATGCCCTCCCAGAAGAGGATGTCGGCGCGCCCTGAGGTGGTGAGAGTCGGCATGACGAACAGTTCACCGACACCGGGGACCAGGTTGCAGCGCACGGCCTCGGTGTCCGGGTGCTCGGGGCGCGGGCCCAGGCCGTGGACGTAGGAGACGGCGAGCGCGCGCTGCGGCTCGCGGTACGGGGAGCGCTCCGGGTCCCTCGCGAACATGGAGACCAGCTCGCCCTTGCCGGCCGAGACCAGCACGAGGTCGTACGTACGGGAGAAGTAGTCGAGGTCGCCGACGGCCGCGCCGTGGATGACGAGCTGGCCGCCGCGCTGGGCGAAGGTCTCCATCCAGCCGGCCATCTTCACGCGCTGGTCGACCGACTGCGCGTATCCGTCGAGCCTGCCCAGCCAGTCGATCGCGCGCTGCGAGGGTCCCGGGTCGAACGAGCCGGGAGCCGCCACCGAGACGCCGAGTCCTTCGATCTTCGGGGCCTGGGACTCCCAGAAGTTCAGCTGGAGATCGCGCTCGTGCTGGAGTGCCGTGTGGAACATGCACTGCGTCGACATGACCCGGCCGGAGCGGATCTCGTCCGCCGTCCGGTTGGACATCAGGGTGACCTCGTACCCGTGCGACTGGAGGCCGAGGGCGAGCTGGAGTCCGGACTGTCCGGCTCCGACGACGAGTATCTTCCGCATGCGGGTGCTGTTCTCCTACTCGGGGGTGACGTCCAGTGCGTGGCCGACCAGGGACAGGAGCGTCTCGATCACCGAGATCTTCCGCCGCGCGTCCATGATCATGACAGGTATGTGGGCGGGGATGGTCAACGCCTCCCGCACATCCTCCGGTTCGAAGCGATCACTGCCGTCGAAGTGGTTGACCGCGACGACGTAGGGCATCCCGCAGCCGTCGAAGTAGTCCAGTGCCGGAAAGCAGTCCTTCAACCGCCTGGTGTCGGCGAGGACCACCGCGCCGATCGCGCCACGCACCAGGTCGTCCCACATGAACCAGAACCGCTCCTGGCCCGGCGTGCCGAACAGGTACAGGACCAGGTCGTCGTCGAGCGTGATGCGGCCGTAGTCCATGGCCACGGTGGTGGTGACCTTCTCCGGGGTGCCGGTGAGGTCGTCGACCTGCTCGCTGGCCTCGGTCATCAGCGCCTCCGTCTGGAGGGGCTCGATCTCCGAGACGGTGCCGACGAGGGTGGTCTTGCCGACGCCGAAGCCGCCGGCCACGACTATCTTCGTGGCGATGGGGGCCCGGGTGCGGTCCGTCTGCCAGGACCTGAGGTTGTCGTCCGTCTCGACATCGACGAACGGGGTGACGCCGAACGCCTGGGAGGCGGCGGCGTCAGAGACGACGGAGTCCACTCAGCACCCTTTCCAGCAGAGCGCGGTCGGGACGGCCCGTACCGTGACCGGTCCCGGTGCCGTACACACGGATCTTTCCCTGGTCCGCGAGGTCGCTGAGAAGCACCCGGACCACGCCGAGCGGCATCCTCAGGAGCGCGGCGATCTCGGCCACCGTGCGCATCCGGCGGCACAGTTCGACGATGGCCCGCAGCTCCGGCATGACCGACCGCAGCCCGCCGTTGGTGAGCTCCTTGCGCTCCTCGGCGGCTTCGAGGGCAGCCGTGCTCGCCACGAACGTCTCCACCAGGAGGACGTGGCCGAAGCGGGTCCGGCCGCCGGTGAGCGAGTAGGGGCGCACCCGGGCGGCTTTGCGGTCACCGCCGCGGACCGGGAGCTCGGTCCTGTTCGTCATCGGGCGCTCCCTGCCGCGTCGTGCTCCAGCGACTGCCGTAGCTCGCTGCGGAGTTCGGGGGTCAGGACGTGTCCGGCGCGGCCGACGAACAGGGCCATGTGGTACGCCACGACGCTCATGTCGCAGTCCGCGGAGCCGTGCACACCGAGCAGCGAGCCGTCGCTGATCGACATCACGAACAGACTGCCCTCGTCCATCGCGATCATGGTGTGCTTCGTGGCGCCGAAGTCCATGAGCTTCGCGGCGCCGAGGGTGAGGCTGCCGATGCCGGAGACGATGGTCGCGAGGTCGGCGGAGGAGCCTCGCGGGCCGGAGGGTTTGCCGTCCCGGGCCTCGCGTGCCTCCGCGTTGCGCTCGGCGTCGGAGGAGAGCAGGAGCAGGCCGTCGGAGGAGACCACGGCGACGGACTGGACGCCGGGAACCTCCTCGACGAGGTTGGTCAGCAGGAAGTGGAGATTGCGGGCTTCACGACTCAGTCCGAAGGTACTGGGCGCGGTCAACTGCTTGCCTCCTCGGCTGTGCCCCCCGTGGCTTCTTCGGATGCGGTGCGTTGTGTGCGGTGTTCTGCGGTCGGCAGCTGGGTCTCGCCGGTCTGTTCCTTGATCTCCGCCGCCACGTCGCGGTGACCGGCTTCCGCCCCCCGGTGGAAGCCGCCGAGCCTGCGGCGGAGTGCGTCGGCGTCCACGGACGCGTTGCGCCGGCGCGGGGCCGGGGTGGTGGGTGCGGTGATCCTGGGGGTGCGCTTGGGAAGGCCCTTGTCGGTGACGGGCTCCTCGTCGGCGCGGGTGTGTTCGGTCTCGGCCTCACCGGCGGCCGCCGCGGGTTCCGGTGCCGACGGCTCGTCCGGTACGAGGTCCGGCTCTCCCTGCGCCGGTACCGGGGCCAGGAGTTCCATCGTCGTCTCGGCGGGCGACTCCGGCTTCGACTCCGGCTCCGTTTCCGCCTCTGCGTCGCGTACGGCGTTCTCGGCCAGCGCCACAAGGGGGTCGCCGCCCTCCGAACGGCCGCTGAGGACGTTGGAGTTGGCCTCCGCGTCCGCGCCGGGGAGGGAGAAGGAGTGGGTCGCGCCGGTGACCGGTCCGGTACCGGAGGCCGGTACGGCGGACGCGGGCGCGGCGGTGAGCAGCGGCTTGGGGAGGACCACCACCGCGGCCACACCCCCCTGCTTCTGCTCGCGCAGCTGCACGCGGACGCCGTGCCGGTGGGCGAGGCGGGCCACGACGTACAGGCCGAGGCCCAGACCCTCGTCGCCCTCGTCACGCGACTCGTAGGCGGCCTCGGGATCGAAGTCGGCGAGGCGGGAGTTGAGGGTGGTCATCCGCTCGGCGGTCATGCCGATGCCCTCGTCCTGCACGGAGAGCATGACCTCGCCGCTCTCCAGGAGCCAGCCGGAGACCTCGACGGGCAGGTCGGGCGGGGAGAACGAGGTCGCGTTCTCCATCAGTTCGGCCAGCAGGTGCGAGAGGTCGTCCGCGGCGAAGCCGGCCACGTGGGCGTGCGGCGGCAGGACGGCGATGCGGACGCGCTCGTAGCGCTCGATCTCGCTGACGGCGGCGCGGACCACGTCGACGAGCGGGACCGGCCCGGCGCTCTGCTGCACGTGTTCCGTGCCGGCCAGGACGAGGAGGTTCTCGCTGTGGCGGCGCATGACCGTGGCGAAGTGGTCGAGCTTGAAGAGGGTCGCCAGGCGCTCCGGGTCCTGCTCGCGCTCCTCCAGGCTCTCGATGACGGCCAGTTGCCGCTCGACAAGGCCGAGGGTGCGCAGCGCCAGGCTGACGAAGGTGGCGCCGATGGTGGTGCGCAGCCGCTCCAACTGGGCTGCGGACTCGGCGAGTTCCTCCTTCAGCTGCTCGCGGGCGTCCGCCATCTTCTGGCGCTGGCCGACCAGGTGCTTGCGGTCGGACTCCAGGGTGGCGATCCGCTCCGCGAGCGCGACGGCGTGCGCGTGCAGGGTGTTGACGGAGCGGACGACCTGGGCGAACTCGTCGTTGCGGCCGGTGAAGGAGACCGCTTCCTCGGTCGCGGGGTCCTCGGCCCCGGCGAGCCGGGCGGAGCCACGGCGCAGCACGGACAGGGGCCGGGTGAGGGTGCGGGCCATGGCGGTGGTGATACCGACGGCCAGCAGCATCAGGGCACCGAGGATCGCGACCCGCAATTCCAGCGCGGTGACGTCGTCGTCGCGCAGCTGTTCCAGCGCCTTGACCCGGCGGTTGAAGAGCGCGGACTCGGCGCCGCGCATGAGGTCGACGCGGGCGGACAGGGCGGCGTCGACCTTGCTGGTGCTCGTGCCGAGTTCGCCGTCGGTGAGGGTGGGCTGGTCGGTGAGGGCGGCGAGGTACTTGTCGGCCGAGTTGACCTCGGGGCCGGTGACCGTGGAGTCGTAGCTCGCCCTGGCGGCAGCGGGCGCGGACTCCCGGAAGTCGGCGAGGGCCGCGTCGGAGCGCAGCCGGGCCTGCTGGGCGGCGGCGCTGAGCGCGTCACGCTGCTTGGTGTCGGCGGCCGAGGAGACCTTCCTGGTGGTGGTCAGGCCGGTGATCGGGTCGTAGTCGCTCTCGGTCGAGGTCGGCACGCCGAGCGCCGCGAGCAGCAGTCCGCGGGTGGCGGCGGCCTGCTGTACGGCGGAGTCCAACTCGGCGAGGGAGTAGGTGCCGGAGCCGGCGCTGGCCGGCATCTTCTCGGCCAGTTCCTCGGCGAGGCGGTGCAGTTCGGTGATGGCGGCGGAGTAGGCGTTGTGCGTCTCGAGGGCGGTGGTCCTGCCGGTGAGCGCGGAGCGTCGCACGGCGGCGATCTCGTCGAGGTCGGCGCGCAGGGTCGGGGACAGGTCGCTGTCGGCGCGCAGTTCCTCGGCCTGGCGGTCGACGCGGGCGCTCGACTGCTCGCCGGGTGCCTTCGCCCTGGGCCGTCCGGCCGCGATGTAGGGGGTGACCTCATCGCGTTCGTCGGCGAGCGCGTGGGCGAGGTCGAGGGCGTCCTGGGTCTGCTCGGCGAGCGTCACCAGGTCCTGGGAGTCGTGGAGTTCCTCGGAGGCGGTGACGAGGGAGGGGGCGCCGGCCCCGGCGATCGCGGCGGCCACGACGGCGGCGGCGAGAATCAGCCGGGTGCGGACGTGGGTGGGGCGGCCCTTGCCGACAGGAGTCCCGGGGGCGCCCGGCGTGGCGGATGTGTGCTCCGCGCCGTTGCCGGAGGCCGTCTGCTTGCCTGTGCGACGAGGCCGCGTCTTCTGCACCGCTGCTCGCATTCCTGAACTCGTGATACCCATGGGCCCGGGGTGACGCTCCGTCAACTGGTGTGCACACCGGGGTACGGTTCCCGACCCTCCCAGCGCCGGTGGGCGGTGGTCGCCCATCGCCTGAGCCGCCACCCGAAGGAGTGAACCCCGGAGGGGAGTTGGCGGGCAAGTTCCCGCGGCACACGCACGAGCCCGGGGCGGCGGGCCGGTTGGACGCCGGCGAAGACCGATGGCAGGATTCGCCACCACGCGTGCCCGGGGGTAGCCATTCCATCTCAAACCTGGCGGCTGACCTGCGCGACTGCGTCAATCCCGGGATCGTTGCCAGGCTTTGGCGAAGCTTGTGAAGGGCTCGTGCAGACTGGCCGAATGCGTACGGAACTTGTCTCGGAACCCGGCGATGTCCAGCGGCCCAACGAGGACTTCGCGAGCGTCGCGCTCCCCGCGTCCGGACGGGGCGGCGTACTGGTGGCCCTCGACGGTGTCACGCCGCCCACCGGTCCGACCGGCTGTCTGCATTCCGTCCCCTGGTTCACGGCCCGGCTCGGCGGGGCGCTGACCGAACTGGCCGTTTCGCTCATGGATGTTCCGCCGGCCGAGGTGCTGTCCCGCGCCATCGCGCGCACAGCTGAGACACATGGTGAAGGTTGTGACCTTTCTCACCCGCGTACGCCGCAGGCGACGGTGGTGATGGCGCGGTGGTCCCCGGAGTCGGTCGAGTACCTGGTCCTGTCGGACTCGGCACTGCTGGTGGAGGCGTCGGACGGCAGGGTCACCGCGGTGCTGGACGACCGTCTCTCCCGTCTCCCCCGCGCTTCCCTGGCCACGGACGCGCTGATCGACGCCCACCTGCGCAACAAGGAGGGGGGCTTCTTCACGGCGGCGGCGGATCCGTCGGTGGCGGGGCGCGCGGTGACGGGGGTGCTGCCGCGGTCCTCGGTACGCACCCTGCTGGCGCTGACGGACGGGGCGGCCCGGTGGGTGGAGAAGTTCCACGAGGGCGGCTGGGCGGACTGCTTCACCTTCGTCCGGAAGGAGGGGGCACAGGCTCTGGTGGACCGCGTCCGGGAGCTTGAGCGGGCGGACGCGAAGCCCCGGACACACCTCGGCCGCAGCAAGACCCACGACGACGCGACGGTGGTGTACGCGGAATTGTGAGCCCGGTCCGCCCTGGGAGGTCGGGACGAACGTCCAATCCCGGCCACGTCGGTCCGTAGTGGCAGTACCGGTAACTCCGAACCCCGGGCGATCGGAGGCAGGGCCGCGGTTGCGTCCCGCCGATCCGTACGGAGAGCCCGGGCGCGTCGGCCCACACCGGCGGTCCCCGACCGGCCCGTGACCTGGCCACCCCGAGCCCTGGACAGGGTTGACGACACGGACACGACCGCGTCCCGCAGAGCAGTGGGCAACCCCAGCCACGTCGGCCCACACCGGCCGTCACCGACCGGCCCGTCAGCGGGTCACCCCGAACCCTGGACAGGGTTGACGACACGGACACGACCGCGCCCCGCAGAGCGGTGGGCAACCCCAGCCACGTCGGCCCACACCGGCCGTCACCGACCGGCCCGTCAGCGGGTCACCCCGAACGCTGGACGGGGTTGACGGCACGGACACGACCGCGTCCCGCAGAGCGGTGGGCAACCCCAGCCGCGTCGGCCCACACCGGCCGTCACCGACCGGCCCGTCAGCGGGTCACCCCGAACCCTGGACAGGGTTGACGACACGGACACGACCGCGTCCCGCAGAGCGGTGGGCAACCCCAGCCACGTCGGCCCACACCGGCCGTCACCGACCGGCCCGTCAGCGGGTCACCCCGAACCCTGGACAGGGTTGACGACACGGACACGACCGCGTCCCGCAGAGCCG